>NZ_CP017754.1:0-626283 GCF_001854325.1 Cupriavidus malaysiensis
TCTGGCGCTGCGCGAGCTGATCGGCACCGGCCAGCTGGTGCTGCGCGGCAATGCCGATTCCCTGCAGACCTGCGAACTGCGCCGCAACGTCGTGGCCAGCCCGGAGTAATCGGAGCGACCCGCAACATGGCACGTACCAAGGCGCCCGACTTCGAGGCGCAGCGCGAGCAGATCCTGGAACTGGCGGCCACCGCCTTCGCCGCCAGCAGCTACCCCAGCACCTCGATGGCCGACCTGGCCGCCGCCTGCGGCACTTCCAAGGCGCGCCTGTACCACTACTACGAAAGCAAGGAAGCGATCCTGTTCGACCTGCTCGACCGCTATACCCGGCGGCTGATGCTGATCGTCACCGAGGTCGACGCGGAGGCCGAACGCCGCCACCTCGACGACCGCGCGCGCTTCGCCAACCTGATCCGCGCCTTCCTCGCCGAGTACGAGAATTCGCAGACGCGGCATATCGCCCTGATCAACGACGTCAAGTTCCTGGCCGAGGCACAGCGCGACCTGATCCTCAAGCGCGAGCGCGACGTGGTCTCCGCGTTCTCCCGGCTGCTGCGGCTGGCCTACCCCGAGCGTGTCACCCGGGACAACCAGACGGCCCTGACCATGACCGTGTTCGGCATGATCAACTGGACCTTCACCTGGCTCAAGCCCGGCGGCCGGCTGTCCTATGCGGACTTTGCCGAGATCGTCATCGAACTGCTGGCCGGCGGCCTGCCGGCCGCGGCAGCGGCCGCGGGCCAGCCGCTGACGGGCGGGGACGAAGTCCGCCTGGCGATCGGCGCCGGCAAGACGCAAGCCGGCCGCTGACGGCACGCCGCCCCGCGGCGGCGCGCCTCAGTCCCACTGCGCCCGTTCGCGCTGCCGGCGCTGCTCCCGGTCCTGCCGGAACATCTCTTCCAGCTCCTCGCGCGCCTGCCGCGCCAGCTTGGTCTGGTCGGTATAGTGCGGGTAGAAGCGGTCGATCGCATCGATATTGTGGCGGCGGAACTTGAGCGCCAGCTCGCGCGCCTCGGCACGGTCGTAGCCCAGCCCTTCCAGCACGCGGCGGCCCAGCGCCAGCGAACCCTCGAACAATTCACGCTCAAAGATTTCCACGCCACGGGCCTTGAGCTGGTAGACATGCGACACATGGCGCGCCCGGGCATAGATCTTCAGGTGGGGGAAGCGCTCGCGCACCCGGTCGATCAGCGCCAGGCCGTCCTCCATGCCGTCGATGGCGACCACCAGGATGCGCGCGTTGGCCGCCCCCGCCGACTCGAGCAGGTCGACGCGGGTGGCGTCGCCATAGAAGACCTTGAAGCCGAACTGGCGCAGGAACTCGATCTGGTCGGGATCATGATCCAGCACGGTCACACCCAGGCCCTGCGCATACAGCAAGCGCCCGACGATCTGGCCGAAGCGGCCGAACCCGGCGATCAGCACGGGGTTGTCCTGCGGTGGGATCACATCGTCCTCGCGCGCCGACAGCCGCGCCAGCCGGGGCGCCAGCAGCCGGTCGTAGGCCAGCAGCAGCAACGGCGTGCAGACCATCGAGAGCGCCACCACCAGTACCAGCAGGTCGGCACTGCCGGCCGGCAGCAGGCCGCCGCCCGCCGCCGCGCCGAACACCACGAAGGCGAACTCGCCACCCTGCGACATCACGCAGGCGAACAACAGGCGCTGGCCGCGCGCGATGGCGAAGCGCGGCGCCAGCAGCGCCAGCACGGCCACCTTGATCGCCACGAAAGCCGCCACCAGGCCTAGCACCTGCCACGGCGCCTGCGCCAGCACGCCGAAGTCGATGGACATGCCGACGGCCATGAAGAACAGGCCCAGCAGCAGTCCCTTGAAGGGCTCGATGTCGGCCTCCAGCGCATGGCGGTACTCGGAGTCGGCCAGCAGCACGCCGGCCAGGAAGGTGCCGAGTGCCATCGACAACCCGACCGCGTCCATCATCAGCGCGATGCCGACCACCAGCATCAGCGCGAAGGCGGTGAACATCTCGCGCATGTCCGTACGCGCGATCATGCGCAGCGCCGGCCGCACCAGGTAGCGCCCGCCCACCACCACCGTGCCGATCACCGCGACCGCCTTGAGCGCGGCCAGCCAGGCCGCGCCCGGCGCGGCGGCACCGCCTGCGCCCCCGGCACCCAGCAAGGGCAGCAGCGCGATCATCGGAATCGCCGCGATGTCCTGGAACAGCAGGATGCCGAAGCTGGCCGAGCCGGCCGGCGTGGCCAGCAGGCCGCGCTCGGCGAGGGTCGCCAGCGCGATCGCGGTCGATGACAGCGCGAGACCCAGGCCGGCCACCAGCGCCACCTGCCAACTGGCGCCGGCCAGCGCCGCGGCCCGCCCAGCGCCAGCGCGCAGGCCGCCATCTGCGCACGCCGAAGCCGAAGATGGATCGACGCAGGGCCCACAGCTTCTTCGGCTGGAGCTCCAGGGATCACGACATCATCAGCACAACCGAACTCGGAAAAGTGCAGGATGGAATCCACGTTGGTCACCAGGCGCAAGGCCCAGGGCCCGATGGCGGCACGGCCAGCAGGTAGCCCAGCACCGCGCCGAGGCCGAAACGGCGCGCCCAGCGGCACCGCCACCACCGCGCTGCCAGGAACACCAGCAGGGCGATCAGGAAGTCATGCGGATTCATGCACGGCCTCCTTGCCCGGTACCCGGGCATGGCCGCCCAGGCAGGCCGAGACCCGGTCGATATGCCCCGCCAGGGTCGCGGCATCGGCCGCATTGGCGTCGAGCAGCAGCAGCGGCTCCAGCCAGTCCATGCCGCACAGCCGCGCGGTCTGCTCGAGCGGCAGCAGGAAGCGCTCGATCTCGTGGCCGTGGCTGCCCTGCGGGGAATAGGCATCGGCGCTGCCCCCGGCGCTGGCCACCACCAGCAGCGACTTGCCGCGCAGCGCGGTGCCGCCCGGACCATAGGCCCAGCCCATCTCCAGCACCTCGTCGATCCATAGCTTGAGCAAGGGCGGCACGCTGTACCAGCGCACCGGAAACTGGAACACCACGGTATTGGCCATGGCCAGGGCGCGCTGCTCCGCCACCACGTCGATGTCGTAGTCGGCATAACGGGCGTACAGATCGTGCATCGTCACGCCAGGCAGCCTGGCCAGCGCGGCGGCCAGCGGGCGGTTGATCCGCGAATGGCGCGGCAGGGGATGGGCGTAGATCACGAGGACAGGCGGCTCGATCATCGGGCTTGCGGATGGGTGATGTTGCGGATGGAAGATGCAGGGGGAATGGCAGGCGTCCAGGGCCGAGGATGGCTTGCTGCAAAGCAGCAAAACTTCCCCAACCACGCCTGTCGCGCCGACACCACAAGACAGACACCCTTGATTTTGTTGGATTTTTCCAAAATTTACAAAATCGAGCGCCTGTTGCGGCGCACGATTCTTACGTCAAACTGACAAATCCACTACAATAGTTTTTGCGTTGCAGCAAGATGGTGTTTGCCCGTATCGAGCATGCTGGTCTGGCAGACGATACGACAAGTGCCTGGACATCCACCTCCATCCTGCTATTTATATACTGACCGGAACAGCCGGAACCATAAGGAAAGACCGTGAATCCGCTCGAACTGAGCAAGGCCGTCGGAGCCGTCACCGACGAAGACATCCGCAAGGCAGCCGAGGCCGCACAGGCCGCGCAGCGCCCCACCATCCTGGTGCGGGAACTGGCAGCGCATCATCGCTCGCGACTGCTGAAGCATTTCCTCGCCCTCGGCGAGGAGGATCGCCTGCTCCGTTTCGGCCAGTCGGTGGGCGACCATGTGGTCGAGGCCTACGTGGACAGCATCGACTTCGACCACGACTCGGTCTTCGGCGTCTATGACGAGCATCTGGAGCTGGTCGGCGTCGGGCACTTCGCCAACCTGCGCGACAACGCCCAGGGCCGCGTGGCGGAGTTCGGCGTGTCGGTCTCGCGCAGCGCGCGCGGACGCGGCATCGGCAGCGCGCTGTTCGAGCGTGCCGCCATGCACGGGCGCAACACCAGCGTGCGCACGCTCTACATGCACTGCCTGTCGCGCAACGCCGCCATGATGCACATCGCCAAGAAGGCGGGCATGAAGGTGCAGTACGCCTATGGCGAGGCCGACGCCTACCTGGAACTGCCGCCGGCCGACACCGTCAGCCGCCTGACCGAAGCGCTGGACGAGCAGGTCGCCGACCTCGACTATCTGGTGCGCCGCAACCTGCGCGATGCGCGCCGCTTCGGGCTGCGCTTCTGGCGCTCGATGGTGCCCCAGAAGCACACGGCCTGAGTTCCACCCTGACGCCTCCGGCGCGCAAACGGCCCGCCCATGCTCGCATGGCGGGCCGTTTTGCCTGGATGGGCGAGCCGCGCACGAGGTCGCTCAGGTGCTGCCGGTGCTGCCGACCGGCAAGGCCGTCGTGTCCTTGATGCTTTCCAGCGCAAAGCTGGAGCGCACGTCGATCACCGCCGGATGCGCCAGCAGCTGCTCGTTCATGAAGCGGGCGAAATGCTCCATATTCTCCACGTACACCTTCAGCAGCAGATCCATCTCCCCCGTCATCGTGTGGCAGGCCACCACCTCGGGCCAGACCTCGATGGCGGCGCGAAACTGCTCCAGCGGCGCCTTGCCCTTGGGCGCGCCGCCATGCTTCTCGAGCCGCACGTTGATATAGGCCAGCAGGCCCAGGCCGATCTTGCCCGGCTCGAGCAGCGCCGCATACTGGCGGATCACGCCGATCTCCTCCAGCCGGCGGATGCGCCGCAGGCATGGGCTGGGCGATAGGTTGACCCGTTCCGCCACTTCCAGGTTGGTCAGCCGGCCGTTGGTCTGGAGCACCTCCAGAATCTTCCGGTCGATCTTGTCAAGCTCCACCTTGCTCACGATATTGTTGCTCCGCAATATATTTATCGGCAATTTTTTTGCGCAAATTTAGCAAGTCGTGCATAAGTACGCAATTTCTTGTGCGGGCCAAGCCCGGGCGTGGGCAGCGTCGGCGTGAGCACGCGCCGACCGCACCGGCATGCGGCGGCCGCAGGAGCGCATCGGGCACTATCGCGGGGCTCGGTGCGTTCCGTTGCCGGCCGGCACGCACCGGGAACGGGCAACTGCGGCCGCGCGGCCCGGTCGAGGGTACCGACGAGCCCGGCCGTTGCGCTGCGCCCCTGGTCGCTGGCGCCTGAGGCAAGGACGGTGCCAGGCAAGCTGTGAGGAGCCCCAAAGAAAAACGCGGCCCGCAGGCCGCGTTTTTCTTTGGGGCGGGCATGGTCCCGCCGTGGCATCAGCCCCCCGACGGCGTGGTCGCGCCACCGGGCACCGGCTGCCCGCCGCCATCCTGGCGATGCTGCCAGCGCTGCATGCGCGCCTCGTGCATCTTGCGCATGCCGGCGCGGATCTCGTCCAGCGTCAGCTTGCCATCGTGATTGGCATCGAGCTGGTCGAAATGAGGCGCCAGGCGCGGCAGTCCGGCTTGCACCTCTTCCCGTGTCAGGGCACCGTCGCCGTTCTTGTCGGCAGCCTTGAACCTGGCCTCGAAACGGGCTTCCATCTTGGCCCGCCGCTGCTCCCACATCGCCTTGCGGAAGGCCTGGGCCTCAGCCTTGTCGATCTTGCCGTCGTGATTGGTATCGATGCGCCGGAACAAGGCATCGAACTCCGCCTTGGTGACGGCGCCATCGCCGTTGGCGTCGGCGGCATCGAGCCAGCCGAGGCCATCGCGATGGTGGCCCATATCCATGCCCATCATCGGCTTGGCACCATCGGCCGCCGACGCGGCGGGGTCGACAGCGCTCTGGGCGAAAGCGGCCCCCGTCACCAGGAAAACAGCCGATGCCGCCAGAAATCGCTGAATGTTCTGCTTCATCTTCTTGCCTTGCATGTCCGTGCTCCTTTCATTCAAGTGGGCATATGGCGATTAGAACGCGGACGATATCGACAAGTTGGCGGATTTAATAAGATGTTACGCCCCTCACAGAATAGCCTGAGGGGCGTAAGGAAGCGTAGGGCGCCGAAAGATACGGCGCGGGCGGGGCCGGCCCTCAGTCCTTGGCCGCCCCGGGCTCGCTACCGTGTTCGACCTGCGCAGGCGGCGGCACCGCCGGCGGATTGGCTGGCTGCGGCACGGCTGCCGGCAGGGTCTGGATCGGCGCCGCGGCCCCCGCCGGCGGAGCCGGCTGCGCCGCCGCGCCACGCGCGGGCACCGCGCCGGACTGCACCGGCAGCAGCACCTCCTGACGCACGCCGTTGCGCTCGATGACCACCGCACGGCCGCGGATCTCGACCAGGCGCAACTGAGGCGACAGCACGGCACCGGCGCGCACGGCCTTGGGCGGACCGCCGTCCAGCGAGACGATCGCCGCGCCGGCGCCATTGTCGATGTCGGCCACCACGCCGATCAGTTGTACGTCTCGCACGCCGGATTGCGCAGAGCCGCCGAACAAGGTGCCCAACGCCCCGCTCTCGACCGCCTCGCTCTGGACCACGCGCGCACTCTGCGGCACCGGAATCGTGTTCAGCGCGGCCAGCCGCAGCACCCACCAGGTGGCCAGGGCGCATAGCGCGACGAACAGGGCCACGCCTGCCAGGCGCGGCAGCCAGGCGCCGGGAGGTGCGATGCGCAGGGGGGGCCGGATCGAGAGTTGCACGGGAGCTTCGGCGAATGGTAAAGCGGCAAGGGTACCAGAGCCATGCGACAACTGTCTGACCCGCCGCCCCCCTCGCACGAAGCATCAATCCGTCATACAGCCGCGGTTATACTGAGCGGCTCGACCGGCCGCGGGCGGACGGTGCCGTCGCGTCCCGCCCCCTTCGCCGGTCCCTGCCAGCTCCCTGCCGGTCCGACCGGCTCCGTTCCAAAGACCCATGTCCGCGATGCAACGATTCGCCTCTGCTTCCCTCGCCCGCCGCCCCGGCACGCGCCGCCAGCGTGGCTTTACCCTGATCGAGATCATGGTGGTGATCGTGATCCTCGGCGTGCTGGCCGCCCTGGTCGTGCCGAAAATCATGAGCCGCCCGGACGAGGCCCGCATCGTGGCCGCGCGCCAGGACATCTCGTCCATCATGCAGGCGCTGAAGCTCTACCGCCTGGACAACGGGCGCTACCCGACCACCGAGCAGGGGCTTGCTGCCCTGGTCAGCAAGCCCACCGTCGAGCCGGTGCCCAACAACTGGAAGGGCGGCGGCTACCTGGAGAAGCTGCCCAAGGATCCCTGGGGCCATCCCTACCAGTACCTGAATCCGGGCGTGCGCAGCGAGATCGACGTGTTCAGCTTCGGCGCCGACGGCCAGGCCGGCGGCAGCGGCAACGACGCCGATATCGGCAACTGGGAATAAGCCCGTACGGCCCTCTCCATGCGTCCGGTGCCCATGCGTCCCGCGGCGGCCCGGAACGGGCGCCGGCACGGCTTCACCCTGCTCGAGCTGCTGGTGGTGATGGTGATCGCCGGCATCGTGATCTCGCTGGTGGCAGTCAATGCCTCGCCCAACGAGCGCGGCCGCCTGCTCGATGACGGGCAGCGCATCGCGCGCCTGTTCGAACTGGCGCAGGAAGAAGCGCAGCTGCGCGCGCGGGCGCTGGCCTGGGAAGGCGATGCCGGCGGCTGGCGCTTCCTGGTGGCCACGCCGAACGGCTGGCAGCCGCTGACGCAGGACTTGTTCGCCCCCGCCCGCTGGCGCCTGCCACCCGACCGCGTCAGCGTGCTCGAAGGCGGCACCATGGAGCGCGGCGTCGCACGCCTGGTATTCGGCCGCGAGCCGCTCGGCGATCCGCAGCGGCTGGTGCTGGTACGCGGCAACCTGCGCGTCGACATCGTGGGCGACGGCAGCGGCCGCTTCAGCGCCACGGCGCCATGACCACCATGACGCACCGCCCTGCGCGCCAGGCCCGGCGCGGCTTCACCCTGATCGAAGTGCTGGTGGCGCTGACCATCCTGGCGGTGGCGCTGACCGCCGCGATGCGCGCGATGGGGTCGATGATCGAGGCCGGCTCCGCCCTGCAGAACCGCATGCTGGCCGAGTGGAGCGCCGAAAACCATCTCGCCAACCTGCGCCTGACCAAGGCCTGGCCCGAACCGGGCACGCGCGGCTACGAATGCCCGCAGGGCGGCGTGGCGCTGTATTGCGAGGAAACGGTCTCGGGCACCCCCAATCCCTTCTTCCGCCGCGTCGAGATCGCGGTCTACCCGTCCGCCGCCGACCGTTCGGTGCGGCTGGCCTGGCTGGTCACCATCCTTCCCAATGAATCGCGCAATCTGCTCTGAGCGCGGGCCGCGCCGCGCCAGTCCGGGCTTCACCCTGCTCGAGATGCTGGTGGCCATCACCTTGCTGGCGGTGATCGCCGTGATCGGCTGGCGCGGCCTCGATGCGATGACGCGCGGGCGCGAACGCCTCGTCGACCACGATGCCCGCCTCGATGCGCTCAAGGTGCTGTACGGCCAGTTCCAGTCCGACTGCGAACACCTGGCGAGCCCGGCCGCGCTGCAGGGCAGCCCGGTGGAGTTCGCTCCCGGCCTGCTGCTGATGGTGCGCGATCGCCGCAGCGAGAACAATCCGACCACCTGGCAGGTGGTCGCCTACCGGCTCGACGGCAATACCGTGGTACGCGCGGCCGCGCCGCCCGCCGACAACCGCGGTGCCGTGCAGGCCGCCCTGCAGGTGCTGCGGCGTCCGGACGGCGGCCCGGCGCGGGCGCTGGTGGCCAACGCCGACGCGCTGACGGTTCGCGCCTGGGTCGAACCCGGCGGCTGGCAGACCGACAGCGCCGCGGTGCGCGGTGCGCTGCTGGCCGGCAGCGTGTCGGCGGTGCCGGCCTCCTCGGTCGTGGTCGCGGCCACCAGCGGCCCGGTGCTGCGCGGGCTGGAACTGACGCTGATGGCACGCATGGGCGACGGCGACACGCCCCGCCGCTTCCAGAAGACCTGCCTGACCGGCCTATGACGACGCGCCGCCTGCCTGCCGCCCTCGCCACACGCCGTGCCGGTGCCCGCCGGCGTGCGCGCGGCGCCGCCGTGGTGACCGCGCTGCTGATCGTGACGCTGGCCGTGGTGGTGGTCTCCGGCATGCTGTGGCGCCAGCAGGTACAGATCCGCTCGGTGGAAAACCAGCGCCTGGTTGCCCAGGCGGCCTGGATCGAGCGCGCCGCGGTCGACTGGGCGCGCCTGATCCTGCGCGACGACCAGCGCCGCACCAGCGTCGACCAGCTCGGCGAGCCGTGGGCCGTTCCAGTCGCCGAGACGCGCCTGTCGGACTTCCTGGGCGCCGCGCTGCGCACCGACCAGGCCGGCGAGACCTCCTTCCTGTCCGGGCGCGTGATGGACGCCCAGGCGCGCTTCAACCTCAACAACCTGGTGATCTGGACCACCGTCGAAGGCCAGGGCAGCGCGGCCACCATCGATACCATCGCGCTGGCCGCCTACCGTCGCCTGCTGCAGACGCTGGGCCAGAACGGCGCCCTGGCCGATGCCACCGCACGCTACCTGCTGGCCGCCCAGCGCGGCCGCCAGGGCGGCGCGCGGTCGCCGCGCCCGCCCGACAGTGCCGAGGACCTGCTGGCGGTGCCCGGCTACACGCCGCAGATCGTGGCCGCGCTCGCGCCTTTCGTCATCCTGCTGCCCGAGCGCACCGTGGTGAATGCGAACACCGCCGACCCGGAAGTGCTGGCCGCCGTCATCGAAAACCTGCCGCTGGATCGCGCGCGCGAACTGGTGCGCCAGCGCGACCGCGCCTATTTCAACAATGTCGGCGACGTGCAGACCCAGTTGCGCACGCTGGCGCCGCAGGCCGATCCCAACAGCGTGGCCAACGCCGTCGACGTGCGCAGCCATTACTTCCTGATCTACGGCCAGGTCCGCCACGAGCGGGCCCTGCGCATGCAGGTCTCGCTGGTCTACCGTGCCGATGCCCAGCCCAACGCCAACAGCACGCGGATACTGTGGGTCCACGATATCGACCGCATGCCTGAATCGCGCTGACGGGCAATCCCCCCTTGGTCGGCCGTCAAAGGCCTGAACAAGGGCCGGAAATGCCTCAGAATTCCGTATTGACGCCAATCAGTCACACAGGCAAGGTATGCTCCGGCCTGGCGCAGGCATGCACCCGTCAGGCCGGCGCCCCAGCCTTGCGCCGGCCTGAGCGGCGCGCCACCGTAAGGGGGAGGCGGCGTTGCTCCCGCCCGGCCCGCCCGCCAGTTTCCGACCCGTTCCAGCCAGCAAGACCGCAAGACCTTGAGCACCTCCCTGTACGTCCGCATTCCGCCGCGCCCGCATGACCAGCCACAACCGTGGCGGTTCGGCGCCCTGCCCTTCGCGCTGGTGCGGGACCCGGCCGCCGCCACGGGCCGGCGTGCCGCCGTCGCGCCGGCGTCCACGGTGTTGCGTGAAGGCAACGCTCGGGTCGAGGAACTGCCGGCGGCCGACCGCCTGGTGCTGATCCTGTCGGCCGGCGACGTGCTGCTGAGCGAGGCCGACGTCCCGCCGCTGGCACCGGCCCGCCTGAAGCTGGCGCTGCCCAACCTGGTCGAGGACATACTCGCGGGCGACGCCCAGCTCAGCCACATCGCGGTCGGCCCGGCGCTGGACGCCGCAGCGGCCGGTACGCCGCGCGCGGCGCGCCGCCGCCTGCTGATGGTGGTCGACCGCGCCTGGCTGCGCGCGGTGCTGGATGCCTTCGCCGAACACAGCCACCGCCGCCGCTGCGTGCTGCCGGCCCAGCTCTGCCTGCCGCTGGCCGAGCCGGCCGCGCCGGACAGCGCCGCCGACGGCGAGGCCGCCACCGAGCAGCCGCCAGCGGCGGCGGCCGCGCCGGCCACGCTGGCGATCGAGGATGCCACCCCGACACTGGAGCAGGCCGACGGCCTGCTCGCCGACGACGCCATTGCCGCGCCCCGCCAGGCGCAGCGGCTATGGCAGTTGACCGTGCGCACCGGACCGCATGCCGGCTACGGCCTGCTGCTCGGCAGCGAGTCGCTGGCCGGCTGGCTCGCGCTGGCGCCGGCAGGCAACTGGATTGCGGACCGCGAAGCGGGCCGCCACGCCGGCCTGCCGGTGGCGCCGGCCGCGCTCGGCTGGCCGCAGTGGCTGGCCGGCGCCCAGGACTGCCTGCGCGACGCGGCGCTCGACCTGGCCCAGTTCGAGTTCGCCCAAGGCCGTGCCGAGCGCTGGAACCTGCGCGCCTGGCGCCTGCCGCTGGCGCTCGCCGCCGGCCTGCTGCTGGTGCAGCTGGCCGGCATGAACATCCTGTGGCTGAAACTGCACCAGGAGCAGCAACGGCTCGCGGCCGCGCAGCTGCAGGCCCTGCGCAGCGCCTTCCCGCAGCTCCCCGTGGTGGTGGACCCGCCGTTGCAGATGCGCCGCCAGGTCGAGCAGCTGCGCCTGGCCAGCGGCCGCAGCGTGCCGGACGATTTCCTGCCGCTGGCCGACCGCTTCGCCCAGGCCGCCCGCCAGTTGCCGCCCGACGGCCTGCTGGGGCTCGAATACCGCAGCCGCACGCTCTATGTGACGCTCAAGGCCGGCACCGACACCGCCACCCTGCGCAGCGCGGCGCGCCAGGCCGGGCTGGCGATGGACGAAGACAACAGCCCGCGGGAAGGCAGCCAGGCCCCGGCCGGCAGCTCGCGCTGGACGGTCAAGCCCGCCCTATGAGCCCGCGCCCCGTCTCGACCGCCACTGCGCCCAGGAACGCCCCGTGATACCGACCAAAGACTCCGCACCCGGCCGCGCGCCGGGCCCGGCCGCGAACGGCGGCAAGCCGCGCAGCGCCCTGAACCGCCTGGCCGGCCTGGCGCGTCCGCGCCTGCCCGCGGCCTGGCGCGAGCGCTTCGACGCCTTCTGGTCGGCACGCAATCCGCGCGAGCAATGGATCCTGGCAGGCGGGGCGGCCGTGCTGCTGGCGGTCGCCGGCTACAGCCTGCTGTGGGAACCGGCCGCCGACGCCAGCGCCCGTCTCGCGCGCAGCCTGCCGCAGCAGCGCGCCGACCTCGCCGAGATGGACACCCTGGCGCAGGAAGCGCGCAGCCTGAACGGCAGCCCGCCGCCGGCGCTGCAGGGCGATGCCCTCACCCAGGCCCTGCAGGCCGGCCTGGCCCAGCAGGGCCTGAAGGCCACCCGGCTGGCCACCAACGGCGACGGCAGTGTGCAGGTCCAGCTCGACAAGGTGCCGTTCGGCGCGCTCGCGGCGTGGCTGCAGGACGTGCGCCAGCAGCAGCGGCTCAAGGTGACCGATGCCAGGCTGAGTTACGTCGGCGCGACCGCGCTGGTCAATATGACGGCCACCTTGCAGGGCCCCACCGCAGGCGGCCAGCGCTGATGGCACGGCTCGAAGCCCTGCGCCTGCGCCGGCCAGCCGCGCCCGCGCCACGCGGCTGGCGCCGCCTGGGCTGGCTGGCGCTCGGCGCGCTGGTGGTGGGCTTGACCACCCTGGCCGCCCTGCCGGCGGCCTGGATCGCAGACAGCGTGGCCGCGCAAAGCGGGCAGAAGCTGCTGCTGGCCGATGCGCAGGGCACGCTGTGGCAGGGCAGCGCCACGCTGGCCCTGTCGGCCGGCAGCGGCAGCGAGACCGCCACCGTGCTGCCCGGACGGCTGCAGTGGACGGTGGCCTTCTGGCCGCTGTTCACCGGCCGCCTGCGCGTGACGGTGCGCCATACCGAGGCCATGGACACGCCGGTGGCGCTGACCGTGGCGCCGGGTGGCTGGCAGGCCCAGGCCGGCGCGCTGCGCCTGCCGGCCACGCTGCTCGAAGGACTGGGCGCGCCATTCAACAGCCTGTGCCCCGACGGGCGCATGCAGCTCGACTGGACGGCGCTGAACGGCAGTTTCTCGGCATCCGGCGGCCAGCCGGCAGGACACCTGACGCTGCGCCTGGACAATCTGTCGTCCGCGGTCAGCCGCCTGCGCCCGCTGGGCAGCTACCGCGCCGAGATCGACTGGAGCGGCGGCGGCGGCAAGCTGCGGCTGCACACCGTCAATGGGCCGCTGCACCTGGAGGGCGACGGCACACTGGGACGGCAGGCGCGTTTCGAGGGCACGGCCTTTGCCGATCCCGACGCCGCCGCACAGCTGGTGGGCCTGCTGAGCCTGCTGGGAAGACGTGAGGACAATGTGACCACGCTGCGCTTCTGACCTGGCAGCCGGTACCAGCCGGCCATGCCCGCAGCCGCTAAACGATGATGAAAAAACAAGCTTTCCGCCCGTTCCTGCACACCGCCACCAAGCACGCCACCGTGCTGCTGTGCGGCCTTTCCCTGCTGGCGCCGGCGCCGCTGTGGGCCCAGCAGCCCGCCGGCGCGAACGGACGCGACCAGGTGGTGCTCAACTTCGTCAACGCCGATCTCGAATCGGTGGTCAAGGCGGTGGGCCAGGCCACCGGCAAGAACTTCGTGGTCGACCCGCGCGTCAAGGGCTCGGTCAACCTCGTCACCGAACAGCCGGTCTCGCGCGAACAGGCGCTGTCCACGCTGGGCTCGGTGCTGCGCATGCAGGGCTACGCCATCGTGGAAAGCAACGGCTTCACCAAGGTGGTGCCGGAGGCCGATGCCAAGCTGCAGGGCTCGCCCACCGTGGTCGGCCCCGCGCCGGCGCGCGGCGGCAGCGGCGGCGAGCAGGTGGTGACCCAGGTGTTCCGGCTGAACTACGAGTCGGCCAACAACCTGGTGCCGGTGCTGCGTCCCATGATCGCGCCGAACAACACCATCACCGCCTACCCGGGCAACAACACGCTGGTCATCACCGACTACGCCGACAACCTGCGCCGCCTTGCCCGCGTGATCGCGGCCATCGACGCGCCGGCCTCCGGCGAGGTGGAGCTGGTGCCGCTGCGCAATGCCATCGCCAGCGACGCCGCCGTGGTGCTGCAGAAGCTGCTCGATCCGGGTGCCGCCGGCGCCTCGGGCGGCGGCGGTGGCGGCCTGGACGCCAGCCTGCGCACCTCGGTGGTGGCCGAACCGCGCAGCAACTCGCTGCTGATCCGCGCCTCCAGCCGTGCACGGCTGCAGCAGGCACGCCAGCTGATCGAACAGCTCGACCAGCCCTTCTCGCGCCCCGGCAACATCTGGGTGGTACCGCTGAAGAACGCCGACGCGGTCAAGCTGGCGCAGACGCTGCGGGCCATCGTCGCCGCCGACAGCAGCTTCAACAGTACGCAGTCCGGCGCCGGCGTCGGCGGCACCGGTGCCACCAATACGCTGCAGAACACCGTCGCCAACACGGCCAGCCAGTACGCCACCAACACCACCAGCAGCACCGGGCGCAGCGGCACGGGCGGCGGCAGCGGCAATTCCGCCTTCAGCGCCTCGTTCGCCAGCCAGCAACTGCCCACCACCGGAGGCATCATCCAGGCCGACCCGGCCACCAACTCGCTGATCATCACCGCCAGCGAGCCGGTCTACCGCAACCTGCGCTCGGTGATCGACGACCTCGACATGCGGCGGGCCCAGGTCTACATCGAGTCGATGATCGTCGAGGTCTCGTCCACGCAGACCTCCAAGCTCGGCATCCAGTGGCAGGGCCTGCTCAACGCGAGCGGCAACACCATCGGCTTCGCCGGCACCAACTTCGGCACCGGCGGCGCCAACATCATCAACCTGGCCGGTGCCGTCGCCGCCGTGCGCGCCGACGGCGCCTCGGCCATCAACTCCGTCTCCGGCCTGGTGCCGGACCTGGCCGGCCTGAACCTCGGCGTGGTCAACAAGGCCGCCGGGCTGGGCGCGCTGCTGAGCGCGCTGAGCGCCGACGGCAGCACCAACCTGCTGTCCACGCCGAACCTGATCACGCTGGAGAACGAGGAAGCCAAGATCCTGATCGGGCAGAACATCCCGGTCACCACCGGCTCCTACGCCCAGACCGGCAGTTCCTCCACGGTCACGCCGTTCACCACCTACGACCGCAAGGACGTCGGCGTCACGCTGCGCGTCAAGCCGCAGATCACCGACGGCGGCCTGGTCAAGATGCAGATCTACCAGGAATCGTCTTCGGTGGTATCTGGCACCGCCACGCTGTCCCAGGGCCCGACCACCAACGTGCGCTCGATCGAGACCAATGTGCTGGTCAACGACGGCCAGATCATCGTGCTCGGCGGCCTGATCGAGGACACCTATGGCGACGGCGTGCAGAAGGTGCCGCTGCTGGGCGACATCCCCTGGATCGGCAACCTGTTCCGCTACGAGAACAAGAACCGCGGCAAGACCAACCTGCTGGTATTCCTGCGCCCCTACGTGATGCGCACCGCCGGCGCCACCGACCGCCTGACGCAGGACCGCTACGACTACATGCGCGCCAAGCAGCAGGGCTTCGTCTCGCCCAACAATATGGTGCGCGACCAGGACACGCCGGTGCTGCCGCCGGCAGACGCGCCGGCGGCGCCCTTCGTCGACCCGCGCGACAAGGGCGTGGCGCCAGCCGGGCCGCTGCCGCTGCCGCAGTCCGTGCCGCTGACGCGGTCCGGGCCGTTGCTGATGCCGATGCCGATGCCGCAGTCCGGGCAGCCGACCTCGCAAGCGGCACCGCAAGCCTCCGCCCAGGCGCCGCAGGCCGCCGCCTCCGGCAACTGACGATGACGACGACGGCAACCGCATCTCCCGCCGCGAACGCGGCCCCCGCGCTGGAACCGCCCTCGCCGATGGCGGCCCGGCTGCTGCCCTACGCCTTCGCGCGCGAGGGCCGGCTGCTGGTCGCGCACCAGCGCGCCGACGGGCTCGAGGTCTGGGTCAGCCGCGCCACCGCACCGGCCGCGCTGGCCGAAGTGGCGCGCGTGCACGGCCCGCTGCAGCTGCGGGTACTCGAGCCCGACGCGCTGGAACGCGCCATGTCCGATGCCTACAACCGCCAGGACGGCAGCGCCGCCCAGGTGGTCGGCGAGGTCGAGGGCGAGGTCGACCTGTCGCGGCTGATGCAGGACATTCCCGCGGTGGAAGACCTGCTCGAATCCGAGGACGACGCCCCCATCATCCGCATGATCAACGCGCTGCTGACGCAGGCCGCGCGCGAAGGCGCCTCGGACATCCACATCGAGCCCTTCGAGTCGGCCTCGGTGGTGCGCTTCCGCGTGGACGGCACGCTGCGCGACGTGGTGCGCCCGAAGAAGGCGCTGCACGGCGCGCTGATCTCGCGCATCAAGATCATGGCCCAGCTCGATATCGCCGAGAAGCGCCTGCCGCAGGACGGCCGCATCACCCTGCGCGTGGGCGGCCGCCCGGTCGACGTGCGCGTCTCCACGCTGCCCACCGGCCACGGCGAGCGCGCGGTGCTGCGCCTGCTCGACAAGGAAGCCGGGCGCCTCGACCTGGCCAAGCTCGGCATGGCGCCGGGCACGCTGGCCGGTTTCGACGGCCTGATCCGCCAGCCGCACGGCATCGTGCTGGTGACCGGCCCGACCGGCTCGGGCAAGACCACCACGCTGTACGCGGCGCTCTCGCGGCTGGACGCGCAGAGCACCAACATCATGACGGTGGAAGATCCGATCGAGTACGACCTCGACGGCATCGGCCAGACCCAGGTCAACGCCCGCATCGACATGACCTTCGCCAAGGCCCTGCGCGCCATCCTGCGCCAGGACCCGGACGTGGTGATGATCGGCGAGATCCGCGACCTGGAGACCGCGCAGATCGCCGTGCAGGCCTCCCTCACCGGCCACCTGGTGCTGGCGACGCTGCACACCAACGACTCGGCCTCGGCAGTGACCCGCCTGGTCGACATGGGCATCGAGCCCTTCCTGCTGTCGTCGTCATTGCTTGGCGTGCTGGCGCAGCGCCTGGTACGCCGCCTGTGCCCGCACTGCAAGCGCGAGGAGGTCATCGAGGCCGCGCCGGACGAGGGCGGGGCCCTGCAGCCGCAGGGACGGCCGCTGCAGCGCGTGTGGCACGCGGCAGGCTGCGACAAGTGCGGCCATTCCGGTTATCAGGGCCGCATGGGCGTCTATGAGCTGCTGAGCGTGGACGACCAGATCCGCACCATGATCCACCGCCAGACGCCCGAGGCGGAGATCAAGCAGGCGGCGCTGGCTCGCGGCATGCACACCATGCGCGGCGACGCGCAGCGCTGGATCGACAGCGGTGCCACCTCGCTCGAGGAAGTGCTGCGCGTGACGCGCGACTGAACGGGAGGCCCACCACATGCCAGCCTTCCGCTATGAAGCCGTCGACGCGGCCGGCAAGACCGACCGCGGCGTGGTCGACGCCGACAGTCCCAAGCAGGCGCGCGCGCAGCTGCGCGCGCGCGGCCTGACCCCGCTCTCGGTCGACGTCCTCGGCGCCGGCAGCGACAGCGGACGCGGCAAGGCCGCCGGCCTGGTGCGGCGCCTGACCAAGCAGGAACAGGCGCTGTTCACGCGCCAGCTCGCCAGCCTGATCGTGGCCGGCCTGCCGCTGGACGAAGCGCTGGGCGCGCTGGCCGACCAGGCAGAGCGCGCCTACGTGCACGAACTGCTGGCCGGCATCCGCGCCGACGTGATGGGCGGCAATTCGCTGTCGGCGGCGCTGTCGCAGCACCCGCGCGACTTTCCCGACATCTACCGCGCCCTGGTCTCGGCCGGCGAGCACTCCGGCCACCTCGGCCTGGTGCTGGAGCGGCTGGCCGACTACGTGGAAGCGCGCAACGCGCTGACCGGCAAGATCCGCCTGGCCTTCACCTACCCCGCCATCGTCACCGTGGTGGCCTTCGCCATCGTCATCTTCCTGCTCTCCTACGTGGTGCCGCAGGTGGTGAGCGTGTTCGCCAACACCAAGCAGAAGCTGCCGACGCTGACCATCATCATGCTGGCGCTGTCGGATTTCGTGCGCAATTGGTGGTGGGCCGCGCTCGCCGCGATCGCCGCGGTGACGTTGGGCATCCGCGCGCTGTTGCGCCAGCCCGGCGTGCGCCTGTCCTGGCACCGCTGGCTGCTGACCGCGCCGCTGGCCGGCAAGCTGATCCGCGGCTACGACTCCGCGCGCTTCGCCAGCACCCTGGCCATCCTGGTCTCGGCCGGGGTGCCGATCCTGCGCAGCCTACAGGCCGCCGGCGAAACCCTCACCAACGAGGCGCTCAAGGCCAACGTCGACGACGCCACCACGCGCGTGCGCGAAGGCGCCTCGCTGGCGCGTGCGCTGGCGGCGCAGAACCAGTTCCCGCCGGTGCTGGTGCACCTGATCCGCTCCGGCGAAGCCACCGGCAACCTGCCGACCATGCTGGAACGTGCGGCGCAGGGCGAGGCGCAGGAACTGGAGCGGCGCACGATGTTCCTCACCAGCTTGCTGGAGCCGCTGCTGATCCTGACCATGGGGGTGGTGGTGCTGTTGATCGTGCTGGCGGTGTTGATGCCGATTATTGAGATCAATCAGTTGGTGAGGTGAGGGGTTGGTTCTTTAGCGTTTGGGCGTTTGGGCGTTTGGGCGTTTGGGCGTTTGGGCCGGCGGTGTTGGTTTGCGAGGCAACGGCTTGTTTCGACTCCCCCTGCGGGGGAGCCGACCTACTTTCTTGGTCTTGCCCAAGAAAGTAGGCAAAGAAGGCGCGCCGGGTGCGGCTCAACCCCCCCTCGCGTGCTGGGGCAAAGAGCGGCCGGGCCCCAACTCGGATCGCCTTAAGGCGATCCTCAGACAGGGGGCCCTCTTTTCCGCTCTTTGCCCCAGCACGCGAGGCGCCGCACACGGCAGGGAACAGATGCCACGCCTCGCTTCGCTTCGGGTGACGGGTGTTCGGCCAGCTCGTTGGCCGAACACGAAGGCTCAGCCAGCCAAGCCAGCATGCAAGAGCAAGCCCACTCGCATACCAACGGTTTGGCCTTTCCCTCCCGTGTGCGGCGCCTCGCGAATTAGCCCCGGCCGCCGATGAAGCCCGTCCGCTGTCTGAGCGGCCGCAGGCCGCGAGTTCGGACGGGCGCGGCGGCCGGGGCTAATTCGCGAGGGGGGGTCGCCGCACCCGGGTCGCCTTCTTTGCCTACTTTCTTGGGCGAGACCAAGAAAGTAGGTCGGCTCCCCGCAGGGGAGTCGAAACAGGTCGTTGTCTCGCAGACCAACACCGCCCGAACCCACACGACAAGCGTCAAGTCACGAGAGCCAAAACAAGCCGTTGCCCCGCAGACCGACAGCCCCCGAATCCGGGCATCCAATCAACTGCCGATCTACTCCGCAACCTTCTTCACCGCCCGCTTGCGCGGCGCAGCCGCCCGCTTCTTCTTCACCGGCGCAGCCTCGCCCACTACCTCCGTCTCAGCCGCAGCCTCTACGACAGGCGCCGCCACAATCAACTCTTCGCCAGGCACGCCAGCCGTCAGCACGGTCGCCCCGGGCGCGGCGAACACGGTGGCGTCGATCGGCCACGGCGTCTCGCTCAGCACCACATCGGGGCGCTTGGGCGCACGCTTCGGGCGCCCCGCCGCCTTGGCCTTGGCGGGAACGGCTTCGGCCGGGGGCTCGCCCGCGTCCGCCGGTGCCGCGATCCCTGCCTCGGGCTCTGCCGCGGCCTCGGCCGGCACGATGGGCGCAGCCTCGGGTACGACCGCCGGCAACGGAGCTTCCTCGGGTTCCTGCAGCGCCGGGACTACCGCAATGGCCGCTGCCTCGGGAGCGGGAGACGGAGCCTGTCGTTGTTGCGCCCCATGGCGGTCGGGCCCGCGCCCTTCGCCGCGCGCGTGGCCGCCATGCTGCGGAGCCGCCGGCTGGGCCGGTGCCTGTGCCTTGCCTTCGCTTTCGGGTGCGTTGCGCGAGCGCTTCTTCAGGCGCACCCAGATGGTCTTGTTGTTGCCGCCGTTGCGCGTCTCCACCTCGAACAGGCCGGTGGCGACGACCAGTTCGGAGAGCTTGCCGTAGCCATAGTTGCGCGAGTCGAATTCCGGCGCCTGCTTGGCGATGTGGCTGCCGATGCCGCCCAGCGTGGCCCAGCCGTCTTCGTCCGACACGGCCTGCGAGGCGCTCTGCAGCAGGCGCACCAGGCGCGAGTCCTGGCGCAGTTCGCCGCCGCTGCGGCGCTTGGCGGGTGCCGCGGCTTCGTCGGTCTCGGCATCGGCACGCAACACGTCGGAGTAGATGAACTTGTCGCAGGCGGTGACGAAGGGCTTGGGCGTCTTGCGCTCGCCGAAGCCGTAGACGATCAGGCCCTGTTCACGGATGCGCGAGGCCAGGCGGGTGAAGTCGCTGTCGCTGGAGACGATGCAGAAGCCATCGAAGCGGCCGGTGTACAGCAGGTCCATCGCGTCGATGATCATCGCGCTGTCGGTGGCGTTCTTGCCGACCGTGTAGCGGAACTGCTGGATCGGCTGGATCGAGTGCGACAGCAGGCGCTCCTTCCAGCCGGCGAGGTTGGGCTTGGTCCAGTCGCCGTAGATGCGCTTGACGGCGGCCACGCCGTACTTGGCCACCTCGGCCAGCAGGCCTTCGACGATGGCGGGCGCCGCATTGTCGGCGTCGATCAGCACGGCCAGGGTCGCGCTGCCCTGGCGGGGGGAATTGGTCATGTCGTTTCCTGGTGTGCCGGGTGCCCCGGATCGGGGCGGGTTGCACCTGGCGCGATGTGGCGCCGGCCCGGCTTGCGCCCCTTCCGGGCGCCTGCTTTGAACGCAACGCAGTGTACACGCGAAGCCGCGTCCATACGGGAAATCACGGTCCCCCCGGGGGCGCATTTTGCTGCGCCGCAGGATATGCCGCGGCCGGGGGCGGTGCTACCATGCCGCGCAGAGACACAGCCGTGCCCCGCCTTCACAAGAGGCGCCAGCGGCTGCCCACAACCGAAGCGCCGGTGATCCCGGCAACACGCCAAGAGAGAGGAGCACGCATGAATGCCCCCCTGACCCCGCCTGTGAGCGACGCCATCCGCGAGGCGCTCGCCAGAGTTTCCCTGGACGACAAGTACACGCTCGAGCGTGGCCGCATCTATATCAGCGGCACGCAGGCGCTGGTACGGCTGCCGATGCTGCAGCAGGAGCGCGACCGCGCCGCCGGCCTCAATACGGCCGGCTTCATCTCGGGCTACCGCGGCTCGCCGCTGGGCGCGCTGGACCAGTCGCTATGGAAGGCCAAGAAGCACCTGGCCGCGCACAACATCGTCTTCCAGGCCGGCCTGAACGAAGACCTGGCCGCCACCTCGGTGTGGGGCTCGCAGCAGGTCAACATGTATCCGGACGCGCAGTTCGATGGCGTGTTCGGCATGTGGTATGGCAAGGGGCCCGGCGTGGACCGCACCGGCGACGTCTTCAAGCACGCCAACTCGGCCGGCTCGTCGAAGCACGGCGGCGTGCTGGTGCTGGCGGGCGACGACCACGCCGCCAAGTCGTCGACGCTGGCGCACCAGTCCGAGCATATCTTCAAGGCCTGCGGCCTGCCGGTGCTCTATCCGTCCAACGTGCAGGAATACCTGGACTACGGCCTGCACGGCTGGGCCATGAGCCGCTACTCCGGCCTGTGGGTGGCAATGAAGTGCGTGACCGACGTGGTCGAGTCGTCGGCTTCGGTGGAACTGGACCCGCACCGCGTGCGCATCGTCCTGCCGGACGACTTCCAGCTGCCGCCGGGCGGCCTCAACATCCGCTGGCCAGATCCGCCACTGGTGCAGGAAGCGCGCCTGCTCGACTACAAGTGGTACGCCGGCCTGGCCTATGTGCGCGCCAACAAGATCGACCGTATCGAGATCGATTCGCCGCACGCGCGCTTCGGCATCATGACCGGCGGCAAGGCCTACCTCGATACCCGCCAGGCGCTGTCCGACCTCGGCCTCGACAACGAGACCTGCGCCCGCATCGGCATCCGCCTGTACAAGGTCGGCTGCGTGTGGCCGCTGGAAGCACAGGGTGCGCGGGCCTTCGCCGAAGGCCTGCAGGAGATCCTGGTGGTGGAGGAAAAGCGCCAGATCATGGAGTACGCGCTCAAGGAGGAGCTGTACAACTGGCGCGACGACGTGCGGCCCAAGGTCTACGGCAAGTTCGACGAGAAGGACAACGCCGGCGGCGAGTGGTCGATCCCGCAGAGCAACTGGCTGCTGCCGGCACACTACGAGCTGTCGCCGGCCATCATCGCCAAGGCGATCGCCACGCGGCTGGAGAAGTTCGAGCTGCCGTCCGACGTGCGCGCGCGCATCGAGGCGCGCCTGGCCATCATCCAGGCCAAGGAGAAGGCGCTGGCCACGCCGCGCGTGGCGGTGGAGCGCAAGCCCTGGTTCTGCTCGGGCTGCCCGCACAACACCTCGACCAACGTGCCCGAGGGCTCGCGCGCGCTGGCCGGCATCGGCTGCCATTACATGACGGTGTGGATGGACCGCAACACCAGCACCTTCAGCCAGATGGGCGGTGAAGGGGTGGCGTGGATCGGCCAGGCGCCGTTCGCCGGCGACAAGCACGTGTTCGCCAACCTGGGCGACGGCACCTACTTCCACTCCGGCCTGCTGGCGATCCGCGCCTCCATCGCCGCCAACGTCAACATCACCTACAAGATCCTCTACAACGATGCGGTGGCCATGACCGGCGGCCAGCCGGTGGACGGCCAGCTGTCGGTGCAGGACATCGCCTTCCAGGTGGCGGCGGAGGGCGCCAAGCGCATCGAGATCGTCACTGACCAGCCGGAGAAGTACCACGGCGCCATCAAGCTGCCGGCCGGCGTGACCGTGCATCACCGCGACGAGCTCGACCGCGTGCAGCGCGAGCTGCGCGAGGTGCCGGGCGCCACCATCCTGATCTACGACCAGACCTGCGCCACCGAGAAGCGCCGCCGCCGCAAGCGCGGCACCATGGCCGACCCGGCCCGGCGCGCCTTCATCAACGACGCGGTGTGCGAAGGCTGCGGCGATTGCTCGGTCAAGTCCAACTGCCTGTCGGTGGAGCCGCTGGAGACGGACCTGGGCACCAAGCGCCGCATCAACCAGTCCTCGTGCAACAAGGACTTCTCCTGCGTCAACGGTTTCTGCCCCAGCTTCGTCACCGCCGAGGGCGCGCAGGTGCGCAAGCCCGAGCAGCACGGCGTGTCGATGGAAGGCCTGCCGGCACTGCCCGCGCCGGCGCTGCCCGGCCTGGCCCATCCCTATGGCGTGCTGGTGACCGGCGTGGGCGGTACCGGCGTGGTCACCATCGGCGGCCTGCTGGGCATGGCAGCCCACCTGGAGAACAAGGGCGTGACCGTGCTCGACATGGCGGGCCTGGCGCAGAAGGGCGGCGCGGTGCTGTCGCACGTGCAGATCGCCGCGCGTCCCGATGACCTGCACGCCACCCGCATCGCCATGGGCGAGGCAGACCTGGTGATCGGCTGCGACGCCATCGTCTCGGCCAGCGACGAGGTCCTGGCCAAGACCCAGTCGGGACGCACGCGCGCCGTGATCAACACCGCGCAAACCCCGACCGCCGACTTCATCAAGAATCCGAAGTGGCAGTTCCCCGGCCTGTCGGCCGAGCAGGACCTGCGCAACGCGGTGGGCGAGGCCTGCGAGTTCATCAATGCCTCCGGCCTGGCCGTCACGCTGCTGGGCGATACCATCTACACCAACCCGCTGGTACTCGGCTTCGCCTGGCAGAAGGGCTGGCTGCCCCTGTCGCTCGACGCCATGCTGCGCGCCATCGAGCTCAACGGCGTGGCGGTGGAGAAGAACCGCGCCGCCTTCGACTGGGGCCGCCACATGGCGCACGATCCCGAGCGCGTGCTGGCACTGGCCGGCAAGCTGCGCAACACGGCCGAAGGCGCCGAGGTGGTCAAGCTGCCGACCTCGTCCGGCGCCCTGCTCGACAAGCTGATCGCCGGCCGTGCCGAGCACCTGACCGCCTACCAGGACGCAGCCTATGCGCAGGCCTACCGCGATGCCATCGCCCAGGTGCGCACGGCCGAAAGCGCACTGGTCGGCGCCGGCAAGCCGCTGCCGCTGACCGAGGCGGCCGCGCGCGGACTGGCCAAGCTGATGGCCTACAAGGATGAGTACGAAGTGGCGCGGCTCTACACCGACCCGGCCTTCCTCGACAAGCTGCGCGCCCAGTTCGAGGGCGAGCCCGGCCGCGACTACCAGCTCAGCTTCTGGCTGGCGCCGCCGCTGCTGGCCAAGCGCGACGACAAGGGGCACCTGGTCAAGCGGCGCTTCGGGCCGTCGACGATGGCGCTGTTCAGGCTGCTGGCCCGCTTCAAGGGCCTGCGCGGCGGTGCGCTCGACATCTTCGGCAAGACCGAGGAACGCCGTACCGAGCGCGCGCTGATCGGCGAGTACCGCGCACTGCTCGACGAACTGCGCGGCGGCCTCAGCGCGGCCAACCACGCCACCGCGGTGACGCTGGCCGCGCTGCCGGACGACATCCGCGGCTTCGGCCACGTCAAGGAGAACAACCTGCAGGCGGTGCGTGGGCGCTGGCAGGCGCTGCTGGCGCAGTTCCGCGACCCGAAGGCCGCGCAGCAGGCAGCATGAGCCGGAGCCGGGACCGGACCGGCGGCCGCATGACGGCATGACCAAGGGGCGCGATTCGCGCCCCTTTTCTTATTCCGGCGTGCGGTGGTGCCGCCGCACCGGCCCGGGTCAGGCCGCGCTGGCCAGCTTGTCCTCGCCCGGCTTCACGTACATCGAATTGCGCGGACGCGCGAGCACGCGCCGCACCATCGGCTCGAAGAAGGACAGCGGCAGCGTGTCGTAGTCGGTCATGAAGGCGGCCGCGTCGTACTTCTGGCAGAACTCGGCGGTGCGCGCGAACAGTTCGGGCTGGTCGCGGAACTGCTCGCGCAGGTTGCGGTCCAGGCCGAGGTGATGGAAGAAGTAGTAGCCCTGGAACACGCCGTGCTTCTCCACCATCCACAGGTTCTCCGGGCTGACGAAGGGCTTGAGGATGGCCGCCGCGATGTCAGGGTGGTTGTAGCTGCCCAGCGTGTCGCCGATATCGTGCAGCAGCGCGCAGACCACGTACTCCTCGTCGCGCCCGTCGCGGTGGGCCAGCGTGGCCGTCTGCAGCGAGTGCGTCAGGCGATCGACGGGGAAGCCGCCGAAGTCGCCGTCGAGCAGGCGCAGGTGGGCCAGCACGCGTTCGGGCAGGGCCTGGGCGTAGGGCATGAACTCGGCGGAGATGGCGGCCCAGTCCTCGCGGGTGCCCTGCTCCATGTGGTGGAAGGTGGCGCGCGCGGCGGCGGCGCCGTGGCCGGCTTCGTTGGTGCTCATGGGGTCTCCTGTTTCTTGTGACGGCCTGGCCGCCTTGTTGTCAGCCTGTCGGGCTTCGGGCATTGTGTCACCAAGCGCACCGCGACACTGTCAATATCCCGACTTTGGCGAGCCCCGACTCGCTGCACCGCACCATGCTGATCCGCTCCTACCGGCCCGCCGACGAGGCCGACATCATCGCCCTGTGGCAGGCCTGCGGCCTGACCCGCCCCTGGAACGACCCGAAGAAGGACATCGCGCGCAAGCTGACCGAGCAGCCCGAGCTGTTCCTGGTCGGCGAGGACGGCGGCCGCCCGGTGGCCTCGGCCATGGTGGGTTTCGACGGACACCGCGGCTGGGTCTACTACCTGGCGGTCGACCCGGCCCAGCAGCGCCTGGGCTGGGGCCGCGCACTGATGGCGCGCGCCGAGCAATTGCTGGTCGAGCGCGGCTGCCCCAAGATCAACCTGCTGGTACGCAAGGGCAACGACGCGGTGCTCGGCTTCTACGACAGCCTGGGCTATGCGCAGGACGAGGCGGTCAGCCTCGGCAAGCGGCTGATCCCGGACCTCTGAGGCGCCCCCGGGGGGCCTGCCGGGACGCTCGACGCCGGCTGCCGCGCCTCGTAGGCTGGTAGGATGACAGGGGCCACCGCGAGACCGCCATGTTCCGCATCCTCGGCATCGACCACCTGGTTCTGCGCAGCGCCGACGTGCCGGCGATGCTGCGTTTCTACGTCGGCGTGCTCGGCTGCACCGTCGAGCGCGAGCAGGCCGCGCTCGGCCTGACCCAGCTGCGCGCCGGCCGCGCCCTGATCGACCTGGTCGCGCTGGACGGCCCCCTCGGGCGCGCCGGCGGCGCCGGACCCGGCGCGCAGGGCCGCAACCTGGATCACTTCTGCCTGCGCATCGACCCGTTCGACAGTGCCAGCCTGTCGGCGTGGCTGCGCGGGCTCGGTATCGAGCCGGGCCCCCCCGAGATGCGCTACGGCGCGGAAGGCCTCGGATTCTCCCTCTACGTGCGCGATCCCGACGGCAATGTGGTGGAACTCAAGGGTCCGGCGCAGCCGCCCGGGGCGAAGCCGGACGGCATGGGCGCCTGACACGCGCCACCGGAAGGCGGCGGCACCCCGTGCCGTGCACGCCACAATCGCCGCCAGCCAACGCGCACCGCCGCTACAATCGACGCTGGCAGGCCGCCGCAGCGGGTCCCCCGAGCCATCCCCGCGCGCGCCCGCTTCCCGACACCCGCACTCCAGCGAGGAAGCCCGCGCCGCCGGCCACCGGCCAGCGTCCGCGTGCCCGCGCGCACCATGACACAACAAGAACACCACACACCTTCCGGCCGGCATGCCGCACCAGCCGACCATAGTGGCAGCGCCCTGCGCAAGCTGGTCTGGGCCCTCGGCATCACCGAGGTGATTTCCTGGGGCACGCTGTACTTCAGTTTCACCGTCTTCATCGGGCCGATGAGCCAGGCCCTGGGCTATTCCAAGCCCTTCCTCGCCGGCGGCTTCTCGCTGGGCCTGCTGGTCTGGGCCCTGTGCTCCTTCGCCGTGGGGCGCCTGCTGGACCGCGTGCCGGCACGCCGCGTGATGTGCGCGGGCTCGCTGCTGGCCGGCGCCGGCATGCTGCTGTGGGCCTGGTCGCCGTCGCCGGCCGCCTTCCTGCTGACCTGGCTGCCGCTCGGCCTGGCGATGTCGAGCACGCTGTATGAGCCGGCCTTCCTGGTGCTGCGCCAGGCCTTCGGCGACGGCTACCAGAAACCCATCCTCAGCCTCACGCTGATCGCCGGCTTCTCCAGCACGATCTTCGTGCCGCTGGCGCAATGGCTGGTGCTGCATCTCGGCTGGCAGCCGACCCTGCTGGTCTTCGCCGCCCTCAACCTGCTGGTCTGCGCCCCGCTGCACGCGCGCCTGCGCTATGCCATCCACCCGAGCTATGCCGCCCCCGCCTCGCCGTTGCCGGAAGGCGCAGCGGGTGCCGGCATCGCCCGCGCCACGCTGCGCCAGCCGGTATTCTGGGCCGTGGTGGCGGCCTTCACGGCGACCGCCGTGATCGCCTCCCTGCTGGGGGCCCACCTGATCCCGATGCTGACCGAGAAGGGCATGCCGTTGCCGCAGCAGCTGATGGTGGCCGCGCTGATCGGGCCGGCCCAGGTGGTGGGCCGCACCGTGATGATGCGCCTGCCGGTCAGTCATCCGGTGCGCCTGTCGATGCCTGTCTACGCGGTGATGGCGCTCGGCCTGCTGGGCTTCGCCCTGGGCGCGGGCGGCTGGCTGATGCTGGCCGCCGTCATCTACGGCTGCGCCAACGGCGTCAACACCATGCTGCGCGCGATGGCCATGCCGGAACTGATCTCGCGCCATCACTACGCCACGCTCAACGGCCTGATGATGACGCCGGTGCTGCTGATGCAGGCCGCAGCGCCCTGGTTCGGCGCCCTGCTGTGGCGCGCCGCCGGTGGCTACTGGCTGATGCTGTGGCTGATGGTGGCATTGGCGCTGGCGGCGCTGGCCGCCTTCGCCTTCGCGCTGCAGCAGCGCGGCCTGCTGCGCACCGGTGCGGCACCGGCCTGAGCCTGAGCCGCCAGCGGCCGCGGGCGCGGCGCACGCGCGTCACGCGGCTGTGCGACCATGCGGGTCTCGCGCAGGCGGCGCGCCGGAACGGTCCGGCGCGCCACGCATGCGCCGCCGCCATCCGCATGTCCGATCCACATCACAGCCGGCCCTTGCCGGAACTTCCCGCGGGCCCGGTGCCCGCCGCCATGCCTGCCATGGCCGCCACCCGGCGGGTGGAACACGCCGCCTACGCCACCATGGCGCTGTTCTTCGTCAACGGCGCCACCTTCGCCACCTGGGGCGTCCATATCCCTACCATCAAGGCCCGCTTCGGCCTGTCCGATGCCGCGCTGTCGCTGGCCATGCTGGCGGTGGCCGGCGGCGCGATCGCGGCAATGGGGCCGGTCGGCCGCTGGGTGGCGCGCGTGGGCAGCGCGCGCGCCTCGCTGGCCAGCGGTGCGGCCTATGCCCTCGCCACCGCCCTGCTGCTGGCCATGCCGGATTTCCTGCTGCTGGTGCCGGCACTGCTGGCCTTCGGCATGGCCAATGCCGCCTTCGACGTCGCCATGAACGCGCAGGCGGCCACGGTGGAAGCCAGCCGCAGCCGTCCCATCATGTCGCGCCTGCACGGCATGTTCAGCCTGGGCGGCATGGCGGGGGCGTCCTTCGGCGGGCTGATGCTGTCGCTGGGCGTGCCGCCGCTTGCGCACGCCGCCCTGATCGCGCTGATGACCGCGGCCACCTCGCTGTGCGCCGCGCCGCGGCTGCTGGACGACCATCCGGTGGCGCCGGCGCAGGCCGGTCACCACCACACCGGCCGTGTGTTGTGGCTGCTGGGTCTGATGGCCTTCCTGGGCCTGATCGGCGAGGGCGCCATGTATGACTGGACCAGCGTCTACATGCGCGAGGTCGCGGCGGCGCCGGCCGACTGGTCCGGCTTCGGCTACGCCGCCTTCTCGGCCGGCATGGCCTGCGGACGCTTCGGTGGCGACTGGCTGCGGGCGCGCTGGTCGGACCCGGCCACGCTGCGCGCCAGCGCCTGGCTGGCCTTCGGCGGCATCGGGCTGGCCCTGCTGCTGCCGTCACCGGCGTGCGCCCTGCTCGGCTTCACGCTGATGGGACTGGGCACCGCGAACATGGTGCCGATCTTCTTCATGGCCGCCTCGCAGCTGCCGGGCGTGGCGCCCGCCGAGGCCATCGCACGGGTGGCGCGCTTCGCCTACACCGGCCTGCTGCTCGGGCCGGTCCTGATCGGCGGCGTGGCGCATCTCGCCAGCCTGCGCCACGGCCTGGCCGTGGTCGCGCTGACCATGGGCTGGATCGCCCTGGCCGGCGTGCGCGTCGCCCGCCCCTACCTGCTGCGAGGCGAACGCTAGGTAGCCAGCAGCCGGGAATCAGGCTGCTGCGGGCTGCCGTTGCGGCGTGCCCAGGCCGTCGAAGACGAAGCTGTCCATGGCGAGCACGCCGTAGGTGACCTCGTCGGCCACGCGCGCAGCCTGGACGTGGGCGGATGCGCCCGCGGACGCATCGCGCGGGCCCAGCGCGGCGCCCAGCGCCACGTAGAAGGGCAGCAGGTGCTCGTCGGTCGGGTGGGCACGGCGCGCGTACGGCGCCTGCGCCCGGTAGTCGGCCAGCCGCGCGGTGTCGCCGGTGGCCAGCGTTTCATCGAGCGCCTCCAGCATCCAGCCGCGGAAGGCCTCGACATAGGGCTCCGGCGCCGGACCGTGCTGCGTGCGGTGGCCGCCGCTGCCGAACACATCCTGCAGGTTGTGGGTGAAGCTGCCCGAGCCGATCACCAGCACGCCCTCGTCGCGCAGCGGCGCCAGTGCGCGGCCGATCTCGATCTGCGTGGCGGGCGGCAGGTAGGGATTCAGCGCCAGTTGCACGACCGGCACGTCGGCAGCGGGAAACAGGTGGCGCAGCGGCAGCCAGGCACCGTGGTCGAGCGGACGGTCCTCGTCCTCGGCGACGAAAGCCGCGCCCGGAATCGCCGCCGCTTCCACCAGTTCCTTGACACGCGCGGCCAGTGCCGGCGCGCCGGGCGCATCGTAGCGCAGCGCGTAGAGCTCGCGCGGGAAGCCGCCGAAGTCGTGCCACGCTTCCTGGCGCTCGCGCGTGCTGACCGCCAGCGTGCTGTAGATCCAGTGCGCCGAGATGACCAGCACGGCGCACGGCGGCGAGCGGCGCAGCTGGTCGCCGAGGGCGTCGAATGCCGCGCCGGTCGGGCCGGGGTCGAGCGCCAGCATGGGAGAACCGTGCGAGAGGTAAAGCGAGGGAAGCATGGCGTCTGTCCTTGGAATCTTCTCTTCAAATGCTTTGTGTGGCTGCATACAAGTTTGGCAAAGAAGAGCAGATCGCACGGTCAAGCGATACGGACACCTCGCTCAATAATTTTGAATCGATTGGCGCAAGCTGCCGCCAGCGCCCCTGCGCCGTCGCCGCGCGCACGGTGCGGTGGCGGCGGACGTGGCGCCTCCGCATCACGTCCGGTGCCGCACCAGGCCGCGGCCCGGCCCCGCTGCGCGGCTGGCGCAATCGGCCTATGATGCAGTCAGGGCCGCCTGCTGCGGCGGCCGATACGGCGCCCGGCGCGCCGGCAGGAGAACAACGTGGCGAAGCGGACCCCACCCTGGCTCAAGTTGCCCCTGGCGCATTGGTGGCAGCCGGGACTGTTCGCCAGCCTGCCTGCGGTGGCGCTGTGGACCATCGCGCGGCTGCCGGCCGACCTGCTGGCTGCGCTCGGCGGCAGCACGCTGTCCGCGCTGCTCAACCATGCGGGCGACACGCTGTTCGTGGCGGGCTGGCTGCTTTCAGGCCTGCGCCTTTGGACAAGCCGCCGGCGCCCCGCCGCCGAGGACGGGCGCCGGCGCGAAGTGCCGCCCGCGGCGCCGTCGCGCCACCGCGCCGGCTGAGACGGCCCGGCTTCCCGACCTCGCCCCTGGCCTCGCACCCCGCACCGCACCTGCCCGCCGGCCGAAGCCGTCCGCGCCGCTCCCGCCATGTGACGGCTGCGCCGGATCGCTTAATATTCCAGGCAGGTGGCCGCGAGGCCCCTGGTTTTCTTCATCGCAGCACACCACAACAACATCATGCAAGGCACTGCCTACCCAACCCAACAAGTCTCGCCCGCCCATCGGCGCAAGGCCATCCTGGCGGCCACCATCGGCAACGGCCTGGAGTGGTTCGATTTCACCGTCTACAGCTTCTTCGCCGTCATCATCGCCAAGCTGTTCTTTCCCACCGGCAATGACCTGACCTCCTTCCTGCTGACCGTGGCGACCTTCGGCGTGGGCTTCTTCATGCGGCCGGTCGGCGCCATCGTGCTGGGCGTCTACGCCGACCGCGTCGGCCGCAAGGCTGCGCTGACCCTGACCATCCTGCTGATGGCGCTGGGCACGGCCATCATCGGCCTGGCACCCACCTATGACCAGATCGGCATGTGGGCCCCGGCGCTGATCGTGCTGGCCCGCCTGATCCAGGGCTTCTCCGCCGGCGGCGAGGTCGGCGGCGCGACCGCCTTCCTGATCGAGAATTCGCCCGATGCCAAGCGCGGCCTCTACGCCAGCTGGCAGCAGGCCAGCCAGGGCATCTCCTTCATGCTGGGCGCGGCCATGGGCGCGCTGGTCATCAATGGCCTGGAGCCGGCACAGGTAGATGCCTGGGGCTGGCGTATCCCCTTCCTGTTCGGCCTGCTGATCGGTCCGGTCGGCATGTACATCCGCTCCCACCTGGAAGAGCCGCCCGCCTTCCAGCAGCAGCGCGCCGAGCGCCAGGCCGCCAAGGTCAAGTTCTCGCCGCTGTCGCAGGTGCTGCGCGACCATCCGCGCGAGGTCGTGGCCGGGCTGGGCGTGACCATCCTGTGGACGGTCTGCACCTATGTGCTGGTGTTCTACATGCCGTCCTACGCCAAGCAGCAGCTGGGCCTGCCGCTGGGCGCGACCTTCAACTCGACCGCCCTGTGCGGCGCCATCATCCTGGTGCTGTGCCCGGTGATGGGTACCCTGTCCGACCGCATCGGCCGCAAGCGCATGCTGGGCGTGGTGGCGCTGGCGATCGGCGTGCTCGCCTACCCGCTGTTCCACTGGCTCAACCTGAGCCCGACCTCGCAGACCCTGCTGCAGGTACAGGTCGTGCTGGGCGTGCTGCTGGCAGCCTTCACCGGTCCCGCGCCGGCGGTGCTGGCCGAGCAGTTCCCGACCGAGGTGCGCTCCACCGGCCTGTCGCTGGCTTACAACTTCGCGGTCACCATCTTCGGCGGCTTCGCCCCGCTGATCGTGACGTGGCTGATCGAGTCCAGCGGCAACAAGCTGGCCCCCGCCTTCTACGTGATCGCGGCCGCCATCGCCAGCTTCATCGCGCTGCTCTTCATGCACGACCGCACCGGCAAGCCGCTGGCCTGAACGCCCGCGCCCCGGCCTTTGCCCAAAGCCAGCCATGCGCTGGCTTTTTTGTTGCCGCGATTCCTGGCGCGGTCCTTGGCATGATCGCGGCGCGGCCGGTGATGCCTGCGCCGCTGCCTGCGGCTACCATGGAAGGCCTGCCAGGAGACGAGCGACCATGAACCAGGACAAGACCCCACCGGCACCGCAACGCTGCGGCTGGTGCGGAACCCTAGAGGACTACTGCCACTACCACGACCACGAATGGGGCTTCCCCGTGGACGACGACCGCCGGCTGTTCGAGAAGCTGTGCCTGGAAGGCTTCCAGGCCGGCCTGAGCTGGCTGACCATCCTGCGCAAGCGCGAGGCCTTCCGCCGCGCCTTCGCCAATTTCGACATCGACAAGATGGCCCGCTTCGGCGAGCGCGACATCCAGCGCTTGCTGGGCGACGCCGGCATCGTGCGCCACCGCGGCAAGATCGAGGCGGCCATCAACAATGCCCAGCGTGCGCGCGAGCTGCTGGAAAGCGAATCCTCGCTGGCTGCATATTTCTGGCGTTTCGAGCCAGACCCGGCCAGCCGCCCGGACCGGCTCACTCCAGAGGTGCTGCGTGCCATGACCACCTCGCCCGAGGCCACCGCCCTGTCCAAGGACCTGAAGCGGCGCGGCTGGCGCTTCGTCGGGCCCACCACCATGTACGCGCTGATGCAAGCGATGGGGCTGGTCAACGATCACCAGGAGGGCTGTGCCGCCGGCGAGGCGGTTCGGCGGGCGCGCAAGGCCTTCAAGGTGCCGAAGTAAACCGGGGTAAACGTCCGGCAGCAGTACATCGCGTAAACCGGCGGCGATGCGCGGGCCAGAACGAAGCCAGGACGCTGAACGTATACGCCGCCGCGCTCCCCGCGCGAGCGGGCCGCAGTAAGACAGATCCTGCCTGCGCCGGCGTATACGGCAACGATCTCTCGTCTGGTTTCAATATTGTTTACGTATACAAAAATAGTAGTAGTAGGTAAACGGCACCCATTGCCGTGGATAAGCCACCTTTTTTGTTTCAATTCAATGACTTGAGTGATCGATAAGTGCTAGGAGCAAAGGCGGGTAAACGCTGATAAGTCTTGCGGATACGGAAGGGCGGCAGGTATACGTGGGGAGTTCTCCGTATACGCCCCACAAGGCGCCCCCAGGCGGGGCACAACTTGTCCAGCGGCTTATCCCCAGCCTGGCGGGGCATCTATCCACAGCCTGCCTGGATGCGGGGTGGCGGTGCGGCGGGCGGGGTATACGGCGGTTGGGGGCATCGCGATGCAGCAGAATGCAGCGAGTGCTGCGCGACAAAGAGGCGCGACAAAGAGGCGCGACAAAGAAAAAAGCCCGCCGATGTTGCCATCGGCGGGCTTCTGGTGCTGGCGGAGTGGACGGGGCTCGAACCCGCGACCCCCGGCGTGACAGGCCGGTATTCTAACCAACTGAACTACCACTCCCTGGCGCGGTGGCTCTCGCCACCGCCGCCACGCGCAAACCGCCTGTTGGCGGCCCGCGCGGATTTGGCGTCCCCTAGGGGATTCGAACCCCTGTACTCACCGTGAAAGGGTGATGTCCTAGGCCTCTAGACGAAGGGGACAGGAACCAGGTCATCGACGCGTTTCGCGCTGTGTTGCGTTTTGCGTCGCGAGGGGCGCGATTGTAACGCGACCTTTTGCGATTGTGAAGCCCCCATGCTCAGGTTTTTGCAGAGACCATGGAAATGCGCCGTACGAGCGGATGCAAACCGGGCCGGGCGCCGCTCAATTCCCTGCCGGCATGCTGTGCGGAAAGCGTCGTGCGCCGGCCTCCAGCGGCAAGCGCAGGGCATTGGTCAGGTAGCTGACGGTGCGATAGGAACCGGCCAGCATCAGCAACGCCAGCATGGCCTCCTCGCTGTAGCGGGTACGCAGGCGCGCCCACAGCGCGTCGTCCACATCGCAGTCGCGATGCAGCGCGTCACACAAGCGGATCAGGTCGGCTTCCTCGGGCAGCCAGCGGGCATCGCCGGGGCCGCCGCGCGCCGCGCAACGGCTCGACCACGATGGCTCGGTCTATGTGCTGACGGCGCGCTGCGTCGAACTGCTGGAGCTGATGCTGCCGCTCAATGCCTGGGCGCAGCGTTGGGCGAGCGATATCGAGGCGGGAGAGGATCGGCCATGAGGCGGTCACGGGTCTTGCCGGGCCTTCGCCGTCGCGGCGGTGGGAGAGCGTGCGTGGGGATGGTCGCGCGCGCGGCCATCTGCGCTGCGCAGCGGGCGCATGCCGCCCGAATGCCGCCGGGCCTGCCGGCAGAAACGACAACGCCCCGGAACACAGCGTGTTCCGGGGCGTTGAAGGAAATCCTGGTGGACCGAAGGAGGATCGAACTCCCGACCTCTGCATTGCGAACGCAGCGCTCTCCCAGCTGAGCTATCGGCCCGTAGCGAAGGATTGTAGCGCAAGTTTCCGACAGCATTCAAGCCGGCCGCCGCCGGCATGCGACGGCACGCGCTCAGGCCGCCATGCCGGGGTTGCCGTCCATGCCGAGCACGCGCGGCACGTTGAGCGGGCGGGCATCGACCTCGCGCTGGCCGCGCAGCCAGTCGGCCATCACGTCCCAGACCGGGCGGCCGCCGGCCTGGCGCGCTTCCTCGGCCACCGGCGCCCAGCCCGCCACCTTGTAGGTCTTGCCGGCCTCGAGCGGCCGGCCATCGAGGCGCATGTCGCGGATGCGCTTGCCCATCGGCGCATTGGGCTCGATGGCGTACTGCAGGCCGCCCACGCGCACCATGTCGCCGCCTTGCTGGTAGTAGGGGTCGGGGTTGAACAGGTTGTCGGCCACGTCTTCCAGGATGGTCTTGATGGTCTCCCCGCTCATCGGTGTCACCGTGGTGTAGGGGTAGGTGATGGCGGTCTGGTCCATCAGGTGTTCCATCGTGATGGCCTCGCCGGGCAGCAGGCTGGTGCCCCAGCGGAAGCCCGGCGAGAAGGCGATCTGGGCATCCTGCATCTGCATCAGGCCGTCCAGGATCAGCTGGTCGAAGGTGCCGTTGAAATTGCCGCGCCGGTACAGCAGGCCGCGGTTGATCGCCAGCACTTCGCCCAGCTTCGCTTCGTAGGGCGCGCGCAGCTTGCCGATCAGGGCTTCCATGGCGGGATCGGCCGGCAGCGCATCGGAGAAGACCGGCAGCAGGCGGTAGCGGAAATCCCGTACGCGCTTGCCCTGCACGTCGAAGTCGAGCACGCCCAGGAACTTGCCGTTGGAGCCGGCATTGGTGACCAGGGTGACGCCGCCCGGGTTCTTGACCTGCACCGGCGCCGGCACGCCGTCGTGCGTATGGCCGCCGAGGATGGCGTCGAGGCCGCGTACGCGCGAGGCCAGCTTCAGGTCGACGTCCATGCCGTTGTGCGACAGCAGCACCACGGCGGCGGCGCCCTTGGCGCGCGCTTCGTCGATGACCTGCTGCAGGTTCTCTTCCTGGATGCCGAAGGTCCAGTCGGGCACCAGGTAGCGCGGGTTGGCGATCGGCGTATAGGGGAAGGCCTGGCCGATGATGGCGACCGGCACGCCGTTGATCTCGCGCATCACGTAGGCATCGAAGACCGGGTCGCCGAAGTCGTTGGTCTTGATGTTCTGCGCGAGGAACGACACCTTGCCCTTGAAGTCGCCTTCGACGATCTCCTTGACGCGCTCGGCGCCGAGCGTCATTTCCCAGTGCGGCGTCATCACGTCGACGCCCAGCGCCAGCGCCGCCTCGACCATGTCCTGCCCGCGCGTCCACAGGGCCGTGGCCGAGCCCTGCCAGGTATCGCCGCCGTCGAGCAGCAGCGCGCCGGGACGCCCGGCCTTGAGTTGCTTGACCAGCGTGGCCAGGTGGGCGAAGCCGCCGACCTTGCCGTAGCGCCGCGCGGCCTGCGCGAAGTCGAGACAGGTGAAGGCGTAGGCCTGCGCGCTGCCGGGCGCGATGCCGTAGTGGCGCAGCATGGCCGCGCCGACCAGGTGCGGCGGCTTGCCGGCGTAGTCGCCGATACCGAGATTGACGTCCGGCTCGCGGAAATGGACCGGGCGCAGCTGGGCGTGGCAGTCGGTGAAGTGCAGCAGGTGGACGTTGCCGAAGCGCGGCAGCGCGTAGAGATCGCGCAGTTGCTGCGCGGCCTCGGCCTCGCGCGCGGGAAAGGTCATGCCGGCGGCGCCGGCCACGGCCAGCACCTGCAGGAACTCGCGTCGGTTCATCGTCTCTTCCTGTACCAGGGCCGCCGCGTCCGGACCAAGCCGGGCGCGGCAGCGCATGTCGTGCCGCTGCGCAGTGCGCACGCGGTCCTGTCGTGTCGTTGTGTTGTCGTGTTGCCGTCTTCTTGTGCCGCCGGGCCGGCCCGCCGTGCCCAGCGCGCGGCAGGCCACCGGAAGGGGAGCGGCCTCAGGGCCGCGCGTACCTGGCCAGCGCCGCCACGTCGTCGTCCAGCATTTCGCCCACCTCCTTCTGCACCACGCGCCCGTGCGCATCGAGCACGTAGAGCTCGGGCAGGCCCTTGCGCGGCCCGACGACGGCGCGCAGCGCCGGCGTCTCGAGTGCCGCGGGGAAGGTGTAGCCGTGCTTCTTCAGGTAGGCGGCCGCTTCGGCCGGCGTCTTGTCGATGCTGATCGCCAGTACCTGCAGCGGCGTGCCGCGGGTCGCGTCGTAGAGCTTCTGCAGGCGGGGATTCTGCAGCGCGCAGAACGGGCACCAGGAGGCCCACACCTCGATCACCACGGGCTTGCCGGCCCACTGCGAGGCGGGCACGGTGCGGCCGTCCAGCAACTGCAGCGCCGGCAGGCGCACGGTGTCGCCGACCTCGAGCGCCAGTGCCGCGCCGGCCTGCAGCAGCGCCAGCGCCGCGGCGCCGCCGGCGAGCGCGCGGCGCAAACCCGCCGCGCGCGGCGACGGCGGGCGCTTGGCGACGGGGGTGGGCATGGCCGTCATCGCCTTATTGGTTGACCGGCGAGGCCGGGTCCAGCAGCAACGCCATCACGTCGCGGATCTGCTGCTCGGTCAGGATGCCATGGTGGCCGAAGCGCGGCATGTTGGAGCAGGCGGCGTAGGCGCTGGAATCCCAGATCTTGCCCCAGGTGTACTTGAGCACCGCCTCCGAATTGCCGCGCAGCTTGCCATACTGGTACAGCGAGGGCCCGATGTTGCCGAAGGAGATCTCGGCCCTGGTCAGCTGGTGGCAGGCGTAGCAGTTGCCGCCATTGGTGCCGCCGACCGGGTCGCTGAACTGCATGCCGCGGCCGTTCTGCGCGACCTTTTCGCCTTCCTTCCAGTCACCCAGCCAGGTCTTGTCGGCCGGGTACTTGACCTGCTTCAGCTCGGCGGCCTCGATTTTCCTGGCCACCTTTTCCGGCACCTTGCTGCGGTCCGGATACTGGCTGCAGGCCTGCTGCATGGTGTCCTGCTCCAGCACGCCGGCCACCGTGGCCGGTCCCTTGGAGCTGAACGACTGTTCTATCAGGTGCCGCATGTCGGCGTCGCTGACGGCGGGCGCGCGTGCGGCCTTGCCGCTGTCCTGCGCGTGCGCGGCCGTGCCCAGGCAGGCGGCGGCCACGATGGCGGCGGCGAATGCCGCGCGGTGGGTCTGATATGGCTTCATCTCGCGTCTCCCCTGCCTCAGCGTTTCATCGACGGGCCGTCGTAGGCGCCGCCGTTGGCGTTGCGCGCCAGGAACAGCGACAGCGCGGTGATCACATCAGAGCCGTAGGCGGGCTCGGGGAAGCGCTGCTGGCGCAGGCAGTCGTAGAGACGGTGCTGCATGGTGCGTACCTCGCCCTGCGATACCCGGTAGGCCGGCCACGTGGTGTAGGCGGCCTGGGCGCCCTTCTGCGTCAGCAGGTTGGGCAGGTCCTGCAGCCGGATGCGCTGGCCGTCGACGGCATGGCAGGTGGCACAGGCGAAGTCATAGGCGCCGCCGCGGTAGAAGAACATCTTCTGCCCGAGTGCGTAGACCCGCTTCTCTTCCGGGTGCTTGAGCTGCACGTTCATCGGCAGGCCGCGCGATTCGGAGGTGATATAGGCCACCAGCCGCTCGATGTCGGACGACTTGCCCGGCGCCGAGAAGGGATTGCGCATGGCCTCGTCGCGTGTCAGGCCCTGCAGCGTCACGCGGCAGTAGGCCAGGCGCTGCTCCAGGTCCATCACCTTGCCGGTGTCGGGGAAGAAGCGCGGCAGCTCCGCATAGGCACCCTTGACCACACCCGGCCCCTTGCCCAGGTCGCACTGTTCCAGCGAGACGTTCCTGGGGCCGGCGGGCTTCTTCCACAGTTCCTCGCCGGCGGCCTCCCACAGTTCGGCGGGGTTGCCCTCGGCCAGCATCTGGCGGTACTTGGCGATTTCCGCGGCGGTGTTGTCCTGCGCACGCGCGGCGCCGGCCGCCAGCACGGCCGCCGCCGCGGCGGCGAGCGCTGCCGCCGGCAGCAGCGAGGCTCGGATGTGTTTCATGGGGCTTCTCCTCGCGGTCGCGCCGGCTGGCACGCCGCTGCGTTCTTGTCCGTTCTTCCCTGCCGCCAGGCTCGATGGCTCAGGGCTTGATATAAGCGTAGCCTTCGTCGAACTGCAGGCGCGCCACTTCCACCACGCCGGCCGGCACCACCTTGGCCTCCATCAGCAGGCTCGTTTCCGAGATCCTGCGCGCCGCCAGCGTGTTGTGGCAGACGCGGAACTCGACGCCGTCCGAGGCCAGCGCGCTCACCGGCGCCTCGAAGGTATTGCCGCGCGCGTCGCGCGCGCCTTCGACGAGGAAGTCCACCCCGTAGCCGAAGGCCACCACCACGATCTTGGTGCCGGGCGCGCCGTTCAGGTGGTTGCGCAGGTTGGCCATGGCGCGCACCGCCTGGTCGATGCCTTCCGACAACTGGTAGACCACCTTGACCCGCCCGCCCTTGCGTCCTTCCGGGCCGGCCTGGGCCGAGGCCTTGGCCGCCAGGCCGATGGCGGCCAGGGCCGCCGTTGCTCGCATGAATGCTCGCCGCATGCTGTTCCTTTCACACCGACTCCCCCGCGCGACGGCGCGGGACCGGATGGCCGGCAGGAACTGAACCTTAGCAGACGGCGCCGAATCCCGCCGGCATGCCGCCGGGCCCGGCCGGATCAGGAAATGGTGGCCGAGTCGGTACGGCTGTCGTTGTGGTTGTCGACCCAGGTCACGGTGACCTTGTCGCCCTTGTTGCCGCCCTTGAACTTGAAGTTCAGGAACGGGTCCTTCGACACCGCCGGCCCGAACTGGGCGCGGAACACTTCCTTGCCATTGCACTGCGCCACCACGGTCTGGATATGCCAGGCCGGGATGGTCTTGCCGGACGCGTCCTTGCGCTGGCCGGTCTCCATGTCGTGCTTCATCAGGATCTTGACGTCGACGACGCCACCGTTCTCGGTGGCGCGTACGCGCATCGGGTCTGCCATGCTGCTCTCCTGTTACGGCTGAATCCAGGCGGCTCCGCCTGCCTGGGATGACGGTCGCGGGCGCCGGCGTCAGCCGCCGCAGCCGCCCAGCGTCACCTTGATTTCCTTGGACGCCACATACCACTTGCCGCCCGCCTTGACTGCCGCGACCACCACCGAGGTCTGGCCCATCTTCACGCGCGTGGAGACGAAGGGCTCGGTGCCGGCGGGGATGGCGAAGTCGGCCGCCAGCGTGTTCGGGTTCTTTTCCACCAGGATGGCGATCTGCTCGGTGCCGGGGATATTGCTGGTCACCGCCACCGGCACCACGGCGCCGTTCTCGGCGATGTCGGGCGCGGTGAACACGATGGCCGTGCTCTTCTCGGTGCCGCTGCCGCCCAGGGCCTTGATCACGTCGGCGACGCTCTTGCCGTCGAAGGCGACCTTGTTCCACTCGGCGGCCTGCGCTTCGCTGATCAGGCCGGTGGCCGCCATCAGCGACAGCACCGCCGTCATGCGCAGCATGTCTCGTCGTTTCACATTCATTGAGGTTTTCTCCTGCGTCTCCGCTCCCGCCCGTTCCGGGCTCCGCCGCCGCCCGGGATGGCTGCGCGGCCTGTTCATGCTCGATTGTCGTGCCGCGTTATCCCATGGACTTGTGGCGCGGACTTGCCACGTAGGCTTGTTACGCGGTCTCGTCGCATCGTCTGGTCGCGCGGGAACCGGCATGGCGCCGGATCCCGCGCCGGCGGCGCCCCGCACGGGCCGCCGCCGGACTTGCCTTACTTGGCCGGGGCGCCCGCCAGCACCCACTCCACCACGGTCTTCACGTCGGCATCGCTGACGCCGGCGTTGGCCGGCATCGGGATCGGGCCCCAGACGCCGGAGCCGCCGCCCTTGACCTTCTTGATCAGCGCGGCCTCGGCATTCTTGTCGCCCTTGTACTTGGCGGCAACATCCTTGAAGGCGGGGCCGACCAGCTTCTTGTCGACCTGGTGGCAGCCCATGCAGGCGTTCTTATTGGCGATCTCCTGCGCCTTGGCGGCATCGACGGCGTGCGCCGACGCGGCGGCTGCCAGCATCAGCGTGGCGATGACAAACTGCTTCATTCTCTTGTGCTCCGAGATTTTCTAATGGCCGTGGGAACGGCGGGTGGGGCCGCGCGGATCCTGCCTTGCCCCTTGCGGCGCGGCAGCACCGGCCGCCGCGGGGGCGCAATGGCGGCCAGTGCGCTATTTTGCCTGAAGAATCCACCCCACCAGCGCCTGCAGGTCGGCTTCGGGCACCTGCGCCTGCGGCGGCATGGGCAGGCTGCCCCAGGCGCCCTGTCCTCCATCCCTCACCTTGCGCGCCAGCGTGGCCGCCGCGTCCTGGCCGTGGTAGCGGCGCGCGATGTCGGCGAACGACGGTCCGACCAGCTTGTGTCCGGCGGCGTGGCAGGCCACGCACTGGTAGCGGCTCGCCAGGGCATCGACTGGTGAAGCCGGCGCGGCAGGCGCGGTGCCATCGACAGCACCGGCCATCGCCGCGCTGGCGCCGGCCGGTGCCGTATGCAGGCCGCGCGTCGGGCCGAACCCGCGCTGCTGGCGCGCCAGGTCTCCGTGGGCATCGCGCGCGTAGTCGGGCAGCGACGACAGCAGCGTCACCGAGGCCTGGCAGTCGCGCATGCAGGCCGTGTTGTGCGTGTCCGGGCGCCCGCGTCCCGGCCACATGCCGTGGGCCGTGGTCATGCCGTTGCGATTCGGCATGCGTTGCTGCGCCTCGGCGATGCTGGTGTCGCTCAGCACGAAGTCGGCCGGCACGATGTCGCCCAGGTTGAGCAGGTAGGCGGTCACCGCGTAGACCTCGTCGGTCGACAGGCTCTTCGGCGCGTTCCACGGCATGGCGCGGCGGATGTAGTCCCACAGCGTGCTGACGGTGCTGACCTTCATCAGCGTGGTGCGGTAGGGCTGGTTGCCGGTCAACGCTGCCACGCGGCCGCTGCGGATATCGTCCGCACTGGTGCCGCCTACCAGCGGCGAGAAGACGTCGTTGGATTCGCCGAATTCGCCGTGGCAGGCAGCGCACTTGCCGTCCCATACCTGCTGGCCCTGCGCCACGCTGCCCTGCCCGCGCGGCAGGCCCTGGAAATCGCCGCGCACGTCGATATCCCAGGCGCGCACCTCGGCGGGGGTGGCGGCGCGGCCCAGCGCTGTGCGGGCCCCCGCCGTTGCATCCGTGGCTGCCGCCGCGAGCGCCGGCCCGGTTGCGGCCATGGCAACGAGCGAGACGAGCGCGATGCGCACGAGAGGCATCCCCGGCACGGCCAGGGCCGGCGCATGCCGTGCGCCGCGCTCAATCCACCTGGACATTGGACACCTCGCCGCCGGGCGCCACCTGCCAGCTCTGGATGGCGTTGTTGTGGTAGATCGAACGCTTGCCGCGCACCGCGCGCAGTTGCGCCATCTTCGGCTGCACATAGCCGGTCTCGTCGATGGCGCGGCTCTGCAGGATGGCGGGCCCGCCGTCCCAGACCCAGTCCAGGTTGAAGCGTGTCAGGCATTTCGACAGCACGGGCGTCTCCAGCCGCGCCGTGCGCCAGTTGCGGCCGCCATCGGTGGAGACGTCCACGCGGCGGATGCGCCCGCGCCCCGACCAGGCCAGTCCGCTGACGTTGTAGAAGCCCCGCCCGACCAGCACCTGGCCACCCGATGGCGTGGTGATCACCGACTTGCATTCCTGGATCGAGGTGTACTGGCGCTGCATGCCGTCGGGCATCATGTCGACGTAGTGCACCGTCTCGTCCTTGGTATTCCAGGGCTGGTCGCCCAGCTTGAGCCGGCGCAGCCACTTGACCCAGGACACGCCCTGCACGCCCGGCACCACCAGGCGCAGCGGATAGCCGTTCTCGGGGCGCAGCATCTCGCCGTTCATGCCCCAGGCCACCAGGATCTCGTCGGCCAGTTCCATCGGGATGGTGCGCGTCATCGACGAGCCGTCGCCACCCTCGGCCAGCAGGTAGCGCCCGCGGCGCAGGTCCGCGCCTGCGTCCTCGAGCAGCACCTTGAGCGGCACGCCGGTGAACTCGCAGCAGGACAGCATGCCGTGCGTGTACTGCACCGTGGGCACGGCCACATTGCCCCATTCCATGCCGGTATTGGCGCCGCACTCGATGAAGTGGATGCGCGATACCGCGGGCAGGCGCATCAGGTCGTCCATGGTGTAGACGCGCGCTTCGCGCACCAGCCCGTTGACCATCAGGCGGTGGCGCGCCGGATCGATGTCCTGCCAGCCCTGGTGGTGCCGCTCGAAGTGCAGACCGTTGGGGGTGATGATGCCGAACAGGCCCTGCAGCGGTGCGAAGGCGACCGAGGCGGCCGCGACGCGGGTCAGCCCGGGAGATTCGCGCCGGACCAGGTTCTGCTCGTACTGCGAAGGCTGGCCATAGGGACGCGCCGCGACCGGCTGGCCGAGCGAGGTGGCCCAGGGTTGCGGGGTCAGGATGGCGGGGTCGCCCTCGCCGGGGGTGGCGGCCGCCTCGGTGTTCCCGGCGGCGTGCGCGCCGCGCGCCAGCCCCGCCGCGGCGACCGCCGCGGCGGTGGCGCCGGCGAAGCTGCGGCGCAGGAAGGCACGCCGCGCGTCGTCGAGGCCGTGACGCGTGATCTGCTGCTGCAGGGATGCGGGAATGAAGCCTTCCGGCGCGCGCAACACGCGCCCGGGCCTGGCATGGTCCGGCACGGCGGTCTCCTCCGGCACGCTCTGGCGGCGTGCCTTGTCATGCGTGATCGGTGCCGGCCTGCCCGGGGCCGCTCAGCGCCGCGCGGCGCGCTTGCGCGCAGGCGCGGAAGGCGCAGGCTGGCCGGGCATGAAGCGGTCCACCACGGTCGGCGTCAGGGCCTCGTCTTCGAGCTGGCTCGCCACCTGCACACACACCGAGCGGCACAGCGCCACCACGCTCTCGTCGGCGATCGCGTAGTAGACCAGGTTGGCCTCCTTGCGGCGCGCCAGCACGCCGGCGCGATACATCGCGTTCAGGTGGCGCGACACATTGGTCTGCGACGAACCCACCGTCTCGACCACGGTGCCGACCGGTTTTTCGCCGTCGCACAGCGCGTGCAGGATCTTCAGCCGGGTCGGCTCCGCCAGCAGGCTGAAGTAGCCCGATACCTTCTCGAACACGCGGTCCAGTTCTTCCATGGCGTCCAATATATGCCTATATGCGTGTATGCGCATATATCGTTAACCCCCTGCTGCGCGGCAGCAGGGGCGGCGGCATGCCGGGCGGCTAATCCATTGCGTCAGAGAAGGCGCGCCCCTGGCGGCGATGCCTTTCGAATGACGCCGTGGACTAACCCAGCATCTCGCTCCAGATGCCGCGCGCCCAGGCCTGCGCGTAGATGCCCTCCTGCACATTCGGCGCGGCCGACAGGCCGCCGGCGCCGGGCACGGTCAGCATGGTCCGTTGCGCTGCGTCGTAGCGGTGCACGCTGGCCACGTGCACGGCTTCGGTCGCACTGGTGAAGCTGTAGCAGGTGTTGTTGTAGAGCGGCTCCGGATCCGGAGCCTGTCCCGACAGCAGGGCGACGATGGCGGCCGCCGCGGTCTTGCCGTGCTGGTTGGCCATGTGGCCGGATTTCGGCATCAGCGGTGCGATCTGGATGGCGTCGCCGAGCACGTGGATGCCCGCTGCGGCGCGCGACTCGAAGGTGAGGAAGTCCACCTCGCACCAGCGCCCGTTGGCGGTGGCCAGCCCCGCCGCGACCGCGATGGCGCCGGCACGCTGCGGCGGCAGCAGGTTGAGCACGTCGGCGCGCTCGTCTTCCTGTACCTCGAACTTGAGCGTGCGCGTGGCGGCATCGACCTCGACCGCCGCGTATTGCGGCCGGTATTCGACCATGCCGGCGTACTGTGTGGCCCACACACGCTTGAACAGCTCGCCCTTGGAGGTCACGTCGGGATTGGCGTCGAGGATCAGCACCTTGCTGCGCGGCTTGTGCTGCTTCAGGTAGTGCGCGACCAGGCAGGCGCGCTCGTAGGGTCCGGGCGGGCAGCGGTAGGGCGCCAGCGGGATGGCGATGACGAAGGTGCCGCCATCGCGCATGGCCTCGAGCTGCGCGCGCAGCGCCGCCGTCTGCGGTCCGGCCTTCCAGGCATGCAGGATGTGCTCGCCGCCGGGGCCGGCCAGGCCGGGCAGTTCGGCCGAGAGAAAGTCGACACCGGGCGACAGCACCAGCCGGTCATAGGGCAGCAGCGCGCCGCCGGCCAGGCGGACCTGGCGCCGCTGCGCGTCGATGGCCACCGCGCGGTCGCGTGCCAGGCGCACGCCGTGGCGCGCGGCCAGCGCATCGTAGGGCACGGTGATGTCGGCCATGGTGCGGGCCCCGCCGATCACCAGGTTGGAGAGCGGGCAGGAAACGAAGCTGGTGTCGGGCTCGACCAGGGTCACGTCGATGGCACCCCCGCTCCAGGCGCGCAGGTAGCGCGCCGCGGTGGCGCCGCCGTAGCCGCCGCCCACCACCACCACCTTGGCGTGCGCGGCCGATCGTGCGCGCGCGGCCGGCATGCCGGCGGCGAGGGCCGCGGCGGCGGCAAGGAATCGGCGTCTGCGCATCTCAGTCTCCTTGCGGCCGTGCCGCGGCGAACCAGGCGGCGATGGCCGCGATCTGCGCTTCGCTGTAGCCCTTGGCGATCTGCGGCATCACGGTGCCGTCGCGCCGGCCCGCCTTGAAGTCCGCCATCAGCGACGCGATCCGCGCGGCCGGACGCCCGGCCAGCGGCGGGATCGGGCTGCCCGCGGGCGGCTGTCCGCCGAAGCCGTGGCAACTGGCGCAGGCCGCGGCCCAGGCGCGCGCCTGCAGCGGCCGGTCGTCATCGGCGGCCGCGCGGCCGGGCATGGCAAGCGCTGCGCTGGCCGCGCACACTGCCAGCAACGCCGGCACGGCCGGCAGGTGGGTCTTGCGCATGGTGTCGCTCCGGGGGCGGATGGGTGATGCGGTCGCGCGTGCCGCCGCGCGTGGCGTGGCAATCCTGGCACATCGCCCCGCGTGCGTGGCGGGGTGTCCGTGCCGCCGCCGGCATGCGCGCCGGCGGTGGCAGGAAACGTCAGGGCAGGTTGCGGCCCGGCGGCAGCGGCACCGGCGAGGTGACCGGGCTGGTGACGGGGCTCGTCACGGCGCCGCCGGGGGCGGCGCTGGCCGGCGAGCCCGTTGCCGCCGGGGCGGCGCCCGCTGCGGGGGCGTTGTCGAGGCCGTTGCGCACGCCGTCGTCGGGCTGCTGGCCCGGCGTCGTCTGGTTCTGCGCGTTGGCGGCCTTGTCGAGTCGGTCGCGTTCGGCCTCGCTGATGTAGTCGAAGGTCTTGACCACCTTGCTGACACCGCCCGCATTGCGCGCCACGTCGGTGGCGCGGTCGCCTTCGGCATTGGTGACGATGCCGAGCAGGTAGACCACGCCCTTTTCCGTCACCACCTTGATGGAGTTGGACGGCACCCCCTCGGCGGTCATCAGCTGGGTCTTGACCTTGCTGGTGATGAAGGCGTCCTCGCTGCGCGTCATGAAGGACGGGGAGGAGACCACCTCGATCTCGTTGATCACTTCGCGCGCATTGGGCAGGCTGCGCACGTACTGGTCGACCTGCTGCTTGACGTCGTTGTTCTGGGCCTCGCCGGTCAACAGCACCTTGCGGTTGAAGACCGTCACGTTGACGCGGGCGCGGTCGCCGAAGCGCGAGTTGATCGTGCTTTCGGACTCGATCTGCAGGCCGCGGTCGACGGTCTGCACGGCGGTGGGCCGCCGGTCGGTGGCGACCAGCACGCCGCCGGCCATGGCGCCGGCCAGCACGGGGAAGCAGCCGGTCAGCTGGGTGGCCGCCGCGGCGAGCGCCGCCACGGTGACCAGGGTGCGGGCCAGGCGCGGCAGGCCCGCGGGCACGGCGTGGCGCGCTGCCTGCCGGCTGGCCAGGGAGTCTTGCTGGGGATGCGGGTTCGTCGTCATGCGGTCCTTGCTGTGGCTGTGATGCGGATCGGGGGGCGGGTGCGGCACGCTCAGCCTTCGCCGAGCAGGGCCTCGTCGATGCCTTCGCAGAGGCAGTGCAGGGTGAGCAGGTGCACTTCCTGGATGCGCGCGGTGCGTTCGCTCGGCACGCACAGGTGCACGTCGAATTCGTCGAGCAATGCGGCGATCTCGCCTCCGCCCTTGCCGGTCAGCGCGATCACCGACATGTCGCGCTGGCGCGCAGCCTGGATGGCGCGGATCACGTTGAGCGAATTGCCGGAGGTGGAGATCGCCAGCAGGATGTCGCCCGGCTGGCCGAGCGCCTCGACCTGCTTGGCGAACACCACGCTGAAATCGTAGTCGTTGCCGATCGCGGTGAGGATGGAGCTGTCGGTGGTCAGGGCCAGCGCGGCCAGGCCGGGCCGTTCGCGCTCGAAGCGGCCGACCAGCTCGGCGGCGAAATGCTGGGCGTCGGCAGCCGAGCCGCCGTTGCCGCAGGCGAGGATCTTGTTGCCGCTGGTCAGCGCGCCGACCACGCGCTCGATCGCGGCCTCGATGTGCGGCGCCATCTCGGCCGCGGCGCGGCGCTTGGTCTCCGCGCTGTCCAGGAACTGCTGGTGAATGCTGTCAATGCTCATGGGGTCCGGCCGGCCTGCTTCGCCTGCTCTGCTTGCTGTCCTGTGCTGTCCTGCGCTGTCCTATCCTATGGTCCGCGCTGCCTGCGCCACCCGGGGCCACCTGCGTGGCCCGCGGCAAGGCGCATTATGACGCAGCGGCCGGCCGCCGGCGGCCTCAGTCGCCGCTCTCCAGGGCTTCCTGCCCGAAGGCACCCTGCAGCCACTCCAGCCTCGCGCCATCGATGGCCACCACGTCGAAGCGGCAGCCCGGCACGGCGGGCCATGCCGCCAGGAAATGGCTGGCGGCGAGCAGCACGCGGCGCTGCTTGGCTGGCGTCACGCTGGCCGCCGCGCCGCCGAAGGCGCGGCTGCTGCGCTGGCGCACCTCCACGAATACCAGCCCGCCATCCGCCTCCTGCATCACCAAGTCGATCTCGCCGCCATTGCAGCGATAATTGCGGGCGGCGAGCACGAGACCGTGCCGCTGCAGGTGCGCCAGCGCCCGGGCCTCGGCCTGGGCGCCGCGCGTCCTTGCGATGGTATTGGATGAGCGATGCAAAGGAAGTTCCCAAGATGAGTGACTGGATCTCGCTGGCGGCCGGCCAGTCCTACCCTGCCGGCACGCTGTACGTGGTGGCGACGCCGATCGGCAACGTGGCGGACCTGTCGCTGCGGGCGCTGCACGTGCTGGGCCTGGTCGATGCCATTGCCTGCGAAGACACCCGCAACACCGGGCAGCTGCTCGCCCGCCTGGGCCTGCAACGCCCGCTGGTGGCGGTGCACGAGCACAACGAGCGCGAGGCGGCCGGGCGCATCGTCGCGCGGCTCGCGGCGGGCGAGCGCATCGCCTACGTGTCCGATGCCGGCACGCCGGGCATTTCCGACCCCGGCGCGCGCCTGGTCGAGGCGGCGCGCGCGGGTGGCCACGCCGTGGTGCCGCTGCCGGGCCCGAGCGCCGCGGTGGCGGCGCTGTCGGTGGCCGGCGGCCTGCTGGATACCGGTGCGGGCCGCTTCACCTTCGTCGGCTTCCTGCCGTCCAAGGCGCGCGCGCGGGCCGAGGCCATCGCCGGACTGGCCGGGCTCGACCATGCCTGGGTCCTCTACGAGGCGCCCCACCGCATCGCCGAGACGCTGGCGGCGCTGGCCGAGGGCCTGCCCGGCACGCGCCGCCTGCTGATCGGGCGCGAGCTGACCAAGCTGTTCGAGGAAACGCCGGTGCTGAGCGTGGCCGAGGCGCCGGGCTGGCTGGCGGCCGATGCGGCGCGCGCCAAGGGCGAGTTCGTGCTGGTGGTCGAAGGGGCGGCCGCGGTGGCGGCGGACGGCGCGCCGGATGCGCAGGCGCAGCGGGTGCTCGATCTGCTGCTGGCCGAGCTGCCGGCCAAGCGCGCGGCCAAGCTGGCGGCCGCCATCACCGGTGCGCAGACCGATGCGCTGTACCGGCTGGCGCTGGCGCGGCGTGGCGATGACGGCGCGGCATAGCGGGTGACATAGGGCGCGGCCGCCGTACCGGTGCCGGCGGCGTCGCGGCGCACGCGCGTACGGCAACGGCGTGGGGATGTGCCCGGCCGGGGCCGGAAGGGATGCAGCGCTGGAAGTTATCCACAGGCCGGCAAGCTCCCGCCTGCTGCGCTCAGCGGGCCTTGTGCCTGGGCGCGGCCTTGCGCGTCTTGCTGGTCTTGCGTGCGGCGCGCGAGTGCTTGGTCCTGGTGGTGGTGTCGGCATCGGCATCGTCGGCATCGCCGCCGGCCTCGTCCGCCACGCTGTTGTCCACGCCGGCCTGCGGGCCCAGCGCTGCCACTTCGGTGCGCGACAGGCGGCGGATCTCCACCTGGGTGGCGCCGTGGTCGACGAAGCCGAGGCGCTTGGCCGCCGCGTAGGAGACGTCGAGGATGCGGTTGCCATGATAGGGGCCGCGGTCGTTGATGCGCAGCACGGCCACCTTGTCGTTGCGCAGGTTGCGCACCAACACCCAGCTGTCGAGCGGTAGCGAGGGGTGGGCGGCAGTCATGGCGCGCATGTCGAAACGCTCGCCGGTGGCGGTGCGGCGGCCGTGCAGGCCGCGCCCGTACCAGGAGGCAGAGCCGCGCTCCTCGAAAGTGCCGAGGTCCGCGCGCAGGCCGTCGAGCGAGCCCTGGCGGCCGAGGCCGGCGTCCCCGCCATTGCCGCCGTTGGCAGCGCTGTCGTCGTTGCCCCAGGAGAACAGGTTCCAGCCGCTGCCGCGCTCGTCGCTGGCGCCGGCCTGGGCATGCGCGGAGAGGCCGGACCTGGCCGTCGCGGGACGGTTGGCAGCCGGCGTGCGCTTCGCCGCCAGCGGCTGCGGCGAATCGGCATCGCCCGGGCCGGCGGTAGGCGGCAGCGCGCAGGCGCTCAGCGCGAGCGCGCAGACGCCGTGCGCGCCGAAGCGGGCAAGGCGTCGCAGGTCGGAGGGGAAGCGGAGCAGCGTGCGCATCGGGCGGAGTCTAGCATCATGCGAATGCCGCTACTGCACCGATTTTGTTACGAAATGTCCGGATCGCCAGGGCAATTCCGCGCAATCCACCAGCTGGCGCGGGATTGCGGGGAATCATCCCCCTTTGTCTTGACATGCATCATACGGCACCCGGACGGCCCGCATCCGGCGCGAAACGGGGCCGGAGGCTACAATGCGGCCACAGTTTCCGCGCGTCCGGCGCGGCGCCGACACCCCAGACGTCCACCATGAAAGTCCTGCTGATCCCGGTTACGCCCTTCCAGCAAAACTGCTCGCTGCTGATCGACGAGAGCAGCGGCCGTGCCGCGGTCTGCGACCCGGGCGGCGATCTCGACCGCATCCTGGCCGCGGTCAAGGAACAGGGTGTGACGCTCGAGAAGATCTTTCTGACGCATGGCCACGTCGACCACTGCGCCGGCGCGGCCGCGCTGTCGCGCGAACTGGGGATTCCCATCGAGGGGCCGCAGCGCGACGAGCGTTTCTGGATCGAGCAATTGCCGGAGCAGACGCGGCGTTTCGGCTTCGGCCATGCCGAGGTGTTCGAGCCGGAGCGCTGGCTGGAGAACGGCGACACGGTCCAGTTCGGCAATGAGACGCTCGAGGTCTATCACTGCCCGGGACATACCCCGGGCCACGTGGTGTTCTTCTCGCGGCCGCACCGGCTGGCGATCGTCGGTGACGTGCTGTTCGCCGGCTCGATCGGCCGCACCGACTTCCCGCGCGGCAACCACGCCGACCTGATCCGCGCGATCCGCACGCGCCTGTGGCCGCTGGGCGACGACGTGACCTTCGTGCCCGGGCACGGCCCGGTCTCGACCTTCGGCGAGGAGCGCAAGCACAACCCCTACGTCGCCGACCACCTGATCGACGCCGCCTGAGCCCGGCGGCCAGGCGCATACCCCATGGCCAAGCACCAGGCTCCCGATACGCGGCCCGAGATCTACGTCAGCACCGACATCGAGGCCGACGGCCCGATCCCCGGGCCGCACTCCATGCTCTCCTTCGCCTCGGCGGCCATGCTGGCCGACAAGACCGTGGTGGGGACTTTCTCGGCCAACCTGCACACGCTGCCGGGCGCCAGCGGCCATCCGGTGCAGATGCGCTGGTGGGAGACGCAGCCGGAAGCCTGGGCGGCCTGCCGGCGCGACCTGCAGGCGCCCGAGGAAGCACTGCCGCGCTACGTCGAATGGGTCGAGAGCCTGCCCGGCAAGCCGGTCTTCGTGGCCTTCCCGGCCGGCTTCGACTTCACCTGGATGTTCTGGTACATGATGCGCTTCGCCGGCCGCTCGCCGTTCGGCTGGGCCGCGCTCGACATCAAGACGCTCGGCTTCGCGCTGACGGGGCTGCCCTACCGCCGTACCGTCAAGCCGGCCCTGCCCGCCGAGTGGAAGGATCCGTTGCCGCATACCCACGTGGCGCTTGATGATGCGCTGGAACAGGGCGCTCTCTTCTGCAATATGCTGGCCGCGCTGCGCACACGGCAGGCCGCCGCGGCGGCCGATGGCGCGGGCGCTGCCGGTGCCACTCCGCTGGCGGCCGATAGCGGCCCGGCGTGAGCCGCCGCCGGGTGGGCCAGCGCCCGCTCCGCCCTTGTGCGCCCTGGGCGAGCGAGCGGATGGCCGCCTATAGTGATAGGGAGAGGCGACGGGCCGGGCGCGGCAGGGTGCCACTGCCGGCCGTTGCGTGCCGCGGCTACGCCTGCGGGCGACCCGGGCGGAGGAGGTGTCCATCATGCGTTTCCACCCCGATCTGCACTGGCGGCAGCTTGCCGAACGGCTGCACCGGGGCCGTCCGAGCCACCCCGCGCCGCACCTGATGCACTCACTGGACGACGATGCGGAAGCCGCCAAGGCCACGCTCTATGTCGCCACCATCGCCCTGCTGGTATTGCTGTTCGTGTTCGCTGGCATCGCTTTCGGTCAGGAGGCCATGCACTGGCTGGGTGTCGGCTAGACGACCCGCCTGAAGCAGACTGTCTGTCTGACCGGGCCGGCCCCCATGAGAATGGGGGCCGGCCTCTTTCTGGGGCAGTGGAAGGGGCAGTGGAAGTGGACCGCAGGGGGCGGCGCATGGCGTGCGCCGCCGGGGTTCAGTCCAGCAGTGCCGCGACGTTCTCGGGCGGGCGGCCGATCGCGGCACGGCCCTTGCGTACCACCAGCGGGCGCTGCAACAGGATCGGGTGGTCGGCGACCGCGGCCAGCACCTCGGCATCGGTCAGCCCCGCATCGGCGAGGTCGAGTTCCTGGTAGATGGCCTCGTTGTCGCGCACCATCTGCCGGACCGGCACTCCCAGCATGGCGTGGAGTTGCTTGAGCGTGGCCAGGCTGGGCGGGGTCTTCAGGTATTCGACCACTTCCACCGGCTCGCCGAGGCGGGTGGCCGCGGCCTCGACCAGGGCTAGGGTCTCACGCGACTTGGAGCAGCGCGGGTTGTGGTAGATGGTGATCATGGCCAGGTTCTCCGGATGCGAATACCGGCACTATAACCAAGAGCGGCGTCCCGGGCACCAGGGTGGTGCACCTCGGGGCGGCCGCTTCCAGGCGGCAGCTCAGGGGCCGCGCTCAGGCATCGCGGCGGGAGGCCGGCGCCAGTGCGGACAGTGCCTCCACGGTGGCGCGCAGCCCGGCCTGCAGCGGCTTGTCACGGCGCAGCACCACGGCCAGCGTGCGTCCCAGCGGGGGGGCCAGCCCGCGCACGGCGATGGCCGCGCCGCGCCGGCCGGGCGGCAGCGCCATCGAGGGCAGTACCGAATAGCCCAGGCCGGCACCCACCAGCTCCTTGATCGCCTCCACGCTGTCCAGCTCCATGACCGGATGGGCTGCCACGCCACCGCGTGCCAGCCAGGCGTCCACCAGGCTGCGCGTATTGCCGCTCGGCGAGAACAGCACCAGCGGGCGGCCGGCCAGGTCGGCGGGCGAGACCTCGGGCGGCAGCGGCTCGCCGTCGGCCGGGCCGATCGCGACAAAGGGATCGTCGACCACCGGGATGACTTCCAGCATGCGCCCGGAAGCCGGCAGCGTGACCAGGGCCAGGTCCAGGCTGTTGTCCTCGACCGCGCGCACCGCCTCGGCCGCATGGCAGGTGCGCACCACGATCTCCAGTCCCGGCAGGCGCCGCCGCAGTTCGCGCAGGACTGCCGGCAGTAGGTAGATGCAGGCCGTGGCGCCGGACCCCAGCCGCACCTGGCCGATCACCTCGGTGCCGTGGCGGGCCATGCCGGCTTCGGTGGCGGCCAGGGCCGCGGCCACGCTCCGTGCGTGGCGCAGCAGTTCTTCGCCCGCGGCGGTGGGACGTGCGCGCCGGCCGACCCGCTCCAGCAGCCGCAGGCCGTAGCGCTGCTCGAGCTGGCGCACTTGCTGGCTCACCGCGGGCTGGCTCAGGCCGAGACGGTCGGCCGCGGCCGAAAAGCTGCCGAGTTCGCAGACCAGCGCGAAGCTGCGCAGGTGATCGGGATGCAGCAGAGGACGCATACCAAAGTTCTGCTAATGCAGTGGATAAGCCGCCAAAGCTTCCCTTATAGCATGGCGCTGCGCTAAGGTTGGACCATGGCCCCGCCTTCCTGCCCGCCAGGTGCGCCAGGGCCGTGCCGGCCACGCGCCGGCTCCATCCTGCCGTCGTCACCACCCGATCATGAACGCCCCGCTGCCCGTCCACGCGCCGGCCTCCGCCGCGCCCAGCACCGCTCCTAGCATCCGCACCGCCGAAGCCGGCGATGTCCCGGCCATCCTGGCCATCTACGCCCACCACGTGCAATTCGGGCGCGCCTCCTTCGAGGAACAGGTGCCGACCCTGGCGGAGATGGAGCGCCGTTTCGCCGACGTGGGCCGCCAGGGCCTGCCCTACCTGGTGGCGCAGCGCGACGGCGTGGTGCTGGGCTACGCCTACGCTTCCGCCTATCGCACACGCAGCGGCTATCGCTTCACCATCGAGGACTCCATCTACATCGACCACCGCCATGCCGGCGCGGGGCTCGGACGGGCGCTGCTGCAGGAACTGCTGGTGCGCTGCGAGCGCGGCCCCTGGCGCCAGATGGTGGCGGTGGTGGCCAGTACCGCCAGCGGCGAAGGCGCCGGCTCGATCGCGCTGCACGAGAAGATGGGCTTCCGCGTGATCGGCCGGCTGGAGGCCGTGGGCTTCAAGCATGGGCAGTGGATCGACACCCTGCTCATGCAGCGCCCGCTCGGTGCCGGCAACGTCGGCTTGCCGGGCGCGGGCTGAAGGCGGCCCCGACTCAATCCCGGCCGGCGGCACCTGCCGCCAGCCGCGCGGCGACTGCTGCGCTCCAGTCGTCGAGCCTGGCGCGGGCGGCCTCGATGGCGGCCGGCTCGCGCCGCAGGTTCTCCAGCCGCAGCACCTCCACCTGCGTCAAGCCCATGCAGCCGAACACGGCGCGCAGGTAGGGCGAGAGGAAATCGACCTGGCTTCCCGGCCCGGCCTCGAAGGCCCCGCCGGCGGCGGCCACCACCAGGACCGGCCGGTCGGCCAGCAGGCCGACCTTGCCTGCCGGCGTGCTGAGGAAGGTGCGGCCAGGCCGCACCACGTGGTCGATCCAGGCCTTCAGCGCCGACGGCACCGTGAAGTTATGCACAGGCGTGCTCAACAGCACCAGGTCGGCCGCTTCGAGCTGCCCGATCCATTGCTCGGAGGCGGCCAGCGCGGCCTCCGCCGCAGGGCTGCGCGCCTGCGCCGGCGTCAGGCTGGCCTCGACCATGCGCGCGTCGGGATGCGGTGGAGGCATGGCGCCGAGGTCGCAGTCGAGCACGCGCAGCGGCCCCAGCGCCTGCTGCAGGCGCGCCAGCACGTGATGCCCGGCGGCGCGGCTGTGCGAGGCTCCGCCGCGGCTGCTGGCCGCGACGTGCAGCAAGGTGCGGGACGCTTCCCGCGAAGCAGCCCGCGCGCTCATGCCAGCGCCGTGTAAAAGCGCAGCGCCGAGGCCAGCAGGCCGTTGCGGTAGTAGAAGCGGTGGCCCAGCACATTGGTGAGCGGCGTATCCAGCACGAGCTTGGCGCAGCCGAGCGCAGCGGCCTCCTGCTTGAGGCGGGCCATCATGCGCTCGCCGTACCCGCCGCTGCGCAGCGCCCCGTCGGTGACCAGGTCGTCCACATAGAAATGCACCCCATGCACCAGGTTGTCCTGCAGCCGGAAGCCCGCCAGCGCCACCGGCCGGCCATCCTGCCACAGGGCCAGCAGCCGGTAGCCGGCCGCGCGCTGGCGCTGCCAGCGCGACACCAGCTCGTCGGCCGATTCGAGGTGCGGGCGCAGTTGCTGCATCAGGGCGAAGCAGGCACGCACGCCGGCCTCGTCGTCGACATAGCGGATCCCGTCCGCTTCCGGCAGGTCGCGTACCGGTTGCGCGGCGGCGTTCATGCGGCGCTCCCGCGCACCGCCGGCGGCGGCGCGAAGCGGAAGCCCGCGGCGATGCGGTTCCAGGCGTTGATATTGGCCACCGCCGCGCTCAGGTGGGCGAGCTCGGCCGGCGCGAAGGCGGCGCTGGCCTGGGCGTAGACAGCGTCGTCCACCTCGTGCACGGCCACGCGCGTGAGTGCCTCGGCCCAGGCCAGCGCCGCCTGCTCGCGTTCGCTGTAGAGGCCGGCGTCGCGCCAGGCGGCGAGCAGGTCGAGCTTGCGCGGATCGAGGTCCAGCCCGAGCTGGCGCACGATATTGAGGTGGTACTGCAGGCAGAAGGCGCAGCCGTTGATCTGCGACACGCGCAGCTTGACCAGCTCGGTCAGGGCCTTGTCCAGGCCGGAGTCGTCGACCGCCTTGCCGAGGGCAGCGAGTGCGGCATGGACGGCGGGGGCGGCCTGGGCGAACTCCTGGTAGGCAAGGCGGACAGAATGTTGCGGCATGGACGTTCTCCTGTTGGCGAGCAAGGGAAGGGGCATCCGGCAGTCACACCGGAATGCGTTGCACCGGAATAGTATCAGAGCACGAATACTATATTCGTACTCTGATACTTTAGGCAAGTCACGGGGGTGTTCGATGCGGGCCATGGCGGCGGGAATCACACCCAGATCATTCTTGGTATGGATGCTGAAGGGTAGTCGCTTCCTTGTGTATTCGATGCGACGAATAGTCAGGATAGTGCCGTGCGTATTGCGGCACGAATCGCCAGCGCAAAGCAGGACGCCCGCTGGCGCGGGCGTCTCGATGGCCGCCGCTGCTGCGGCGGCCTTGGCAAGGCGGGGGCCGGCGCCCCCGCGGGCTCAGCCCAGCAGGTCCGACAGCGCCAGCGCGACCACCTTGGTGGCGCGGTTCAGGTCGTTGAGGCGCAGGTTCTCGTCCGAGTTGTGGCCGCGCGCTTCCATCAGCGTGCGCGGGCCGGCGCCGTACAGCACGGTGGGGATGCCGCGTGCGGTGTAGTGGCGGGCATCGGTGTAGAGCGGCACGCCCTGCACCGGGATCTCCACGCCGAACACGGCTTCCGCGCGGCTCTTGAGCGCGCCGATCAGCTTTTCCACGCCGGGCAGCTCGGACAGCGGTTCGGCCAGGATGATGCGCTCCACCTTGACCTCGATGCCCGGGCGGTCCTTGGCGGCCTGCTCGACCACCGCGCGGATCTCGCCTTCCGCGTCGAAGCCGAGCTCTTCGGGGATCATGCGGCGGTCGATGCGGAAGGTCACCAGGTCCGGCACCACGTTGGTGTTGATGCCGCCCTTGATCAGGCCCACGTTGAGCGTGGCGGTGTCGATGCCCGGCACCTTGGACTTGCGCTTGGCCAGTTCGGCGCGCAGGCCGTAGATGGCCTGCAGGATATGGGTGGCGGCCTCGATGGCGTCGACGCCGGTGTGCGGCATGGCGGCGTGGCCCTGCTTGCCCTTGACCGTCACTTCGACGTGCAGGCAGCCGTTGTGGGCCGAGGTGATGCCGTAGGAAAAGCCGGCCGAGATGGCGTAGTCGGGCTTGGTCAGGCCTTCGTCGAGCAGGAACTTGGGACCGATGTCGCCGCCGGTCTCCTCGTCATAGGTGAACTGCAGCTCGACCGTGCCGTTGAGCGGGACGCCCTGTTTCTCGGCCTCCATCAGCGCCAGCACCGCATAGGTGTAGGTGGCGAAATCGGACTTGGACACCGCCACGCCACGGCCGTACATCACCGGGCCGTGCTCGCTGTCGGCGATCTCGCCGCCGTAGGGGTCCTTGGTCCAGCCCAGGCCCGGCGGCACCACGTCGCCGTGGGCATTCATCGCGATGGTGGGGCCGCCCTGGCCGAAGGTCTTGCGCACGACCAGGTTGGTGGCGCTGATCATGCCGGCCGCCTTGACCTTGTCGTCCGGCACCTTGTGCGCCTCGACCCGGAAGCCCAGGCCTTCGAGCAGTGCCTTGGCACGCTTGCCGTGGGCGTCGCAGTCGCCCGGCGGGTTGTCCGAGGGCACCTTGACCAGTTCGGCCAGGAAGGCCTCCTGCTGCGGGCGGTGCTGGTCGATGAACTGGCTCAGGGTGGCGTCTTTGGCACTCATATTGTCTCGGGCGGTCATGATTTGGCTCGTTCTGTTCTGGGGATGGTAGGACACTTCGCGGCAAGGCGGCCGGGTGCGTTTGGTGCGGCTCAGTGCGGCCGCGCGAAATGCTCGACGAAGTCCGAGAAGACGCGGGCCGCCAGTTCGGCATCGTCGGCGCTCATGGTCTCGGTGGGATGGTGGCTGATGCCGCCGTTGCCGCAGCGCACGAACAGCATGGCGACATCGGCGATGGCGGCGATGGCCATGGCATCGTGGCCGGCACCCGACGGCAGGTGGCGCACCGGCAGGCCCTGGCGGGCGATGGCGTCGGCCCACTGCTGCTGCAGCCACGGGGCGCAGGGCACGCTGGCGGCCTCGTGGGTCTTGCGCACCTGCGCGCGCACCTGGCGCCGCGCGCAGACGCGCTCGATCTCGGCCAGCACATCGGCCACGGCGGCCTGGCGCACGGCATCGTCGCCGGCGCGGATGTCGATGGAGAACTGGGCGCGTCCCGGCACCACGTTGGTGGCGCCGTTGGGCACGTTGAACTGGCCGACCGTGCCGACCAGGCCCGGCGTGCCGCCGCAGCGGCGCTCGATGTAGAGGCCGATCTCGGCGGCCGCCATGGCGGCGTCGCGGCGCATGTCCATCGGCACCGTGCCGGCGTGGCCGGCCAGCCCTTCCAGGTCCACCAGGAAGCGGCTGGCGCCGGAGATGGCGGTGACCACGCCCAGCGGCAGCCCTTCGTTGAGCAGCACCGGGCCCTGTTCGATATGCACCTCGATGAAGCCCAGCACCTGGGCGCGCGGGTGCGCGGCGGCCGGCAGCCGGTCGGGCTCGAAGCCGGCGGCGCGCATCACGTCGCGCATGCTGCGGCCTTCGTCGTCCAGGTTGTCGAGCACCTTGCTGTCGAAGGTGCCGGCGATGGCGCGGCTGCCCAGCAGCGTGGCCTTGAAGCGCACGCCCTCTTCCTCGGCGAAGCCGACCACTTCGACAGCGAAGGGAAAGCGCTTGCCCTGGCGGTGCCAGGCGCCCACGCAGGCGATCGGCAGCAGCACGCCGAGGTTGCCGTCATAGCGGCCGGCGTCGCGCACGGTGTCGAAGTGCGAGCCGGTCAGCAGCGCGGGGGCGCCGGGCTCCAGTCCTTCGTAGCGGCCGATCACGTTGCCCGCGGCATCGCGGCGCACCTGCATGCCGGCTTCCTCCATCCAGCGTGCGAGCTGGGCCGCGGCGCCGTGGTGGGCTTCGGTCAGGTAGGTGCGGGTGAGCATGCCGGGCTGCTCGGTATGCGCGGCCAGGGTGTCGGCCCAGGCCATGATGCACGTGCCGGTCTCGCCGGCCGGCGAAGGGGATGCTGCCATGCGTGTCTCCTGCTGGAAGTGCGTGAAAGCGACGGCGTGCCGGACGCAAGCACCGTGCCGGGCCCGGCCTTGCCGCCCGGCAATGCACCGCGCGCGGCGCGCCGGATGGTGGCACCGCGGCGGTCGCGCGCGGGCCCTGGCTCTCTATTCTGTGCGATCCATGGTAGCACAGTGAATTCAAAAATTGCATACAAAAATGATATGCACTATATTGGCCTCCACGCGTCGACAATCCGCCGCGGACAATCCGGTCCGGCGAGCGTATTGCGCGGGTTCCGCCCGTACCCGGGCGGCGCTCGGCGGGGTGGGCCTTCCGGCACCGGGGCCTGGCCCGGCGCCACCCGACCGGCCCCGACGGCCGGCATCACCGACAGAAAAGACGGCAAGCCAGGTGGCGCACCCGCCCCCGTGGACTGGCCGGATGGAGACAACCATGCAGCACGCGAACCTTTCGCGCCCTGGTACCGGCCTGCCCGGCAAAGGACCGGGCGTCCCTTTCCACATCCGCTTCACCCGTTCCCTGTTCGGCCAGGTGCTGATCGCGCTGGCGCTCGGCGCCGTGCTCGGCCTGCTCGCACCCGAGTTCGCCGCCAAGCTCAAGCCGCTCGGAGACGCCTTCATCAAGCTGATCAAGATGCTGATCGGCCCCATCGTGTTCTGCGTGGTGGTGGCCGGCATCTGCGGCGCCGGCGAGCTGAAGAAGGTGGGCCGGGTCGGCATCAAGGCCGTGGTCTACTTCGAGGTGGTCACCACCATCGCGCTGGCGCTCGGCGTGGCGCTGGCCTACCTGTTCGAGCCGGGCACCGGCATGAACGTCAACCCGCACTCGCTCGATGCGTCGGCCATGGCCGCCTACGTGGAGAACGCCGAGAAGATCAAGAGCGCGGGCATGGTCGACTTCCTGCTCAAGCTGATTCCCAACACGGTGATGGGCGCTTTCGCCAGCGGTGACGTGCTGCAGGTGCTGCTGGTCTCGGTGCTGTTCGGCTGCGCGCTGTCGCTGGTGGGCGAGCGCGGCCGCCCGCTGGTGGCGCTGATCGACACCTTCTCGCACACGCTGTTCAAGATGATGGGCTTCATCATCAAGCTGGCGCCGCTCGGCGTGCTCGGCGCGGTGGCCTTCACCGTGGGCAAGTACGGCATCGGCTCGCTCAAGCAGCTTGGCTTCCTGGTGATGCTGTTCTATGGCGCGGTGGCTCTCTTCGTGCTGGTGGTGCTGGGTACCGTGATGCGCCTGTGCGGCTTCTCCGTGCTCAAGCTGATCCGCTACCTGCGCGCCGAGCTGCTGGTGGTGCTGGGCACCGCCTCCTCCGACAGCGTGCTGCCGCAGGTGATGAAGAAGCTGGAGTTCATGGGCATCAAGAAGTCGGTGGTGGGCCTGGTGATACCGACCGGCTATTCCTTCAACCTGGATGCCTTCTCGATTTACCTGACGCTGGCGGCGGTCTTCATCGCGCAGGCCACCAACACCCCGCTGGCCTTCGGCGACCTGCTCGGCATCCTTGCCGTGGCGCTGGTCACCTCCAAGGGCGCGCACGGCGTGCCCGGCTCGGCCATCGTGATCCTCGCCGCCACGCTGTCGGCCCATCCCGCCATTCCCGCCATCGGACTGGTGCTGGTGCTGTCGGTCGACTGGTTCATCGGCATCGCGCGCGCGCTCGGCAACCTGGTCGGCAACTGCGTGGCCACCGTGGTGGTGGCCGCCTGGGAGAAGGATATCGACCGCGAGCGCGCCCATGCCGTGCTCGACGGCCGCGTGCCCGCCGGCGAACTCGACGAAGGCCTGTCGCCGCCGGTGCCCGCCGGGCCCGCGCCGGCGCTGCCCGATACCGTGGGCGGGCGCTAGCGCTAGAATCTCGGCATTCCCCCAACGCGCGCAGCCCCTGCGCCAGCGCATCGCCATGCCCGAGCACATCGATCCCGACATGACCGCCGAAGCGATCGCCGAAGACATCGTCGCGGCGATCGTCTCGCACCGCCTGCCGCCCGGCACCAAGCTGCGCGAGGAGGCCCTGGCCAGCGTCTACCGCGTCAGCCGCACCAAGGTGCGCGCGGCGCTGCTGATGCTGTCCAAGGACAAGGTGATCCAGATCGTGCCGGACAAGGGGGCCTTCGTCGCCAAGCCGAGCGCCGAGGAGGCGCGCGAGGTCTTCGCCGTGCGCCGCATCCTGGAGGCGGCGCTGGCGCGCGAGTTCGTGGCGCGCGCGGGCGCCGCCGACTACAAGCGCATCGACCGCCATCTCGCCGCCGAGAAGAAGGCGCTGGCGGGCAACGATGCCCAGCTGCGCACGCGCTTGCTGGGTGACTTCCACATCCTGCTGGCCGACGTGGTCGGCAACGGCGTGCTGACCGAGATGTTGCGCGAGCTGTCGACGCGCAGCGCGGTCATCACCATGCTCTACCAGTCGCGCCGCGACGCCGCCTGCTCGTCGGAAGAGCACCGCGAGTTCATCGAAGCCGCCCGCGCCGGCGATACCGAGCGCGCCGTGGCGCTGATGGTCGAGCACCTCGGCCACGTGGAAGGCGCGCTGCATTTCGAGGAGCTGCCGGCGGCCAAGGGCAAGGACCTGGTCGCCGCGCTGCTGGCCTGAGCGCGCAGCGCCGGCCGGCGCTGCCGCCCCGTTATACGTAGCGCTTGACCTGCGTCAAGGCGGCCCCGGCCGCCATCGGCGATGATGGCATCGCCATGTAGCTGCGGGGGCGCGCTTCATGGCAGTCATGCCCCTCTGGGGCGGCCCGCACACCGCAATGGGTGCGGGCCTTTTTCTTTTCTGCGGCCATGCGCGGCCTTTGTCCTCCCGCCCCGCGCCCCAGCCTGGCTGGCGCCCGGTCGCCCACCGCTTGCGCCCGATCATTTCCCCGCCCGCAACAGCGCATGGTGCACTGCAGCCATGATGGAAGCCGGGCTTCGGGTTACGATGTGGCGGGCCCGCCCCCGCGGCGCCGTCGACAAGACAACGACAAGCAGAAAAAACGGAGACAAGCATGCCGATTCCTCGCGCGCGGCGCCGCCCGGCCGCGCCTGCGCCTGCCCCTGCCCCTGCCTCGTCGGATCCGACGAATCGCCGCCCGCGGTTTGCATGTCCAATGCCATCCATCCAGGACAGGCAGAGGAGGGGAATCGTATGACCAGTGCTTTCAAGGACCAGATGCTCGCCGGCAAGACGGCGTTCGTCGCCGGCGGCTCGTCCGGCATCAATCTCGGCATCGCTCAGGCGCTGGCGCGCGCGGGCGCCCGGGTCGGGCTGATCAGCCGCGACGCGGGTCGCATCGAGGCGGCTGCCGGCACCATCCGCGCGGCCGGCGGCAGCGCGCTGGGGCTGGCGGCCGACGTGCGCGACTTCGATGCGGTCGAGGCCGCGCTGGCGCGCACCCGCGCCGAGCTGGGCGCGATCGACATCGTCGTTTCCGGCGCCGCCGGCAACTTCCTGGCGCCGGCACTGGGCATGTCGGCCAACGGCTTCAAGACCGTGGTCGACATCGACCTGATCGGCACCTTCAATGTGTTCCGCGCCAGCTTCGCCCACCTGAACAAGCCGGGCGCCTCGCTGATCGCCATCACCGCGCCCCAGGCACACAACGCCATGATGTTCCAGGTCCACGCCTGCGCGGCCAAGGCCGGCATCAACATGATGGTCAAGTGCCTGGCGATGGAGTGGGGCCCGGCCGGCGTGCGCGTCAACGGCATCTCGCCCGGGCCGATCGCCGACACCGAGGGCATGGCCCGCCTGGCGCCCACGGCCGAGATGGAACAGCGCTACAAGGCACGCCTGGCGCTGCGCGACTACGGCGACAAGAGCGATATCGCCGACACCGCGCTGTTCCTGTGCAGCGACAACTCCCGCTATATCACCGGCACCATCATCGACTGCGACGGCGGCAGCAAGCTGGGCGACGCCTCCGCCGACGCGCTCCAGCCGCCGCCGCGCGCCTGAACCGATCCGACAGACCATCCGCTACCAGAGGAGACCCCGACCCATGACCTCCCCCGTGCTCTACCACGTCGCCGACGGCGTGGCCACCATCACGCTGAACCGCCCCGACGTGCTCAACGCCCTCAACGCCGACCTGATGCGCGCGCTGCGCGAGGCCGTCGAGCAGGCCGCCGCCGATGAGGCAGTGCGTGCCGTGCTGCTGACCGGCAACGGCCGCGGCTTCTGCGCCGGGGCCGACCTCGCCGACCGCGCCGCCGGCAGCGGCGGCGCGCTGGCCGACTCGGGCACGCTGCTGCGCGAGCGCTACCACCCGATCATCCTGGCGCTGCGCGGCATGGCCAAGCCGGTGGTGAGCGCCGTCAACGGTGTCGCCGCGGGCGCGGGCATGAGCCTGGCGCTGGCTGCCGACGTGGTGCTGGCCGCGCGCGGCGCCAGCTTCCTGCAGGCCTTCTCCAAGATCGGCCTGGTGCCGGATGCCGGCAGCACCTACTTCCTGCCGCGCTATGCCGGCGAGATGCGCGCGCGCGCCCTGGCCATCCTGGCCGACAAGATCAGCGCCGACGAGGCGCACCGCATCGGCCTGGTGTGGCAGGTGCACGAGGACGCCGCCCTGCACGAGGAAGCCGGCAAGCTGGCGCGCAGGCTTGCCCAGTCGCCCACTTTCGCCTACGGCCTGATCAAGCAGGCACTCAACGAAAGCCTGGACAACGACCTGCCGGCCCAGCTCGAGCTGGAAGCCACGCTGCAATCGCGCGCCAGCCGCAGCGAGGATTTCCGCGAGGGCGTGGCGGCCTTCCTGGAGAAGCGTCCGCCGGCTTTCAAGGGCCGTTGATCCAGGGCCGCTGAGCCACGCACCGCGCCGGCCGCCCCGGGGCACGGCGCCATGACACGATAAGGAGACACGCATCATGCTGGGCCTCATGCAAGACCACCCGCTGTTGATTTCTTCGCTGATCGAGTACGCCGCCGCCTACCACCCGGAGCAGGAGATCGTGTCGCGCACGGTCGAGGGCGACACGGTGCGCACCAACTACGCACAGGTCGAACGCCGCGCGCGGCGCGTGGCCAACGCGCTCGCCGGCCTCGGCGTGCGCGAGGGCGACCGCGTCGGCACGCTGGCCTGGAACACGCACCGCCACCTGGAGCTGTACTTCGGCGTATCAGGCTCGGGCGCGGTGCTGCACACGGTCAACCCGCGCCTGTTCCCGGAGCAGATCGACTACATCGTCAACCACGCCGAGGACAGCGTGCTGTTCTTCGACACCACCTTCGCCGAGCTGGTGGCGAAGCTGGCGCCGAAGCTGACCACGGTGCGGCACTTCGTCGCGCTGTGCGACCGTGCCCACATGCCCGCGCTCGACCTGCCCAACCTGCTGTGCTACGAGGACCTGCTCGCCGCCAGCAGCGAGGACTACCAGTGGCCGCAGTTCGACGAGCGCACCGCCTCCTCGCTGTGCTACACCTCGGGCACCACCGGCAATCCGAAGGGCGTGCTCTATTCGCACCGCTCCACGGTGCTGCACAGCCTGAAGGCGTGTGCCGCCGATACCTTCTCGGTGGGGGCCGACAGCAGCGTGCTGCTGGTGGTGCCGCTGTTCCACGCCAACGCCTGGGGCATGCCCTACGCGTGCGCGATGACCGGTGCCAAGATGGTGCTGCCCGCACAGCATCTCGACGGCGAGAACGTCTACAAGCTGCTGCGCGACGAGCGCGTGACCTTCTCCACCGCGGTGCCCACGGTGTGGCTGATGCTGTTCCAGTACCTGGATGCCCATCCCGACATCGACCCGCGCGCGCTCGGCCTGAAGATCGCCGGCGTGGGCGGTTCGGCCGCGCCGGCGGCGATGGTCGAGCGCTTCGAGCGGCAGTTCGGCGCGCGCGTGGTGCAGGGCTGGGGCATGACGGAGACCAGCCCGATCGGCGTCATCAATACACTGCTGCCGCGGCTGGAGAGCCTGCCGGCGGCCGAGCAGCTCAAGATCAAGACCAAGCAGGGCCGCGCGGTATGGGGCGTGGAGCTGCGCATCGAGGACGACGAAGGCCGCGCGCTGCCGCATGACGGCGTGGCCTTCGGCCGCCTCAAGGTGCGCGGGCCGTGGATTGCCTCCGGCTACTTCAAGGCCGGGCAGGATGCGCTCGACGCGGACGGCTGGTTCGACACCGGCGACGTCGCCAACATCGACCCAGACGGCTACCTGCAGCTGGTGGACCGTGCCAAGGACGTGATCAAGTCGGGCGGCGAGTGGATTTCGTCGATCGACCTGGAGAACGCCGCCATGGGGCACCCGGCGGTGGCCGAAGCGGCGGTGATCGGCGTCACCCATCCCAAGTGGCAGGAGCGGCCGCTGCTGGTGGTGGTCAAGCGACCGGGCCAGCAGGTGAGTGCAGCCGAGCTGCTGGAATTCGTCGCCGGCAGGGTGGCCAAGTGGTGGGTGCCGGACGACGTGGCCTTCGTCGACGCCCTGCCGCATACCGCCACCGGCAAGCTGCTCAAGCTGAAGCTGCGCGAGCAGTTCCGCGACTACGTGCTGCCGACCGCGCGGGTGGCGTGAGATGACATGAGGCGGCATCCCCGTCTTCAGAAACGATAGGCGAGCAAGGAACCATAGATGAGTGAAGCCAGCAGCCAGCGCATCGCGCTGACCATCGAGGACGGCGTGGCCGAAGTGCGCTTGAACCGTCCCGACAAGATGAACGCGCTGGACCCGGCCATGTTCGCCGCGCTGGTCGAGACCGGCCAGCGCCTGGCGCGCGAGCCGGACCTGCGCGTGGTGGTGCTGTCGGGCGAGGGCAAGGCCTTCTGCGCCGGGCTCGACATGCAGAGCATGTCCGGCCTGGCGGGCAAGGCGCCCGGCGAGGGCGGCAGCATGGGGCGCCTGGCGCCCCGCACCCATGGCATCAGCAACGCGCCGCAGTATGCCTGCATGGTCTGGCGCGAGCTGCCGGTGCCGGTGCTGGCGGCCGTGCACGGCGTGGCCTTCGGCGGCGGGCTGCAGGTCGCGCTCGGCGCCGACCTGCGCTATGTCACCGCCGATGCGCGGCTGTCGGTGATGGAGATCAAGTGGGGCCTGGTGCCCGACATGGCCGGCATGTTGCTGACGCGCGGCCTGGTGCGCGAGGACCTGCTGCGCGAGCTGATCTACACCGGGCGCATCGTCAGCGGCACCGAGGCCTGTGAACTGGGCCTGGCCACGCGTGTGGTCGACGACCCGCGCGCCGCCGCGCTGGCCGCCGCGCGCGAGATCGCCGGCAGGAGCCCCGACGCCATCCGCGCGGCCAAGCGGCTGATGCAGGTGGCCGCCGGCGGCGACGCCGCCGCCATCCTGCAGGCCGAGTCGGTCGAGCAGGAAGCCTTGATCGGCGGCGCCAACCAGCGCGAGGCGGTGCTCGCCAACGTCGAGAAGCGCGCGCCGCGCTTCGTGCCGGCGGCCGGCTGAACGGGGGCGGGCTTGCCCGGCTAGTGCCGCACGGGCCGCACGGGCCGCACGGGCCGCGCGCCATGCGCGCGCCGCCGCCACTGGCGCCACCACAGGCCGTACCAGGCCAGGTTCAGCGCCAGCGCCAGCACGCCCAGCCACCACTGGATGGCGGGCGTCAGCCCGGCCGGGTAGATCCACGGCAGCAGGTAGCGGGCGATGAAACCGCCGGCGTAGCCGGCCTGCCCGGCGGCGTGGCGCAGCGCATTCTCCAGCGGCGTCAGCGGGCAGATCCAGCCGTTCCACTCCACCAGCACCCCCCAGGCCAGCGCCGGCAGGTGCAGCCAGGCCAGGCGCGGCCAGCGCGGCAGCAGCAGCGCGCCGGCCACGACGAAGGCGATGAAGGCGAAGTGCAGCAGCAGCACCGCGTCGGCCGCCCAGGCGCTCCAGGGGAACGATGCCGCCGCCGGCATGGTCAGCCTTCCTTGCGGCCGGTCCAGTAGCCCGGCTGCGCGAACTGCGCCTTCAGGTGCTCGATGAAGAAGCGGATCTTGGCCGGCACCGGACGCTGCTGCGGGTATACCGCGAGGATGTCGTAGTCGGGCAGCGCGTACTCGTCGAGCACGGTGATCAGCTCGCCGCTTTCCAGCTGCGGCAGGATCTCCCAGGTCGAGCGCCAGCCCAGTCCGAGGCCCTCGCCGGTCCAGCGGTGCAGCAGCTCGCCGTCGTTGCAGTCGAGATTGCCGTTGACGCGCACCGTCACCGTCTTGCCGTTGTGGCGGAAATACCAGCCGCGCTGCTGTCCGCCCTGCAGGTTGAAGGCCAGGCAGTTGTGCTGGGCCAGGTCGTCCAGCGTCAGCGGCACGCCGTGGCGGGCGAAGTAGGCGGGAGTGCCGCACACCACGCGCTTGTTGCTGGCCAGCTTGATGGCGACGAAGTTCGGGTCGATGGCACCGCCGATGCGGATGCCGACGTCATAGCCCTCGCGTACCAGGTCGACCACGCGGTCGGTCAGGTTGAACGAGAGCTGCACCTCGGGATTGGCGGCGAGGAAGGCGGGCGCGTGCGGCGCCACGTGCTTGCGGCCGAAGGCGGCCGGCGCCGACACGATCAGGTGGCCGGTGGCCTTGTGCTTGCCCTCGGCAATCAGCATCTCGGCGCGGTCGAGGTCGGCCAGCGCCTTCTTGCACTGCTCCATGAAGACGGCGCCCTGCTCCGTCACCACGATGCGGCGCGTGGAGCGGTGCAGCAGCTTGACGCCGATGCGTGCTTCCAGCGCGTTGATGCGGCGTCCGATCATCACCGGCGTGACGTCCTGCGTGAGCGCCGCCGCCGCCATGCTGCCGTGCTCCACCACGGCGATGAAGGCCTCGATCTGTTTGAGTTTGTCCATGTTCAGCAAGTCTCCTGGCCGCCATTGTGCGTCATCGGCGCCGCCGCGGCATGCGCACGGGCCGATGCCCGGGATCAGGCCCCGGCGCGCGCGCCGCGCCGCGGCGGCACCATCAGCCGTGCGCGGTGCCGCACTTCCTTGCTGAATTCGGCGCAGGCCTGCGTCATCAGGTCGGCCGAGCGGTAGACCAGGAAGACGCGGAAATCGGGCAGTTCGTCGCGTATCGGCAGCTGCAGCAGCGACTCCTGCACCAGGCGCAGCGGCCCGCCGGTGCCATGGAAGACGAAGTCGGACCACATGCTGATCAGGTCGGTACGCGCAGCGAGCTGCAGGCCCAACAGGTTGGATGCGCTCTGCACGATGCGGCGCGGCATGTCCAGCCGGTGCAGGCGCAGCAGGCTGGGCAGCGGACTGCCCGGATCGTCGAGCGGATCGAGCGTGAGCCAGTCGGCATCGAGCAGCGGGCGCAGCCGGCTGGCGCGCCGCAGCGGATGGCCCGGGCGCACTGCCAGCGACATGCCGACGGCGAACAGCGGCTCCCACTGGAAGGCACCGGTGCCCGGGCCGCTGTTGGTGGAGATCAGTCCCAGGTCGAGCCGCCCCTCGCGCAGCCCCTCCAGGATCTGCTGGGGGCGCAGCTCGAAGGCACACAGGTCGACATTGGGGAAGCGCTGGCGGAAGGCCGCCATGGCCTCGGGCAACGGCCCGCTCGAGGCCACCGCGGTGAAGCCGATATTGAGCCGGGCCTCGGCATGGCCGCGGATGGCCTCGATGTCCTCCAGCGCGTGGCGCAGCTCCTGCTCGACCACGCTGGCACGCTTGACCAGGGCCAGGCCGTAGGCGGTCAGGCTGACGCCGCGCACCGAGCGCGACATCAGCGTGACGCCAAGTTCCCGCTCCAGCTCCGCGATGGCCTTGGACAGTGCCGGCTGCGATACGTGGAGGCTGCGCGAGGCCTCGTGGATGCTGCCATGCTGGGCGACTGCCAGCAGGATGCGCAGTTGATGCAGTTTCACCGTCTCCCCCTCTTTCTTGCCTCGTTGCTGCGTTGCCTTTGCCTGGGCACCGTTGTGCGTTGCCGCACGCACCGGCACGGTGCGCCGCCGCCCCGCGCCGTGCCGCTCGGTACTTTTCCCGATGGCCCCGAGACGCTGGTTATGACGGCGATTCGATTTGGTTATCAGGATGAAAATATATGATTTTTTACGGCCGCCGGCTTTATCCGATGATTGTCTGAGCCGGCTGGGCGTTCTCCTCGGAACCCGCTCCGGTGTCCCCCGAAAGCCGGCCGCCGCCTGCTGCACGGACCCAGTTCCCACTCCAGCCCCCATTTGGAGATCCGACATGAACGACGCCACCCTGGGCGCCGCCGGCACCGCCGTCCCCCATGCAGCCGCCGGCGCGGCCGCGCCGCGCCAGAGCCAGTTCCGCCTGATCGCCGCCTGCTCGATCGGCAACGCGCTCGAGATGTACGACTTCACCGTCTACAGCTTCTTCGCCATCCTGATCGGCAAGCTGTTCTTCCCCTCCGACAGCGCCTATGGTTCCCTGCTGCTGGCCGTGGCCACCTTCGGCATCGGCTTCGTGATGCGCCCGCTGGGCGGCTTCGTGATCGGCAACTACGCCGACCGCCACGGGCGCAAGGCCGCCATGACGCTCACCATCGGCCTGATGGTGGCCGGCACGCTGTGCCTGGCGCTGGCGCCGACCTATGCCGCGGCCGGCCTGTTCGGCCCGCTGATGATCGTCGCCGGACGCCTGCTGCAGGGCTTCTCGCTGGGCGGCGAGATCGGCGCCTCCACCGCCATGCTGATGGAGGCCGGCGGCGTGCAGGGCCGCGGTTTCCGCATCAGCTGGCAGCTCGGCAGCCAGGGCATCGCCGCGCTGCTGGGCGCGCTGACGGCGGCCATCCTGTACGGCGCACTGCCGCCGGACGCGCTCGAGAGCTGGGGCTGGCGCCTGCCCTTCTTCCTCGGCCTGGCGATCGCGCCGGTGGGCCTCTACATCCGCCGCCACCTCGACGAGACGCACGTGCCCGAGGCGCGCGCCGCGAGCCCGCTCGGCACGCTGTTCCGCGAGCATGGCGGCCTGGTGGTCAAGGGGATCCTGACCATCATCGGCGGCACCGTCGGCACCTACCTGGTGGTCTACTTCATGCCCACCTACATGATCCGCGAGCTGCACCTGCCGGCCTCGCTGTCGCTGCTGGCAGGCTGCGTCACCGGCGTCGTCTGCCTGGCCGCCTCGCTGCTGTCGGGCTGGCTCGCCGACCGCCTGCCGCGCCGCAAGCCGCTGGTGGTCTGCGCCATGCTGTTCACGCTGGTGGCGCTCTACCCGTCGTTCTGGCTGATGACGCGCTACCCCAGCGTGCCGCTGGCGCTGGGCCTGTCGGCCATGCTTGCCGCCAGCCTCTACATCGGCGCCACGCCGATGCTGCTGGTGCTGATGGAAGCGCTGCCGGCCAAGGTGCGCGCCAGCGGCCTGTCGGTGATCTACGCCATCGGCGTGACGGTGTTCGGCGGCTCCTGCCAGTTCGTCGTGACGTGGCTGCTGGCCCGCACCCACAACCCGCTCGCGCCCGCCTTCTACATGATGGCCTGCGGCCTCATCACGCTGCTGGCCATCCTCAGCATCCGCGAGCGCCGCACCGATTGAACGACGGAGCGACTGAACAAGCGATCGCTCTTTTGCCCCTGCCGGGCCCGCGCGTCCCGCCGCGCGGCCCGCTCCACCTGCCGACGCCGGCCAAGGACAAGCCATGACACGCGAACCGACCCTGACCCCGTTCCAGTTGCTGCCGCACCTGCTGCCCGATATCCAGATCGATGCCGACACCTTCATCGGCATCCGCCGCCAGATCCATGCCCAGCCGGAACTCGGCTTCGAGGTCGGCGCCACCAGCCGGCTGGTGGCCACGCTGCTGGAGAGCTGGGGCTACGAGGTCCACACCGGCATCGGCAAGAGCGGCGTGGTCGGCCAGCTCAAGCTCGGCGACGGCAAGCGCCGGCTCGGCATCCGCGCCGACATGGACGCGCTGCCCATCGTCGAAGCCACCGGCCTGCCCTATGCGAGCAAGGCGCCCGGCAAGATGCACGCCTGCGGCCATGACGGCCACACCGCCATCCTGCTCGCCGCGGCCAAGGCGCTGGCCGACCGCCGCGATTTCAACGGCACGCTGAACCTGATCTTCCAGCCCGACGAAGAGAATTTGTGCGGCGCGCGCGCGATGATCGAGGACGGCCTGTTCGAGCGCTTTCCCTGCGACGCGGTGTTCGCGCTGCACAATATGCCCGGCGTGCCGGCCGGCACCTTCCGCGTGCTGCCGGGCCCGGTCAGCCTCTCGTCCGACGTGGCGGACGTGATCCTCAAGGGCGTGGGCGGCCACGGCGCCATGCCGCACCGCGCGCGCGACCCCATCGCGGCCGCCGCGGCGGTCGTCACCGCGCTGCAGACCGTGGTGGCGCGCAACGTGGCGCCGGACGACACCGCGGTGCTGTCGGTCGGCTTCATCCGCGGTGGCGCCACCCACAACGTCATCCCCGAGTCGGTCACGCTCGGCCTGAACGTGCGCGCGGCGCGCCCCGAGACGCGCGCAATGGTCGAGCAGCGCATCCGCGAAATCGTCGCGCTGACCGCGCAGGCACATGGCGTGGAAGCCATCATCGATTACCGCCAGCTGACGCCGCCGATGGTCAACGCCGAGGCCGAGACGCAACTGGCGCAGCAGGTCTGCGCCGAACTGGTCGGCGCGGACAAGGTGGTCACGCAGGCGCCCAAGGGCCTGAACGGCAGCGAGGATTTCGCCTGGATGCTGAACGAGGTGCCGGGCTGCTACCTGATCCTCGGCAATGGCGAAGGCGAGTTCGGCGGCTGCATGGTGCATAACCCGGGCTACGACTTCAACGACCAGGTGCTGCCGCTGGGCGCGGCGTGCTGGGTGCGGCTGGCGCAGACGTTCTTGCGTTAAGCGCGCGCGCTGCGCCGGATCGCTCCGCTCTCCCGCTTGCGGGAGATGCGGCACACCCGTTGGTTCTGTCGATCAGCGCGGGCGCATCCGGTTGGTCCGTTCGAGCGGCTTCGGTGCACTGCCTTTGCGATTGCCTATCCCCGTGCGGTCGCTTCGACCTTCGCCCGCATTTCCGTCCCTTCCTCCCTTCCTCCCTTCCTCCCTTCCTCCCTCCAGCACGCAGGCCAGTCGCCGCGGCGCTTCGAGCAGTTCCAGCGTCGACGTCAGCCTGGCGTTCAGCGCCATCGCATCCTCGGGACGGTCGGCCGGCGGACTTCCATTGCTGCCTGCGCGCATGACCGCGCCGGAACAAAAAGGCCGTAAATCGCCCCTGGCAGCCTCGTGCGCTGCAGCGCAGCATCCCGATTTCTCGTCCGATTGCTTATCTCAGGTATCGAATCAATAGACCTTGCCTCCCTTTATCGCAACGGACCTGCGGGAATAGCATGGTCCCGAAACGAAATCCGCCAACCTGGACCTTTGGAGACAAGCATGCCGAAGATGAGAGCAGTCGACGCGGCCATCGCCGTGCTGGAAAAAGAGGGCATCACGACCGCGTTCGGCGTGCCCGGCGCCGCCATCAACCCGTTCTACTCGGCCATGCGCAAGGCCGGCAGCATCAGCCACGTGCTGGCCCGCCACGTGGAAGGTGCCTCGCACATGGCCGAGGGCTACACCCGCGCGGCGGCCGGCAATATCGGCCTGTGCATCGGCACCTCGGGCCCGGCCGGCACCGACATGATCACCGGCCTGTACTCGGCCTGGGCCGACTCCATTCCCATCCTGTGCGTGACCGGCCAGGCACCGCGCGCCCGCCTGTACAAGGAGGACTTCCAGGCGGTCGACATCGAGTCGATCGCCAAGCCGGTGACCAAGTGGGCGGTGACGGTGCGCGAGCCGGCGCTGGTGCCCCAGGTGTTCCAGCAGGCCTTTCACCTGATGCGCTCGGGTCGTCCGGGCCCGGTGCTGATCGACCTGCCCTTCGACGTGCAGGTGGCCGAGATCGAATTCGATCCCGATACCTACCAGCCGCTCGAGCCCTACAAGCCGGCCGCCTCGCGCGCGCAGATCGAGAAGGCCATCGCCATGCTGAACGCTTCGGCGCGGCCGCTGATCGTCTGCGGCGGCGGCGTGATCAATGCCGACGCGGCCGAGCTGCTGGTCGAGTTCGCCGAGCTGGTCAACGTGCCGGTGGTGCCCACGCTGATGGGCTGGGGCGTGCTGGCCGACGACCATCCGCTGCAGGCCGGCATGGTCGGCCTGCAGACCTCGCACCGCTACGGCAATGCCAACCTGCTGGCCTCGGACTTCGTGCTGGGCATCGGCAACCGCTGGGCCAATCGCCACACCGGCAGCGTCGACGTCTACACCAAGGGCCGCAAGTTCGTGCACGTGGACATCGAGCCCACGCAGATCGGCCGCGTGTTCGGCCCGGACCTGGGCATCGTCTCCGACGCCAAGGCCGCGCTCGCGCAGTTCGTCGAAGTGGCGCGCGAGATGAAGATGGCGGGACGCCTGGCCTGCCGCAAGGCCTGGGTGGCCGAGGTGCAGCAGCGCCGCCGCACCCTGCATCGCAAGAGCGACTTCGACAACGTGCCGATCAAGCCGCAGCGCGTGTACCGCGAGATGAACCGCTACTTCCCGCGCGACGTGCGCTACGTGTCGACCATCGGCCTGTCGCAGATCGCCGCGGCGCAGTTCCTCTCGGTCAACCAGCCGCGCCACTGGATCAACTGCGGCCAGGCCGGCCCGCTGGGCTGGACCATCCCGGCTGCGATCGGCGTCAAGGTGGCCTCGCCCGACTCCGACGTGGTGGCCATCTCGGGCGACTACGACTTCCAGTTCATGATCGAGGAACTGGCCGTGGCCGCGCAGTTCAACGTGCCCTACATCCACGTGGTGGTGAACAACTCCTACCTCGGGCTGATCCGCCAGGCGCAGCGCAACTTCGACATGGACTACTGCGTGCAGCTCGCCTTCGACAACATCAACGCACCGGAGCTGAACGGCTACGGCGTGGACCACGTCAAGGTGGTCGAGGGCCTGGGCTGCAAGGCGCTGCGCGTGTTCAAGCCCGAGGACATCGAGCCCGCCTTCGCGCAGGCCCGCAAGCTGATGGCCGAGTTCTCGGTGCCGGTGGTGGTGGAGGTGATCCTGGAGCGCGTGACGAACATCGCCATGGGCACCGAGATCGACAACATCAACGAGTTCGAGCCGGTCGAAGACCGCGCCGAAGACGACGACATCCTCAACGAGGAGGCGGAGACCGCCTGAGCGGTCCTGCCCGCGGGCGCTGCCCACAACACGCAGGCGCTCCCGCCACGGCGGGAGCGACCCGGCGGAACTTACCCGGAGATATCGATGACGAAACTTGCCGCCAACCTGACCATGCTGTTCAACGAGGTCGGCTTCCTCGACCGCTTCGAGGCCGCCGCGCGCGCCGGCTTCCGCGGCGTCGAGTTCCTCTTTCCCTATGCCTTCCACGCCGACCAGATCGCGGACCGGCTCAACCGCTTCCAGCTCGACCTGGTGCTGCACAACCTGCCCGCGGGCAAGTGGGAAGCCGGCGAGCGCGGCATCGCCTGCCACCCCGACCGCGTCGGCGAGTTCCAGGACGGCGTGGGCGAAGCGATCAAGTACGCCAAGGTGCTCGGCGTGCGCCAGCTCAATTGCCTGGTCGGCATCCAGCCGCAGAACGTCAAGCGCGAACAGGCGCAGGAAACGCTGGTGGAGAACCTGCGCTTCGCCGCCAGCGCGCTCGCCGCGGAGCAGATCGACCTGCTGGTGGAGCCGATCAATACCTTCGACATCCCCGGCTTCTTCCTCTCGCGCACGCAGCAGGCGCTGGAGCTGATCGAGCAGGTGGCCGCGCCCAACCTCTACGTGCAGTACGACATCTACCACATGCAGCGCATGGAGGGCGAGATCGCCGCCACGCTGAAGACCCACCTGCCGAAGATCAAGCACGTGCAGCTCGCCGACAACCCGGGCCGCAACGAACCCGGCACCGGCGAGCTGAACTACCGCTTCCTGTTCCAGTGGCTGGACGCCATCGGCTACACCGGCTGGGTGGGCTGCGAGTACAAGCCGAAGACCACGACCGAGGCTGGGCTGGGCTGGCGTGGGGAGCATGGGGTGCTGTGAGTTTCCGCCGATGGCCGTGCGGCTTGAAGCGTGAGCCTTGGACAAGGCTGGCGGTTTGCTCCCCTCTTCTTTCTCCATGAGGGGAGAGGGAGCCAGGACGTCGTGCTTGGCGCGCCGGATTGGCGCAACGTTTTTTGCTTTCAACTGAATTTCGATTTCATTCATCGTTCCTTAGGAGACTTCCCATGGCAAACCAACGCAACGTCGGCTTCATCGGTCTGGGCATCATGGGCGCGCCCATGGCGGGCCATCTGCGCGCGGCCGGCCATACGCTGTTCGTGCATGACGTGAACCCGGCGCCGCAGGCCCTGGTCGATGCCGGCGTGACGGTCTGCACCAGCGCCGAGGAGGTGGCCAAGCGTGCCGACATCATCATCATCATGGTGCCGGACACGCCGCACGTGGAAGCCGTGCTGTTCGCCGAGAAGGGCGTGGGCGCGGCGCTGAAGGCGGCCGGCAAGGAGGCTGCGCACGGCAAGATCGTGGTCGACATGAGCTCGATCTCGCCGATCGCCACCAAGGACTTCGCCGCGCGCGTCAACAAGCTGGGCGCGGCCTACCTGGACGCGCCGGTGTCGGGCGGCGAGGTGGGGGCCAAGGCGGCTTCGCTGACCATCATGGTGGGCGGCCCGGCCGAGGCCTTCGACGAGGTCAAGCCGCTGTTCGAGCTGATGGGCAAGAACATCACGCTGGTGGGCGGCAACGGCGACGGCCAGACCACCAAGGTGGCCAACCAGATCATCGTGGCGCTGAACATCCAGGCCGTGTCGGAGGCGCTGCTGTTCGCTTCCAAGGCCGGCGCCGATCCGGCCCGGGTGCGTGCCGCGCTGATGGGTGGCTTCGCCTCGTCGCGCATCCTGGAGGTGCATGGCGAGCGCATGGTCAAGCGCACCTTCGATCCGGGCTTCCGCATCGAGCTGCACCAGAAGGACCTGAACCTGGCGCTGCAGGGCGCCAAGGCGCTGGGCGTGTCGCTGCCCAATACGGCGACCGCGCAGGAACTGTTCAACGCCTGCGCGGCCAACGGCTTCGGCAAGCTCGATCACTCGGCACTGTGCCGCGCCATCGAGCTGATGTCGAACCACGAGATCGCCAAGGCCGCCAAGTAAGGCCTCCAGGTCAAGCCGCCCGGCAAGGCCTCTCCGTCAGGCCGGCCATGCCGGCGCCTCGGGCCGAGGCGCCGGCGCGGCCGCATCACCGCTCAGGGATTCCGTCATGTTCGTTCCCGCTTCACAGGCCGCGCTGCTGGCGCCCCAGCGCGCCCCCGGCCTCTCCGATCCGCGCGCGCTGCTGCGCGATCTGTTCGACACGGCGGTGGCAGCCGTCAGCGCCGGCCACTGCCTGCCGCAGCACCTGCCGGCCCCGCCCAAGGGGCGCACGGTGGTGATCGGTGCCGGCAAGGCGGCCGCCGCGATGGCGCAGGCCGTCGAGGCGCACTGGTCCGGTCCGCTCTCCGGCCTGGTGGTCACGCGCTACGGGCACGGCGCGCCGTGCCGCCGCATCGAGGTGGTGGAAGCCGCCCACCCGGTGCCGGATGCCGCCGGCCAGCGCGCCGCGCAGCGCATGGTGGAACTGGTGCAGGAACTGACGGCCGACGACCTCGTGCTGTGCCTGATCTCCGGCGGCGGCTCCGCGCTGCTGGCCGCGCCCGCGCCCGGGCTGACGCTGGCGGACAAGCAGGCGGTCAACAAGGCGCTGCTGCGCAGCGGCGCCAGCATTGCCGAGATGAACTGCGTGCGCAAGCACCTGTCGGCGCTCAAGGGCGGACGACTGGCGCTGCAGTGCGCGCCGGCGCGGGTGCACACGCTGCTGATCTCCGACATCCCGGGCGACGACCCCACGCTGATCGCCAGCGGCCCCACGCTGCCGGACGTGACCACCTGCGCCGACGCGCTGGCGGTGATCGCCAAGTACGGGATCGAGGTGCCGGCAGCGGTGCGCGCCCACCTGGAGAGCGGCGCGGGCGAGACGCCCAAGCCCGGCGATGCGCGTTTCGAGGGCCACCGCAGCGACACGCTGGCCAGCGCGCAGCAGGCGCTGGAAGCGGCCGCGGCGCGCGCGCGCGAACTGGGCCTGGCGGCCCACATCCTGTCGGACTGCATCGAAGGCGAAGCGCGTGACGTGGCGCTGGTGCATGCCGGTCTCGCACGCCAGATCGCGCAGCGCGGCCAGCCGTTCGACAAGCCCTGCGTGCTGCTGTCCGGCGGCGAGACCACGGTCACGGTGCGCGGCAACGGGCGCGGCGGACGCAACGCCGAGTTCCTGCTGGCGCTCGCGGTGGCGCTCGACGGCTTGCCCGGCGTGCATGCCATCGCCTGCGACACCGACGGCATCGACGGCTCGGAGGACAACGCCGGCGCGCTGCTGGGCCCGGACACGCTGGCGCGCGCGGCAGCGCTCGGGCAGTCGGCGCGGGCGCGCCTGGCCGACAACGACGGCTACGGCTTCTTCGCCGCGCTCGGCGACCTGATCGTGACCGGTCCGACGCGCACCAACGTCAACGACTTCCGCGCGATCCTGATCGTCTGAGCGCCTGGCCGCCGGCGCTGGTGCGCCGCGCTCCGCAGAAGATGCGCAGAAGATGCGCAGTAGGTCCGCAGTAGGTCCGCAGCACACGAGGGCCAGGGGGCCCGGCCGCGCGCCGGGCGCTGATGGTTCGCATTGATCGATTTGTTCGAGACGGGGCGCGCGGGCGCTCCGGGGATGGGAGGAGACAGCAAGATGAGACGCCAGCGCAAAGCCAAGATCGTGGCCACCCTCGGTCCGGCCAGCACGGAGATCGCGGTGATCCGGCAGTTGTTCGATGCCGGCGCCGATGTGTTCCGGCTCAACTTCAGCCACGGCAGCCACGAGGATCACCGGCGCCGCTACGACGCGGTGCGCGCGGTAGAGCGCGAGCGCGGCCGGCCCATCGCGGTGCTGGCCGACCTGCAGGGGCCGAAGCTGCGCATCGGCACCTTCGCCGCGGGCAAGGTCGCCTTGCAGGCGGGCGATGCCTTCGTGCTCGACAGCGATCCCACCCCAGGCGATGCCGCGCGCGTGCACCTGCCGCATCCGGAACTGTTCCGCACGGCCAACCCGGGCCAGGCGCTGCTGATCGACGATGGCAAGGTGCAGTTGCGCATCGAGTCGGTCGCGCCCGGCAGCCTCGCCACGCGGGTGGTCAACAGCGGCACCCTGTCGGACCGCAAGGGCGTCAACGTGCCCGATGCGGTGATCCCCATCCCCGCCCTCACGGCCAAGGACCGCAAGGACCTGGAGTTCGCCCTGTCGCTGGGGGTCGACTGGATCGCGCTGTCCTTCGTGCAGCGTCCGGCCGACATCGTCGAGGCGCGTGAGCTGGTGGGCACGCGCGCCGGCGTGCTGGCCAAGATCGAGAAGCCGGCCGCGCTGCAGCAGCTCGAGGAGATCGTGCGCGTGTCCGACGCCATCATGGTGGCGCGCGGCGACCTCGGCGTGGAACTGCCGCCCGAGCGCGTGCCGGGCGTGCAGAAGCGCATCCTGCGCTTGTGCCGGCAGCATGGCAAACCCATCGTGATCGCCACGCAGATGCTGGAGTCGATGATCGAGTCGCCGGTGCCCACGCGCGCCGAGGCCTCGGACGTGGCCAGCGCCATCTATGACGGCGCCGACGCCGTGATGCTGTCGGCCGAGTCGGCCAATGGCCGCCACCCGGTGCCGGCGGTGGCGATGATGGACCGCATCATCGGCGAAGTGGAACGCGATCCGCTCTATCGCAAGCTGCTCGATGCGCAGCACGAGGCACCGCTGGCCACGCGCCAGGACGCCATCTGCGCGGCGCTGCGCGAGGTGTCGCACATCATCGGCGCGGCCGCCACGGTGACCTACACCTCGTCCGGCGCCACCGCGCTGCGTGCCGCGCGCGAACGGCCGTGCGCGCCCATCCTGAGCATCACGCCGCACCGGGAGATCGCGCGGCGCCTGGCGCTGGCCTGGGGCGTGCACTCCACGGTCAGCCCCGACGTGCAGAGCGTCGACGAGATGGTGGATGCGGCCATCCGCGCCGCGGTGGCGGAGGACTTCGCCTGCGCCGGCGACCAGATCACCATCGCCGCCGGCACGCCTTTCGGCCAGGGCGGCACCACCAACCTGCTGCGCGTGGCCGAGATTCCCGGCCAGCCGGCGGCAGGCGTGGCGGACGGCGACGCCGCCGAGACGAGCGGCGCGCACCGCGAGGACCTCGCTACGCTTTGACCCCGTGCGCCGACCGGGCCTGGCGCGGAGACGGCCGCGCCAGGCCCGGCCGGCGCTTTTTTTCCGGCCTTGCCGCATGGCGGCCGGATACTGCCGGTCACACTTTTTTCAAATCGGGACGTGCCATGCCGTTGCTATACTGATCGGCACGCGGCGGCCGCAGAGCCGCCGCGTTCCCCATCAGCATCACGGAGTCATCATGCGTCTTGACGACGAGGCCGAAAGCCAGAACGTGGAAGATCGCCGCGGAGGTGGCGGCGGGTTCGGCGGACCGGGCACCATCGGCATCGGCACCATCATCGTCGCGCTGGCGGCGTCGTATTTCTTCGGCATCGACCCGCGCCTGATCATGCAGGGCGCGCAGGTGATGCAAGGTTCCGGGAACGTACCGCATCAGCAGGCGCCTGCGCACGCACCTGCCAACGACCCGCTCACGGTATTCACGCGCAAGGTGCTGGGCAGTACCGAGCGCACCTGGGAACGCGTGTTCGAGACCGACCTCGGCCGCCGCTACGAGCCGCCCACCCTGGTACTGTTCTCCAACGTCACGCCCACCGCCTGCGGCACCGGCCAGTCGGCGATGGGGCCGTTCTACTGTCCGGGCGACCGCAAGGTCTATATCGACCTGTCGTTCTACAACGAACTGCGCCAGCGCTTCGGCGCCAGCGGCGACTTCGCCCAGGCCTATGTGATCGCGCACGAGGTCGGGCACCATGTGCAGAACCTGCTGGGCGTGTCGGACAAGGTCGACGCCGCGCGCCGGCGCATGGGCGAGGCGCAGGCCAACCAGCTGTCCGTGCGCATGGAGTTGCAGGCCGACTGCCTGGCCGGGGTGTGGGCGGCGAATGCGCAGAAGATCAACCAGAAGCTGATCGAACCCGGCGATTTCGAGGACGGCCTGCGTGCCGCCGCCGCCATCGGCGACGACCGGCTGCAGAAGCAGGCGCAGGGCTATGTGGTGCCGGAGGCGTTCACCCACGGCACCAGCGAGCAGCGCGTGCGCTGGTTGCGCCAGGGCCTGACCACGGGCGATATGCGCCGTTGCGACACCTTCGCCGCCAAGCAGCTCTGACCGGTCTCCCTCAGGCAATCGCCGATCCAGATCTCAGAAACATCCGGGCGTGTGTGTCGTAAACGCAACTTTGTGAACATTGTTCACGAAATCAGTGGTGTTTATAATGCACCACATGTCCGCCCTGCCCCAGCCGTCCTCAGCACATTCCGGCCCGTCGCCCGCCCGCTCGCCGGGTGCCGCCGCGCGCCGCGAGGCGGTGCGGCAGGCCTTCTTCGACGCCGCCCGCGCCCTCTTCGCCGAGGCCGGCTACGCAGGCGTCACGCTGCGCCGCGTGGGCGAGCGCTGCGGCTATAGCGCCGCCGCCATCTATCGCCACTTCGAGGACAAGTCCGCGCTGCTGTTCGAGCTGTGCGCGCAGGACTGGGTACGCCTGGCGCAGGCCCTGGCCACCGCGCGCGAGGGCTGCCAGCCGGGCCGCACGCTGCCGGCGGTGTTCCAGGCCTACCTGGACTGGGCCATGGCCAACCGCCATGGCTACCACCTGATGCTGATGATGGGCTTGCCGGCCGAGGCCGAGCGGGCCATCGACCAGCGCTGGCGCCAGCGTTTCCCGCAGGACCCGGTCGGCGCCGTGCTGGAAGCCTGCGTGCAGGACCTGCAGGCCGCCGGCGGCATCGCCACCCACCACCTGCCCGAAGACGTGGCCGATGCGCTGTGGACAGCGGCGCACGGGCTGGCGGCGCTGGAGATCACCTTCGAGCACCTGCCGCGCGAACACTGGCAACCGCTGGCGCACCGGCAGCACGTCTTGCTGGACGCGCTGCTGCGCGGCTTCGCCCCCTCTCCGCCTACCTAGGGTCGGCGGACCCGACAGCCAGCCGCCCCCCTCCTGCCGCTCCGTTCCTGGCCTGCCGCACACCTGCGCGGTGACGCGGCCGGCCGCCGCTCGCCGCCGACGGGCGCCGACACCGGCCGTCCCTTGTCGGTCCTGCGTCGGTCCCGTTGTCACGTTGTCGTCTTCTGATCGTTGTTCCATCGTCGCTCATGGCGCAATTCTTCCTTCGCCGCCCCGCCTTCGCCTGGGTGCTGGCCATCCTGACCGTGGTCGCCGGCCTGCTGGCCCTGACCCGCATCCCCATCGCCCAGTATCCGGCGGTGGCGCCGCCCACCGTGATCATCTACGCCGACTATCCCGGCGCCTCCGCGCGCACGGTGGAAGATCGCGTCACGGCCATCCTCGAACAGCAGATGCACGGCATCCCGGGGCTGCTGCACCTGGACTCCAGCAGCGAACCCGGCGCCGCCACCGTGACGCTGGCCTTCCGCCAGGGCACCGATCCGCAACTGGCCCAGGTCAATGTGCGCAACCGCGTGGCCCAGGCCGAGCCGCTGCTGCCCGAGACGGTGCGCCGCGGCGGCGTCTACGTGGACCAGGCCAGCAGCAGCCCTTTCCTCTACGTGTCGCTGGTCAGCGACGGCAACCGCCTCGACGAGACCGCGCTGGGTGACTTCGCCGCCGGCGCCATCCTGCCGATGCTGCGGCGCCTGCCCGGCATCGGCAAGGCCGAGGCCTACGGCTCCGAGTACGCCATGCGCATCTGGTTCGACCCGGACAAGCTGAACGCGCTCGGCCTGAACACCGAGGAGGTCGAGGCGGCCATCAAGGCGCGCAACGGCAACGTCACGCCCGGCCAGCTCGGCGGGGCGCCGGCCGTGCCGGGCCAGCCCTTCCAGGCCACCGTGCGGCCGCCGCCGGCGCTGGCCGACCCCGAGGCCTTCGGCCGCATCGTCGTGCGCGGCAGCAGTGCCGACGGCAGCGCCGTGCTGCTGCGCGACGTCGCCCGCGTCGAGATGGCCGCGGCCGACTACCGCTTCGGCTCCACGCTGGACGGACGCCCGGCCGCCGCGATCGGCCTCAAGCTGGCCGACGGCGCCAATGTGCTGGCCACCTCGCGCGCGGTGCGCGCGGCGCTGGATGCCGCCTCGGCCGGTTTTCCCGACGGCGTGCACTACGAGATCTCCTACGACAATGCCGCCTTCGTGCAACGCTCGATCTCGCGCGTGCTGCTGACGCTGGTGGAAGCGGTGGTGCTGGTCTTCCTGATCCTCTACCTGTTCCTCGGCAAGCTGCGCGCGACGCTGATCCCTGTGGTGGTGGTGCCGGTGTCGCTGCTCGGCACGGTGGCCTGCCTGTACGCGCTGGGCATGTCCCTGAACGCCATCACGCTGTTCGGCGTGGTGCTGGCGATCGGCATCCTGGTCGACGATGCCATCGTGGTGGTGGAGAACGTCGAACGCATCATGGCCGAGCACGGCGTGAGCGCGCGCGAAGCCGCCGCGCGCTCGATGCGCGAGGTCTCGGGCGCCCTGCTGGCGGTCACGCTGGTGTTGTGCGCGGTCTTCGTGCCGATGGCTTTCTTCGGCAGCGCGGTCGGCGTCATCTATCGCCACTTCGCTGTCACGCTGGCCATCTCCATCGCCTTCTCGCTGTTCTTCGCACTGTCGCTGACGCCGGCCATGTGCGCGGGCCTGCTGCGCCATGGCGCGCCGCCGGCGCACGGGCCGCTGGCCTGGTTCGAGCGCCGTTTCACCGCATTGACCGGCCGCTACGGACGCTGGGTGGCGGGCGCGCAGCGCCGCCGCCTACGCTGGCTCGGCGCCTACCTGGCGCTGGTGCTGGCGTGCGGCTACGGCTTGTCGCAGACGCCCAGCGGCTTCCTGCCCGAGGAGGACACCGGTGAGCTGGTGGTCGATATCGAACTGCCGGCCGGCAGCACGCAGCAGCAGACGCGCGATCTGGTCGCGCGGCTGGAACACTGGTTGCGCGCCGAGGGCTACCCGCTCAAGTCCACCTTCGCCGTGATCGGCTGGGGCAACGGCGGCAACGGTGAACAGCGCGCCAACCTGGTGCTCAGCCTGACCGACTGGGCGCAGCGCGGCAGCCGGCAGCGCGCGGCGGCCGTGCTGGAGCGCCTGTCGGACGGTCTCGATCACTGGCCCGGACGCGGCGATGCCCAGCTGTTCGCCTACAACAGTTCCGCCTTGCCCGAGCTGGGCAGCACCAGCGGGCTCGACATGCGGCTGACCTCGGCCCACGGCGCCAGCCGCGACGCCCTGTTCGCGGCGCGCGACAAGTTGCTGCAAGCCGCCGCGGCCGATCCCGCGCTGCGCGAGGTGCGCGCCACCGCCGCCCAGCCGAGCTCGGCGCTGGACCTGCGCATCGACTACCGCAAGGCGGAGAGCTTCGGCGTCGCGGCCGAGACCATCCACCATGCGCTGGCGTCGACGCTCGGCTCGCGCTATGTCGACGAGGTGACGCGCGACGGGCGCATCCGCCGCGTCATCCTGCAGGCCGATGCTCCGCACCGGATGCAGCCCGAGCAACTGGCGCGCGTGCATGTGCGCAATGCCCAGGGCCGCATGGTCTCGCTGGCCTCGTTCGCCAGCATGGAGTGGGGCAACGGCGAGACCACGCTGGAGCGCTTCAACGGCCTGCCCTCGGTGCGCATCAGCGCCGACAGCGGGAGCGGCTACAGCAGCGGCACCGCGATGGCCCGGCTGAGCGCGCTGGTGCGCGACCTCGGTGCGCCCTTCGGCGTGCGCTGGACCGGCCGCGCCTTCGAGCAGTTGCAGAGCGGCGACCAGGCACCCTGGCTGTTCGCGTGCTCCGCCCTCTTCATCTTCCTGTGCCTGGTGGCGCTGTACGAGAGCTGGACCCTGCCGCTGGCGGTGCTGGCGGTGGTGCCGGCCGGCATGGTCGGCGCGGCCGCGGCGATCTGGCTGGGCGGCTTGCCCAACGACGTCTACTTCAAGGTGGGGCTGGTGGTGGTGATGGGCCTGGCGGCGAAGAATGCCATCCTGGTGGTGGAATATGCGCAGCAGCTGCGCGCGGGCGGCATGGCGCTGGGCGATGCCGCGCAGCAGGCGGCGCGCCAGCGCTTGCGGCCGGTGGTGATGACCTCGCTGGCCTTCATCCTGGGCGTGGTGCCGCTGGTGCTGAGCAGCGGTCCGGGCGCGGCAGCGCAGCGCGCGGTCGGCACCGGCGTGCTGGGCGGCATGCTGGGCGCCACCGTGATCGGCACGCTGGCGGTGCCGCTGCTGTATGCGCTCATCGGCAAGTTGCAGCGCCGGCACTGAGTCCGACCGGCCTGGGCGACCCGCTGGGGCGGGCCGCCCAGGCCTGTGCGGCGGAAGAAAAATCGCCTGCCCGGCGAAGAGAGAAAGAGGAGGAGGTCGAGCGGGCAGGCGGGTGGTAAAACGTGGCGGCCACCGTGAAGGTGGCCGCCGGGCGGGACCGTCCGCGCCAGGCGGACGGAACGGCGTCGAACGTGTCAGACGCGATAGCCGTACAGCGAGCCGTCGCCGGAGCGGGAGTTATCCAGCGACGAGGCAGCGATCTGGCCGGTGAAGGCGCGCGCGCCTTCCGAATACGGATCGAACTTGCCGCTGCGGGTGCCGTCGCTATACGGGTCGTACTTGCCCGACTTGGCGCCATCCGTGAAGCTGTCGAACTTGCCGGCCTTGGCGCCGTCCGTATAGGTGTCGAACTTGCTGCCGACACGCAGCGCGTCGGCGTAGACATCGAACTTACCAACCTTGCTGCGGGCGGGTGCGGCGATCGCCGTGGCCGACACGGCCACGGCGGCAACCATCAGCACGCCGCCAATCAAACGCTTGGCGATCATGTTGGGACTCCTTCAACTGAGATATCGTCTTTTTTATGTTTTCCGGCCAGCATGCACCGACGATATGGCATGTTGCGATGCGAGCGCGGACTGAAGATTAGGGCCTCGACAGGCAAGGAGAAATGCCGCTGCGACGAATGGTGCGTTGCGAGCCGTGAAACGCAGGGGATGGGGACGAACGGAGGCGCGGTGGTGCAGAGGGACGCTAGCGGCACCGGCACGCAAGTGCCCGATACGGCGCTAACACGAGACGAGTTGGCGGGCAAAGTGCCCTTCGAAAGACATTGCTCCGCCGGATCCGGAGCGGCGGCGCCGCCGCTCCGGGAGGCGGGTCAGAGGTTGAACTGGCCGTTGGCCTCCGGCTGGAAGGCGATCTCGATCACCGTCAGCCGCTGCTCGCGGCCGTCCGGCAGGCGATAGGCGACCGTCTCGCCGGCACGCGCGCCCAGCAGGGCCTGGCCGACCGGCGACAGCACGGACAGGCGGCCGGCGTCGAAATCGGCGGTGTCGGGATAGACCAGGGTCCAGTGGCGCGGCTCGGCGTCACCTTCCAGCGCGCAGCGCAGCTGCGAGTTCATCGTCACCACGTCGTGCGGGATGGCTTCGGGCGCCACGATGGCGGCGCGCTCCAGCAGCGCGTCGAGCATGTCGGACAGTTGCGCGCTCCCGGCGCGCTCGGCGATGCGCTCGAGGCGGGTCACATCGAGTTCGGTCAGGTACAGCGTGGTCTTGTTCGCGGAAGACAGGGTCATTTGAGCCTCCTTATGCTTGATGCGGCCGATGCCGTTCGGCGGGCTTCGCTGCCCGGGCGTGAGTCGGGGCGGCGCGCATCGGATCGATCGGATCGCTGGCGGAAACAGCGGCAATGCGGAAAGACGGAGAAGCGGCAATGCGCCGACCGGGACGGCATCGGCGGCCTGCGGCCCGGGCCCGGTCCGGGCCCGTACCCGCAAGCTGCGAAGACGGTCAGGCCGGGAACCGGGCCGGATCAAGCGGCTGGCTGATCCGGTAGCTGGCCGAAGCGGGGGTGGCCCGCATGCCCTCCACGCGCGCACGCGCGCCCGCTTGCCGCGCAAAGCGGGCAGGCATGGCAGCGATCGTCGGCAGGCGGTCGGGCATCATGACAAGGGGAAACTCGGGGTGATCAGGCCATCGCAGCGCCATGCTGGCGCGAGCGAGGGCTCACATACGGTGCCTCGCGATGCCTTGGCCGGCATGCGGGCGTCTGCTGGCGGCGCTTAAGCGCGCGCCCGGCCGTGGCAAAGCCTGCTCATGGCCGGAAGCTCCATCGTAGCACAGCCGCCGCAGCGGGCCGGCGCATCAGCCATGTGCGTGGCATTCGCAACTGGCGCCCGCGGCCGCCTGCTGCAGGTTCTGCAGGATGCCGCATTCGCTGGCCTGGTGCGGCTGCGTGCAGGTATGGCGCAGTGCCCGCAACTGGCCTTCGAGCGTCTCCAGCGCCATGCGCTGCGCGTGGATCTGCTCGATCTGCCGGTCCAGCAAGGCATTGATGTCGTCGCAGGCGAGACTCGGATTCCGCTCGAAGTCGCGCAGGCGGCGCACGTCGGCCAGGCTCATGCCGAGCGAGCGGCAATGGCGCACGAAGTTGAGCTGGACCAGGTGGGGGTCGCCATAGCGGCGGTAGCCGTTGTCCTCGCGCTGCGGTGCGTCCAGCAGACCCTCGCGCTCGTAGTAGCGGATGGTTTCGACGTCGCAGAGGCCGCGGCGTGCCAGTTCTCCGATGCGCATGATGGCTCCTCAGCGGGCAGAACCCTGTAATGACTCAAGACTTTCAACAGTGTAGCCCAGCGTCGTCCGGCGTGCAGGACGTCACGGTACGGCCGTGCTCATCCTGTAGAATCGGCGCACGGCTTCATGCCATGTCATCGTCCTGAGCGACCCTTGCGCCTCCTACGTCCGTTCCGCCTGCTGCTGCTGATCGCGCTGCTCGCCTTCCTGCCCGTACAGGGATGGGCGGCGGCCGGCGCGCGCACGGCCGCCGCCGGCGCGCCGGCGGTGCCGGCCGGCCAGGCGGTCACCGCCGTGGACGAATTCGCACCGCCGGGGGCGGCCACCGCGCTGCCGGCGCCGAACGCGTTCATCGAGACGGCCGCCACCGCGGCCGCGGCGGGCGACGCCGACCTGCCCGGCCCGTTCGACGGCAAGGACAACAACACCGAGCGCGCCCAGGCGGGCGCCGATCCGGTCGAACAGTGGCTGCCGCCGACGCTGCCGCGGCTGGCCGCGCTGCCGGCCCGTACCGGCGCGCCGCGCTACACCGGCGCTCGCCTGTCCGACCCGGACCTGCCCCGGCAGCCGCGCCCTCCGCGCGCCTGATCCCCGGCGCGGGCATGTCCGCGCACCCTCCGTTTCTTCCGCCTGCCGCACATCGGTGCGGTGTGCGTTCGCGGCCTGGCCGCATTCCTCCGTCGTCCCCTGCGTTATCCACAACATGAAACGTATCCTGCTCTTCCTGGCGACCAACCTCGCCGTCATGCTCGTTCTCAGCCTCACCGCCAGCCTGCTCGGCGTGAACCGCTTCCTGACCGCCAATGGCCTCAACCTCGGCATGCTGCTCGCCTTCGCCGCGCTGATGGGCTTCGGCGGCGCCTTCATCTCGCTGCTGATGTCCAAGCCCATCGCCAAGTGGTCGACCGGCGCGCAGGTCATCACCCACCCTGGCACCAGCCGCGAACTGTGGCTGGTGCAGACGGTGGAGAAGCTGGCCACCCGCGCCGGCCTGCCGATGCCCGAGGTCGCCATCTACGAGGGCGAGCCCAACGCCTTCGCCACCGGCGCCACCAGAAACAGCTCGCTGGTGGCAGTGTCGACCGGCCTGCTGGAGTCGATGCGCGAGGATGAGGTGGAGGCCGTGCTGGCGCACGAGGTCGCCCACATCGCCAACGGCGACATGGTCACGCTGACGCTGATCCAGGGCGTGGTGAACACCTTCGTGATCTTCCTGGCACGCGTGGTCGGCTACTTCGTCGATTCCATGCTGCGCAAGAACGACGAGGAGTCGAGCGGCCCCGGCATCGGCTACATGGTGACGGTGGTGATCTGCGAGATCGTCTTCGGCATTTTGGCCAGCATCATCGTGGCGGCGTTTTCGCGCCAGCGCGAATACCGCGCCGACGCCGGCGCGGCCAAGCTGCTGGGCACCCCTTCGCCGATGGTGGCGGCGCTGCGCCGCCTGGGCGGCCTGGATGCCGACGGACTGCCGCAGAACATGCAGGCGATGGGCATCGCCGGCGGCAAGTCGTGGATGGAACTGTTCTCCAGCCACCCGCCGATCGAACAGCGCATCGCCGCGCTGCAATCGGCCCGCTGAGGCCGCCGGTGCCGGGGTGCCGATGGCGCCCGCGGCACCTTGCGCGGCGGGCCGTGCCGGCCTGCCGCGTTTTCGCCGATCCGCCGATCCGCTGATCCGCTTTTCCCCTTCCCTTTTTCCCCTGGTCCTTCCCGCGCCGCCCGGCGACTCAGGCCGCGCGGCCGTCCGCCGCAGGCACCGCGCGGAAGGCGGCGCGATAGCGTTCCGGCGTGGTCTGCACATGGCGCAGGAAGGCCTGGCGCATCACGTCTGCGTTGCCGAAGCCGGCCAGGCGCGCCACCGCCTCCAGGCGCTGGTCGCCGCTCTCCAGCAGGCGCCGCACCGCTTCCACCCGCAGGCGCTCCACGTACCGCGCCGGTGTTTCGCCGACCTCGCGGGCGAACACCCGCGCGAAGTTGCGGGGGCTCATCGCCACGCGTTCGGCCAGCACAGCCACCGACAGGTCGCGCGCCAGGTGGTCGGCGATCCAGGCCTGCAGTTCGCGCAGCTCCGGCGCCTGCGCGGCCTGGGCCTGCAGCACGGTGGAGAACTGTGCCTGGCTGCCGGGCCGGCGCAGGAACAGCACCAGTTCGCGCGCCACCGCGAGCGAAGCGGCATGGCCCAGGTCTTCCTCGACCAGCGCCAGCGCCAGGTCCATGCCCGCGGTGACGCCCGCCGAGGTGTAGAGCCCGCCCTCCCGGATCCAGATCGGATCCGGATCGACCTGCACGCGCGGGTGGCGGGCGGCCAGCCGGTCGGCGTGGCGCCAGTGGGTGGTGGCGCGGTGGGTGTCGAGCAGGCCGGTGGCGGCCAGCACGAAGGCGCCGGTGCAGACCGCGCCGAGCCGTCGCACGGTCGGCGCCTGCGCACGCAACCAGGTGGTCAGGCGCGCGTCGTCGGCCGCGCTCGCGTGGCCGGCGCCGCCGGCGATCAGCAAGGTGTCGATGGGCCCGTCCAGCCCGGCGGCGATGCCGTGATACGGCGCGTCGGCCAGCATCCTGAGCCCGCTTTCCGTGCGGATCAGGCCATCGTCGCGCACGCTGGCCACCCGCAGCCGGTACGGCGGGCACTCACGCCCGCTCACGCGGTTGGCCTGGCCGAACACGGCGCTGGGGCCGGTGACGTCGAGTTCCTGCGCCGGGTCGGGGGCGACGATGACGACCGTTCGTGGCGTGTCGCTGGCAAGGGAGAGGCGGGCTGGCATGGTGGCGTGACGGTGGCTGTCACCGATCATACCGGGCCCGGCCCGCGCGGTGCGGCACTGCCACTCAAACCGCCGCGCCGGCCGCCAGCGCGCCGGCCTGCTCGCGCCGCACCTGGCGTTGCCAGGCCAGCGTGAGCGCCAGCGCCACCGCCAGCGCCGGCAGCACGGCCAGGTTGACCGCCTGCCAGCCGTGCCGGTGCAGCACCTGGCCCGCCGCCAGCGTGGCGAGCGCGGTCAGCACCGCGGCGGAAAACTCCGCGGCGGCCTGAGTGCGGGCCCGTTCGCTGGGCCGGTAGGACGCGGCCAGCAGCGCCGTGCCGCCCACGAACATGAAGTTCCAGCCCACGCCCAGGCACAGCAGGGCCAGGTAGAAGGCCGGCAGCGCCGTGGACGCAAGCGCTGCCAGCGCGGCCACGGCACACAGCAGCGTGCCGCAGGCCAGCATGCGCGCGGTGCCGAAACGCTGCAGCAACCAGCCCGAGAAGAAGGACGGCGCATACATGCCGACCAGGTGCCACTCGATGATCTGCGCGCCCTGCCCGATGCTGTGGCCGCAGGCGACGGCGGCGATCGGGGTCGCGGTCATTACGAACATCATCACGGCGTTGCCGATGCCGTTGTTGGCGAAGGCGGCCAGGAACACGGGCCGCCGCACGATCTCGCCGAGCGGACGTGCCGGCAGCACGGCCTCGTCGCCGGCGCCGGCTTCGGTGCGGGCCGGCTCGCGGTAGGCGAGCAGCAGCAGCAGGATGGTCGCGACGCCGAACAGCGCCACCACGAGGTAGGAGCCGGCGAATGGCTCGGCCTGCAGCATGTCGCGGCTCCAGGCGGCGATCGCGGGGCCGCACACGGCGGCCACCACGCCGCCGGTCAGCACGGCGGCGATGGCGCGCGGCTTTTCCGCCACCGCGGCGGCATCGGCTGCGGCCAGGCGGTAGAAGCGTGCGAAGGCCTGGAACACACCGACCAGCGCGGTGCCGACGCAGAAAGCGACGAAGTGCCGGTGCGAGATGGCCCACACCGAGACCAGGCCGCCCACGGTGCAGGCGAGGCCGCCCAGGCAGAAGGCCAGGCGCCGGCCGCAGCGCTCGATGACGAAGGCGGCGGCGATCGCGGTGAACGCGGAGGCCACGGTGATCAGCGCGAAGGGCAGCGTAGCCAGCGCCTTGTCCGGTGCCAGCGTATAGCCGACCAGGCCGGTCAGGGTCAGGTCGACGGAAAGGGCTGCGGTGAACAGGGCCTGGCAAACCGCCAGTACCCGGGCCTGCGACATCGCCGGCGTGGCCATGGAACGCTCCTTGGGGGAAATGAGGACAGTCCCAAGGTTAAGTCCGGCGCGCCCGGCACGACGGACAACGATCCGTCGAATCCTGCCAGGCCGGCCGCCTGGCCCGGCCTGGCCCGGGCCTAGTTGAACACGTCCTGCCGGTAGCGGCCCTCGGCCACCAGGCCGGCGAACCAGGCCGAGGCGGCATCGCCGTCCAGGCCGCCCTCGGCCACGGCGATGTCCATCAGCGTCTTGCGCACCGCCGGCGCCATCTGGCGCCCGTCGCCGCACAGGTAGACCACGGCACCGGCGCTGAGCTGGCGCCACAGCTCGGCGCGCTGCTGCCACAGCAGGTCCTGGACGAAGCGCGCAGGGGCGCCGGTGGCAGAGTGCGCCACGTGCAGGCGCGCCACACCCTGCGCCTGCCAGGCCAGCATCTCGTCGCGATACAGCCAGTCGTGCTGCGGGTGGCGGCAGCCGAAGTAGAGCTCGACCGGGGCCACGGCCTGTCCTGCGGCCTGCTGCGCGGCACGCTCTTCGAGGAAGCCGCGGAAGGGGGCGATGCCGGTGCCGGGCCCGATCAGGATCATGGCTTGCGCGGGGTCGGCCTCCGGCGCGAACGGCGGGTTGGGCGTGCGGATGGCGGCCGCCACCGTGGCGCCCGGCGCCAGTCCCTGCAGCCAGTTGGACGCCACGCCGCGGAACTGGCCGCGCCCCGACAGGGCCGGCGCCAGCACGGTGCCGACCGTGAGCGTGGCCACATCGGGCGAGACCAGCGGCGAGGAGGCGATAGAGTAGAAGCGCGGGCGCATCGGCACCACGCAGGCCAGCAGGCCGGCGAGGTCGAGCTCGATGGCCGGGAAGCGCGCCAGCAGGTCGGGCAGGCCGAGGCGGTGCGCCGCCACCTGGGCCGCGTAGCCTTGGGCGGCATCGTCCGAGCCCAGGCGCTCCAGCGACTGCCGCGTGAACGGGCAGCGTGTGCGCTGCGCCAGCAGGCGCAGGGTCTGGCGCGACACCACATCCTGCAGTTCGACGAAGTGCGTGAGCAGCGCGCGCAGTGGCAGGGGCTGTCCCAAGGGCAGGCCGCGCGCCGCGCCGGCGCGTGGCGCCGACAGCGTGACCACCGCTTCGGGATCGAGGTCGAGCCGCTCGCACAGGTCGTGCACCAGTGCCGGACGGTTCTGCGGGTAGACGGCGAGGTGGTCGCCGGCGGCATAGCGGGCTCCCTCGGGCAGGCGCAGCCGGATGTCGCGCGTCGAGGTGCGCGGCGCCTCGACGGCGAAGTCCCACAGGCCGGCGGGATCGCTCACCAGTTCGCGGTTGGCGAGCACGGTGAACGGCTGGGTGTTGGAAGGCAGCACGCTGGCGCGGATCTCGTCGATGCCGCGCAGCGCGACCTCGACCGCCAGCGGCGGCGCGCCCTCGGCGCCCGGGGCCGGGCCGGGCGCGTGCGGCTGCTGCTGCGCGAGCGCGCTCCACAGCGCCGCCAGCCACTGCTCGGCGGCCTGGTCGAAATCGGCATTGCCGTCGGCCTCCCCGCGCGCCAGCAGGGGCCGGGCGCCGGCGGCGGCGAAGAAGGTGTCGAGGCGCTTGGGAAAGGCCTGGTAGGTGGCCCACTGCGAATTGCCGCAGCCGAGCACCGCGTAGCGCAGGCCGCCGGCGCGCCAGTCGCCCGGCGCATCGCCGGCGGCATCCAGCATGGCTTCGAAGCGGCGCGCGTTGTCGGGCGCGCGGCCGTTGTAGGTGGCCGCCACGATCACCGCCAGCCCTTGCGTGGGCAGCTTGCCGAGCGCGTCGTCGAGGTCGTGCAGCGTGGCCTCGTAGCCGGCCGCCAGCGCGCCCGCCTGGACCTGCTCGGCCAGCTCGCGCGCGGTGCCGAGGCTGGAGGCGCACAGCACCGCCAGCGTCTCGCCGCCGGCTGCCACCACCGGGCGCGCCGCCGCGGCCGTGACGGCGCCGGAGGCGGGCGCCGCCACCACGATGCGTTCGTGCGGACGGCGCCGGCGCGCGCGCAGCAGGAAGTGGTCGGGCTTGAGGGTCAGCGTTTCCTTGATGCGGAACTGGTAGTCGTGCGGATCGTGCAGCTGGAAGTGGCGCAGCATCAGCGCCAGCGCCAGCTTGGCCTCGGTCAGCGCGAACTGGCGGCCGATGCAGGCGCGCTCGCCGTTACCGAAGGGCTTGTAGGCATGCGGATGGATGCGTGCCTCGTTCTCGGGCAGGAAGCGGTCGATGTCGAAGCGCTCGGGATCGTCCCACACGGCCGGATCGCGGTGCAGCGCCGTCAGCACCACCGCGACGCGCCGGTCCTTGTGGATGCGGTAGCGTCCGCCGATCACCGTATCCTCGAAGGGCGCCACCGAGAAGGCGGGCGCGGTCGGCCACAGGCGCAGCGTTTCCTTGAGCACGCGGTCCAGCACCTGCAGGCGCGCCAGGTCGGCGTAGGCCGGCGGCGCGTCGCCGGGCAGCACCGCGTCCACTTCGGCATAGGCCTGGGCCAGCACGCCCGGATGGCGCATCAGCTCGTACAGGGCGAAGGTCAGCAGGCCGCTGGTGGTCTCGTGGCCGGCGATCAGGAAGGTGATCACCTGGTTGCGGATATTGACGTCGTCCAGGCGCTGGTCGGTCTCGGGGTCGCGCGCCTCCAGCATCAGGTTGAGCAGGTCGCGCGCGGGCGTGGGCGACTGGCGGCGCTGGCGGATCACGTCGTCGACCAGTTCGCGCATGAAGCGCGTGTCCTCGGCGAACTTGCGGTGCGCCGCGTGCATGAAGCGGTCCTGCAGCGGGAAGCGCGTCAGCTTGCCCATGGCCTCTTCCAGCGCGCCGACCATGGCGTCGATGAAGGGATGGAGCTGCTGGCTGGCGAAGGAGTCGAAGTCGTAGCCGAAACCGGACAGGGCGATGGTGTCCAGCGTCAGCCGCGTCATGTCGTCGGAGACGGCGATGTCGGCATCCGGGCCCTGGCGGTCCCACTTGTCGACCAGGCGCATGGCCACGCGCAGCATCACGTCGAAGTAGCCCTTCATCGCGCGCTGGCTGAAGGCCGGCATCAGGATGCGGTGGGCGCGCCCCCAGTTGGCTTCGTCGGTATGCGCGGTGAACAGGCCGTCGCCGGCCACGTCGCGCAGGAAGGACAGCGGCGGGCCGATGAACTTGCGGAAGCGCGCGGCATCGGCCAGCTCCGCCGCCAGGGCCGCCGACGTGACGAAAGGCACGCGGCGCCCGGCGAAGTCGAGTTCGAAGATGCCCTCGTGCGCCCGCGCGCGCGCCATCAGGTGCTGGGCGAAGGCGCCCGGCTTGATCTGCAGGATATTGCCCACCAGCGGCCAGCCCGGATCGCGCGGGATCGGCTGCAGGGAGGCGGCGGGCCGGCCGGCAACCGGGGCCTGGGACGAGGAAGTGGCGGCTTGCGTCATAGTGGGCGCGCAGGGGCGGCTAGGAGTCGTAGGCGGCCGGCGCGCCTGGCGCGCCGGTGGGAAACATCCTGGGGCGATACCGGTAGACAATACGCACGTGGCAGCCGGTGCGGAGCACGGCAGCGGCACCGGAGATGCCACCGACACCGGAACCGGAGCCGTAGTCGATGTCCGGTAGACATTCGTCTACTTCTGCAGCAAAGTAGACGAATGTAGACAGGATGTCAATGCACATGGCGCGGGGTGCCGCGCGTTTGCATGGCCGGCGCCGCGCGCATGCGCAGGGTGCCGGGCACCGGGCGCGTCTGGTGCACAATTTGTAGATCTGAAGACACACGCGGGCCACCGCCCGCCAAGCTGGCAGCACATGGAAGACATCGCCGACGGCAAACGCAGATTGATCGACGCCGCCCTGCGGCTGGCCGCCGCCAAGCGCAGCTTCGCCGCGCTGGGCCTGCGCGAACTCGCGCGCGAGGCCGGACTCAACCCGAATACCTTCTATCGCCATTTCCGCGACATGGAGGACCTGGCGCTGACCGCCATCGCCGAGGTCAGCGATGCCTTGCGGCCGATGCTGCGCGAGGTGCGCTGGGCGGCCGCGCGCGACAGCTCGCAGGCCGTGGCCGAACGCACCTGCGGCGCCTTCTTCGCCTACGCGCATGGCCATGCCGATGCCTTCCTGCTGGCGCTGTGCGGCAGCACCGGTCCGCAGCCTGGGCTGCGCGCGGCGATCCGCCAGCTGCTGGCCGATATCGCCGCCGAGATCGCCGAGGACATCGAACGCCTGCAACTCATTCCCTCGCTGCCGCGCGCGACCGTCGACGCGGCCTGCGCGGAGATCGTCTTCCACCTGTTCCACCTGTCGGCCGAGTACCTGGAGGCGGACGAGGCCGGCCGGCGCGCCCACGTGGGGCGCGCGGTACGCTTCGTCGCCTGGCTGCTGCACGGCGCCGCCGCGACGCAGGCGGGCGAGGCCTGCCGCGCCGCCGAGGCCGCCGGCGCGGCGCGCCTGTCGGCCCGCTGAGACAGCCCTGATGCGGCTTTGATGCGGCGCGCGCGAGGCGCGCCTACTCGACCACCTTGCCGCGCTGCACCTTGAGTGCGCTGCGCTGGCTCTTGCCCTCCAGGCGGCGCCGGCGCGAGGCCAGCGTGGGACGGGTGGCACGGCGCACGCGCGGCGGCGTGGCCACGCTGCGCACCAGTTCGTGCAGGCGGCGCACGGCTTCCTCGCGGTTGGCTTCCAGGCTGCGGTGCTGCTGCGCCTTGATCACCACCACGCCGTCGCGCGTGATGCGGTGGTCGTGCAGCTGCAGCAGGCGCTCCTGGTGGTCGGCGGGCAGTGACGAGGCGCGGATATCGAAGCGCAGGTGGACGGCGTTGGAGACCTTGTTGATGTTCTGGCCGCCCGCGCCCTGGGCGCGGATTGCCGTGATCTCGTACTCGTGGTGGGGGATGGTCGGCTCGCCGTGCATGGCCGCATCTTAGCAAGCGGCGGGGCCGATATGGGGTACGGGGTACCGCGCCTGCCGCTCAGCGCGGCACGCTGACCGGATCGACGTGGGTCATCACGTTAAGCACGTCAGCGCGCGCCATGGCGCGGTTGCTGGCCTCGGTGGCGATGGCATGGCCCTGGGCCACGCTCAGGCTGCCGTCGACTTCCAGGTGCACGTCGACCAGGATCATGTCGCCCATCTTGCGCGTCTTCAGGTCGTGCACACCCTGCACGCCGGGCGTGGCGGCGATCAGCACGCGCAGGGCTTCCACCGTCTCGGCGTCGGCGGCGCGATCGGTCAGGTCGCGCAGGGCCTCCCGGCTGAAGCCCCAGCCCATGCGCGCCACCATCAGGCCCACCACGATGGCCGCCACCGGATCGAGCAGGTGGTAGCCAAGCAGATTGCCGCCGATGCCGCACGCGACCACCAGGGAGGAGGCGGCGTCCGAGCGCGCGTGCCAGGCGTTGGCCACCAGCATGCTGGAGCGCACCCGCTGCGCCGCCGCCAGCATGTAGCGGAACAGCGATTCCTTGGCCACCAGCGTGGCCAGCGCCACCCATAGCGCGACCGAGGTGACGTGCGGGATGTCCTCGGGGTGCTGCAGCTTGTGCGCGGCCGACCACAGCATGCCGATGCCGACCGCCAGCAGCAGCAGGCCGAGCGCGAGCGAGGCGGCGTTCTCGTAGCGCTGGTGTCCGTAGTGGTGGTCCTCGTCCGGGGCTTTGCCGCCCTGGTGGCCGGCGAACAGCACGACAAAATCGGCCACCAGATCCGACAGCGTGTGCACGCCGTCGGCCACCAGGCCGCTCGAGCCGGACAGCAGGCCGGCGACGATCTGCACCACGCTCAGCACGCTGTTGACTGCCACGCTCACCAGCGTGCTGAGGCGGGCGGTGGCCTGCCGGGCGGCGAGGCCGTCCTCGGCGTCGCCACGCAACGGCGCCATCGGCACCGTCTCCTGCGCCACGTCTTGCACCACGTCTTGTGCCGCCTGTCTCACTCCGTCTGCCTGCCCCACCCGTTCCGTCCCTTGCGATTCCCGCACCATGTTCCCGATCCTCTGGCGGGCCGTGCTCCGCCGGCGCACGCGCGGCGCCGGTGCCGGCCCTGTCGCCGGCAATGCTACCGCAGCCGCGTGTCGGCCGCGTGTCGGCCGCGCGGCAGGCGCCGCCCTGGCCGGGCGGCCGCGGTCATCGCGCGCGCGCCATCGCGCGTTAATGGCGTGGGAGCGTCGCCACGCGGCGCCTGCCCCACGTGGCGTGGCCGGCCCGGCCGCCCGCCCTGGCCGTTCCGGCCCGTATTCCGCCCCGCATCATGCCTGTCTCTTCCCTTTCCTCCCTGCGCCGGCCCCTGGCCGCCCTGGCCTCGCTCACCCTGCTGGCCGGCTGCCTGGCCTGCGCCACTGCCGCCCGCGCCGCCGAGCCCGTCATCGTGCTCGACTCAGGGGAGGCCTCGCTGACGCTGATCGACCAGGCCACGCACAAGGTGCTGCGCACCGAGCCCACCGGCAAGGAGCCGCACCACCTGCTGGCGACGCCGGACCAGCATGCGCTGATCGTCGCCAACTCGGTATCGAACAGCCTGATGTTCCTGGACCCGCACACCGGCAAGGTGCAGCGCCTGAGCGAAGGCGTGGAGGATCCCTACCAGCTCGGCTTCTCGCCCGACCACAAGTGGTTCCTCACCGCCGGCCTGCGGCTGGACCGTGTCGACATCTACCACTATGACGGGCAGCAGCTCACGCTGGCGCGCCGCCTGCCGCTGGGCCGCACGCCGAGCCACCTGAACTTCACCTCGGACGGCCGCCTCGCCTTCGTCACCCTGCAGGACTCGGGCGAACTGGCGGCGATCGACCTCGCCACGCAGAGCGTGTTGTGGAAGCTGCCGGTCGGCAGCACGCCGGCCGGCCTGTGGATGACGCCGGGCGACCGCTATCTGCTGGTCGGCATGACCGGCGAGGACGACGTCAAGGTGGTGGACTGGCGCGCACGCCAGGTGGTCAAGTCGATCCCGACCGGCCGCGGCGCGCACAATTTCCGCGATCTCGACGACGGCCAGCGCGTGGCGGTCAGCAACCGCGTGGCCAGCACCATCAGCCTGATCGACTACCGCACGCTGCAGAAGACCGGCGACATCGCCGGCCTGCTGCCCGGCCCGGACGACATGGCGCTGAGCGCCGACCACCGCTACCTGTGGGTCACCTTCCGCTTCGCCCGCCACGTCGGCGTGATCGACCTGCCCGCGCGCAAGCTGGTCGATACCATCGCGGTCGGCCGCTCCCCGCACGGCATCTTCTTCGCCGACGGCGCGCCGGTGCACGCGCCCAATCCGGACTGAGCGCCGGCGCCGCACCGATCCGCCATCCGCCTCTGCTCCAACCGGCCCGCCCCATGCTGCACTCCTTGCTCGCCCTGCTCGACAACGCGGTCGCCGCGCTGCAGACGCTGCTCTACATCGACATCGTGCAGCCGCTGTGCTTCCACTTCGGCCTGATGGGCTACGACGAGGATGCCTACGATGCGCTGTACTGGGTCATCATCGGCGTACTGCAGGTCGCGGCCATGTACGCGCTGCTGCGGCCGCTCGAGGCGCTGCGACCGATCGAGCGCTGGCCCGACCGCAAGGACGTGCGCGCCGATGTGATCTACACCTGGATCGGCAAGCTCGGCGTGATCAACCTGACCTTCTTCTTCCTGCTGCAGCCGCTGTTCCACCACTGGCAGAGCCTGCTGGTGATGCACGGCATGCCGGCCATCGCGCTGGACCGCCTGCTGCCGGATGCCGACGAGCGGCCGGTGGCGTCCTTCCTGGTCTACCTGGTGGCGCTGGATTTCGCCGGCTACTGGTACCACCGCTGGCAGCACCGCTTCGGCCTGTGGTGGGAGCTGCATGCCGTGCACCACAGCCAGCAACAGATGTCGCTGTGGACCGATGACCGCAACCACTTCCTCGACGAGCTGCTGCAGGCCGCCTTCTTCGCACTGATTTCGCTCTTCATCGGCATGCAGCCGTCGCAGTTCGTGGTCCTGGTGGCGCTGGGCAACTTCATGCAGAGCGTGCAGCACGTCAACGCCCGCCTGCCCTTCGGCCCGCTGCTGGAGCGGCTGGTGGTCAGCCCCGCCTTCCACCGCCGCCACCATGCCATCGGCTACGGCCACGAAGGCACGCGCTACGGCTGCAACTTCGGCGTGCTGTTCCCCTGGTGGGACATGCTGTTCGGCACGGCTTCCTGGGAGCGCCAGCCGGAGCCGACCGGCATCCGCGAACAGCTCCCGCCGCCGCTGGGCAGCGGGCGCGACTATGGGCGCGGCGTGATGGCGCAGCAGTGGCGCGCCTTCGGCCGCATGGCGCAGCGCCTGCGCGGTGGCCACGGCGCCGCCGTCGTCGTGCAGGACTGAGCGCCCGCCTCCCTCACCCCGGGCAGGCGTTCGCCTGCCCTTTCCTTTCACACCAGGCTTGCCGGATCGGCATCGACCGCGCCGCAGCCAGCCACCGGCCCAGCCCGGCGATCCCCCCACATGCTCAGGGCAGGCCCGCGTGCGGCACATCCACCTCCGCCATCAGGATCTGCCCGAGCCGCGTGGCACGGCGCTCGTGCTCGGCAAAGTTCGGTGCGGCCGCCATGAACAGCGTGGTGCCCCTGGGGCCGCCCAGCGCGGCGGCGAAGATGCCCTGCTCGCCGGTGTCGATCTGCTCCAGGATCCTGCCTCCCTGCTGTACGCGCACGATGCGCTTGCCGATGGCGTCGGCCACCCAGACCGCGCCTTCGGCGTCCAGCGCACCGCCGTCGGGGGCGATCGAGGCGGCGGCCATCAGGGTGCCGATGTCGTCGCTGTCGGGCATGGCGCCGAAGCTGGCCCAGTCGCGCCGCGGCCCGAGGTTGCCGCCGGGCAGGATGTCGAAGGCGGAGACGCGGTTGCCGAAGGTCTCGTTGACGATCAGGGTGCGGCCGTCCGGCGTGATGAAGGAGCCGTTGGGAAACCACAGGCCCTCGGCCACCACGCGCGCGGCGCCATCGGGCTCGACGCAGACCAGTCCGGTGGTGCGGAAGGGCGCGCCGGACATCAGGTCGAAGCCGAAATTGCCGACGTAGGCGCGGCCTGCGCGATCGACCACCATGTCGTTGATATGGCCGCCGGTCAGGGCGGTGAGGTCGGCATGCACGGCCAGCGTGCCGTCGGGCTCGCGGCGCAGTACCTTGCGGTCGCGCATCGACGAGATCAGCAGCCGGCCGTCGGGCAGCCAGCCCAGCCCGGACGGCTGCTGTGGTACCTGCGCCATCTCGGTGACGCGGCCGTCGAGGCCGGCGGCGATGACCTTGCCGGTGTAGAAATCCGACGCCCACAACCTGTCTTCATGCCAGCGCAGCCCTTCGAGGAAGGTATAGCCGGACACCAGAACCGATAACGCTCGCTTCGCCATGCATCGTCTCCTGTTCTTGTTCGTGTCCGGAACGCGCGATGGCGCACGCTCCGGGGAATGCATCAGTCGGGATGGAACGGTTCGCGCAGGCCGCGCGCGGGGCGGGCCTGCCGCGGTGCGACGGCACGGGATGAGGCGGGAAACAGCGGGAGGACGTGGCCAGGCCGGCGCCACGGGAGTACGAAAGCGGCACGTCGCCCGCGTACTGTAGCGGGGCGGTTTTTCAAGCGTCAAGGCGCGCGCGTGCTGCAGCGCGGCGCCTCGGGCGGATCGCGCCGCGTTCAGTCCGGGGTGCCGGCCTTGGGTGCCTGGCAGGTGCGGATGCCCAGCAGGCTGTAGGCCGGGCAGACCCGGACGATGCCGGTCAGCAGGGGCACCACGCCGATCCAGCCCCACGGGCCGATCTTTCCGGTGGCGGCCAGGCCGATCAGCAGCAGCCCGGCGATGATGCGGACGGCGCGGTCAATGGTTCCGACATTGGCGTGCATGGCGAGACTCCTCGCAGATATCCTCGCAGATTGGGAGAGGCCGGCACCCACGCGGGTATCCGCATGGGTCGGCGGTCGGTGCCGGCGGCAGCTTGCCACGAGCACTTATCCACAGGCTACGAGCGTCTCGCCTGCGCGGCCTTGACGCAGCGCAAGCGCAGAGCATGGGGAGGCCCGGCCAGGGCACGCCGCCGCCCGGCTCAGAACCGCTCGGGGATGCGCTTGTCCGAGTGGTCCGCCTCGACGTAGCCTTCCGGCCCCAGCCGCTCGGGCAGCACGGTCTTCTTGTGCGGCAGCTCCTGGTAGGGGATCCGGCCCAGCAGGTGGGCGATGACATTGAGCCGCGCGCGCCGCTTGTCGTCGGCATCGACCACATGCCACGGCGCATGGGCGCTGTGGGAGGCATCGAACATCGCGTCGCGGGCACGCGAATAGTCGTACCAGCGGCGATACGACTGCAGGTCCATGTCGGACAGCTTCCACAGCTTGCGCCCGTCGTCGATGCGCGATTGCAGGCGCCGGGTCTGCTCGGCCTGGCTGATTTCCAGCCAGTATTTGACCAGGATGATGCCCGCATCGATGATCGCCTTTTCCACCAGCGGCACGTCGCGCAGGAAACTCTCGACCTCTTGCTCCGTGCAGAACCCCATCACCCGCTCGACGCCGGCCCGGTTGTACCAGCTGCGGTCGAAAATGACGACCTCGCCACCGGCCGGCATATGCGGGAGGTAGCGCTGCACGTACATCTGCGTGCGCTCGCGCTCCGTGGGTGCAGGCAGGGCCACCACGCGGAACACGCGCGGACTGACGCGCTCGGTGATGGCCTTGATGGTCCCGCCCTTGCCCGCGCCGTCCCGGCCCTCGAACAGCACGCAGACCTTGGCGCCCGTCTGCTGCACCCAGCGCTGCAGCTTGACCAGCTCCACGTGCATGCGGAAGAGCTCCTTGTCGTAGGCCTTGGCGCCCAGCTTCGGCTTGCCTGCAGTGGTCTGGTCCGGCGTGACTGCGGTGGTGTCCTGATCGGACTGGCTTGCCATGGTCGTCCTCCTGGTCTGTGGTCGGCCTGTCCCGGCGGCCTGTCGGTGCCGGGCATGGGCGGCGCGATGATCCTGAAGCATAGCGCCGGCGTCGCCGCGGTAACCCCTGAGCCGCCCCGCGACACTTGGAGGGCACCCGGGTCGGGCGGGAGGCCGGTGCATCACTCGCGGCGAACGAAGGCATCGGCAGCATGCGAGCGAACTCTTCGGCACATTATGGACGTGCCGGCGGCAATACCAGGGGGAGTCGATGCGGAAAAGCGGAAAGCGGCGGTGGCGCGCCCGGCTGGGATCGAACCAGCAACCCCTGCCTTCGGAGGGCAGTACTCTATCCATTGAGCTACGGGCGCGCGGAGCAGGTGGCGAAGGCGACAGCCTCCGCCGGAAAGGCGCATAGCATACCCTGTTTGCCCGGGATCGTCCAATCGGTGCACACCCGGCACTTTGAGCCAGGTCACGCAGCCGTCGCTTTTGCCGCCCCGAATCAGGCAACGCCGCTATAATCGCTAGCTATTTGTGCAAGGACGGGGCTGCTTCGTATCCACTTGGTGCGCCGCAGCCGTCGCGGTGGCGCCGGCGGGAGGAGAACCACGGCTCATCGCTGGCTCGACCGTCGCGCGCGAATCGTGGCGCCAGAAGAACGAGGCCGAGCCGATCAGAACTGAACGCATGCGGCCAGACAGGTTTCCTGCAAAAAACGAGAGTTCAGCATGAGCGACGTCCAACAACCACACGACGAACACGAGTCTCCCATCAAGACGCCCAAGCAGTTGATCGCGGTAGTCATCGCCGCGTTCCTGGTGCCGATCCTGGTCATCATCCTGCTGGTCAACTTCGTCGGCCATGGCGCCAAGGAAGGCGCTGGCGCGACGGACGCCACCGAAGCGGTGATCGACCGCATCAAGCCGGTCGCTTCGCTCGAGCTGAAGGATGCCAACGCGCCGCGCGTCTACAAGACCGGCGAACAGGTCTACAAGGAAGTCTGCTCCGCCTGCCACGCGACCGGCGCGGCGGGTGCGCCCAAGTACGGCACCGCCGGCGACTGGGCCCCGCGCATCGGCCAGGGCTTCGACGGGCTGCTGAATTCGGTGCTGCACGGCAAGGGCGCGATGCAGGCGCGCGCCGGCACCACGCCGGACGACTACAGCGACTACGAACTGGGCCGTGCCGTGGTCTACATGGCCGATGCGGGCGGCGCCAAGTTCCCCGAGCCGGCGGCACCGGCGGCTGCAACCGCCGCGGCTTCCGCGCCGGCGGCCGAGACCGCTGCGGCCGCCCCGGCTCCGGCGGCTGCCCCCGCGCCTGCCGCCGCCGCTGCACCGGCCGCGGCGTCGGCCGATACCGGCAAGAAGGTCTACGAGCAGGTCTGCGCCGCCTGCCATGCGGCCGGCGTGGCCGGTGCGCCGAAGTTCGGCGACAAGGCGGCCTGGGCGCCGCGCCTGAAGGAAGGCATGGACGTGGTGCACAACTATGCGCTGAAGGGCAAGGGCGTGATGCCGCCGAAGGGTGGCTATGCCGGCCCCGATGCCGACGTGCTGGCCGCGGCCGACTACATGGCGGCCGCCGCGAAGTAAGCTCCGCACGGCCGGACGCGGTTCCGGCCGGCGCAGTCGACGCAGTAGAAAAAGCCCGCGGCATGCCGCGGGCTTTTTGCTTTGTCCTGCTGCTTTCCTTCTGTTGCTGCTTCCCTTCTGTGCGGTCAATCGTCCGGCCGATCCGCACACTACGCCGGCCGCCAACCCTGCGCAGGCGGCCGCCGGGGGCGCAGCGCGCCGCCCGGCCCCCGCTACACCACCCGCGAGTAGCGCACCAGCGGGGCCGCTACCGCTTCGTTGGCGGCCTCGCCGGCCAGCGCGCGCCGGCGTGCGGCGTCTTCGCGCAGGTGGCGGTCGAATACCATCGCCACGCGGCGCACCAGCAGGCGCCCGAGCGGTGTCACCTCGATGCGGCCGGGCCGGCAGTCCACCAGGCCGTCGGCGGCCAGGCGCTCCAGGTCCGCCAGTTCGGTGGCGAAGGCGGCTGCGAAATCGATGCCGTGGCGTGCCGCCAGCGCAGCGCTGTCGAGCACGCCGTTGCACATCAGCGCGCCGATGATCTCGCGCCGCAGGTGATCGTCGGCGGACATGTGGAAACCGCGGATCACCGGCAACCGGCCGGCGTCGAGCGCGGCGTAGTAGTCGTCCAGCGTGCGCGCGTTCTGCACGTAGCGTCCGGCCACCGCGCCGATCGCCGACACGCCGAGTCCGACCTGGTCGTAGCCGGCGTGCGTCGAATAGCCCTGGAAGTTGCGTTGCAGCTTGCCCTCGCGCTGCGCCACGGCGAGGTCGTCGCCGGGCAAGGCGAAATGGTCCATGCCGATGTAGACGTAGCCGGCGGCGCTCAGTTTCTCGATGGTGGCGACCAGGATCTCGAGCTTTTCGGCCGGCGCCGGCAGCGCCGCTTCGTCGATGCGGCGCTGCGGCTTGAACACATGCGGCAGGTGCGCATAGCTGTAGACCGAGAGCCGCTCGGGCCGCATCTCCAGCACGCGCTCGATGGTCACGGCGAAGCGCCGCGCGTCCTGGTGCGGCAGGCCGTAGATCAGGTCCATGCTGATGGAGCGCATGCCGAGGCGGCGCGCGGCATCGACCACGGCGCGCGTCTGCGCCACGGACTGCTCGCGGTGGATGGCGCGCTGCACCTCGGGATCGAAGTCCTGCACGCCCAGGCTGATGCGGTTGAAACCCAGTTCGGCCAGCAGGGCCATGCGCGCATCATCCACCACGCGCGGGTCGATCTCGATGGAGTGCTCGCCGTAGGCGGACAGTTCGAAGTGCTCCTGCAGCGCGGCCATCACACGGCGCATCTCGTCTTCGTCGAGAAAGGTCGGCGTGCCGCCGCCCCAGTGCGACTGCAGCACCTGGCGGCGCGCGCCCAGCGCCTGCGCCACCTGGGCGGCCTCACGCGCGAGGTAGTCGACGTAGCGCGCGCTGCGCCCATGGTCGCGCGTGATGATCTTGTTGCAGCCGCAGTAGTAGCAGATGTTCTCGCAGAACGGCACGTGCACGTAGAGCGAGAGCGGCGAACCCGTTGGCAGAACCGGCGCGGACGCCCCGCGGCTGCTGTCGGCCAGCGCCGTGCGGTAGTCGGCCTCGCCGATGCCGTCATGGAAGCGGTCGGCGGTCGGATAGGAGGTGTAGCGCGGGCCGTTGCCGTCGATGCGGCCGGCGAGCGCGCGGAAACCTGTCAGCGCGTCGCGGTCGAGCGTCCGCGCGGCGGGTGTAATGGGTGAGGCGGGTGTGAGGCGTGAGGTGGGAGCGGACATGGGGGCGCCCTCGGCGGACGGATTGCTGATGGCCCATGCTAGTCCCGGCGCGGCGCGGGGGGCTTGACCGGCGTCAAGCGCTGGCGGCGACGGCGGGACGGCCGTCGCCGAGCGGTGTCGACTGCCACGCTGGCGTCGCGTGCCGCCTTCGACGCCCCTGGCGCCAGGCCTTCCGGCGTTCCCGAGAGCGCAGGCGCACTCGGAGGCACCTCAAACACACCTCAGCCCGCGTCAGACGCGCGGCAGCACCATGCGCACGCGCAAACCGCCTTCGGGGCGGTTGGCCAGGCTCAGCTCGCCGCCGTGGCGCGCCACGATGTCGGCCGCGATCGACAGGCCCATGCCGACACCGCCGGTGGCGCGGCTGCGCGAGGACTCCACACGGTAGAACGGCTCCAGTACACGCGGCAACTCCTCGTGCGGAATGCCGGGGCCGTCGTCGCAGACGTCGATCACCACGCGCTCGGGCGCGTCGGTCAGGCGGATCTGCGCGGCGCCGCCATAGCGGTGCGCATTCTCGATCAGATTGACCACGGCGCGGCGCAGTTCGGCCGGATAGGCCAGCAGCGGCGCCGCCTGGCCGTCCAGCCTGACGTCCTGGCCGAGTTCGGCGGCGTCGTCGACGATGGCGTGCAGCAGGGCCAGGATGTCGACCCGCTGGCGCGGCTCGCCGCTGTCGCGGTCGCGCAGGTAGTACAGGGTGGAGTCGATCAGGCCGTTCATCTCGGCCAGGTCCTGGCGCAGGCGGTAGCGCACGTCGCGGTCGTCGACGCGCTCGATGCGCAGGCTCATGCGCGTCAGCGGCGTGCGCAGGTCGTGCGATACGGCGGCGAGGAAGCGCGACTGCTGCCCCATCTGCGTGCGGATGCGCTGCTGCATGTGGTTGAACGCCACCGCTGCGGCGCGCGCCTCGACCGGGCCGGTATCCTCGTCGAGCTGCGGTGCATTGACGTCCTGCGCCAGGCGGCCCGCGCCGCTGGCCAACTGCTGGATCGGCCGCGCCAGCAGGCGGGCACCCACCCAGGAGGCGGCGACGATGGCGGCAAGCTGCAGCAGCAGGCCCGGGCGCGGCGGCCACCAGCCGTGCAGCCGCCGCGGCGGCCCGTGGGGTGGCATCGGCGGTGGCGGCAGGTCGGCGGCGAACAGATCATCGGGCGGCGGCGGTGGCATGCGCCCTGCCTCCAGCCCCGGCGGGCCCGGCGGCATCGCGCCGGAGGGCTGGCCGGGGGTGGCGTGGCGCGCGCCGGCGGCGGTGGTGTCGTGGCGCTCCAGGCCGGGGCGCGGGAAAATGCTCTCGATGACCGTGATGCCGAGCAGGTGCACGGCCAGCATGATGGTGGCCATCACCAGGAACAGGCGCACGAACATGGTGTCGTAGCGCGCCAGCGGACCGCGAAGACGCACGTTCAGCTTTCCACGTTGGCGGTGAAGACGTAGCCCTCGCCGCGCACGGTGCGGATCAGCACCGGATCGCGCGGATCGTCGCGCAGCTTCTGGCGCAGGCGCGACACCAGCAGGTCGATGCTGCGGTCGAACACGTCCAGGTCGCGGCCGCGCGCCTGGTTGATCAGCAGCTCGCGGTCGAGCACGCGGTGCGGATGTTCGATGAAGGTCAGCAGCAGGCGGAATTCGGCATTGGACAGCGGCACCACCGTATCCTCGCCGTCGACCAGCTGGCGCAGCGTGGTGTTGAGCCGCCAGGCGCCGAAGCGCAGTTCGTGCCCGGCGGCGGCGGCCGGACGGCGCTGCCCGCCCTGGCTGCGGCGCAGCACGGTGTGGATGCGCGCCACCAGCTCGCGCATCTCGAAGGGCTTGGTGACGTAGTCGTCCGCGCCGACCTCCAGGCCGACCACGCGGTCCGCCAGTTCGGCGCGCGCCGTCAGCATGATCACCGGCGTGTCGCTCTGCTCGCGGATCTCGCGGCACAGCGCCAGGCCGTTCTCGCCTGGCAGCGACAGGTCGAGAATGACCAGGTCATAGGTCTTGCCGGCCATCGCGGCGCGCATGGCGGCACCGCCCTCGGCACCGTCGGCCGCCATGCCGAAGGTCGACAGGTAGTCGGCCAGCATGGTGCGGATCTGGGTATCGTCGTCGACGACAAGTAGTTGCAGCGGAGCGGAGGCGGTAGCGGTGGATTCCATTCTCATGTCGGCAAGGCGGCATCCGCCGCAGCGCTCACTGTAGCAGCACAGCATACTCTGGCTTTGGCCGCTTTGTATCCACACCGATACAGACGAAAGCCAGGGCCGAACCTGTCTGTACAAGCAAGCGTCGGCGGCGTGACCAAGTGCTCAAGCTGGGCACGAAATCGGGGCATACCATCGAAAAAGTCGGCCATGCGCCGCTTGTTCGCGACCCTGCCATCCGGGGCCGACATCCTTCGTTGTTCACGGAGCCAAACCATGACACGCCCGACCCGCCTTCGGGACGCGCTGCGCCGCGTCCGCTTCCTCCTCAGCCTTGCCGTGCTCGGCGGCGCCTGCTCGCTGGCCTTGCCGGCCCATGCGCTGCAGAACGCCTCGTCCGATCCACCCGCCCGGCCCGGGCCGAACCTTGCACCGCGCGAGGCACTCGGCCTGAATGCCGCGCAGAACGCGCTGTGGCAGGCCGCCGAGTCCGCCACGCGTGAAGCACACGCCCATGCGCTGGAGCTGCGCGCGCGCTTCCTGCGTGAAAGCGGCGACCCCGAGGGCATGCGCGACGGCAGCGCACCGCTGCGCCCGCGCGTCCAGGCGATGGAGCGGCTGCACGATGCGCTGGAGAAGGACCGCCGCGCGGTCGATGAACGCTGGCTGGCGCTGGATGAGAGCCTCGATGCGTCCCAGCGGCGCCGCTTGCGCGCGATGCCCCAGGTGGCGCACTGGCTGGGCCTGATGCCGCCGATGCATGGCATGCACGAGCTGGAGATGGGCCGTCCCGGCGGGCCGGAAGGCAGGGACCAGGCGGGCCCCGGCTTCGACGGGCCGCCGCACTGAGCGCTGCCGGGAGTATCGCGGCGCGCGTGCCACGCCTCGCTGCACCCTGCCGACCTGGCTGCTGCATGCGTGGCGCCGCGGCGTGCAGCGATCGGCGGTGACCGGAATGTGGATAAAAGAACGCCCCCGCGCTTTGGGCCGGGGGCGTCAAACAGGGAAGAACCGGGCACGCATGCCCGACCGCGCAGGACAGAAGGGTTAAGCCCCGCACGGTACCCGCAGCACAAGGCCGCGGACGGGGGTGATCCTAGTCGGCGCGCCGGGGCCGGTCTTGTCTATCTCGTATCCCTATGTATCGACTTTGTATCAGACCCCGGCCTTTCCGTTACCGAGCAGCGCCTTGAGTCCGGCCAGGCGGTCCTTGGGGCTCATGGCCGGGGCCGTGTCCTTGGGCGCCGGCGCCTCTTCCAGCTTCATTTCACCGATGAAGCGCGACGGCTGGCAGGAATAGGTGTCGCGCGCGCGCTTGCGCTTCTTGCACCAGCTGATGTGCAGGCTGCGCTGGGCACGCGTGATGCCGACGTACATCAGGCGGCGCTCTTCCTCGACCTTCTCGTCGCTCATGTCCTCGTCCTCGCGGCAATGGGGCAGGATGCCCTCCTCCACGCCGACCAGGAACACATGCGGGTACTCCAGGCCCTTGGAGGCATGCAACGTCGACAGCCGCACCGCGTCGGGATCTTCTTCGCGGCCCTCGAGCATGCTCATCAGCGCCACCGTCTGTGTCAGCTCGAGCAGGTTCTTGCCCTCGTCGCCGAAGCCGTCGGCGGTGTCGTAGCCAGTGGCCTCGCCCGTGCCGTCGCCACCCTCGGGCTTGGTGCCCTTGCGCTTGAGCCAATCGAGGAATTCCAGCGTGGTGGTCCACCTGGACTGTGCCTGGCGCTCGTCGAAGGTGTCGTAGAGGTAGGCCTCGTAGTGGATGCCTTCCATCAGGTCGTCGAGCACCTGCGTGGCCGGGTCTTTGGCGGCGCGCGCGGCCAGCCGCACCATCGACTCGCAGAACACGCGCAGCGGCTCCAGCTGGCGCGGCTGCAGCTTGCCTTCGATGCCGCCCATCATGGCCGCCTCGAACAGCGAGACCTTGGCCTGGCCGGCGAAGGTGCCCAGCACCTCCAATGTGGTATTGCCGACGCCGCGCCGCGGCGTGGTGATGGCGCGGATGAAAGCAGGGTCGTCGTCCGGATTGGCGATCAGGCGCAGGTAGGCGCAGATGTCCTTGATTTCCGCCTTGTCGAAGAAGCTCTGCCCGCCCGACAGTACATAGGGAATGCGTTCGCGGCGCAGGATCTGCTCGAACAGGCGTGCCTGGTGATTGCCGCGGTACAGGATGGCATAGTCGCGGAACTGCGCGCGGCGCTCGAACTTGTGGGCCGACAGGCGGAACACCACGGACTCCGCCTCATGCTCCTCGTCGTTCATCGGGTTGATGGCGACCGGGTCGCCCATGCCGTGCTCGCTCCACAACTTCTTGTCGAACAGCTTCGGATTGTTGGCGATGACGGCGTTGGCCGCTTCGAGGATGCGCACCGTGGAGCGGTAGTTCTGCTCCAGCTTGATCACTTTCAGGTCGGGGAAATCGGTCTGCAGCAGGCGCAGGTTGTCGAGCGTGGCGCCGCGCCAGCCGTAGATGGCCTGGTCATCGTCGCCGACCGCGGTGAAGGCCGGCGCGCGCAGGTGCGAGCCACCCGCCAGCAGCTTGAGCAGCTGGTACTGGCAGGCATTGGTGTCCTGGTACTCGTCGACCAGGAAGTAGCGCAGGCGGTTCTGCCACTTCAGGCGCACCGTCTCGTCGCGCGCGAACAGTTCGGCCGGCAGGCGGATCAGGTCGTCGAAATCCACCGCCTGGTAGGCATGCAGCGTGGCCACGTAGTTGCGGTAGACCAGCGCGGCCTGGTGCTGGTCGGCATCGGCGGCCTGCGCGATGGCCGCTTCGGGATCGACCATGCCGTTCTTCCACAGCGAGATCGTGCCCTGCACGCTGCGGATCAGCTTCTTGTCGGTGGTGCCGAGCTGTTCCTGCACCAGCCCGAAGCAATCGTCCGAGTCCATGATCGAGAACTGCGGCTTCAGGCCCACGTGCTCGGCCTCGGCGCGCAGGATCTGCACGCCGAGCGAGTGGAAGGTACAGACCGTCAGCTGCTTGAGCGGCAGACGCTTGCCTTCGCGCGTGGTCTTGCCTTCCATCAGCTTGCCGATGCGCTCCTGCATCTCCTTCGCCGCCTTGTTGGTGAAGGTGACGGCGGCGATGTGGCGGGGCTCGAAGCCCTTGTCCTCGATCAGGTGGGCGATCTTCTGCGTGATCACCCTGGTCTTGCCCGAGCCGGCGCCGGCCAGTACCAGGCAGGGACCATCGAGATAGCGGACAGCTTCGGATTGGGCGGGATTGAGTCCGTGGGTCATGCGCGGGAAGACAGCGTGGATGTGTGACGGGAACGGCCGGGCCGCGGATGCGGTGCGGCGTGTGCAGGATCCGGCGCGCCTCGGCACCGTGCAAGCGAAGGATGTTAACACGCGCCGCCGCCAGGCCAGGCTGCTCGACGAGGCCTTTGTCCCCGGCCGTCATGTAACGCGCCGTAATGCTCTGTAATGAAAAGTAATGGCCGGGATCGCGTCCCGGATGGCGGTCTCTAAGAAGGATAGAGAGCTTGTATGACGGCTGCTCCAACACTGCTTCAACCAGGTGTGGCCTCATCATCACATGGGAGCTGTCCTATGCGAACACAGAAGCGAGCACGTCCGGCCCTGGCCAAGGCCATCCTGATCAGCACCACGCTGGTGGCGTTCGCCGGCTGCGCGGACATGTCGCCCAAGCAGCGCAACACCGCCATCGGCGCCGGTATCGGCGCGGTCGGGGGTGCAGTGCTGACTGGCGGCGATGCGCTGGGCACCGTCGGCGGCGCGGCCGTGGGCGGTGTCATCGGCAACGTCACCACCCCGAACCGCAGGGGCCGGTGAGCCCTGCCCCGCCGGCCCGGGGCGCGTTGACAAAGCGGGGGGCGTCCCGTACATTGCGCGCATCCGGCCGGGAGAGCGCGCGAGGCATCGCGCCGCCGAAGGGGTATCACCCGAAAACTCTCAGGCACCATGGACTGGTCGGATCGGCGGGCAATATGCACACGATGCACGCCGTACTCTGGAGAGCGACACCCGCCATCGTTCGCATGAATGACGGTGAGCGTGTCCACCGAAGGGGCGCGCAGGGCCCGGTTCCGCCAGGAGCCACCCTGTAATCTCTCAGGTATCGAGGACAGAGGGGTCATCCGCCGCAGCGGATTCGCAGCACGACGCGCGCGAGCCATGCGGCGGATGGCCCTTTTTTCGTTTTCGCAACCGCAGAGATCCGTCCCCGAGGAACCCATGACGCTCCAGGCCACGCCCCTCAATGCCATCCACCGCGCCCTCGGCGCCCGCATGGTCGACTTCGGCGGCTGGGACATGCCGGTCAACTACGGCTCCCAGATCGAGGAACACCACGCCGTGCGCAGCGACGCCGGCATGTTCGACGTCTCCCACATGTGCGTGGTCGACCTCGCCGGTCCCCACGTGCGCGCCTTCCTGCGCGGCCTGCTGGCCAACAACGTGGACAAGCTGCAGACGCCGGGCAAGGCGCTCTACTCCTGCATGCTCGACGACAAGGGCCACGTCATCGACGACCTGATCGTCTACTTCTTCGCCGAAGACCGCTTCCGCCTGGTGGTCAACGCCAGCACCGCACCCACCGATATCGAATGGATCCGCGCCCGCAATGCCGCCACCGGCAGCGGAGTCGCGATCACGCCGCGGCGCGCCGACAACGCCCCCGCGGGCGTGGCGCCGCTGGCCATCGTCGCGGTGCAGGGCCCGAACGCGCGCGCCAAGGTATGGGGCGCCTTCCCCAGCACCCAGCCGAGCGAAGCGCTCAAGCCCTTCAACGCCCTCGTGGTACAGGACCCGGCCATCGGCGAAATCATGGTCGCACGCACCGGCTACACCGGCGAGGACGGCTTCGAGCTGGTGGTGCCGGCCGACAACGTCGCCGCGGTGTGGGAAAAGCTGGATGCCGCCGGCGTGCGCCCGGCCGGCCTGGGCGCGCGCGACACGCTGCGCCTGGAAGCGGGCATGAACCTGTATGGACAGGACATGGATATCCACACTTCGCCGCTGGATGCGGGCCTGGCCTGGACCGTCGACCTGCAGAGCGAACGCGACTTCACCGGCAAGGCCGCCCTGCTGGCCGACGGCCAGAAGGCCGCCTTCGCCGGCCTGGTCCTGCGCGACAAGGGCGGCGTGCTGCGCGCCCACCAGACCGTCGTCACGCCCGCCGGCAACGGCGAGACCACCAGCGGCACCTTCAGCCCGACCCTGTCCCTTTCGATCGCCTTCGCCCGCCTGCCGCTGGGCGCGCAACCCGGCGACAGCGTCGAAGTGGAGATCCGCGGCCGCAAGCTGGCGGCGACTGTGGTTAAACTGCCGTTTGTGCGCAATGGCAAGGCACTCGTGAGCTGACGCTCGCAACGGTCAAACAAGGTCAAGAGCCAACGGTCATGGCGCGCCCGCGCGCGGGCGCGCCCAGAACAGACGAACCAACCGAATCCGGAGAATCCACATGAACTTCCCCCCCGAACTCAAGTACACCGAGTCGCATGAGTGGGTGCGCGTCGAAGCCGACGGCACGCTGACCATCGGCATCACGGACCATGCGCAGGACGCGCTGGGCGACATCGTCTTCCTCGAGCTGCCCGAAGTGGGCCGCAGCGTCGGCGCCGGCGACGCGCTGGCCGTGGTCGAGTCGGTCAAGGCCGCCTCCGACATCTACGCGCCGGTGGCCGGCGAGGTCATCGCCATCAACGACGCCGCCAGCGCCGAGCCGGAGAGCGTCAACGCCAACGCCTTCGAGGCCTGGCTGTTCAAGCTGAAGCCGGCCAACGCCGACGACGTCAACGGCCTGATGTCGGCCGACGCCTACAAGGCCAGCGTCGGCGCCTGACGCCGCGCGGCCCCGGCGACGGGGCCGCCGAGACCGAACGACCGCGCGGCGGCCGGCCGACCACCGGCGCCGCGCCTGACGAGACCCCTGCCATGAATGCCCCGCTGCCCATGAACGCCGCCCACGCCCGTCCCACGCTGGCCGAACTGGAGGCGCGCGACGCCTTCGCCGGACGCCACATCGGCCCCGACGCCGCCGAACAACAGCACATGCTGAAGGTGCTCGGCTACGACAGCCGCGCCGCGCTGATCGACGCCGTGATCCCCGCCGCCATCCGCCGCCGCGACCCGCTGCCGCTGGGCGAGTTCGCCGAGCCGCTCAGCGAGGAAGCCGCGCTGGCCAGGCTGCGCGCCCTCGCCGGCAAGAACAAGGTGTTCAAGAGCTTCATCGGCCAGGGCTACTACGACACGCATACACCCGCCGTGGTGTTGCGCAATATCTTCGAGAACCCGGCCTGGTACACCGCTTACACGCCCTACCAGCCCGAGATCTCGCAGGGCCGCCTGGAAGCGATGCTGAACTTCCAGCAGATGGTCACCGACCTGACCGGCCTCGACATCGCCAATGCCTCGATGCTGGACGAGGGCACCGCCGCCGCCGAGGCGATGACGCTGCTGCAGCGCGTCAACAAGCATGCCTCGCAGACCTTCTACGTCGCCGACGACGTGCTGCCGCAGACGCTGGAAGTGGTACGCACGCGCGCCAAGCCGCTCGGCATCGAGGTCAAGGTCGGCCCCGCCGCCGAGGCCGCGGGTGCGCATGCCTTCGGCGTGCTGCTGCAATATCCCGGCGTCAACGGCGACGTCAATGACTACCGCGCCATCGCCGACGCCGTGCATGCCGCCGGCGGCCTGGTGGTGGCCGCCGCCGACCTGCTCGCGCTGACCCTGCTGGCCGCGCCCGGCGAATGGGGTGCCGACGTCGCGGTGGGCAACTCGCAGCGTTTCGGCGTGCCGCTCGGCTTCGGCGGCCCGCACGCCGGCTACATGGCGGTCAAGGACGCGTTCAAGCGCTCGATGCCGGGCCGCCTGGTCGGCGTGACCGTCGACGCGCAAGGCAACAAGGCCTACCGCCTGGCCCTGCAGACGCGCGAGCAGCACATCCGCCGCGAGAAAGCCACTTCGAACATCTGCACCGCGCAGGTACTGCTGGCGGTGATGGCCTCGATGTACGCGGTCTACCACGGCCCGGCCGGCCTCAAGCGCATCGCGCAGCGCGTGCACCGCCTGACGGCGACGCTGGCCGCCGGCCTGGAAGCACTTGGCTTCGCGCGCGCCAATGCCACCTTCTTCGACACACTGACGCTCGAGACCGGCTTCAACACCGAGGCCATCCATGCCGCCGCCAGCGCGCGCGGCATCAACCTGCGCCATGCCGGCGCCACCCGCGTCGGCGTATCGCTCGACGAGACCGCCACGCGCGAGGACGTCATCGCGCTGTGGGAGATCTTCTCGCATGGCAAGCCCCTGCCGGCCTCGCTCGCCTTCGATGCCATCGAGGCCGCGGCGCAGGACGCCTTCCCCGACGGCCTGGCCCGCCAGAGCGCCTACCTGACGCACCCGGTGTTCAACACGCACCACGCCGAGCACGAGATGCTGCGCTACCTGCGCATGCTGGCCGACAAGGACCTCGCGCTCGACCGCACCATGATCCCGCTGGGCTCGTGCACGATGAAGCTGAACGCCACCAGCGAGATGATCCCGGTGACGTGGCCCGAGTTCAGCCGTATCCACCCGTTCGCGCCGCTGGACCAGACCGTCGGTTACCGCGAGATGATCGACCAGCTCGAGGCGATGCTGTGCGCCGCCACCGGCTATGCCGCCGTCAGCCTGCAGCCGAACGCCGGCTCGCAGGGCGAGTACGCCGGCCTGCTGATCATCCACGCCTACCATGCCAGCCGCGGCGAGAGCCACCGCGACATCTGCCTGATCCCGTCCTCGGCGCACGGCACCAACCCGGCGTCGGCGCAGATGGCCGGCATGAAGGTGGTGGTGGTGGCCTGCGACGAGAACGGCAACGTCGACCTGGACGACCTGGCGAAGAAGGCCGAGCAGCACAGCAGCAACCTGGCGGCCATCATGATCACCTACCCGTCCACGCACGGCGTGTTCGAGCAGGGCGTGCAGCAGATCTGCGAGATCGTGCACCGCCACGGCGGCCAGGTCTACGTGGACGGCGCCAACATGAACGCCATGGTCGGTACTGCCGCGCCTGGACAGTTCGGCGGCGACGTCTCGCACCTGAACCTGCACAAGACCTTCTGCATCCCGCACGGCGGCGGCGGCCCTGGCGTGGGCCCGGTGGCGGTCGGCGCGCACCTGGCGGACTTCCTGCCCAACCAGGACAGCGTGGGCTACCGCCGCGACGACAACGGCATCGGCGGCGTGTCCGCCGCGCCATTCGGCTCGGCCAGCATCCTGCCGATCTCGTGGATGTACGTCGCCATGATGGGCTCGGCCGGCCTGACCGCCGCCACCGAGAATGCCATCCTCGCCGCCAACTACGTCGCCAAGCGCCTGTCGCCCCACTACCCGGTGCTGTACACGGGCCAGCACGGCCTGGTGGCGCACGAGTGCATCCTGGACCTGCGTCCGCTGCAGAAAATCACCGGCATCAGCAACGAGGACGTGGCCAAGCGCCTGATGGACTACGGCTTCCACGCGCCGACGATGAGCTTCCCGGTGCCGGGCACGCTGATGATCGAGCCGACCGAAAGCGAAGCGCTGCACGAGCTGGACCGCTTCATCGACGCGATGATCGCCATCCGCAAGGAGATCGCGCGCGTGGAAGACGGCAGCTTCGACCGCGAGGACAACCCGCTCAAGCACGCCCCGCACACCGCCGCGGTGGTGACTGCCGACGCCTGGCCCCACCGGTACACGCGCGAGGAAGCGGCCTACCCGCTGGCGTCGCTGCGCACGCAGAAGTACTGGCCGCCGGTCGGCCGTGCCGACAACGTGTACGGCGACCGCAACCTGTTCTGCAGCTGCGTACCCATCGGCGAGTACGCGCAGGACTGAACGGCCGGGGCCGGAGCCGGCTCCGGCCCGGCCCCACGCAGGAATCCGGAGTCAGGAGTCGCGATGTGGAACCTGAGTGCTCCCTGGTGGGAGTTCGTGCTGCGCGGGCTGATCGTCTACGGCAGCGTGCTGGTACTGCTGCGCGTGACCGGCAAGCGCCAGATCGGGCAGCTCACGCCCTTCGACCTGGTACTCCTGCTGGTGCTGTCCAACGCGGTGCAGAACGCCATGAACGCCGGCGACAACTCGGTCACGGCGGGGCTGATCCTGGCCGTCACGCTGGTTGCGGCCAACCTGCTGCTGGCCACGCTGACGGCGCGCAGCCGCCGCTTCGAGCGGGTGGCCGAGGGCCGGCCCGAGGTACTCGTCCACGACGGGCGGGTCTACCATGAACTCATGCAGCGCGAGCGCATCACCCGCGACGACCTGCACAAGGCGCTGCGCCGCGCCGGCTGCGAGCGCCTCGGCGACGTGCACGTGGCCATCCTGGAAACCGACGGCAGCATCAGCGTGCTGGTGCACCGGGAAGCGCCGGCGACGCCGCGCGAGGCCGCCGGCTCGCTGTGGCACCAGGGCGCGGCGGACGACGACACGGTCTGAGGCGGACAGGGCCCTCACCCACCACCACGGCTGACCGCCATCCGGCGATCCGCCAGGCCATCGAGAAGGAGACTATCGTGGCTGTCAGCGTCTTCGACCTGTTCAAGGTCGGCATCGGCCCCTCGAGTTCGCACACGGTCGGCCCCATGCGCGCGGCCGGCCTGTTCGTCCATGGCCTGGAGCGCGACGGGCTGCTGTCGCGCGTGGCCACGGTGCGCGTCGAGCTGTACGGCTCGCTCGGCGCCACCGGCAAGGGACACGGCACCGACCGCGGCGTCATCCTCGGCCTGATGGGCGAAAGCCCCGACACCGTCGATCCCGACGGCATCGCCGCACGGCTGGCCGCGCTGCGCGCCGGCGGCCGCCTGGCGCTGCTGGGCCGGCACGAGGTGCCCTTCGTCGAGAAGGAACACATCGCGTTCTACCGCCGCGAGGCCATGGCGGAACACCCCAACGGCATGAAGTTCCATGCCTTCGACGCGGCCGGGGCCACGCTGCGCGAGGCGCGCTACCTGTCGGTCGGCGGCGGCTTCGTGGTCACCGCCGGCGCGCCCAATACGCAGGTGCTGGAGGCCGAGCGCCAGCTGCCCCATCCGTTCCGCAGCGGGCGCACCATGCTGGAGATGGCCGCCGCCAGCGGCAAGTCCATCGCGCAGCTGATGCTGGAGAACGAACTGGTCTGGCATGGCGAAGCCGAGGTTCGCGCCGGCCTGCTGCATATCTGGGACGTGATGCAGGCCTGCGTCGCGCGCGGCTGCCGCACCGACGGCCTGCTGCCCGGCCCCTTCCAGGTGCGCCGGCGCGCCCCTGAACTGTTCCGCCACCTGACCGAACGCGCCGAGCGCGCCTTGTCGGATCCCCTCTCCGCGCTGGACTGGGTCAACCTCTACGCCATCGCCGTCAACGAGGAGAACGCCGCCGGCGGCCGCGTGGTGACCGCGCCGACCAATGGCGCCGCCGGAATCATCCCTGCCGTGCTGCACTACTACGACCGCTTTGTGCCGGGAGCCAGCGCACAAGGCGTGGTGGACTTCCTGCTCACCGCCGGCGCCATCGGCCTGCTCTACAAGCTCAACGCCTCCATCTCCGGCGCCGAGGTGGGCTGCCAGGGCGAGGTCGGCGTGGCCTGTTCGATGGCGGCCGGCGCGCTCGCCGCGGTGCTGGGGGGCAGTCCGGCCCAGGTGGAGAATGCCGCCGAGATCGGCATGGAGCACAATCTCGGCCTGACCTGCGATCCGGTCGGCGGCCTGGTGCAGATCCCCTGCATCGAGCGCAACGCGATGGCCGCGGTCAAGGCGGTGAATGCCGCCCGCATGGCCCTGCGCGGCGACGGCATGCACTATGTGTCGCTCGACTCGGTGATCAAGACCATGCGCGAGACCGGCGCCGACATGAAGACCAAGTACAAGGAGACGGCACGCGGCGGCCTGGCCGTGAACATCGTCGAGTGCTGAGCACCGGCGCGCCGGAGCGATGGGCGGCGGGCGCGGCGGAAGCAGGCCAGGCGGGCGGACAGGGCGAAGCGGACGAAGCGGACGGAAAGCACGAGTCTGCACTTTTTGCTAGGCTGGCGTCCTGCCCGCCTTCGCCGCGCCGCGGCGGGCAGGTGCAGCACGCGCCCGGCGCGGCCTCTCTTGCGACAACGAACGGGATCACCCCATGATCAAAGTCAGCATTCTCTATCCGTACCAGGAAGGCGGCAGGTTCGATTTCGACTACTACCAGTCGCGCCACATGGCGCGCGCCGACGAGCTGTTCCGCAGCGCGCCAGGCTACCGCGGCTACGCCATCGAACGCGGCCTGGGTGGCGCCGCCCCGGGCTCGGCACCGGCCTACGTGGCCATGGGCCACTTCCTGTTCGACGATGCCAACGCCTTTGCCGCCGCCTTCGGGCCGCACGCGGCCGAGCTGCAGGGCGACATCCCCAACTACACCGACGCCAGGCCATTGATCCAGCTCAGCGAGGTGCTGCTGCCGCGCTGAGCCGGGACGCGCCGCCGGCCGGCGCCACCTCCCGTGCGGCCTGAAATGGCCCCGCACTGGCCGCCACGCTGGCGCGCGGCGAGTTCGCGCCGACCGTCAATCTGAACGTGTCCTTCGCCCGGTCGCCTCTGCGCGACCGGGCGCGTGGTCCGGCGCGGCAGGCGTCAGGGACGCAGCAGCCCCGGGAAACTCAGGAGGCCCAGCTGTCGCAGCTCTGCCGCACCGTGTCGCGCAGGCTGCGCGATTCCGCATAGGTCCGGCGCAGCCAGCGCTGGTCGCCGCTGCGGCTTGCCGCCAGCGCGCGGATATTGGCCAGGGCCTCGAGCGAGCCGAGCGCCTCGGCATGCGGCACCAGCGCATCGCAGATCGACAGGATGTGATCGGCGATCGGCACCCGCGTCAGCTCGTTGGGATGCACATACTCGCCCTCCAGGCCGAAGCGGCAGGCCTGGAAACGGTTGAAGGTGTAGACCAGGTAGTCGTCCTCCTGCGGCATGAAAGGGCGCGCCAGCAGCAGGTAGCGCGCCAGCGCCTGGATGTAGGCGGCGATGTCGCAGGCCTGCCGCACCGTCAGCGGCGTGTCCATCACGCGGACTTCGATGGTGCCGAATTCCGGCTTGGGCCGGATGTCCCAATAGAAGTCCTTCATGCTCTCGATCACGCCGGTGGCGTGCATCTTGTTGAAGTAGGCGGTGAAGGCGTCCCAGGTCAGCACGAAGGGCGCGCGCCCGCTCATCGGGAACGCGGAGACCGAGTTCAGGCGCGCCGAGGCGAAGCCGGTGTCGACGCCCTGCACATAGGGCGAGGATGCCGCCAGCGCGATGAAGTGCGGCACGTAGCGGCCGATCGCATGCAGCAGGTAGAGCGACTCGTCGGCGCTCGGGCAGCCGATGTGCACATGCTGGCCGAATACCGTGAACTGCTTGGCGAGATAGCCGTACAGCTCGGAGATGTAGCGGTAGCGCGGCGAGTCGGAGATGGTGCGTTCGGACCACTGCTGGAAAGGGTGGGTGCCGCCGCCGCAGATGCCCAGGTTGAGCGCGTGCGAGGCCTCGACCATCAGGTCGCGCATGGTGCCGAGTTCATCCAGCGCCTGCGCGTAGCTGTGGCAGATGCCGGTGCTGATCTCGATCATCGACGGGCTGATCTCTGGCTTGATGTCGCCCTCGTGGCGGGCGCCCTTGAGCGCGCGCAGCAGGTCGGGCGCAAACGGCGCCAGGTCATAGTCGTGCCGGTTGACGAGCTGCAGTTCCAGCTCGACGCCGAAAGTCAGCGCCTCGGAGTGCGTGAACGATTCCAGTGACATCAGTGCGCCCCTCCATTGCCATGGCCATGACTGTTGCCGCCACGCACCTCGCCGGCGAAGCGCAGGCCCAGCGCGGCCAGCGCGGGCGCCAGCAGCTGCTCGATGGCCAGCGTGCACAGGATGATGGCGGCCAACGGCTCGCCGGTGTCGGGATAGAGCCGCGCCACGGCGCTCATCAGCAGGAAGGCCAGCCCGGACATCGGCCCCAGCGCCAGCCCGAGCGCCATGCATTGCTTGAGGCTCAGCCCGGAGAAGGAGCCCAGCGTCACCACCCCGGCCAGCTTGGCGGCGTGGCGCAGCACCACCAGCACCACCGCCGCGGCACCGCCGACGGCCCAGTCGTGGGCCGTCAGCGGCAGGCCCAGCGAGACCACCATGACGATGATCAGCAGGCTGCCCGCACTGCCGAAGTGCGCCGGCCACACATGCGGCTGGCGGTCCTGGTGCTTGAACACCACGCCGGCCAGCATCAGCGTCAGCGGCATGGACAATTTTAGTACCTGCGTCAGCGCCAGCGCGAACAGCACCAGCCCTACCAGTACCAGGAAGCTGTAGTGATCGTCACTCGACATGCGCGCATAGATGGCGTGGCCGGCCTTGCCGACGCCCCAGGCCAGCGCGCAGGAGCCGACCAGCAAGTAGAGCGGGTGCAGCAGCGCGGCGCCCAGGTTGCCGTACTCGGAGTGCAGCCAGCCGGTGGCGAGCTGCACGATGATGGCCGCATAGATGCTGTTGAGCGCGGCCAGGGCCAGCAGGCGCTCGGTCACCTGGCCCTCGGCGCGCAGTTCGTTCTTGAGTTGCAGCACGATGGTGGGCGAGGTGCTCACCGCGATGCCGCCCGCCAGGATCGCCACCGCCGGCACCACGCCCATCCACTGCAGCACCGCCGCCACCAGGCCCCAGGTCAGCAGGCTCTCGAAGGCACTGGTGAAGAGCAGCCAGCGGTTGGCCCGCAACCAGGTGATGGAAAGGCGGTGGCCCAGCTCGAACAGCGCCAGCGCCAGCGCCATGTCGATCAGCACATGGGTCTGGGCCAGCATGTTCTCGTCGAGGATGCCGCGGCCCAGGGTGCCGGCGGCCAGGCCGGCAGCCGCATAGCCGATGATGCGTGGCAGGCGCAGCCAGGCGCGGCAGATCTCGCCGGCCAGGCCCGCGCCCACCAGCGCCAGCCCTACCCAGAACAGCCCGCCGGGGGCTAGCGGCAGGCTGGGAAACAGTTGGCTCAGTCCAGTCATGGCTGCCATGGTACTGGAAGCCCGTGACATTCCGTGTCGGAGTTTGTCCGACACCGCCCCCATCAGTGCGGCAACAGCCGCCAAGTTCGACCAAAAACCAGCCATCCAGCCGAAAAGGCCGGGGCAATGACGACTGTGCGGCCGCTCACACTCCCCACAGCTTCCACTTGGGACGCGTCGCCCGCAGCGCGGTCTCGACCTTGGCGTAGAGACCGCGGCTGCGCCCTTGCGCCGCACCGCGTGCGCGCGCCTTGCCGAAGTACTCCAGCGCAGTCTCGCGCCGCTCCATCCCCAGCGCGGCCTGCACCGCGACCAGGCAGGCCTCGGCATCCCAGTCGTCGCGCACGGCGAAGGCCGCGTCGAAGTCGGCCAGGGCCTCGGCATGGCGCTGCTGCTCGGTCAGGATCAGCGCGCGCTGCACGCGCGGGCCGGCCGCGTCGCGTGCATCGTCGCCGGCCAGCGCAATGGCCTGCTCGAACAGCGGGAACGCCCGCGCGCTGTCGCCGAGGCCGCGCCAGACCAGCCCGAAGCGGTTGAACAGCCAGGCATCCTCGACCAGCAGCGCACGGCGCTGCAGCGCTTCGATCTCCGCACACAGGTCGGCACGGTCGTGTTCGTGGGCGCCGACGGCGGCAGCCTGCAGCAGGGCTGCCAGATGCGCGCGCGCATGAGCCATGGCATGCGCCGACTCGCTGCGCGCCTCCACCGGCAGGCCATCCAGGCGCGTATCCATGTGGGCCAGCGCGATGCGCGCCGACTCGGTGGCCTCGCCGCCGCCGATGGCCAGCCAGGCCGCCATCAGGCGGCTGACCACCCAGCCGACGTTGGCCGGATCGCGCTCGACCGGGTAGCGGTTGAGCACCTCGCCGGCCGCTTCCACCGCCTTGTGGTGGTCGCCCGCCTCGGCGTAGCTGTCGAGCAGGTCGATCCACTGCGCGATGAACTCGCTGGCGGCAATGCCCTTGCGATGCAGTTCGATGCGCTCGGCCACGTGAGCCGCGCCGGCCGGCAGGCTGCGCGCCAGCAGGCGGCACAGCAAGGCGTACAGGTGGGGGTCGGCGTCGCCGCCATGGCCTTCCGCGCTGCCCTCGCCACCGTCGAAATAGTGCTCGAAGCGCTGCTGGCCCAGGCGCAGCGCCTGCACCAGCTGGGGCCGCAGCGCGGTCTCGGCCGCGGGCGTTTCGGCGATCAGGTCGGCCAGCGCCTCGGCCGCGCGGTAGTAGCCGGCCGCGTCCTGGGCCTGGGTATCGAAGGCGAAGCGCTGCCACAGCTCGCTGACCGCGGCGGCGTTGCCCGCAGCGGCGGCGGCCTGCTGGCGCCACGCCAGCGCGCGTACCTGCGCCTGCGGGTCGGGCTGCTGGCGCAGATAGGTGTCGAGGTCGTCGAGGGCACCGGCGATGTCGCCGACGCCATGCCGCAGCGGCGCGCGCAGGCGCCTGGCCTGCGGATGGTCCGGCGCTGCCGCCAGCACCTGGCCGGCCTGGTCGAGCGCCACCGCGTCGCCGCCCGCGGCGTCCATGCCGAGCAGGCCGGGGTTGTCCAGCGCGATGCGGCCGAGGCAAACCCGCAGCATCGGCTCGGCGCGCTCGCCCGCCGCGTTGACGTGTTCGACGCACAGCGGCAGGATCTCCTCCACGCCGAGATCGGGTGCGCGATACAGCAGCGCATACCAGAAGCGGCCGGCCTCGGCGAACTCGCCCAGGCGGAAGTGGGCCAGGCCGGCATGCAGCAGCGCGGTCCAGTCGCCCGTGGCGAGGCCGTTGCGGCGGGCCGCCTCGTGCAGCCAGGGCAGCGCTTCCCGGCAGCGGCCCTCGCTCATCAGCAACAGGCCGTAGCGCAGCACCAGCAGGCCGCGCGAGGCCAGGCGGTGGGCCGGCTGCAATGGCTGGCTCGACAGCGCCACCAGCGCCTCGTCGAGGATGGCGTAGGCGCGCGCCTTGTCACCACGGTCGAAGGTCAGCCGCGCCAGCAGCAGCACGTAGTCCACCACTTCCGGATGCGCGCGCGCTAGCTGGCCGGCGATCTGCAGCGCCTCGTCATAGCGCTCCGCGTTGGCCAGTTCGACGGCATGCGCGTAGCTCACTTCCTGCACGGACACGACAACTCCTTCTGCTCAATCTGAATGTGCGAGTGCGGATTATGCGCCAACGGCAGCACCAGCATCGCGAGCAATAGCGGCGAAAAAAAACGCCACCCCCTGCTGGAGTGGCGTTTTATGCCCTTGAGACGTGCGCTGGCTTACTTGCCGCCGACCGTCTGCAGCACGGTCCACTTGCCGCCCACGACCTTGTAGACGGTGATGCCGCCGTCCTTCAGGTCGCCGCGCGCGTCGTACGCCAGGGTCTTGGTGGTGACGCCCTGCATATTGGTCGCCGCCAGTACCGGCAGGTAGCGCGCCGGGTCGGCCGAGCCGGCCTTGATCATGGCCGTCATCATCGCGGTGGCGCCGTCGTAGGCATACGGCGAATAGGTCTGCACCTTGCTGCCGAAGCGCTTCTCGTACTTCTGCTCATATGCCTTGCCGCCCGGCATCTCGTCCAGCGGCAGGCCGGCCAGCGACACCACCGTGCCCTCGGCGGCCGTGCCGGCCAGCTTCAGGAAGTTGTCGGTCTTGGACATCTCGCCCGATACCATCGGCGACTTGATGCCCAGTTCCTTCATCTGCTTGGCCATCGGCGCGGACTGCGTCTCGGCGCCGCCGTAGAAGATGATGTCCGGATTGGCACGCTTGATGTTGGTCAGCACGGCCTTGAAGTCCACCGCCTTGTCGTTGGTGTACTCGCGCCGCACCACCTTGCCGCCGGCCGCCTTGGCCGCCTTCTCGAACTCGTCCGCCAGGCCCTGGCCATAGGCGGTGCGGTCGTCGACGATGGCGATGTTCTTGGCGCCCAGCTTCTTGACCACGAAGGCCCCGATCACCGAACCCTGCTGGGTGTCGGAGGTCATCATGCGGAAGGTCGTCTTGAAGCCCTGGCGCGTATACTCCGGCGCCGTCGCCATGGCGATCTGGGGGATGCCGGCGCGGTTGTAGACCATGGAGGCCGGGATCGTGGTGCCCGAGTTGAAATGGCCGAGCATGCCCTGGATGCCGGAATCCACCAGCTTCTGCGCCACCACCGAACCGGTCTTGGGGTCGGCCTGGTCATCCTCGGAGACCAGCACGAACTTGACCGGCTTGCCGCCGATCTTCGGCTTGGTGGCGTTCATGTCCTCGATGGCGAGCACCACGCCGTTCTGCATGTCCTTGCCATACTGCGCCTGGCCGCCGGTCATCGGCGCGGCGAAGCCCAGCTTGATCTCCTGCGCCTGCGCGAAGGCGGTGGTGGAGGCCATGCCTGCGGCGGCCAGGGCGACGGCCAGCGCCGTCTTGTGCAATGTCGAGTTCATCAGTTCTCCTTGGTCCCTTTGGGTCCCGATTGATGCCGCTTCCGGCAGTATGCGCGGAACGCCTTTGCGGCGCCTCGCTTTCTTGCGCAGGCAGGCAGGATCGCCGCCTGCCCGCGCGGTCCGATGTCCGTTGACGGCCGCAGCCGCTTCAGCCCTTCCAGTCCTTTCAGCCGATGGTCATCAGGCTGGCATTGCCACCCGCCGCGGCCGTGTTGACCGACAGCGAGCGCTCGATCACCAAACGCTCCAGGGCCACATCCGGTTCACCGTGGGCCAGTCCTTGTACGCCGACGATGGGGCCCGTCCGTGCCGCCACCTGCTGGCAGACCGTGCGCAGCCGGTCGGAGTCGCCGTGGTGCAGCACGGCGTCGTAGCCACAGTCCGGCGCCGTCCAGTCGGCCACCAGGCGGACGCGCGATTGTACTGCCTGGGGCAGGCGCTCCCGCAGCGCGCGGCTGGCCTTGTCGTCGGGCCACAACGCCGGCGCGCCGACCGCCAGTGCCGCCGCCAGTTCGAGCAGCAGGTCGCCCTCCTCCTGCGCCAGGCACAGCACGCCTTCGCGCGGCAGCACGGTATAGGTATTGCGCTCGCCGGTGGGGCCCGGCAGCGTCACCTCCAGGCCCGCGGGCGAAGCGGCCGCGTAGCTGCGGCAGGCCTCGGCCAGCGCCGGATGCGGCTCGCCTGCCCACGCACCCAGCTCGGCCAGCAAGGCGAGTGCCGCCCGGCCGCCCGCCGTGCGCGGCGCGAGATCGCCCGCCGCGTCGTTGCCGCTGGTGCCGGCGCGCGCATCGGCGCGCGCCACCGCCAGTGCCGCGGCGCCGGCCGGGCGCAGCGCCAGCAGCCGGGGCAGGTAGAGCGGACCGCCGGCCTTGGGCCCGGTGCCCGACAGGCCCTCGCCGCCGAACGGCTGCACGCCGACCACGGCGCCGACCATATTGCGGTTGACGTAGAGGTTGCCGGCATGGATGCGCGCCACGACGTGGGCGATGGTCTCGTCGATGCGGGTATGCACGCCCATGGTCAGGCCGTAGCCGGTGCCGTTGATCTGGTCGATCAGCGCATCGAAATCTTCGCGCGCATAGCGCACCACGTGCAGCACCGGGCCGAATACTTCGCGCTGCAGTTCGCCGATGCTGTCGAGCTCGATCAGCGTCGGCGGCACGAAGGTGCCGTGCCGGCACGCCTCGGTCAGCGCCACGTTCGGCTCGGCCTGGTGCACGCGGCGGCCCTTGGCGCGCATGGCCTCGATATGGGCAACGATGCCGGCGCGCGCCTCCTCGTCGATGACCGGCCCGACGTCGGTGGAAAGCCGGTCGGGATTGCCCAGCACGAGGTCCGCCATGGCCCCCTTCAGCATCTTGAGGACCCGCTCGGCCACGTCTTCCTGCAGGCACAGCACGCGCAACGCCGAACAGCGCTGCCCGGCGGAGTCGAAAGCGGACTGCATCACGTCGGCCACCACCTGCTCGGCCAGCGCCGAGGAGTCGACCACCATCGCGTTCTGGCCGCCGGTCTCCGCGATCAGCGGAATCGGGCGTCCGCCGGCATCGAGGCGGCCGGCCAGGCTGCGCTGCAGCAGGCGCGCCACTTCGGTGGAGCCGGTGAACATCACGCCGCGCACGCGGGCATCGGCCACCAGCGCCGCACCCACGGTCTCGCCGCGGCCCGGCAGCAGCTGCACCGCGCCGGCCGGCACGCCGGCCTCGCGCAGCAGGCGCACCGCCTGGGCCGCGATCAGCGGCGTCTGCTCGGCGGGCTTGGCCAGCACCGGATTGCCGGCTGCCAGCGCGGCCGCCACCTGGCCGGTGAAGATGGCCAGCGGGAAGTTCCACGGGCTGATGCAGACCACCGGCCCGAGCGGGCGGTGCGAATCGTTGGAGAAGTCCGCGCGCACCTGGGCCGCGTAGTAGCGCAGGAAGTCCACCGCCTCGCGCACCTCGGCGATGGCATTGGAGAAGGTCTTGCCGGCCTCGCGCATGATCACGTTCATCAGTGACTGCATCTGCGCTTCCATCAGGTCGGCGGCGCGTTCCAGCGCGGCCGCGCGGGTCGCCGGCGGGGTCGCCTGCCAGATCGGCGCGGCATTGGCGGCGGCCGCGAGCGCGGCCTGCACCTCGGCCTCGCCAGCCTCGACCACGTGGCCGACCACGTCGCGCCGGTCCGCCGGATTGAGTACCGGCACGGGTTCGCCCGCTGCACCCGGCTCCGCCGCCGCGCCCAGCATCGGCTCGGCCAGCGGACGATCGCCCGAGGCCGCCAGCAGGGCCGACGACAGCGACGCCAGGCGCTGCTCGTTCGACAGGTCGATGCCGGCGGAATTGGCGCGCACCGCGCCGTACAGTTCGCGCGGCAGCGGGATGCGCGGATGCGGGCGGCCGAGCACGTTTTCCTCGCGGTGCAGGCGCTCGACCACGGCCACCGGATCGGCGACCAGGGCTTCGATCGGCACCGAGTCGTCGCCGATGCGGTTGACGAAGGAGGTGTTGGCGCCGTTCTCCAGCAGGCGCCGCACCAGGTAGGCCAGCAGCGTCTCGTGCGTGCCCACCGGGGCATAGATGCGGCAGGGGCGGTTCAACTTGCCCTGTGCGACCGGGCCGACCACCTGCTCATAGAGCGGCTCGCCCATGCCGTGCAGGCACTGGAATTCGTACTGGCCTGGATAGTAGTTGTGTCCGGCGATCTGGTAGATGGCCGCCAGCGTATGCGCGTTGTGGGTGGCGAACTGCGGGAAGATGGCGTCGGGTGCGGCCAGCAGCTTGCGCGCGCAGGCCAGGTAGGACACATCGGTGTAGACCTTGCGCGTGTAGACCGGGTAACCCTCCAGGCCGTCGACCTGCGCCCGCTTGATCTCGCTGTCCCAGTAGGCGCCCTTGACCAGGCGGATCATCAGGCGGTGGCGGCTGCGGCGCGCCAGGTCGATCAGGTAGTCGATGACGAAGGGACAGCGCTTCTGGTATGCCTGCACCACGAAGCCGATCCCGTTCCAGCCGGCCAGCTCCGGCTCGAAGCACAGGCGCTCCAGCAGGTCGAGCGACAGCTCCAGGCGGTCGGCCTCCTCGGCGTCGACGTTGAGGCCGATATCGTAGTGGCGTGCCAGCTGGGTCAGCGACTTGAGGCGGTCGTACAGCTCGTTCATCACGCGCTCGTGCTGGGCCCGGCTGTAGCGCGGATGCAGTGCCGACAGCTTGATCGAGATGCCCGGCCCCTCATAGATGCCGCGCCCGCCCGAGGCCTGGCCGATGGCATGGATGGCCTGTTCGTAGGCGGCGAGGTAGTGCTGCGCGTCGGCCTCGGTCATGGCCGCCTCGCCCAGCATGTCATAGGAGTAGCGGAAGCCGTCGGCTTCGTAGCGGCGCGCGTTGGCCAGCGCCTCGGAAATGGTCTCGCCGGTGACGAACTGCTCGCCCATCAGCCGCATGGCCATGTCCACGCCCTTGCGGATCAGCGGCTCGCCGCCCTTGCCGATCAGGCGCGTGAGGGCATGGGTGAGCCCGGTCTCGGTGTGGGTGGTGACCAGCTTGCCGGTCAGCAGCAGGCCCCAGGTCGCCGCGTTGACGAACAGGGAGCGGCTCTGGCCCAGGTGCGACTGCCAGTTGGCGCCGCTGACCTTGTCGCGGATCAGCGCATCGCGCGTCGCCTTGTCGGGAATGCGCAGCAGGGCCTCGGCCAGGCACATCAGCGCCACCCCTTCCTGCGAGGACAGCGAGAACTCCTGCACCAGTCCCTGCACCAGCCCCTGCTTGCTCCAGCCCGGGCTCCCGCCGGCCTTGCGCTCGCGCAGGCGCCGCGCCAGCGCCGCCGCCATGGCCACGGCCGCCTCCGACTGCACCGCTGGCAGGCGAGCCTGTTCCAGCAGCACCGGCACCGACTCTGGCTCGGGCCGGCGATAGGCGGAGGTGATGGCTGCGCGCAGCACCGATTGCGGCTGCACGCTCTGCGCGAATTCGAGGAAGGGCTGGGGCGCGCTCTCGGCGGCCGCGGCGTCCGCGCCGTCGGCCGCGCCCGACTCCGCCGCATCGGCGGCACCGTGCGGCAGCAGGCCGTTCTCGATCTGCTCGAGGTAGCTGAAGATGGCCTGCTTGATCAGCCAGTGCGGCGTGCGGTCGATGCGCTGGGCGGCGCGCTTGAGGCGCTCGCGCGAGGCGTCGTCGAGCTTGACGCCCAGGGTGGTGGTAGCCATGCGTGCGGTTCTCCTGGCTGGGCCGCGACCGGCCGTGGTCGCTGCGGCAATCGTTGGGTTGGCGCCATCTTACGCCGCCCGCAAGCCGCGGTGCAACCAGGTGCAACCAGCGTTTTCGTAGGGGTAAACGCGGTTGCACCTCGAATATCCCGCTGGCGTGCAGCCGGGGCCGCTCAGATCCGCAGCGGATCCACCTCCAACTGCCAGCGCACGCCCTTCGCGGCCTCGCCGATGCCATCGAAAGTCAGCACCCATGCGCTGATAAACCTTTGCAGCGCCGCGCGCGAGTGGCTTTCCACCAGCATCTGGGCACGTTCGCGGTTGGCGACCCGCACCATCGACATCGGCACCGGATCGTGCAGTTGCACCTCGGGCGCCGGCACGCCCTGCTCCGCCTGCCGGCGCGCGGCCTGCAGGAAGGCCAGCGCCCGGTCCAGCTGGCCGTGCTCGGCCGTCAGCAAGGCCTGGTAGGCGAAGGGCGGCAGGCCCGCCTGGCGGCGTTCGCGCAATTGGGCGCCAGCGAATCCATCATAGTCATGGCGGGCCAGCGCCTGCAAAGCCGGAGCGTCGGGGTAGCGCGTCTGGATCAGTACCTCGCCCGCCAGGCCGGCCCGTCCGGCGCGCCCGGCCACCTGCATCAGCGAGGCGAACAGGTGCTCGGCGGCGCGGAAGTCGTGGCTGAACATGGCGGCGTCCGGGTGGACGATGCCGACCAGCGTGACGCGCTGGAAGTCATGCCCCTTGGCCACCATCTGCGTGCCGACCAGGATGTCGACCTCGCCGGCGTGGACATCGTCGAACATGGCCTGGGCGCTGCCCTTGCGGCGTGTCGAGTCGGCATCGATGCGGGCGATGCGGGCCTGTGGAAAACGCGCCGCCAGGGCCTCTTCGACCCGCTGCGTGCCGCGCCCCAGCGGAGCGATGTCCATATTGCCGCAGTCGGGACAATGGTGCGGCACCGGCGCCTCCAGCCCGCAATGGTGACAGCGCAGCCGCCGCTCGGGCCGGTGCAGCACCAGGTAGGCGGAACAGCGCGGACAGCCGGACAGCCAGCCGCAGGCATCGCAGGCCAGCACCGGCGCATAGCCGCGCCGGTTGAGGAAGAGCAGGCTCTGCTCGCCGCGCTCGAGGCGCGCCTGCACCGCGTCCAGCAGCGGCACCGACAACCCCTCGTAGAGCGGCCGCTGGCGCTGGCGCTCGTGGTTCAGGTCGACCAGCCGCACCGCTGGCAGCACGGCGTCGGCCTGGGCGCGCTCGCGCAGCACCAGCTTGCGGTAGGCACCTTGCTCGGCGCGCCACCAGGATTCCATCGAAGGCGTGGCCGAACCCAGCACCACCGGAATGCCGAGCTGCTTGGCGCGCCAGACCGCGAGGTCCCGCGCCGAGTAGCGCAGGCCGTCCTGCTGCTTGTAGGAGGTATCGTGCTCCTCATCGACCAGGATCAGCGCCAGGCGCGGCAGGGAGGCCATGATGGCCATGCGCGTGCCCAGCACGATACGCGCCTCGCCGCGATGCGCGGCCAGCCATTGCAGGCTGCGCTCCTGCTCGGCCAGGCCGCTGTGCAGCACCGCCAGCGGCTCGCCCGGAAAGCGCGCGGCCACGCGCGCCTGCAGCTGCGGCGTCAGGTTGATCTCGGGTACCAGCATCAGCACCTGGGCGTGCGGGCCGGCGGCCAGCGCCTGCGCGATGGCGTGCAGGTAGACCTCGGTCTTGCCGCTGCCGGTGACGCCGTGCAGGAGGAACGGGGAAAAGCCCTGCGCCGCGCCGATCGCCTCGACCGCCTGCCGCTGCTCCGCATGGAGCGGCGGCGGCTCCGAGGGCGCCCGCCCGGGCTCGGTTGCCAGCAGCGGGCGGGCACGGGTCTCGGCCTCGATCCATCCAGCCTCTTCCCATTGCGCGAGGCGGGCCGGCGCGGCGCTGCACAAGGCGCGCGCCTCGCTGGCGGACAGGCCCGGCCCGCCATCCTCGCCGGCATCGTCGGCCGCGGCCGTCAGCGCCTGCGCCAATGCCATCACGCTGCGCGCACGCGCCGGCACGCTGTCGAGCAGGGCCTGGCCGGCCCCGGGCAGCAAGCGATAGAACCTGCCCTGCGCCCGCTGCGCGAGCCCCGCCCAGCCGGCGCTCTCGCGCAAAGCGGGAGGAAGGGCCGGCAGCATCACTTCACCGAGGCAGCGATGGTAGTAGCGAGCCGCAAAGACGGCCAGCGCCATCCAGTTCGCATCGAGCGGAGGCAGCCAGTCCACCTGCGCCCTCACCGGGCGCAGCCGCTCTGCCGGCACCTCGCTGCTGTCGGCACGGCCCAACACCACGCCGACCAGCTCGCGGCGGCCGAAGGGCACGCTGACGATCGCGCCGGGGGTGGCAGCGCCGCTGCCGAGGTAGTCGAAGCTGTCGGCCGCCGGCGTATCCAGGGCGACGCGCACGATGCCGGGCTCTGCGGCGGGAAACACCGCAGCCAGCCCCGCCGCGGCCGTTACGACGTCGGCCGCGCAAGCGCTGGCGGTGTCCTCGGTGGCGGGATTCACGGGTGCGTTCCCCGCGCATGCGGCGGGCGGCGCACCAGGGGTGGGCGTCGCGCCGCGCCGCCCTTGTGCGCCGCCGCCGCGGGCAAATTTTGGGTGCGACGCAGCATCAACTTAAAGTAAAACATCAAATGTGCCTCTAAGTCGATGATCGATGACGGCTTTTCCACTGCCCCCCGGCTGCCTGTGGATAACTTTGTTGAAAACTGGGCGCCAGAACCCGCCAAGGCCCGTCAATCAAGGCATCCACCGGCTCGGGGTGTGGCTTAGGCGCAGATCCAATCCTTTTGAAATCAAGCACTTGCAGACACCCCTCAGATGAGTTAGGGAATAACCCGCTCTTGCACTGCGGCAAACCCATCGGTGTGCATAAGTCAAGCCTTGACAAGCAAGAAGCTGCACCGGATTGGCGAAATGGCACAAAAAAGTTTACTTGACAGCGCGTGCGCCGCGCCGTTTACGCCGCCGGCCAGGCGATACAGCCGCTCGCTGCAGCGCATGATCCCGCCGCCGCCTTGCGGCAGGCGGCCTTCCGGGATGTCACGCCTGCGCCGCACGCAGGCGCCGGCTGTGCCGGTGCACCTCGTCAACCAGGATGGTCACGTGCTCGGGCGGCGTGAACTGCGAGATCCCGTGTCCCAGGTTGAACACGTGGCCGTCGCTGCCCCCCGCTGCCGCATAGTCGTCCAGCACGCGCCGGGCCTGTTCGCGGATCGCCGCTTCAGGTGCGAACAGCACGGTCGGATCCAGATTGCCCTGCAGCGCCACGCGCCCGCCGCTGCGCCGGCGCGCCTCGGCGAGGTTGACGGTCCAGTCCAGCCCGACGGCATCGGCGCCGCTGTCGGCGAGCGCTTCCAGCCACAGCCCGCCTCCTTTGGTGAAGACGATGGCTGGCACGCTCTCGCCATCATGGCTGCGGCGGATCCCGGCCAGCACCCGCCGCATATACTCCAGCGAGAAAGCCTGGTAGATCCCGTCGGCCAGGACACCGCCCCAGGTGTCGAACAGCATCACCGCCTGGGCACCCGCCTCGATCTGCGCATTCAGGTAGGCGGTCACGGCCTGGGCGTTGATGTCGAGGATGCGATGCATCAGGTCGGGCCGCGCATACAGCATCGACTTCACGGTGCGGAAGTCGTCCGAGCCGCCGCCCTCCACCATATAACAGGCCAGCGTCCAAGGACTGCCGGAGAAGCCGATCAGCGGCACGCGCTGGCGTCCGTCCTGCACCAGGGCGCGGCGGATCTCGGCCACGGCATCGAAGACGTACTGCAGCGAAGCCATGTCGGGCACGGCGAGTTGCTGGACGTCCGCTTCGGTGCGCAGTGGGCGGGCAAAGCGGGGACCCTCGCCCTGGGCGAAGGACAGGCCCAGGCCCATGGCATCCGGCACGGTCAGGATGTCGGAGAAGAGGATGGCCGCGTCCAGCGGATAGCGGTCGAGCGGCTGCAGGGTGACCTCGGTCGCATAGGCCGGATTCTTGGCCAGGCCGAGAAAGCTGCCGGCGCGCGCGCGCGTGGCGTTGTACTCGGGCAAGTAGCGGCCGGCCTGGCGCATCAGCCACAGCGGCGTGTACTCGGTCGGCTGCCGGCGCAGCGCGCGCAGCAAGGTATCGTTCTGCAAGGCGGTCATGGTCTCCCTCGTAAGACCGCCATTCTAAGGGATAGGCGGCCGGCCACCGGCGCTTCGGCGACGGCGGCGAGCGAACTCAGGCCTCGTCGAGCAGGCTGGTGAAGGACTGGGCCGCGCGGCGCATCCATTCGCGTGCCCGCGCGGCCTCAGGCTGCAGGCGTGCGAAGCCGTGCGTCATACCGGAGGCCTCGATGGTGATCACCGGCGCGCCATGGCGTACAAGGTAGTCGGCATAGGCGAGGCCGTCGTCGCGCAGCACGTCGTGCGCGGCCACCACCACCACGGTAGCGGGGGGCATGTGCCGCGGTGCGGCGCCCATCAGGTGAATGCGCGTGTCTTCCTGCCCGGCGCCGCGTGCGAGCGCCTCGTCGCCGATGAACTGCTGCCAGTACCAGGCCATTTCATCGCGCGTCAGCCCCGGGCCGGCGCCGAAGGCGCGGTAGCTTTCGCTGCTGAAGGCGGGCACCGCGGCCGGATAGATCAGCAGCTGGGCATCGACCAGGCCGGGGTGGGCAAACAGGCTGGCCTGGCTGGCGGCCTGCGCGGCCAGGTGAGCGCCCGCGCTATCGCCAGCGACCGCGAGGAAGGCGGGATCGAAGCCCAGGCGGACGCGTTGCTCGGCCAGCCACAGCAGGGAATCGCTGGCGTCGTCGCAAGGAGCGGGAAAGGGAAACTCGGGAGCCAGGCGGTACTCGACGCTGGCCACGGCGCACCCGGTATCGGCCGCCAGGAAGGCGGCCACGGAATGGTGCGTGTCGCGCGAGCCGACCACCCAGCCGCCGCCATGGAAGTACACCAGCAGCCGCGGGGAGACCTTTCCCTGGGGCCGGAACAGCCGTGCCGCCAGCGTGCGTCCGGGCAGGGGGATCTCGATCTCTTCGGTGCGCAGCATTTCCGCGTCTGGCGCGTGCGACATCAGCGCGATGTCGGCGAAACGGGCCCGCCGGTCCGCGGCATCCCGCGGCACGGGCTGGCCGGCGTAACGTTCGGCGAGGCGCTGGAAATAGGAGAGGAGCTGCGGATCGATGGCCATGGGCGGAAGTGCGAGGACGCTGACTTGGGTACGCGATGGGCAGAGTGTAGCGGTGACGGGGGCGGTACTATGCTCAGCGGCGCATCCATTCGATCTTGCTGCAACGGTCCTGCACCGCCAGCAGGCCGGCCGCCCGGGCCCGCGCCATGGCCAGCTCGTTGACGATGCCGAGCTGCAGCCAGACTCCCCGCAGTCCCAGCGCGATGGCCTCGTCGACGACCGCCAGCGCATCATCCGGCCGGCGGAAGATGTCCACCCAGCCGATCTCGCGCCCCTCGGCGCGCACAGCCGCGACCGCCTCGGCCAGGCTCGCATGGCAAGGTTCGCCCAGGATGCGCTCGCCCGCGTGGCGCGGATTGACCGGCACGATGCGAAAGCCCTGGCGCTGCAGGAAGGCAGCCACCTCGTGGCTGGCCCGCTCCGGCCGGTCGGAAAGACCTGCCACGGCCACCGTCTTCATGGCCAGCATGGCCTGCACCGCGCACTCCATTACCGTCATCGCTCGATCTCCGGCGCCTGCGCGCCTGTCCCGTTGTTTGGTTGGCCAGCCCACATTGTGCGCCGAACGCCTGGAGCCGGCTGGCTCGCCCACCGCCGGCGCAGCAAGGCGATCGTACGCCACATGATATGGGAGGAGGATACGCCACAATATCCCGCTTCTGGTGCGACCTGCTTTGCAACGCATTGCAAAAGCGCAGCATGCACCGCATTTCTGCAACGCTGGATGCCGATTGATGCACGTAACAGGTGTGGCGCCGATCGAGCCGCCACGCGCCAGATACGGCACAAACGGCGCAGATAAGCGGGAATTACGGTCAGATGCGGCTTTCAACTTCTTGCAAAACGATACACTTTGTTACTGCCATCCTAGGAAGTTTCCCCCACAATGGTTTCACAGTAAGCGTTTCGAATGCGCTGGCGCACGCGCCCCTTAGGGGGAGTGGATAGGAAAGCCAGCTGGAAGAAAGCCCAGCAGAATGTCTGAAGTGCCTGGATCGCCCGAACAGATGAGGCTGTCCAGGCTTGCAGGATGACCCGATCGGCGACGCGGCCTTGGCCGGTACGCTCTGATGATGTGATTCCTGAACCGAACCCGTTCCTTCGAATTGACCCCTCGAAGGGATTTTCCCGTCCGCGCGGTGCCTCCCCGGCCCGCGCGTTTTTTTTGCTGGTTCAGGACGAAAGCATAGCGTGCCCGTAAGAAGAAAGGCAGCCTTCCGGCTGCCTTTTTCTCTGTCGCGCAAGAAAACAACAGTCCCGGCGCGCAAGACTCCAGCGACGCCTTAGCGACGCTTGCGGCGCAGGCGCGAGATTGCCGCGAGCTGGGCGGCGGCGACCGCCAGTTCGCTCTGCGCACGCGCCAGATCCAGGTCGCTGCTCTTGTTCTGCAGCGCTTCCTCGGCCGCGCGCTTGGCCTCTTGCGCCTTGGCTTCGTCCAGGTCGGCACCGCGGATAGCGGTATCGGCCAGCACGGTGACGTGCTTGGGCTGGACTTCGAGAATACCGCCGGCAACGAACACGAACTCTTCGCTGCCGTCTTCCTTCTCGATACGCACGGCGCCCGGCTGGATGCGCGTGATCAGCGGCGTGTGGCCGGGCAGGATGCCCAGTTCACCCGCCTCGCCCGGCAGCGCCACGAACTTCGCCTGACCGGAGAAGATCGACGCTTCCGCGCTGACGACGTCTACAAGAATGGTTGCCATGTGAATTCCTTTGTCCCGGTAAGCATCGGCTTCCCGTCGCCGGGAAGCCTGGTTTCCGTCCTGGCGCGCCACCGCTGCCGGCGCGCATCAGGACGAAGACGGTGCTTACTGGAGCTTCTTGGCCTTCTCGAAGGCTTCGTCGATCGAGCCGACCATGTAGAAGGCCTGCTCGGGCAGGTGGTCGCACTCGCCGTCCACCAGCATCTTGAAGCCGCGGATGGTTTCCTTCAGCGGCACGTACTTGCCCGGCGAACCCGTGAACACTTCCGCGACGTGGAAGGGCTGCGACAGGAAACGCTGGATCTTACGAGCGCGCGCCACGGCGAGCTTGTCTTCCGGAGCCAGTTCGTCCATGCCCAGAATCGCGATGATGTCGCGCAGTTCCTTGTAGCGCTGCAGGGTCTGCTGCACGCGGCGGGCGACTTCGTAGTGCTCGGTGCCGACGACTTGCGGGTCGAGCTGGCGCGAGGTCGAGTCGAGCGGATCGACGGCGGGGTAGATACCCAGCGCGGCGATGTCACGCGACAGCACGACGGTCGAGTCCAAGTGCAGGAAGGTGGTGGCCGGCGACGGGTCGGTCAAGTCATCCGCAGGCACGTACACGGCCTGGATCGAGGTGATCGAACCGGTCTTGGTCGAGGTGATGCGCTCCTGCAGCTTGCCCATTTCCTCGGCCAGCGTCGGCTGGTAGCCCACGGCGGAAGGCATACGGCCCAGCAGTGCCGACACTTCGGTACCGGCCAGCGTGTAGCGGTAGATGTTGTCGACGAAGAACAGGATGTCACGGCCTTCGTCGCGGAACTTCTCGGCCATGGTCAGGCCGGAAAGTGCCACGCGCAGACGGTTGCCCGGCGGCTCGTTCATCTGGCCGAACACCATGGCCACCTTGTCGAGCACGTTCGAGTCCTTCATTTCGTGGTAGAAGTCGTTCCCTTCACGGGTACGCTCGCCCACGCCGGCGAACACCGACAGACCGCTGTGCTGCTTGGCGATGTTGTTGATGAGCTCCATCATGTTGACGGTCTTGCCCACGCCGGCGCCACCGAACAGGCCCACCTTGCCGCCCTTGGCGAACGGGCAGACCAGGTCGATCACCTTGATGCCGGTTTCGAGCAGGTCAACCGAGGGCGACAGCTCGTCGAACTTCGGTGCCTTCTGGTGGATCGCGCGCTTCTCGTCCGAAGCGATCGGACCGGCCTCGTCGATGGGGCGGCCCAGCACGTCCATGATGCGGCCCAGGGTACCGTGACCGACCGGCACCGAAATCGGGGCGCCGGTGCCGCGCACGGCCATGCCGCGGCGCAGGCCGTCGGACGAACCCAGCGCGATGGTGCGGACCACGCCGTCACCCAGCTGTTGCTGCACTTCGAAGGTCAGGCCCTTCTCGGCGAACGAGGCCTCGGCGCTGTCTTCCAGCACGAGCGCGTCGTACACCTTGGGCAGCGCGTCGCGGGGGAACTCGATGTCCACCACGGCGCCAATGCACTGCACAATATTTCCGATACTCATTTCGTATCTCCGATAGCTTGAATTCTTGACGCCTCAGACGCGCATCAGACGGCGGCTGCGCCGCTGACGATTTCCGACAGTTCCTTGGTGATCGCGGCCTGGCGGGTCTTGTTGTAGTCCAGCTGCAACTCGCCGATCACGTTCTTGGCATTGTCGGATGCCGCCTTCATGGCCACCATGCGCGCCGACTGCTCGGACGCCATGTTCTCGGCCACGGCCTGGTACACCAGCGCTTCCACGTAGCGGACCAGCAGTTCTTCCACCACGGTCTGGGCGTCGGGCTCGTAGATGTAGTCCCACGAGTACGCGCGCTTTTCTTCCTCGGTCTGGGACAGCTTGTCCGCTGCCAGCGGCAGCAACTGCTCGACCACCGGCTCCTGCTTCATGGTGTTCACGAACTTCGTGTACGCCAGGTACACGGCGTCGATCTCGCCATTGGTGAAGGCATCGAGCTGGACCTTGATCGCGCCGATCAGCTTTTCCAGATGCGGGGTGTCACCGAGATGCACCACGTGCGAAACCACCTTGGCGCCGATACGGCCGAGGAACTGCATGCCCTTGGTACCGATGGCGGTCGCCTGCACCTGCACGCTGCGACCCTGCAGGTCGCGAAGCTCGTTCGTGACCGCGCGCAGCACGTTGGTGTTCAGGCCGCCGCACAGGCCCTTGTCGGTGGTCACCACGATCATGCCGGCACGCTTGACCTCGCGCGCTTCCATGAAGGGGTGCTTGAACTCGGGATTGGCTGCCGCCAGGTGCGCCGCGATATTGCGCACCTTCTCGGCGTAGGGACGGGCATTGCGCATCCGCTCCTGCGCCTTGCGCATCTTGGATGCGGCGACCATCTCCATCGCCTTGGTGATCTTGCGCGTGTTCTGCACGCTCTTGATCTTGGTTCGAATCTCTTTCGTTCCGGCCATATCTTCCTCTCCATTCACGCTGCGCCGGGCGCCACCTTGCGGCGGCGTCCGGCGCAGCGCTGCGGAATCACGTGGTTAGAACGCGGCGGACTTCTTGAAATCCTCGATCGCGGCACGCAGAGCGGCTTCGTCTTCCTTCGAGAGATCCTTGGTGTCCTCGATGCGGTTGACGAGGTCGGCGTACTTCGACTTCAGGTGGTCGTGCAGGCCCTTCTCGAACGGCAGCAGGTCCTTCACTTCCACGTTGTCGAGGAAGCCGTTGTTGGCAGCGTACAGCGACGCGGCCAGCTGCCACACCTGCAGCGGCTGGTACTGCGGCTGCTTCAGCAGTTCGGTCACGCGGCGGCCGCGCTCGAGCTGCTTGCGGGTAGCGTCGTCCAGGTCCGAGGCGAACTGCGCGAACGCAGCCAGTTCACGGTACTGGGCCAGGTCGGTACGGATACCGCCGGACAGCTTCTTGACGACCTTGGTCTGGGCGGCACCGCCGACGCGCGACACCGAGATACCGGCGTTGATAGCAGGGCGGATACCGGCGTTGAACAGGTCGGTTTCCAGGAAGATCTGGCCGTCGGTGATCGAGATCACGTTGGTCGGCACGAATGCGGACACGTCGCCGGCCTGCGTTTCGATCACGGGCAGCGCGGTCAGCGAACCGGTCTTGCCCTTGACGGCGCCATTGGTGAACTTCTCGACGTAGTCGGCGTTCACGCGGGCGGCACGCTCCAGCAGGCGCGAGTGCAGGTAGAACACGTCGCCAGGGTAGGCTTCGCGGCCCGGCGGGCGGCGCAGCAGCAGCGACACCTGACGGTAGGCCCAGGCCTGCTTGGTCAGGTCGTCATAGACGATCAGCGCATCTTCGCCGCGGTCGCGGAAGTATTCGCCCATCGTGCAGCCGGCGTAGGCGGCCAGGTACTGCATGGCGGCCGAGTCCGAAGCGGCGGCGGCGACGACGATGGTGTATTCCATCGCGCCGTGCTCTTCCAGCTTGCGCACCACGTTGGCGATCGTCGAAGCCTTCTGGCCGATTGCCACGTACACGCAGAAGACGCCCTTGCCCTTCTGGTTGATGATCGAGTCGACGGCGACAGCGGTCTTGCCGGTCTGGCGGTCACCGATGATCAGCTCGCGCTGGCCGCGGCCGATCGGCACCATGGCGTCGATCGACTTCAGGCCGGTCTGCACCGGCTGGCTCACCGACTGGCGCGCGATCACGCCCGGCGCGACCTTCTCGATCACGTCGGTTTCCTTGGCGTTGATCGGGCCCTTGCCGTCGATCGGCTGGCCCAGCGTGTTGACCACGCGGCCCAGCAGTTCCTTGCCCACGGGCACTTCCAGAATGCGGCCGGTGCACTTGACCGTGTCGCCTTCGGAAATGTGTTCGTACTCACCCAGCACCACGGCGCCGACCGAGTCGCGCTCGAGGTTCAGCGCGAGGCCGAAGGTGTTGCCCGGGAATTCCAGCATCTCGCCCTGCATCACGCCGGACAGGCCGTGCACGCGGCAGATACCATCGGTCACGGAAATCACCGTGCCGGTGTTGCGCACTTCAGCGTCGGCGCCAAGGCCCGAGATGCGGGACTTGATCAGCTCGCTGATTTCTGAGGGGTTCAGTTGCATCACAATGCTCCTAATTCTTCAATCCGTCGGCCGGTGCGCTCAATGGCGCATCATGCGGTCAGCGCGGCTTGCATGGAAGCCAGGCGCGCGCGCACCGAGGTGTCGAGCACTTCGTCGCCGACCTTGACGCATACGCCGCCGATCAGGGACGGGTCGACCGCCACCTTGGGTTGCAGCTTGCGGCCGAACTTGCGCTCGAGCGCGGCGACCAGGTCGTTCAACTGGGCACCTTCCATCGGGAAGGCACTGGTGATCTCGACATCGGCCGAACCTTCGCGGGCGTTCTTGAGCACATGGAATTGCTCGGCGATCTCCGGCAGCACGATCAGGCGGTTGTTTTCCACCAGCAGCTGGACGAAGCGCTTGGCTTCGTCGTTGACCGGAGACTTCAGCACCGAGAGGAACGTCTCGGCCAGCTTCTCGCCGGGCACGTTCGGATCGGTGGCGAGCGCCTGCATGTCGGGGTTGGCGGCAACCTGCCCCATCTCCGACATCAGCTCGGACCATGCACCCAGATTGCCTGCGCTCGATTCGCTGGCGGCGCGGAACAGCGCCTCAGCGTAGGGACGGGCAATGGTTGCGGTTTCTGCCATGATTAGAGCTCAGCCTTGAGTTGGTTGAGCAGATCGGCGTGGACCTGCGCATTCACTTCACGCTTGAGGATCTGCTCGGCACCCTTGACGGCCAGCACGGAGACCTGGTCGCGCAATTGCTCGCGCGCCTTGGTGACCTGCTGCTCGGCGTCGGTCTTGGCCTGGGCGATGATGCGCGCGGCTTCGGCCTGAGCGTTCTGCTTGATCTCGTCGGCGACCAGCTGGGCGCGCTTCTCGGCGTCGGCAACGCGCTGCGCGCCTTCCGTGCGGGCTTCGGACATGGCCTGGTCCACGCGCTTGTTGGCGAGTTCGAGCTCAGCCTTGCCCTTCTCGGCGGCGGCGAGGCCATCGGCGATCTTCTTTGCGCGTTCGTCGAGCGCCTTCACCAGCGGCGGCCAAATGAATTTGGCAACAACCCACCACAGGATGAAGAACACGACCATCTGCGCAAGAAACGTTGCGTTCAGATTCATGGTGTGTTCCTTTCGGTAATCAAACTACAGATAAATGCGCAAAAGGCGGCCAGGCTGGTGGCCCGCGCCGCCCGTCAGCATCATGCAGACCGAAAAGAATTACTTGATGACAGCCAGCAGCGGGTTGGCGAAGGCGAACAGCATGGCCACACCCACACCGATCAGGAATGCCGCGTCGATCAGGCCAGCCAGCAGGAACATCTTGGTCTGCAGCGGGTTCATCAGCTCGGGCTGACGTGCGCAGGCTTCGATGTACTTGCCACCCATCAGGGCGATACCCAGGCAGGCGCCGATTGCGCCCAGACCGATGATGATGCCGATGCCGATAGCGGTCAGACCCTGGATGTTGGCGAGAAATGCTTGCATGATGACTCCTTTAATTTAGAGAGACTTAGAACCAAAAAACCAAAAAACCAAAAACCGGAAATCAGTGGTGATCGTGTGCCTGGCCGATGTACACCAGCGTCAGCATCATGAAAATGAAGGCTTGCAGCAGCACGATCAGGATGTGGAAGATCGCCCACACGGCACCCGCCAGCACATGGCCGACGAAGCCCAGCGCGCTCAGGTCGGCGCCGAAGGTCCACATCGAACCCAGCAGTGCGATCAGCAGGAACACCAGTTCGCCGGCGTACATGTTGCCGAACAACCGCATGCCGAGCGAGACGGCCTTGGCCAGGAACTCGATGATGTTGAGGACCAGGTTGAACGGGGCCAGGTACCACTTGGCGCCGAACGGGGCCGAGAACAGCTCGTGCATGAAGCCGCCCGCGCCCTTGATCTTGAAGCTGTAGTAGATCATCAGGATCAGCACCGAGAACGACATGCCCAGCGTGCCGTTCAGGTCGGCCGTGGCGACCGCGCGGTGGTGCGGCAGGTGCAGGTGGAAGATGCCGAGGAAGCTGTTGAGGCCGGTGACCCAGTCGACCGGGATCAGGTCGACCGCGTTCATGATGGTGATCCAGCAGAACACCATCAGGGCCAGCGGGGCGATCCAGGAACGGTCGCCGTGGATGATGCCCTTGGCCTGGTCGTCGACCATCTCGACGATCATCTCGACGAAGGCCTGGAAGCGGCCCGGCACGCCGGCGGTAACGCGGCGCGCGGCGATCATCAGGAAGCCGACGGCGATCAGGCCGCACAGCACCGACCAGAAGATCGTGTCATAGTTGAGAACGCTGAAGTCGACCACGGAGGCTTGCTTGCCGCCGATGGAGTTCAGGTTCTGCAAGTGTTCGGCGATATAGCCGGAGGGTGTCAGCGCGTGTTCCGCGCCCGGGATGGCTTCAGACATGTCGAACGAACGGTATATTGAGAAATCTGCCGCACCGGCGCGGCGCTCTGCCTGCGCCCGGTATGTTTCTTGCTCCGCCTTCGGCCCAGTGGCCGGTCACCGCGTGCAAGACCCTGTTAACCTATCCGTGCCCCGCGTCACCGTGATGACGCGCGCACTGCAACCCTTGAAAATCCACCTGCGCGCCCCATTTCGGAGCAAGGCGCCGCTTCCGGCCCCGGTCGCCCCGGGCAGCGCACTAGCGTATGGCCAGCGCCACCCAATAGGACTTGAGTGCAAGCAGGAACGTGACAAGCATCGGCACCCAGCGCAGATCGTGGTACAGCACTACCACCAGCACGAACAGTGCGGCGGTGCCGAACACCTTGATCGCTTCGCCAACGACCAGACCACTGATCGACGGACGCGCGCGCATCATCCACAGGCGCAGCGCGAAGAAGCCGCTCGGCACGAAGCACACCATGCCGCCGAACCAGGCCGACCAGGCCGATGCCGCACCGGGCCGGCCGAACCAGCCCCACGCCGCTGCCGACAACAGGGTCACCACCACCTGGACCAGTACCACCTTGCCAGGTGTCATGCGCGATGCGCGTAGCGCGCGCTCGCCGAAGAGGTTCACCGCGTCGGCATGCGACAGCGGTTCGACGATGTCGTCCTCTGTCTCCGCCTCGTCCGTCCAGTCTGCCCTGCGGGCCTTGTCTTCCCGATGCACCGCGTCCGCTTGCGGACCTGTCGCGTGATCGGTATCCGGGCCTTGCCGGTGTTGCTGCTGACGGTCTCGAGCCACTACCCTGCCTGCCTCGTTCCAGGCCGGAACTTTTCGGTCCGACCAGAATTCAAACCGCACGATTTTAAGGGGATTCCCCGATTCGAGTCAATCTGCTTACATTTGCCTTGCGAGATCGGCGCGGCAGCCGCGCCACGCCTTTGCCTTCAGCATGGGGCGGAAACGGCGGCGCGACAACGATGTGCGGGGTAATCGCACCGATTGCGATGCGGCCGCTGCATGGCGCCGTCCCTTCAGGACGGACCGGACTCAGGCGACGCGCTGGTCGCCGACCGCGCCACGCAGGCGCACCAGCACTTCATCCAGCGCGTCGTTGCTGGTGAAGCGCACGGTCAACTGGCCCTTGCCACGTGTATTGAGCTTGATCTGCACCGGCAGGCCGAGCGCATCCGAGAGTTCTTCTTCGAGACGGGCCACATCGCGCCCGCCTGCACCGGCACGGTGCTTCAGCGATGTCAGCTCGACCGGTTTCAGTGCGGCGGCAACCAGCTTCTCGGTCTCGCGCACCGACAGCCGCTTGTTGACGACCTGATTCGCCAGTGTGATCTGGGTGGCGCCGTCCACGGCCAGCAGCGCGCGCGCGTGGCCCATGTCGAGATCCCCGGCCATCAGCATGGTCTGCACCGGCTGGGCGAGATTGAGCAGGCGCAGCAGGTTGGAGACCGCGCTGCGCGAGCGGCCCACCGCTTCGGCGGCCTGCTCGTGGGTGAAGCGGAATTCGCGGATCAGGCGCATGATGCCCTGCGCCTCCTCCAGCGGGTTCAGGTCTTCGCGCTGGATGTTCTCGATCAGCGCCATCGCGGCCGCGACTTCGTCGGCCACCTCCTTCACCAGCACCGGTACCTTGTCCAGGCCCGCCAGCTTGGAGGCGCGGAAGCGCCGCTCACCGGCGATGATCTCGTAGCGATCGGGCTCGGCCACGCGGCGCACCAGGATCGGCTGCATCAGGCCCTGGGCGCGGATGCTCGCCGCCAGCTCCTGCAGCGCGCCCTCGTCCATGCGTGTGCGCGGCTGGTACTTGCCGGGCTGCAGCTGGTCCAGCCGCAGCACCTGCGGCGCGCCCTCCTGCCTGGCCGTCTCGACGATTTCGGCAGGGCCGCCCAGCAACGCCTCGAGGCCACGGCCCAGTCCCTTCTTCTTTACGGTACTCATGCTCGCTTCCTTGCTGCGCGCGGCGGACGCCACGCCTGTCCAGCCATCAATGTATGCAAATGTACTCAGCCAAGCTGCTTGACGCGGGCGATCATCTCCGCGCCGAAGTCGAGATAGGCTTTCGCGCCCTTGGACGAGGCATCGAAAGCAACGCCCGGCATGCCGTACGACGGTGCCTCGGCAAGGCGCACATTGCGCGGGATCACGGTCTTGAACACCTTGTCGCCGAAGTGCGCCTCCAGCTGCGCCGATACCTGCTGCTGCAGCGTGACACGGGGATCGAACATGACGCGCAGCAGACCGATCACCTTGAGGTCGCGGTTCAGGTTGGCGTGGACCTGCTTGATGGTATTGACCAGATCCGACAGGCCCTCGAGCGCGAAGTACTCGCATTGCATCGGCACGATCACGCCATGCGCTGCGCAAAGTCCATTGAGGGTCAGCAGCGACAGCGAGGGCGGGCAGTCGATCAGCACGAAGTCATAATCGGCATCGACCTCGGCGATGGCCTGCTTGAGCCGGCGTTCGCGCTGTTCCAGCTCGACCAGCTCCACCTCGGCACCCGCCAGCTCGCGGTTGGCGGGCAGCACATCGTACTTGCCGGACTCCGAACGCTGGCGCGCCTGTGGAATCGTGGCCAGGCCGACCAGCACCTGGTAGACGCTGTGCTCCAGCGACTGCTTGTCGATGCCCGAGCCCATCGAGGCGTTGCCCTGCGGATCGAGGTCGACCAGCAGCACGCGCTGATCCTGGGCGGCCAGGCCGGCGGCGAGGTTCACCGTGGTGGTGGTCTTGCCCACCCCGCCCTTCTGGTTTGCGATCACGAATACCTTGGCCATATGCTTCAGAGGCTCCTGCTTGTCATTCGATAGGCCGGAACGGGCGGCGCCAGGTGGCCGTGCCCTCTCCGGCATGGGTTCAGCGGCGCGACAGCACCACCAGGTGCCGTTCGGCGTCCAGTTCGGGAACAGCCAGGCGCGGCACGGCGTCCAGTTGCCAGTCGGCCATCAGGCCGGCCGCCTCCATCCGTTCCAGTTCAGCGTGCGGGTAGACGCCCTTCATCGCGACCAGCTTGCCGCCCGGCGCCAGCAGGTGGCCCGACAGGGTGACGAAATCGACCAGCTCGGCAAAAGCACGCGAAGTGATCACGGCGAAGCCCTGGGCATCGTCCAGTTTTTCCACCGGCCCCCAGTGCGCACCGGCATTCGACAGGCCGAGCTGCGCCCGGCACTGGGTCAGGAAGGCGGTCTTCTTCTGCACGATATCGACCATCAGCACCGACAGGTCCGGACAGGAGATAGCCAGCGGCAGGCCCGGCATGCCACCGCCCGAACCGACGTCCAGCACCCTGCCCCGTGCCGGAGGCGTCACGGCGGCTGCGCGCGCGGCCTCGGCCAGCGCCGGCACCGCTGCCAGCGAATCCAGCAGGTGATGGCTCAGCATCTCGTCGGGATGGCGGATGGCGGTCAGGTTGTAGACCCCGTTCCACTTGCGCAGCAGCGCCAGATAGGCGAGCAAGGTATCCACTTGTCCTGGCGCAAGCGCCAGGCCGATGGCGGACAGGCCGGCTTCGAGCCGGCGGCGCAGCGCGGTGTCGTCCGCGCCGGCGAAGGATTTCGGCGCCGTCACTCAGGCCGCCTCTTGCGGAGGCTGGCCCGTGCCGGCCTGGGCGGGCTGGCCGGCCTTGCGTCCCATGCCCTTCTTCTTCAGGTGAACCAGCAGCAGCGAGATCGCAGCAGGTGTGACGCCAGAGATACGCGAAGCCTGGCCCAGCGTTTCCGGGCGATGCTGGTTGAGTTTCTGGCTGACTTCGAAGCCCAGGCCGCGGACTTCGGTGTAGTCGAAGTCCGGTGGCAGCCGGGTTGCCTCATTGGCACCGAGCTTGTCCACCTCGGCCGCCTGGCGGGCGATGTAACCGTGGTACTTGATGCCGATCTCGATCTGCTCACGGATCTGGTCCGCGATCATCGGCTCGGCATCGAGCGGAGCCTCGGCTGCATGGCGCCCGCCCTGCAGCGCCATCAGCGCTTCATAGCTGACACCGGGACGGCGCAGCAGATCGGCCAGGCTGTATTCACGCTCGATGGCCTTGCCCAGCAGCGGCACAGCGTCCTCGGGCGGTAGCAGCGCCGGGTTGACCCAGGTGCTCTTGAGCCTTTCTGTTTCACGTGAAACAGCGTCGCGCTTGCGGTTGAACGCATCCCAACGCACGTCGTCAACCACACCAAGCTCCCGGCCGGCTTCGGTCAGGCGCATATCGGCGTTGTCCTCGCGCAGGCTCAGGCGGAACTCGGCACGGCTGGTGAACATGCGGTAGGGCTCGGTCACGCCGCGCGTGATCAGATCGTCCACCAGCACGCCGAGGTAGGCCTGATCGCGCCGCGGCGTCCACGGATCCCGCTCGCGCGCGAAGCAGCCGGCATTGATGCCTGCCAGCAGGCCCTGAGCCGCGGCTTCTTCGTAGCCGGTGGTGCCATTGATCTGGCCGGCGAAGAACAGGCCTTCGATCGCCTTGCTCTCCAGCGAAGCCTTCAGCGCGCGCGGGTCGAAGTAGTCGTACTCGATGGCATAGCCGGGGCGCAGGATATGTGCGCTTTCCAGGCCACGGATCGAGTGCACCAGTTCCAGCTGCACGTCGAATGGCAGGCTGGTCGAGATGCCATTCGGATAGAACTCGTTCGTGGTCAGCCCTTCCGGCTCGAGGAAGATCTGGTGGCTCTCCTTGCTGGCGAAGCGATGGATCTTGTCCTCGATGGAGGGGCAATAGCGCGGCCCCACTCCTTCGATGACGCCCGTGTACATCGGCGAGCGGTCGAGGCCGCCACGGATGATGTCGTGGGTCAGTCCGTTGGTATGGGTGATCCAGCACGGCAGCTGTTGCGGATGCTGTTCAGGGCGGCCCAGGAAGGAGAACACCGGCACGGGATCAAGATCGCCCGGCTGCTCTTCCATGACCGTGAAATCGATGGTGCGGCCGTCGATCCGGGGCGGTGTGCCGGTCTTCAGGCGGCCCTGCGGCAGCTTCAGCTCCTTGAGGCGTGCCGACAGCGATACCGCGGCGGGATCGCCGGCGCGTCCGCCAGTGTAATTATCCAGGCCGACGTGGATCTTGCCGTCCAGGAAGGTACCCGCAGTCAGCACCACGGCGCGGGCGCGGAAAGCGATGCCGACCTGGGTCATCGCCCCGACCACGCGGTCACCCTCCACCATCAGGTCGTCGACCGCCTGCTGGAACAGCATCAGGTTCGGCTGGTTCTCCAGCCGGGTGCGGATCGCCTTGCGATACAGCACGCGGTCAGCCTGGGCACGCGTGGCGCGCACGGCCGGTCCCTTGCTGGAGTTGAGAATGCGGAACTGGATGCCGGCCTCGTCGGTGGCGGCGGCCATCGCCCCACCCATGGCATCGACTTCCTTGACCAGATGCCCCTTGCCGATGCCGCCAATGGACGGATTGCAGCTCATCTGCCCCAAGGTCTCGATGTTATGGGTCAGCAGCAGGGTCTGGCAGCCCATACGGGCTGCGGCAAGCGCCGCCTCGGTGCCGGCATGGCCACCGCCGACGACGATAACGTCGAACTCTTTCGGGTAAAGCATGGGGACACCTCCTCCAGGAGGTCGCGAGGGAAAACGGGATGTCGAATTATAGCGGCATTCGACTACGCGGCCTTTTCAGCCGGCGAGTGTTTCACGTGAAACATCGTCAATGCGAAGCGGTCGGCACCTCGACTGTGTTCCACGTGAAACATCGAATCCGGACACAAAAAAGCCGGGCATGGAATGCCCGGCCAGTGTTTCACGTGGAACAACGGCTTGCCCCGCTCAGAGCTGCCTGCGCAGGTAGTGCGCGATCTCCTCGGTCAGCAGGCCCAGGTCACGCTGCAGCTTGGCGAAGCCGCCGTTGCGCTCGCGGCTCACCTCGTCCATGTAGAGCGGGCGGCGGATCTCGATCTGCAGACTGTTGCGGCGCTCTGCCGGCCGGCCGATGCGCGCGATCAACTGCACGCCCTTGTAGGGATCATTGCGCGCCACCGTGTATCCCATGCCGCGCAGCACCGTCTCGACCAGGTCCACGATGCCAGGCTCGCAGGTGCTGCCGTCGCGATCGCCCAGCACGAAGTCCGCCAGCGGATGCGGGCTCTGGATCTTCAAGCGCTCGTAGGCATTGTTCGGCATCGAATGCAGGTTCAGGTGCCAGACCGCTCCGAAGCGTCGATGGGCCGCCTCGACGGCCTCCCCCAGTGCGGCATGGTAGGGCCGGTAGTAACGGTCGATCCGTTGCCGGACCTCATCCACGCCGAGCTTGCGCGCATAGATCGGCGTGGACGAGTCCATCCGGCTCCACACCAGGCCATAGCCCAGGCGTGTCTTCTCTCCCGGCGCAAGCGGCTCCGGCCACGCCCCTTCAAGCAGTTCCGGATCGAGATCCTCCAGCGTCCGGTTGGGGTCGATGTAGACGCGCGGGAACGTCGCCGCGAGCAGCGTGCCGCCGACGCGCGGCACATGCTCCCACAAGGCCTCGACGTGGGTATCCTCGCCGCCGCGCAGTCGCTGCGGCGGCAGCACCGAACCGAAATCGGCCGGGTAGAAGGTCCCGCTGTGCGGTGAATCGCACACCAGCGGCACGCCCTCCCCCTCTTCCGCCTGCCACAGGAGAAACGGTGCCGGCGCCGCCGGCTTGTCGAACGATGCCGTCATGCTCAGTCCAGCTTGATATTGGCGGCCTTGGCCACACGCGCATAGCGCGCCATCGCCTGCTGCATCTGCGCCCTGAACTGCTCCGGCGAGTTCGGGATCAGCGTGCCGCCCGACTCCTCCACACGGCGCTTGAAGTCCGGATTCTGCATCCCCTTGTGGATGGCCGCGTTCAGCCTGGCGACGATCGCGGGGGGCGTACCGGCCGGTGCCACGATGCCGAACCAGCCGCCGTCGCCCATATCCTTGAAGCCCAGCTCCGCATAGGTCGGCACGTTCGGCAGCAGCGGTGAGCGCGCCGCGCCCAGTACCGCCAGCGCGCGCAGGCGGCCGGATTTCACGTGTGGCAGCGTCGACGACAGATTGTCGGTGATGGCGCTCACCTGCCCCGCCACCGCATCGTTCAGGGCCAGGCCCGCTCCCTTGTACGGCACGTGCAGCAGGTCGATCTTCGCCAGCATCATGAAGTTCTCGATGTTGACGTGCCCGAGCGAACCCGCCCCCGGGGAAGCGAAGCTGTACTTGCCCGGGTTGGCCTTGGCCAGTGCGATGAACTCCTGCATGGTCTTGGCAGGCACGCTCGGATGCACGGCGAACACGCTGGGGATGGCCACGACATTGGTGATCGGCGCGAAGTCCTTGATCGGGTCGTAGCTCAGCTTGGGGAATACCGCCGGATTCGAGCCATGGGTGCTGACCGTCGCCATGCCGATGGTGTAGCCGTCCGGCGCCGACCGGGCGACCTGCTCCATGCCGAGCGAGCCTCCCGCGCCCCCCTTGTTCTCCACCACCACCGACTGGCCCAGCTCACGGCCGGCATACTCCGAGACCAGGCGTGCGATCAGGTCCGTCGACCCGCCAGCGGCGAACGGTACCACCAACTTGATGGGGCGGCTCGGATACTTGTCCTGCGCCAGCGCGGAAGCCGCGGGCAGTGCGGCGGCCGCGACAGCCGCAACGGCAAAGCAGGACAGGACGAATCGCCGGCGTGGCGCACAGGCTCGGTTCATGGGATATCTCCTTGGCTTTTCCCTGATTGAGCCGGCCAGTGTCGGCAGTTTACCGGCCTGGCACAAACGACTATATTGCACGCTTGCATTACCAACGGGCATCCTCGCCCCCCTCCCCTGCCCCATGCGGATTCGCTCGCCCTCGATGTCGGAACTGCACGCCTTCGCCGCGGCGGCGAAGCTGGGCAGCTTTACCCGCGCGGCAGAGCAGCTGTGCGTGACACAGGGCGCCATCAGCCGTGCCATCGCGCGCCTGGAGGACCATTTCGGCCAGCCCCTGCTGCAGCGCAACGCCCATCGCATCGTGCTGACGGCAAGCGGCCGGCAATTGCTCGAAGCGGTCGCGGGACCGCTGGCGGCAATCGAGAGCGCCAGCACCGCCCTCCTCGCCGGCGACCGGCGCCACGCCCTGACCCTGTCCGCCGTGCCGACCCTGGCCAGCGTCTGGCTGGTGCCGCGGCTGCCCGATTTCCACCGGCGCCACCCCGACATCGTGCTGGACTTCGTGCCCTATCGCCGCAAGGAGGACTTCTCCGGCCCGGCCCCTGACGCCGCCATCCTCGCCGGCACCGCCGGACAGTGGCCGCAATGGCAGGCCGACTACGTGATCGGCAGCGAGATGGTGCCGATCTGCCACCCCAGCCGAGCCGCCCTGCGCAGCGCCGAAGGCCGCTGGCGCCATCCCGCGGAACTGCAGGACGAGCCGCTGCTGCACCACACCACAGCGCCGGCAAACTGGCAGAACTGGCTGCGGGCGGCAGGCGTACCCGACGCTGCGCCTCGCCTGTCCACCGGCTTCGACCAGGTGTCGATCCTGGTGCAGGCGGTCAAGGCCGATATGGGGCTGGCCGTGCTGCAGCGCTGTCTGGTGCGCGACGAGATCGCATCCGGCAGCGTGGCCGTGCCATTCGACCTGCCGATCCGCCTGCAACGCGGCTATTACCTGTGCGCGCCGCGCGGGCGCAGCCATCCGGCGCTGGAGCATTTCCGCGCCTGGCTGCTGGAGATTGCGGGACGGGATCCCGATGTTCTCGATGCCGGACAGTTTATGCACGTGACAGATGAATGAATTGCAAAAAACAACTGTGCAATTCTTCATGCAAATAAACTGCCGTTGATTGCAACGCTCAACCGCTGAACTCCGTGGCTTCCCGGGTGGGAGGCATATGCACAGCGCCACGGATGCCGCTATCCGGTATTGTGCGATCCCATCGCGCCCAAGAGACGCCTCACCAGGGCAAAGCTATCCGCCCGACAAATGAATAACGGCACGCAATGCGTGCCGTTATTCATCAAGCGCATTCAAGGCGCGGTGCAAGCACTCCCCGGAGTGCTATGCCGCCTTCTTGGCCAGCCCCAGGTAGGTTTCGATCACACGCGGATTGGCGGCCAGTTCCGCTGCCGGTCCTTCCATCGACATGTCGCCGGTCTCGATCACGTAGGCGTAGTCGGCCACCTGCAGCGCGGCACGCGCATTCTGCTCGATCAGCAGCGTGGCCACGCCAGTGCGGCGCAGATCGCTGATGATATGGAAGATCTCCTTGACGATCAGCGGCGCCAGCCCGAGGCTGGGTTCGTCCAGCATCAGCAAGCTGGGCTTGGCCATCAAGGCGCGTCCTACCGCCAGCATCTGCCGCTCGCCGCCGGACAGCGTGCCGGCTTCCTGCTTCGCGCGCTCCTTCAGGCGCGGGAACAGTTCGTAGACCACCTCCTTCTGGTCGAGGAAGTTCTTCTCGCCCGCGCGCTTGCGCCGGTAGGCGCCCAGCAGCAGGTTGTCCTCCACGCTCATGGTGGCGAACAACTCGCGCTTCTCCGGCACCAGGCACATGCCGCGCGAGACGCGCCCCTCGACCGGGATGCCGGCCATGTCGTGGCCCAGGTAGCGCACCTCGCCGGTGGCCGAACCGGTCGACGGCAGCGCCCCCATGATGGCGTTCAGCATGGTCGACTTGCCGGCGCCGTTCGGACCGATCACGGTGACGATGCGGCCCGCTTCCACCTTCAGGTTGGCGCCGTGCACCGCCTCGACCTTGCCGTAGCGCACATGCAGGTCCTTCACTTCCAGGATCAGGCTCATTTCCGCTCCCCCGTCATTCCACGCCGCCCAGGTAGGCTTCCAGCACTGCCGGATCCTTCTGCACCGCCTCCGGCACGCCTTCGGCAATGCGCGTGCCGAATTCCATCACCACCAGCCGGTCCGTCAGGTTCATCACGAAGTCCATGTCGTGCTCGACCAGCAGCACGCTCATGCCCTCGCCCTTGAGCTTCTTCAGCAAGGCCGCCAGCGCCTGCTTCTCCTTGTAGCGCAGGCCCGCGGCCGGCTCGTCGAGCAGCAGCAGCGCCGGATCGCAGCACAGCGCGCGCGCGATCTCCAGGATGCGCTGCTGGCCGAGCGCGAGGCTGCCCGCCTCCATGTACATGCAGTCGGCCAGGCCCACGCGCTCGAGCTGGCGCGCGGCCTCGAACAGCAGCTTCTCCTCCTCGGCGCGGTTGAGCCGCAGCACCGCCGCCGACACGCCCCCCTGCGCACGGAAATCGCCGCGCAGGTGAGCGCCGATGGCCACGTTCTCCAGCACCGTCATGGTCGGCAGCAGGTGCACGTGCTGGAAGGTGCGGCCGATACCGCGCTTGACGATCTCGCGCGAGGGCAGGCTCGATATCACCTCGCCACGGTAGCGCACCTCGCCGCGCGTGACCGGCAGCACGCCCGTCACCAGGTTGAAGGTGGTCGACTTGCCGGCGCCGTTCGGGCCGATCAGGCCGATGATCTCGCCGGCCCGCACCTGGAAGCTGACATCGTTGACGGCCACCAGCCCGCCAAACTCCTTGCGCGCGGCGCGCACGTCGAGCAGCAGCTCGCCGGCCGCCGGCTTCGGCCGTACCGCCAGGGCCGGCGCGTGCTCGGGCGCGACCACCGGCGGCGCGGCCGGGAACAGCTTCTTCAGGAAAGGCCAGATGCCTTCGCGCGCATGCTGCAGCAGCAGGACCAGCAGCACGCCGAAGACGATGATCTCGAAGTTGCCGTTAGCGCCCAGCAGCTTGGGCAGCACGCCCTGCAGCACATCCTTCAGGATGGTCAGGACGCCGGCGCCGAGCACCGCGCCCCAGACGTGGCCGACGCCGCCGACCACCGCCATGAACAGGTACTCGATGCCGTAGTTCAGCCCGAACGGCGTGGGGTTCACCGCGCGCTGCAGGTGCGCGTAGAGGAAGCCGGAGACGCAGGCCAGCATCGCCGCCACCACGAAGATCACCACCTTCATCCACGCGGTGTTGACCCCCATCGCCTCGGCCATCACGCCGCCGCCCTTGAGCGCGCGGATGGCGCGGCCAGGACGCGAGTTGAGCAGGTTCTGCACGGCCAGCACGGCCAGCAGCACCACCGCCCAGATCAGGTAGAACATCGCGCGGCCCGAGCCCAGCTCGATGCCGAACAGGCTCAGCACGGGAATGCCGTTGAGGCCGTCGTACTTGCCGAGAAAGTCCAGGTTGCCGAACAGGAAGAACAGCGACAGGCCCCAGGCAATGGTCGCCAGCGGCAGGTAGTGGCCGGACATGCGCATGGTGATCAGCCCGATCACATAGGCACAGGCCATGGTGACCAGCAGGCCGGCCAGCAGGCCCAGCCACGGCGACAGGCCCACCTGCGTACTCAGGTAGGCCGTGCCGTAGGCCCCCAGGCCGACGAAGGCGGCCTGGCCGAACGAGGTCATGCCGCCGACCCCTGTCAGCAGCACCAGGCCGATGGCCACGATGCTGTAGAGCCCGATGTAGTTGCCCAGCGTGATCCAGTACTCCGGCGTCGGCAGCGCCGGCAGCAGCAGCAGGCACAGCGCGAAGAGGAGCGTCAGCACACGGTTGCGGGTCAGCCCGCCGCGGCTGCCCGCCACGGCCTGCTGCTTGTCGGTCAGCATCGTCATCGCTTATTCCTCTTCCTCGACAGGTTTGCTGTTGAGCGAGCGCCACAGCAGCACCGGAATGATCAGGGTGAAGACGATGACCTCCTTGAAGGCGCTCGCCCAGAACGAGGAGTACGACTCCAGCAGCCCCACCAGCAGCGCACCGGCGGCGGCCACCGGATAGCTTGCCAGGCCGCCCACGATCGCACCCACGAAGCCCTTGAGCCCGATCAGGAAGCCCGACTCGTAGTAGACCGTGGTCAGCGGCGCGATCAGGATGCCGCACAGCGCGCCCATGGCCGCCGCCAGCGTGAACGAGAGCCGGCCGGCCTGCGTGGTGCCGATGCCAACCAGGCGCGCGCCCAGCCGGTTCACCGCGGTGGCGCGCAGCGCCTTGCCGGGAATGGTGCGCTCGAAATAGAAGTACAGGGCTGCGATCAGTACCGCCGACATGCCCACCACCCACAAGCTCTGGCCCGATACCGCCAGGCCGCCCAGGTTCCAGTTGGCATCGGAGAATGCCGTGGTGCGCGACCCCTCGGCGCCGAACATCACCAGGCCCAGGCCGACCATGGCGAAGTGCACGCCGACCGAGACGATCAGCAGCACCAGCGTGCTGGCTTCGGCCAGCGGCTGGTAGGCCAGGCGATACAGCATCGGGCCGATCGGGATCACGATCAGCAAGGTCAGCGCGATCTGCGCCGCCATCGGCATCGGCGTGGCGCCCAAGCGCTGCGCCAGCAGGTGCACGGCCAGCGGGAACAGCAGGTACTTGCCGGCCAGCACGGCAAGGCGGCGGCCGGCGGTGCGCCGCAGTTCGGCGCTGCGCAGGACGGTGGCGCACTCGTAGAGGAAGGTCAGCACACCCATGACGAGCACCAGCCAGCTCGTCTGCGGCGCCTGGCCGGCCTGGATCGCGGCCAGTGTCAGCGCCCCGTAGGCAACGAATTCCCCTTGCGGGATGAAGATGACGCGGGTCACCGAGAACACCAGCACCAGCGCCAGCGCCAGCAGCGCGTAGATCGCGCCCGAGGTGATCCCGTCCTGCGCCAGGATGGCGGCAATCGAGAGGTCCATTGTCTCCCCGTATCGTTGAAATGCCTGCCTGCTTCGGAGGGGGCGGACAGGTCGGGACGGCCCGGGAGGGCCTGACCCGTGATGGGCCGCCCTTGCGTGTGCGACGTGTGCGCAAGGGATTACACAATAGTAAACGACTTACGTATAGCGGAAATCCAGAGCAACCCTAGCATGGCGCAGCGCGGCAAAAGCGTGCCTGCCGGCATCCTGTACCCTGTCCCGGCCGCACCCATCACACCGGGCAGCATGCTCGAGCGCGGCGCAACACCATCATCGCCGATCTTGCCGATGATTTAATTAACACGTTAAGCATTGTGCAGGCAGGCGATGGTGTCAAGCAGGGCTTCCCCGCCCTGCGGCGTGCCGCGCCGGCGCGACCATGCGGAAAAAAAAGGCGCATGGTCTGTCCATGCGCCTCCTGTCCGCCAGCCCGGGTCCGGCGGCCGGCCGTCGTCGCTAGTTGGCCTGCAGCTTCCACGCTCCGTTGACGATCTGCACCATCACGCGCGCACGCTGGTCGAGGCCAAGGTGGTCGGTCGGGCTCATGTTCATGATGCCGTGCGAGATGGCCAGCTCCTTGGTCTGCTCCATGGCATCGCGCAACGCCTTGCGGAACTCGACCGTGCCCGGCTGCGCGCCGCTCTTCAGCGCGATGGGAATGGCCCGTTGCAGCAGCAGGCCGGCATCCCAGGCGTGTCCGCCGAAAGTCGACACCTGTCCGCCGAAGGCCTTCTCGTAAGCCGTCTTGTAGGTCATCGCGGGCTTCTTCACCGCGTTGCTGTCGGGCAGTTGCTCGGCCACCAGCAGCGGGCCGGCAGGCAGGAAGGTGCCTTCGCAATCCTTGCCGCAGACACGCAGGAAGTCGGCGTTGGCGACACCGTGGGTCTGGTAGATCTTGCCCTTCCAGCCGCGTTCCTTGAGCGTCTTGGCAGGCAGGGCCGCGGGCGTGCCGGAGCCGGCGATCAGCACCGCGTCGGGGTTGGCCGCCATCATCTTCAGCACCTGCCCCGTCACCGAGGTATCGGTACGGGCGAAGCGCTCGTTGGCCACCACCTTGATCTTGCGCATGCCGGCCACCTTGCCGAACTCGTCGGCCCAGCTGTCGCCGTAGGCGTCCGCGAAGCCGATGAAAGCCACCGTCTTCACGTTGTGGTTGGTCATGTGCTCGGCGATGGCCGTCGCCATGTGCGAATCGTTCTGCGGCGTCTTGAACGCCCACTTGCGCTTGGCATCCATCGGCTCGATGATGCGCGCCGAGGCCGCCAGCGTGATCATCGGCGTATCGTTCTCGGCCACGATGTCCACCATCGCCAGCGCGTTGGGCGTGACCGTCGAGCCGATCACGGCGTCGACCTTGTCCTCGCTGATCAGCTTGCGCGTGTTCTTGACCGCGGTGGTGGTGTCGGAAGCATCGTCCAGCACGATGTACTCGACCTTCTTGCCGGCGATCTCCTTGGGCAGCAGCGAGATGGTGTTCTTCTCGGGAATGCCGAGCGAGGCAGCCGGCCCGGTGGCCGACACCGTGACACCGATCTTGACCTGGGCGCTCGCCGCGCCGGCGAACAGTGCGGCCGCAGCCATGGCCAGCAAGCTGGCGCGCTTGAATTTCATCGTGTCTCCTTCGTTTGCTGCAAACGGAAAGGCGCCCGTCCGGCTCCGGCCGGGCGGACGCCTTCTTTCTTCTCGAACCGGCCGCATCGCTGGCAGCCGGCTACAGCAGGGAACGATTGTTTCCGTCCCGATTTTCCCGTCCTGCGCGTCTTACCCCGGATGCGCAGCGCGCTATTCACCGACCGAGCGGTCGGGAATGCGCATGGAGTCTAGCACAGGGACTTTACGCCGACAGACCGGATTTACCCCAAGCGTCACGCCCGCAACTTGACGTGGCGGCGCCAGTCGCCGGCTTCAGCCCAGGCGCTTGTAAGAGGGCACCAGCATGCGGCACCACAGGCCGGAGGCGTCCACGGCGAATCCCTGTGGCGGCGCGGCGGCGTCGACCAGCGCCGGCGCCAGCAGCAGTTGCCGGATCCCGTGCGCGCGGCACCAGTCGGCCAGCATCGCGCAGCTCGCCGCCAGCGCCGGGGCGGCGTCGGCGCCGTCATGCCACCACTCGAGCGCCAGGGCGGCCAGGCCGCCCTGGGCCAGGCAAGGCACCACGTTGAAGGACAGGCAGCCGACCAGGCGCTCACCCGCCTCGCACAACAGGCAACCACCCTGCTCCGGACGGCTGAGCTGCGACGCCAGCAGCAACTGGCGGCCCCGCTGCGCCGGCACCGGCAAGGGGCGCGCCCGGTCCAGCCAGGACGACAACAGCGGAAGATCGGCGGCGACGGCGGGCCGTACGGACAACCCGGGTGGCAGAAACGGGTCCGGCGGGGGAGAGAGGGACACGGAGGGACCGGGAGGAAGGAATAGTCGGGGGCCGAGGCGGAACGCGGCGTACTGCGCCATCCGGCCCCACGGCGGAGCGAGCATTGTCGCATGGCCGCACATGCCGTCGAATGCACTCGCAAATGCAGCAAATGCACTCGTCTGGTGCATTCGCAGGTGTGGCCACATGCCGGCTACGGCGCATTACTGGAGGTGGAATGGAAAAAGGCGCTGCCGAGGATCACCCGGCAACGCCCTTTATTTTATTGGCACTGCAACCCGACACCGGGTGCGCGCCTGTCGTCTCCTCGCTTCCGCCTCCATTTAACCTGCGAAAACCGTATATGGAATGTAACGAAGCGGTGCGTTCGAGACAAGCTAGCAGAAACCCTAGCCCCAAAATCGGGCATGCCATCGACGGGTCACTTTTTCATCGTCCCGGCGTGGCGCCCGATCAACCCGTCCGGCGCCCGAAGCGGGCCAGCAACTCGCCCATGATGCCACGGCGGAAGGTCAGCACACAGATCACGAAGATCACGCCGGTCACCGTCGTCACCGACTCGCCCAGCGAATTGAACCAGCCGATGCCCGTCATCGAGGCCAGGAAGGTGCCGATGTCGCCCAGCTTGTTCTCCAGCGCGACGACCACGAAGGCACCCGCCAGCGGACCCGACAGGGTGCCGAGGCCGCCCACCAGCGTCATCAGGATCACCGAGCCCGACATCGACCAGTGCACGTCGGTCAGCGTGGCGAAGCCCAGCACCAGGGCCTTGATCGCCCCGGCCAGCCCCGACAGCGCCGCGGACAGCACGAAGGCCTGCAGCTTGAAGCGATCGGTGTCGTAGCCGAGCGAGACCGCGCGCGGCTCGTTCTCCTTGATCGCCTTCAGTATCTGGCCGAAGGGCGAATGCACCGTGCGCACGATCAAGGCGAAGGCGGCCACGAAGATCACCAGCGCCACATAGTAGAGCGTGACGTCGCTGTCCAGCGGCAGCACGCCGAACAGCTTGCCGCGCGGCACCCCCTGCAGCCCATCCTCGCCGCCGGTAAACGGCGCCTGCAGGCAGAAGAAGTACAGCATCTGCGCCAGCGCCAGCGTGATCATCGAGAAGTAGATGCCCTGGCGCCGGATCGCCAGCGCCCCCACCACGTAGCCGATGGCCGCGCCGACCACGGTGCCCAGCACCAGCCCGACTTCCGGCGTCACGCCCCAGGCCTTCATGGCATAGCCGGCCGTGTAGGCCGCCCCCCCGAAGAAGGCGGCGTGGCCGAACGACAGCAGCCCCGTGTAGCCGATCAGCAGGTTGAAGGCACAGGCGAACAAGGCGAAGCACAGCACCTTGAGCACGAACACCGGATAGGCACCGGCGAGCGGCGCGACGATCAGTCCCGCCAGCAGCAATCCATACCAAATCTTCTTCTGCACGCCACGCCCCTCTCTTGCCCGATCCGCCCCGGCCACCGCGGCCGCCACGCCAGTCCCCTGCGCTCGTCCGCCAGTCACTTTTCTCTCCCGAACAGGCCGGCCGGCCGCAGCAGCAGCACGATGACCATGATGAAGAACACTACCGTCGACGAGGCCTCGGGATAGAACACCTTGGTCAGCCCCTCGATCACGCCGAGCCCCAGACCGGTGATGATCGAGCCCATGATCGAACCCATGCCGCCGATCACCACCACCGCGAAGACCACGATGATCAGGTGCTGGCCCATCAGCGGCGAGACCTGGATCACGGGCGCCGCCAGCACGCCGGCAAAGGCGGCCAGGGCCACGCCGAAACCGTAGGTCAGCGTGACCATCAACGGCACGTTGATGCCGAAGGCCTCGACCATCTTGGGATTCTCGGTACCCGCGCGCAGGTAGGCGCCGAGCTTGGTCTTCTCGATGACGTACCAGGTCGCCAGGCACACCGCGATTGACGCCACCACCACCCAGGCACGGTAGTTGGGCAGGATCATGAAGCCCAGGTCGGTGGCGCCCTGCAGCGCATCCGGCGGCGAGTAGGGCAGGCCCGACACGCCGAAGATGGAGCGGAACACGCCCTCGACCACCAGCGTGATGCCCAGCGTCAGCAGCAGGCCGTAGATATGGTCGAGCTTGTAGATCCAGCGCAGCATGGTGCGCTCGATCACCACGCCGATCAGCGCCACCGCCAGCGGCGCCAGCACCAGCATCCACCAGTAGCTGAGCCCGGCGTACTCCATGCCCATCCAGGTCAGTACCGCACCGAGCATGAAGAGCGCGCCGTGCGCGAAATTGATGACGTTGAGCAGCCCGAAGATCACCGCCAGGCCCAGGCTCAGCATCGCGTAGAAGGCCCCGTTGACCAGCCCCAGCAGCAGCTGGGACAGCATGGCGGGCAGAGGTATTCCGAAGATGTCCATGGCGGATAGCCGTTTCCATTGCCGAGTGATTGCCACCCTGCTCCCGCGCGGCAGGAGAAGGGATCGGGGAAGCGCGCTGGCCGTCGCGCGCGCCGCCGCCATGCCGCGGCCCGTGCGCGGCACCGGCCGGACCGGCCCGCTTCCCCCGCCCCGCCCGCTTGCGCGGACCGGGCCCGCGACCGGCCGGACCGTCAGGCCCGGCGCGGTCCGCGCCTTACTTCTTCATCAGTGCGCACTTCGACTCGGCCACCGTGGTGAAGGCCTGGTCGCCCGGGATGGTCGCCACCACCTTCAGGTAGTCCCAGGGCTTCTTCGACTCGGCCGGCGACTTCACCTGCATCAGGTACATGTCGTGGATGCCGCGACCGTCCTGGCGGATGTAGCCCTTGGTGTAGAAGTCGTTGATCTTCATCTTCTTCAGCTCGGCCATGACCTTGTCCGGATCGTCCGTCTTGGCCGCTTCCACCGCCTTCAGGTAGGTGCGCGCGGCCGAGTAGTCGGCCGCCTGCAGGCTGCTCGGCATCTTCTTCATCTTGCCGAAGAAACGATTGGCGAACTTGCGCGTCTCGTCGTTCATGTCCCAGTACCAGCTGTCGGTCATCAGCAGGCCTTCGGTGTTCTTCAGCCCGAGGCTGTGGATATCGTTGATGAACATCAGCAGGCCGGCGATCTTCATCGTCTTGGTGATGCCGAATTCCTTGGCCGCCTTGATCGCGTTGATGGTGTCGCCGCCGGCGTTGGCCAGGCCCAGGATCTGCGCCTTCGACGCCTGCGCCTGCAGCAGGAAGGACGAGAAGTCGGAAGCCGACAGCGGATGGCGCACCGAACCCACCACGGTGCCGCCATTGGCCTTGACCACCGCTGCCGTATCGTTCTCCAGCGAGTGGCCGAAGGCGTAGTCGGCGGTCAGGAAGAACCACGACTTGCCGCCCTGCTTGACCACCGCGCTGCCGGTGCCCTTGGCCAGCGCCACCGTGTCATAGGCGTAGTGGACCGTGTAGGGCGTGCATTCCTCGTTGGTCAGGCGCGCGGTGCCGGCGCCGATATTGAAGTAGACCCGCTTCTTCTCCGCCGCGACCTTGTTCATGGCCAGGCCGGTGGCCGAATTGGTGCCGCCGATCAGCACGTCCAGGCCCTGCTGGTCCATCCATTCGCGCGCCTTCGAGGCGGCGATGTCGGCCTTGTTCTGGTGGTCGGCCGAGACCAGCTCGATCGGCTTGCCGAGCACCTTGCCGCCGGCATCCTCGATCGCCATCTTGATCGCCTCGAGGCCGCCCGGGCCGTCGATGTCGGCATACAGGCCCGACATGTCGGTGATGTAGCCGATCTTGACCGTGTCACCCGACACCTGCGCCGCAGCCATACCCGATACCGTGCCCATTGCCAAGGCAGCCATCGCGGCCGCCAGCCGAGTCATCTTCATTGCTTGTCTCCTGAGTTGCGGCGGCCCCTACGCCGCCGGTTGCTGCTCTTGCACCATGCTGCGACCCGCTCGCGGGTCAGACCCCAAGCAGTTCATGCAGCACCGGCATCTTCTGCTGCAGTTCGGCGGCGCCGAAGCGTTCGACGATGGCGCCGTGCTCCATCACGTAGAAGCGGTCCGCCAATGGCGCCGCGAAGCGGAAGTTCTGCTCCACCATCACGACCGTGTAGCCCTTCTTCTTCAGGGTCAGGATCATGCGCGCCAGCGCCTGCACGATCACCGGCGCCAGCCCTTCCGAGATCTCGTCGAGCAGCAGCAGGTTGGCGCCGGTGCGCAGGATGCGCCCGACCGCCAGCATCTGCTGCTCCCCGCCCGACAGGCGCGTGCCCTGGCTCTGGCGGCGCTCCTTCAGGTTGGGGAACATCTCGTAGATCTCGGCCTCGCTCATGCCCGCGCCCTGCCCTTTCAGGTGCGGCGGCAGCAGCAGGTTCTCCTCGCACGACAGGCTGGAGAAGATGCCGCGCTCCTCGGGGCAGTAGCCGATGCCGCAATGCGCGATCTTGTGCGTCGGCAGCTGGATGGTCTCGCGCCCGTTGACCCGGATCGAGCCCTTGCGCGCACCGGTCAGGCCCATGATGGCGCGCAGCGTGGTAGTGCGCCCGGCGCCGTTGCGCCCGAGCAGCGTGACCACCTCGCCGCGGTTCACGGTCAGGTCCACGCCGTGCAGGATGTGAGATTCGCCATACCATGCGTGCAGGTCGCGGATTTCCAGCGCAGGCGTACCGGCCGCGCCCGCTTGTGTACCCACTTCGGTGCTCATGTCGCTGTCCTTTCGCCCTGTCGGCGTGCTCAGTGGGCGCCCTGCAGCTCGGCGTCGGCGGTGCCCATATAGGCTTCCATCACGCGCGGGTCCTTCGACACCTCCGCGTACGGGCCCTCGGCGAGAATGGCCCCGCGCTGCAGCACCGTGATCTTGTCGGCGATCGACGAGACCACGTTCATATTGTGTTCGACCATCAGGATGGTGCGCCCCGCCGACACTTTCTTGATCAATTGCGTGACGCGGTCGACGTCCTCGTGACCCATGCCCTGGGTGGGCTCGTCGAGCAGCATCAGCTCGGGCTCCATCGCCAGCGTAGTGGCAATCTCCAGCGCGCGCTTGCGGCCGTAGGGCATGTTCACCGTGACGGTGTCGGCGAACTCGGTCAGGCCGACCTGCTCGAGCAGTTCCATGGCGCGGTCGTTCAGCACTTCCAGCGAACGCTCGCTGCGCCAGAAGTGCATCGCGGTGCCGAGCTGACGCTGCAGGCCGATGCGCACGTTCTCCAGCGCGGTCAGGTGCGGGAACACCGCCGAGATCTGGAAGGAACGGATCACGCCGCGGCGCGCGATCTGCGCGGGCCTCTCGCGCGTGATGTCGATGCCGTTGAAGAGGATGGTGCCGGAGGTCGGCTCCAGGAACTTGGTCAGCAGATTGAAGCAGGTCGTCTTGCCTGCCCCGTTGGGGCCGATCAGCGCGTGGATGGCGCCGCGCCGCACGCGCAGGCTGACATCGCTGACGGCGGTGAACCCCTTGAACTCCTTGGTGAGGTTCCGTGTTTCCAGGATGGTTTCCTGTTGATTCATAGTCTCCTGCCCGCCCTCTTGCTGGATGCCGGCTCGTGCCCGGCACTGACAAATGGTTGGAACCGTCGCGCGCATCTCTCCCGGAGATGTCGTGTCCGCGCTTCGACCGTTCGCGGCACGCCTGGTCCGCGCGCCGCACGTCTTTTATTCTTCTTGCCGCCATGCAGCGCTGCCCGCTGCCCGCGTCTTCCGTGATCGGCCGGAGAGCGCGTGTGCAGGCTGCTGCACGGATTGAGGCGTCTATTGTGTGCGCCTGCTGCGTCGCAAAACATCCGGGTTTGCACTAATCATGAAACATGAACCACGTGTCATGTTCATGACGTCGGTGCGGCCCCTCCGAAGGACGGGATCGCCGCTCGCGCGCAGGCCGCGCACCGCCCTCGCTCAAGCCGTGCGGCGCCAGTCTTCGCGGATCATGTCACTGGCCCGTTCGGCGATCATGATGGTGGGCGAATTGGTGTTTCCCGAGGTGATCAGCGGCATCACCGAGGCGTCCACCACGCGCAAGCCGGCCACGCCGCGCACCCGCAGGCGCGGATCGACCACGGCCTGCTCATCGTCGGCACGGCCCATGCGGCAGGTACCGACCGGATGGAAGATAGTGGTGCCGATCTTGCCGGCCGCCTCGGCCAGCGCCTCGTCGCTCTCCGCGCCGGGACCCGGCAGCCACTCCTGCGGACGGAACGGCGCCAGCGCGGGCGAGGCCACGATGCGCCGCGTCAGGCGCAGCGAATCGGCCGCCACCTTGCGGTCCTCTTCCGTCGACAGGTAGCGCGGGGCGATGACCGGCGGCCGGCGGAAGTCAGCGGCCTCGATATGCACGCTGCCGCGCGAGCTCGGGCGCAGGTTGCACACGCTGGCGGTGAAGGCGTTGAAGCTGTGCAGCGGCTCGCCGAACTTGTCGAGCGAGAGCGGCTGCACGTGATATTCGAGATTGGGGCGCGCCTGGCCGGGATCGGAGCGCGCAAAGGCGCCCAGCTGCGACGGCGCCATGCTCATCGGGCCGCTCTGGTTGACGACGTACTGCAGGCCGATGCCGAGCTTGCCCCACCAGTGCGCGACCTGTGTATTGAGCGTGCGCACGCCGTCCACCTTGACCACCGTGCGCAGCTGCAAGTGGTCCTGCAGGTTCTCGCCGACGCCCGGCAGCGCCTGGCGCACGGCGATGCCGAGCGCGCGCAGGCGTTCCGGCTGGCCGATGCCCGACAGTTCCAGCAGCTGCGGTGTATTGACCGCGCCCGCCGCCAGGATCACCTCGCGCGCGGCGCGGGCCTCGTGCTGCCGGCCGGCGCCGGTGAAGCGCACCCCGGTGCAGCGCTGCCCGTCGAAGGTCAGCTCACTGACCTGGGCACCGGTGATGATGGTCAGGTTGGGCCGATCCGAGGCACCACGCAGGAAGGCCTTCGAAGTGTTCCAGCGGATACCGCGGCGCTGGTTGACCTCGAAATAGCCGACGCCGAAGTTGTCGCCCCGGTTGAAATCGTCGGTGCGCGGAATGCCGGCCTGCTCGGCCGCGTCCATGAAGCGCTCCAGCACTTCCCAGCGCAGCCGCTGCCCTTCGACACGCCATTCACCGCCGGCGCCGTGGAATTCGCTGGCACCGCGATGGTGGTCTTCGCTGCGCTTGAACAACGGCAGCACCTGGTCCCAGCTCCAGCCTTCGTCGCCGCTCAGGCGCGCCCACGCGTCGTAGTCCTCGCGCTGCCCACGCATATAGATCATGCCGTTGATCGAGGACGAGCCGCCCAGCACGCGCCCGCGCGGATAGCCGAGCGAACGCCCGTCCAGCCCGGCCTCGGCCGCGGTGCGGTACAGCCAGTCGGTGCGCGGATTGCCGATGCAGTAGAGATAGCCCACCGGAATATGGATCCAGTGATAGTCGTCCTTGCCGCCGGCCTCCAGCAGCAGCACGTTGACATTGCTGTCCTGGCTCAGGCGGTTGGCCAGCACGCAGCCGGCCGAGCCGGCGCCGACGATGATGTAGTCGTAGGTCTCCATGTTTCCCTTGTCACGTCCTGTCGGTACGGCACCGGAGCGAGTTTGCATTTCCTCATGACCCTGGCGCGCTGCCGCGGTTCCCTGGCAGCGTGCCGTCGCGCGCAGACGGCTGGCATCCCGGCGGGCGACGGCAAGCGTCTCGCATTTGCGCACACCCGTCCAATGATTTATCGTCAAGCCCAATATAAGGATCGCAAAATATTGCAGCGCACTATCGGCTGCTCTCCGCCTGCCGTGGACCTCGTACAACTGCGCGCCTTCGTCGCTGTCGCGCGCGAAGGCAACCTGACCCGCGCCGCGCAGCGGCTGCACCTGACCCAGCCCGCCGTGAGCCTGCAGCTCAAGCACCTGCAGGCGGACTGGCAGCTCCGCCTGTTCCAGCGCACCGCTGCCGGCCTCGTGCTGAGCGCCGACGGCGCCGTGCTGCTGCCGCTGGCCGAACGCATCCTGGAGGCCGCGGGCGACCTGCAGCATACGGTCGGCGCAATGCACCACGCCGTGCGCGGCCAGCTCGCCATCGGCACCATCCTCGATCCCGAATTCACGCGCCTCGGCGTCACGCTGCGCGCCCTGGTCGAGCGCCATCCGCAGATCCGCACCGAACTGCGCCACGGCATGTCGGGCTGGGTGCTGCAGCAGGTACGCGCGGGCGCGCTCGATGCGGGCTTCTACCTCGGGCGTCCGCCCGAGAAGCTGTTCCATGCGCTGGCGCTGACGCCCTTCCGCTACTACGTGGTGGCGCCCAAGGGCTGGCGCGAACGCACCGCCCGGCGCTCCTGGGCGCAGCTTGCCGCGCTGCCGTGGATCTGGACGCCGCCCGAGTCGGCGCACAGCCGGCTGCTGAGCGCGCGCTTCGACAGCGTCGGCGCGGTGCCGGTCAAGGTGGCCCAGGTGGACCAGGAGGCGTCGATGCTGGACCTGGTGCGCTCGGGCGTGGGCCTGTCGCTGGTGCGCGACGCGATCGCACTGCGCGAATCGCACGCGCACGGCCTGGTGGTGCTGGAAGAAATGTCGGTGCAGACCGAGCTGACGCTGGTGACCCTGGCCGCGCGGCGCAACGAGCCGGCCATTGCCGCGCTGTTCGACCTCACCGCCGCGGTGTTCCAGCCCTGAGCCGGGCCATCGGGCAGCCCGGCGGCGTTCCGACGACGCTCAGGTGGCGCTCAGGTGGCGCTCAGGTGGCGCTCAGGTGGCGCTCAGGTGACGATCAGGCCGGCGGCGGCTGCAGCCGCTCGCGCAGCCAGCCGGTGAGCGCCGCCATCACTTCGCCGCGCAAGGGCTCGGCCTCGTTCAGCACTTCATGGAAGCCATGGTCGAACCAGGCCATGCGGCGCAGTTCGGGCGGCGCATGGTCGAAGAAGCGGCGGCTGCCCTCGGCATCGACCACGCGGTCGTCACCGCCGACCAGCATCAGCATCGGTGCTTCCAGCCGCGGCGCCTCGGCCTGCGCGCGCGGCATGCCGCGCAGGAAGACCTCCAGCATGCCGGCGGTGATGGTGGTCTGCACCAGCGGATCGGCACGGTAGGCGGCCACCACCGCCGCATCGTGCGAAAGCGTGCGTGCATCGATCGGATTGGGAATGCGCAGGCGCGGCGCCAGCGTCAGCAGCACCCGCTGCAGCGTCAGCGCGGCGCCGCCCAGCCGCAGCGCCAGCGCCGGCGAGGACAGCACCAGCGCTCGGAGCGGGCGCACGCGCTGGGTGGCGAACCGTGCCGCGACCAGGCCGCCCATGCTGTGGCCGAACAGGAAGGGCAGCTCGTGCCACTGCGCCGTGGCCGCGTCGTAGATCTCGGCCAGGTCGTCGACGAAGACATCGGGACGGTCGGCCACCATGCGCGCGCCACCGCTGGCGCCGTGGCCTCGCTGGTCGTAGGCACGCACGCGCAGGCCGAGCCCGCACAAGACCTGCGCCACGTGCTGGTAGCGGCCGCTGTGCTCGGCCAGGCCGTGCACCAGCAGCACGCTGCCGAGGGCGGCGGGAAAGCGGCTTGCATCGGGTTCCCAGGTGCGCAGCAGCAGTTCGGTGCCGTCACGCATGCGCTGGTGGCTGCGCAGCGCCACGCAGGCCGCCGCGGCTTCGTCGGCGGCGGCGCCTTGCGGCGGCACGGTGCCCGCGTCGGTAGTCGATTGCTCCATCCCTCTCCTCTCCCCCCAAGAGTCAGCCACGCGTCCACCGCACGTCCACCGCACGTCCACCACACGCCCAACCTGCGTCGGCGTACCACCTGGATAGCGCCGGCGAGCGGTCTCAGCCGCAGCACCCCGCCTGCCCGGCCCCGTCACGCTCCATGCCGCAGGCCATGTCGGCCAGGATCGGGCAGTCCGGGCGGTCGTCGCCGCTGCAGGCCTGCGCCAGCCGGTCCAGCGTGTCCCGCATCGACTGCAGTTCGGCGATGCGCTGGTCGAGTTCCGCCACATGCCTGAGCGTCAGCGCCTTGACGTCTGCGCTGGCCCGCGCGCGGTCGTGCCACAGCGACAGCAGGCCGCGGATCTCGTCCAGCGAGAAACCGAGGTTACGGGCACGCCGGACGAAACGCAAGGTATGGACCGCGCGTTCGTCGTAGCGGCGGTAGCCGCCGTCGCTGCGCGGCGCGGCATCGAGCAGGCCGATCGCTTCGTAGTGCCGGATCATCTTGGCGGAGACCCCCGAGGCCTGCGCCGCTTCGCCGATGTTCATGCTGCCTCCTGCGCGGGAACGGACTGGCCGGCGGAAGCGGGCCGCGTGGCGGCGGGCGGCGCCGGGCGCCAGCGCCGCAGCAGCAGCGCGTTGCTGACCACGCTGACGCTGGAGAAGGCCATGGCCGCGCCGGCCAGCATGGGGTTGAGCAGGCCGGCCATCGCCAGCGGGATGCCGACCACGTTGTAGATGAACGCCCAGAACAGGTTCTGCCGGATCTTGCCCACGGTACGGTGCGAGATCGACAGCGCGTCGGCCACCAGCGACGGGTCGCCGCGCATCAGCGTGATGCCGGCCGCCTGCATGGCGACATCGGTACCGGTGGACATGGCGATGCCCACGCTGGCGGCCGCCAGCGCCGGCGCATCGTTGATGCCGTCGCCGACCATCGCCACCACGATGCCGTCGCGCCCGAGCGCGGCCACGCGCTCCGCCTTGTCCTGCGGCAGCACCTCCGCCTGCACCTCGTCCAGCCCCAGCGCGCGGCCCACCTGCGCGGCCGCGCCGCGGTTGTCGCCGGTCAGCATCACCGTGCGGATGCCGGCCGCGCGCAGCCGCGCGATCGCCGCCGGCGCGCCGGGCTTGATCTCGTCGCCGAAGCCCACCAGGCCGAGCACACGCGGCGGCTCGGCCTGCAGCAGCCACGAGACGGTGCGCCCCGCCGCGCGCAGCGCCTCGGCATCGGCCTCCAGCGCGCCGGCCGGCGCGCCCATCGCTGCACGCAGGCCTTCGCTGCCGAGCCGCAGCGCCACACCATCCACGCTGCCGGCCACGCCCTGCCCCGGCAGCGCGCGCAGTTCGTCGGCCAGCACCACGGCCAACCCGCGTGCCTGCGCCGCGGCCAGCACCGCATGGGCCAGCGGATGCTCGCTGCCGGCCTGCAGCGCGGCCAGCCGCGCCAGCAGCGCCGTCTCGGCCTGCGCGTCCTGCCCTGCGGCCGCGCGCAACGCCACCACACGCGGCCGGCCCACCGTCAGCGTGCCGGTCTTGTCGAAGGCCACCACCTTGACGCGGTGCGCCACTTCGAGCGCCTCGGCGTCCTTGATCAGGATGCCGGCGCGTGCGCCGGCCCCGGTGCCGGCCATGATCGCCGCCGGCGTCGCCAGTCCCAGCGCACACGGGCAGGCGATCACCATCACCGCCACGGCGTTGATCAGGCCCGCCTGCCAGTCACTGCCGACGAGGCCCCAGCCCAGCAGCGTCAGCAGCGCCAGCCCCAGCACCACCGGCACGAACACCGCGCTGACCTGGTCGACCAGGCGCTGGATCGGCGCCTTGGCGGCCTGGGCGTGCTCGACCATGCGGATGATGCGCGCCAGCACGGTCTCGGCACCGATCGCCTCGGTGCGCGCCACCAGCAAGCCCTCCTGGTTGATGGCGCCGCCGGTCAGGCGATCGCCGGGCTGCTTCGGCACCGGCAGGCTTTCGCCGGTCAGCATCGACTCATCGGCATGGCTGCGGCCTTCGATCACCACCGCATCGACCGGGATGCGCTCGCCCGGACGCACCACCACCTCGTCGCCGACGCGCACGGCGGCGAGCGGCAAGGTACTCTCGACCCCATCACGGCGCACGCGCGCCGTATCGGGCCGCAGCGCCGCCAGCGCACGGATGGCGTCGGCGGTCTGGCGCTTGGCGCGCGCCTCCAGCCACTTGCCCAGCCGCACCAGCGTGATGACCACGGCGGCGCTCTCGAAGTACAGGTGCGGCATGGCATCGGCCGGCGCGGCCAGCATCTGCCACAGCGACAAGCCATAGGCCGCCGAGGTGCCCAGCGCGACCAGCAGGTCCATATTGCCGGTACCGGCCCGCACCGCCTTGGCGCCGGCCTTGTAGAAGCGCCAGCCGAACACGAACTGCACCGGCGTGGCCAGCAGCCATTGCACCGCGCCGGGCAGCATCCAGTGCACACCGAACCATTCGAGCACCATCGGCGCCACCAGCGGCAGCGACAGCGCGGCCGACAGCGCCACCGGCCAGGGACCGTCCCAGAAGGCCGGACGCGCCTCGCCCGCGGCCGGCCGGCCGCCGTGCGGCACGGCGCCATAGCCGGCCCGCGCCACCGCCTGCACCAGCGTGTCCGCATCGGCGGTGCCGCGCAGCACCGTCACGCTGGCGCGCTCGGTGGCCAGGTTGACCTGGGCCTCCAGCACGCCGGGCACGGCGCGCAATGCGCGCTCCACCCGGCCCACGCAGGAAGCACAGCTCATCTCGCTGACGTCTAGCTCGATCTCCTCGTGCGGCACCGCATAACCGGCCTGCTCGACCGCGCGCGCGGCCGCCGGCAGCACGCTGCCGTCGTCGGCGTGCAAGGTGGCCTGCTCGGTCGCCAGGTTGATGGCCACGTCGTGCACGCCGGGCACCTTCGCCAGCGCGTTCTCGACACGGCGCACGCAGGAGGCGCAGGTCATGCCTTCGATCGGCAGGCGCCATTCAGAGGGGGACAGGGAGGAAGAAGCGCTGGACATGATGGACCGTCGGTTCCGCAATGGGCGATGGACGTAGCATGGACGTTACCATGATGGGAAGGTCAAGGCTGGCGGGCACGCCATGCGACGCATGCAACGCTTGCGCTTCCCACGATGGGAAGGTCCAGACTAGCATCATCGCGATCCCATCATCCAGTCACCCTTTCATCCCTCCAGGAGAAATCAGATGATCCAGTTCCAGGTAGAAGGCATGTCCTGCGGCCATTGCGTCGGCGCCATCACGCGCGCGGTGCAGGCCGTCGATCCGGCCGCGCAGGTGTCGGCCGACGTGGCCGCCCAGGCCGTCCGCGTGGAAAGCCAGGCCGATGTGCTGGCGCTGCGCCAGGCCATCGAGACGGCCGGCTATCCGGTCAAGTCGGTGGCCTGATCCCACATCGCAGGCAAGAAAAAAAGCGCCCCGCGGGGCGCTTTTTCCGTTGCGTGGCGTCGGGCCGCGTCCGAAGACGGAAGTCAGAAGCGATAGCCGACGTTCAGGTAGGTCACGACCGGATCCAGCTTGATCTTGGTATGCGACACGATGGTCACCGGACCGCGCTGGGTGGTGAAGGTGGCGGTGGTCGACAGCGGCAAGTAGGACACGGAGAGACCCACGAACCACTTGTCGGTGATGGCGTAGTTGGCGCCGATGTTGAAGACCGGGTTCCACGACGACTTGGCGCTCGCGCTAATGGAAGCCCCGGGGCCGTAGGTGCCGGTCACGAAGGACTGGTTGGTCACCTGGGCAGCGGTGAACCACGTGTAGTTCACGCCGATGCCGACATAGGGGCGGAGCTTGGTGGTGGCATCGAAGAAGTGGTACTGCACCAGCACCGCCGGGCTCCACTGCCGCACCGAGCCGAGCTTGCCGTACTGGGCGAACGAGCCCTGGCCGGTGATGTCATGCTTGGGCGGGATGCCGGCGACGATCTCGCCCGCGATGTTGTCGGTAAAGAAATGCGTGAAGGCGAGGCCCAGCGTATCGGCCGACTCCACCTTGGCGCCGGTGCCAGGCTGGGGCTGGCCGAACGGCACGCCGTTGACGCTGTCCAGTGTGAGCGGATCCGCCGATCCCGTCGGCATGACCCGGAACCAGCCCAGGCTGACGATATTGCTACCCGCGGATTGTGCCTGCGCAGCACCGGCCAGCAGCATGGCAGCGCCCGCGATCAGCACCTTCTTGTACTGAAAACTCATTCCTCGCACTCCGTCTTCCGATTTCCGATTTCTTGTTCTGAATTTCTGCTGAATCCTGCTGAATTTCCGCGTTACCGCGAGCGTGCATTATCTCGTCAGAAATCGTATGACTGTTTCAAACGCTGCTAGGAATCATAGAAGAACTCACCTAAACCGAGGGTTAACCATCAAGAACTCCCCGGCTATCCGTACAGATGGATCCCAAACTGTGACTAATTTGCCACGGTCGAATCCGCCGCGTCCTGCTGGCTGGCGAGCACGCAGGCCGCGAGGTCCCACAGCGCATAGCCGACGCTCTTGAAGACCAGCGGACTGCCGGCGCGCGCACGGATCGCCTCGGCCTCGAGGACCGCGCTTTCGAACGGCTGCACGCGCGCCCAGTCGACGCCGGCCTGCAGCAGGTCGCCGGCTTCTTCCTCGATGCCGAACAGGGTATCGGCCAGCAGCCGCCCGGCCTGCTGCGCCGCCAGGCAGAGGCGCGCGGGCAGCTCGCACATCTCGGGCCGGAAGGCCCCCACCGCGGCCACGAAATGATCATCGCGCCACAGGCCGCCATCGAGATCCGGCAGCACCGGGCTGAGGCTGGACGTCACCGTGACCACCATCGACACGCGCGGCAGCACCGTCGCCACCGCGTCCGCCACCTCGGCCTCGACACCCAGTGTGCGCGCGTGCGCCACCAGCGCCTGCGCCTTGTCCCGTGTGCGCGAGTGCACCCATACGCGCCGCACCGGCAGGCCGGCCACGAAGGCCTCGAGGTGCGTCAAGGCCTGCACGCCCGCGCCGACGATCAGCAGTTCGCCATCCGGGCGCGCGGCGAAGGACTGGGCTGCCAGCAGCGACACGGCCGCGGTGCGGCGGCCCGTGACGGTCGGGCCGTCCAGCAGGGCGATCCGCTCGCCGGTGCCGGCCCGCGCCACCACCACCTCGCCCAGGATATTGGGCAGGCCGCGGCGCGGGTTGTCCGGATGGACGGTGATGTTCTTGGTCATCACCAGCTCCGCATTGCAGGCGGGCATCACCAGCAGCGTGCCGGCGCCCGCCTCGGCGTCGCCCACCGGCAAGGCGATGCGGGGCGGCGCCTTGGCCGTGCCGGCGCGCAGTTCGGCCAGCATGGCGGCGATGGCGCGCGCCAGTGCGGGATATGGCAGGCGCGCCGCGGTGCTGGCGGCATCGAGAACGGCGAATGACATGACGGGCCTCGCGATGGCAGGAAAAGGAAGACAGGGAAAACAGGGAAAACGGCGGTCGCCAGGGTGATGCCGGCGCCGCGCGGGGTCGAGCCGCGATTATCGGCGATGCCGCACGCAGGCTGCCAGCAGGCAGGCCGCCGCCGAAGCACGTTCAGCCGCCCGGCCGCCCGGCAGGCGCCGGCGTGCGCGCCACGGCCCCGCGCACCTCGACGCCGACGCGGTCGAGCACGCGCCCGTCGGCCGAGACCAGCTCGAACTGATGGCGCCCCGGCCAAGGCAGCCAGGCCACCTCGGCGCCACGCGCCAGCAGCTGGCCGTCCAGGCGCCAGCCGACCCCGCGCGCGGGCGCGCCGCCGGCTGCTTCCGCGCGCAGCCACACGCGCTGCGCGGCCGGCGGGATATCGGGATCCAGCGCGAAGATGGTGCCGTCGGCGGGGCTGGCGATGGCCGCCACGCCGGCATCGACCCCGACGCGCGCGCTCGCCGCCGGCCGGCCCCGCTGCTTCGGCCCGCCTGCGCCCCCATCGACGGCTTCACCAGCCGCGCCGGCGACGCGTACCCATGTCAGCGCCGTGCCTGCCAGGAACACCTCCTCGCGCGCCGGCTCGAGGTCGCCGTCGAAACGCAGCGCCACCCGCTGCACGCCGGCCGGGGGCGCTGGCGGCGCGCTCGGCAGGCTGCGGTGCAGGGTGTCCATCACCTCGTGCCAGACCGGCGCGGCACCCGACACGCCCGATACCTCGTGCATGCTCGCGCCGCTCGCATTGCCCACCCATACGCCCACCGTGTAGCGCTCGGACCAGCCGATGCACCAGTTGTCGCGCATGTCCTTGCTGGTGCCGGTCTTGACCGCGCTCCAGTAGCGCGTGGTCAGCGGGCTGTCGAGACCGAAGGTACGCGCGCGCGCATGGCGGTCGGACAGCACGTCGGCGACCACGTAGCTGGCCGCCGGCGACATCACCTGGCGCAGCTTGCCGGGAGCGGCCTCCAGGCGCATCCGCACCGGTCCGTAGCGGCCGCCGTTGGCCAGCGCGCGGTAGGCGTTGGTCAAGGCCAGCAGCGGCACGTCCGCGCTGCCCAGCGCCAGGCTGTAGCCGTAGTAGTCGCCGGCCTCGCTGAGCGGCAGGCCGAGCGCCACCAGACGCTGGCGGAAGCGGTGCGGGCTCACCATCACCAGCGTGCGTACCGCCGGCACGTTCAGCGACGAGGCCAGCGCCGCGCGCATGCTGACCCAGCCGGCATAGCGGCGGTCGTAGTTCTGCGGCACGTAGAGGCCCCCGCCGGTGGGCAGGTTGACCGGGCGGTCGTCCAGCAGCGAGGCGGCGGTCAGCCGCTTCTCCTCGAGCGCCTGCTCGTAGAGGAAGGGTTTGAGGGTGGACCCCGCCTGGCGCAGCGCGGCGGCATGGTCGACCTGTGCCGCCGACGACAGCACGCCGGAAGAACCCACATAGGCGAGCACGTCGCCGCTGGCGTTGTCGAGCACCACCACGGCGCCGTCCTCCACCTGCCGCCCCGCCAGCTCGCGCAGGTGACGCTGCAGGCTGGCCTGCGCCACGCGCTGCAGGCCGGCATCGGCGGTGGTGGCCAGGCGCGCCGGCAGCGCGGAGCGCGGCGCCACGGCGCGCGCCTGTGCCAGCGCGGCGCGCGCCAGGTGCGGTGCCAGCGCGGCACGCGCGGCCTTGTCATCCATACCGCCCATCCCGTCCATACCGTCCAGACTGGCCGCACCGGCCGGCGCACGCGCACCGCGCAGCAACACCAGTTGGGCGAAGCCCTCCAGGCCGGCGCATTCCTGTGCCCGCCCCATCTCGCGCAGGATGCCGCAGGCGCGCTGCGCCACGCGCCGCGCCGGCGCATTCGGCGCGCGCACCAGCGCCACGGCCAGCGCCGACTCGCGCGCATCGAGCCCGCCCGGCACCTTGCCGAACAGCGCCTGCGACAGCGCCGCCACGCCCACCAGTTCGCCGCGCAGCGGCACCAGGTTGAGGTAGGCCTCGAGGATCTGCGCCTTGCTCCAGCCACGCTCCAGGGCGGCCGCGGCCGCGGCCTGGCCGAGCTTCTGCGCGAGGCTGCGCTGGCCGCCCGGGCGGCGCAGGTTGTCGTCGAGCAGGCCGGCCAGCTGCATGGTCAGCGTCGAGGCACCGCGTGTGCGCGTGTTCCACAGATTGGCCCAGGCGGCGGCGGCCACGCCTTGCCAGTCGATGCCGCTGTGGGCGTAGAAGCGGCGGTCCTCGGACAGCACGATGGCATGGCGCATGGCCGGCGAGATCTCCTCCAGCGCGACCCAGTCGCCGCGGCGCGCCTGGAAGTCCTCGCGCACGCGCGCCAGCGTTTCGCCATGACGGTCGAGCACGACCACGTCGGCGCTGCGCCAGCCGGCCTTGACCGCGTCGAAGCCGGGCACCGCATGCGCCATCCGCGCCGCCAGCACGCCTGCCAGCAGGCAGGCGGCGGCCAGCGCGCGCCGCGGCGGCACCATCCGCGTCATCCGTTCCGCCCGGCGGTCACGCCCGCCACCAGCAGCACCTGCGCCGCCGCGTAGGTCCACCAGATACCGAGCTGGTAGCTGTCGAACGGGGAGAGGAAGCGCGCCATGCCGATCATCGCGTCCGACGCGGCGAAGCAGAGCGCGCCCAGCGCCGCCAGCGGCGTGGGCAGGCGCGCCACCAGCGCCGTGCACGCCATCGCCGCCAGCGCGCACACATAGACCGCGACCGGCACGGTCAGCGTGCCGAGGTTGGGCCAGAAGCGCCCCAGCAGCGTGCCCGCCGCGCCCACCACGAGGCCGCAGCCGACCAGGCGCGGCGCGCGCCAGTCGCCGGCCAGCGGCAGCAGCAGCACGATGTAGGCCAGGTGCGCCAGCAGGAAGGCGCCGAGGCCGCCGACGAAGTAGTGCGGCAGGCCCGGCAGGCACAGCAGGAAGTCGCCCAGCGCCGAGCACAGCAGCGCCGCCACCAGCCAGCGGCGCTCGCGGCGCGGCTGGTGGAACCAGGCCGCGCGCGCCAGCATCAGCGCCATGGCGGTCTTCCAGGCCGGCTGCAGCGCGATCTGGCCGGCCAGCGGCGCGCCCTCCGGCAGTTCCATCGCGGCGCTGACCAGCAGGCCGCCGTAGATCACCCCGGCCAGCGCACCGGCCATCCACCATTCGCGCACGCGCGCGGGTATTCTCATCGCCAGCCAGCTCACGGCCGTTCCCCCACCAGCAGTTTGGCGTTCGGCACCGCGCCGAACACATCGGGTGCATACATGGCTTCGACGCGCGTCGGCGGCAGGGCGAACTCACCTGCGTTGTTCAGCCGCACCGTGTACTCCACCGAAGCCGTCCCCTTCGGCACATAGGCGTAGTACTCACGGTAGGCCTGCGGCGTACGCTCGGTAAAGGCCGGCCAGGCGCCGCGGCGCTGCTCGCCCCGTGTGGCGACCTCCGAGTCCCGCCCCAGGCCGCTGCCGAGGATGGTGGCGCCCGCCGGCAGCGGGTCGCTGACCACCACCCAGCTCATGTCGGCCTGCGCATCGAACTCCAGCTTGACCCGGTACACGTCGCCGCGCGACCACTTGCCGGGCACCGCCTGCTCCACTGCCGTGAGCGTGCGGCGGATACGGTAGCCCGCCGCGAGCGGCTCGCGCAGCGGCACCGCCGCCAGCGCGCGCACCGTCGCCCATGGCCGGCCGCCGCCGCCATGCTCGAGGCGCAGCGTGGCGGGCACCCCGTCGGCCGCCGCCGCCGGCCACGGCAACATCACGCTGCCGCGCGCCAAGTCCTGGCCCTCGCCACGTGTGGCGCGCGCCCAGTCGAAGCTGCGCCCGGCCTCACCGCCGCCGTCCAGCGCGATGCGGGTGCTGCCCGTCACCGCACCGTGCTCGAAAGCCTGCGCGAAGCGCGCGATGGCCAGCGTGCCCCAGGCGTTGGCGGTGGTGGTGTCCCAGGCGCCGCGTACCTGCCGCCCCAGCAGGCCGGCCGCGAGACGCGGCGCGTCGTCCTTCCAGCCGGGCAGCTCGGTGGCCAGCGCGAGCAGCCGCGCGGCATTGCTGTCGGCGCCCTGCATCAACCACCACAGGTGGTCGCCCGACTCGGTCGAGAACGCCAGCCGCGTGCCCTGCACCGTGAGGCGCGCGCGCAGCAGTTGCTGCGCCTGCTCGAGCCGCGCCGCGCGCTGCGGGATGTCGGGCAGGCGCGTGAGCACCGCGATCCAGTCGAGCAGCGCCGAGGTCGGCCACTGCGCGGGCTGGAGCTGGATCGAATCGAGCATGCGCGGCTGCGCGTGGCCGCTGCGCGAGAGCGCCTCGATGGCGGCCAGCTTGCGCAGCTCCAGGTCCTGCGTCGGGGCCCAGCGCTGGCGCTGGATGCGTCCTTCGACGAAGGCGGCCAGGCCGCGCTCCATCTGCTCGCGCTGCGCCTGCGGCAAGCGCAGCGGCAAGCCGGCGCGTGCCGCCTCGTCGGCGATCGACAGCAGGTAGGCGCTCAGCACTTCGCTGCCGCTCTCGCCGTCGTCGCGCAGGGGGAAGTAGGCGGCCAGCCCGTCGCGGTCGAGATAGGTCGGCAACTGCGCCATCAGCGCATTCCACGCCGCCGCATCGCCCAGCCCGATCGCCTGCGAGGCACGCTGCTCCAGGCAGCTGAAGGGATAGGCGCGGAACCACTCGCGCACGCCGGGCATGCCGCCCGCCAGCGACGACTGCAGCGCCACCTGCAGGCCGCCGCGCGGCCGCTGGCTGCCCGGCTCGGCGAGCGCGCCGGCCGGCGCGCGCACCGGCACGGACAGGCTCGGCGCAAGCTGGCCCAGGGTGGCCTGCTGCACGGTGACCGGCACCGCCGGCACCACCTGCTGCGACAACTTGATGCGATCGGCGGCGCCGCCACCGCCCTGTTCGCCGCCCTGTTCGCCGGCCTGTACCTCCCACTGCAGGCTGGCGCTGCGCGTATCGGCCAGGATGTCGGGCACCGTCACCTGCCAGCCGATCTCCTGCGCGGCGCCGGCGGCCAGCCGCACCGTCTGCGGCGGCAGCGCCTGCTGCTGGCCCGGCAGGCTGGCGCGCGCCGTGGCCACCACCGTCATCGCGCGCGCGGTGGTATTGCGCAGCGTGAACATGGCGCGGTAGCGGTCGCCTTCGCGCACCAGCTGCGGCAGGCCGGCGATCAGCTGCAGGTCCTGCGTGGCCGCGATGGTGGCGCTGCCGCTGCCGAAGCGGCCCACGCCCTGGTCGGCCACGGCGACGACGCGGAAGCGCGTCAGCGAGTCGTTCAGCGGCACCGTCAGCGTGGCCTTGCCGGCGCTGTCGAGCGTCACGCGCGGGTTCCACAGCAGCAGGGTGTCGAACAGCTCGCGCGTCGGGCTCTTGCCGCCGCCGCCGCCCGCCGGCACCGCCTTGCGGCCATAGTGGCGGCGGCCGATGATCTCCATCTGCGCGGTGGCGGTCTCCACGCCGTAGCCGCGCCGCTGCAGCATGGCGTCGAGAACGTCCCAGCTGCGGTTGGGCATCAGCTCCAGCAGTGCCTCGTCGACCGCGGCGAGCGCCACCTCGCCGCCGGCGGCGGGACGGCCGTCGGGCAGCGTGACCTGTACCGTCACCTGCGCCTTGCCGCGCACCGGGTAGCTGGCCCGGTCGGTGCTGACCTTGACGTCGAGCCGGTGCGCCTCGCTGCCGACGCGGATCTCGGCCAGGCCCAGGCGGAAGGCCGGCTTGGACAGGTCCACCAGCGGCGTCGGCGCGCTCCATGCGCCGCCCTCGCCGCGGAAGGCGCGCCACCATTCGAGCGGCTGGCGCCAGCCCCAGGTGAAGAAGGAATACCAGGGAACCTCGCGCAGGCGGCCGCGCACGGCGAGCACCGAGACGTAGACATTGGGCCCCCACTCGGGCTTGACCTTGAGCCGCACGGTCGGGTCCTTGCCGTCGAGCTCGACCACGCTGGTCTGCAGCACACCCTCGCGTTCCACCGAGACCAGCGCGGTGGCGTGGCGGAACGGCATGCGCGCCTGGAACACGGCGGTTTCGCCGGCTGCGTAGGACTTCTTCTCGGGCAGCAGGTCGATGCGGTCATGGTCTTCGCCGCCGAACCACAGCTCGCCCTGGCGCGTCACCCACACCGTGGTGGCCGCACGCGAACTGCGTCCGGCATTGTCGCGCGCGCTGGCCACCAGCTCGATCTGGCCGGCCTGCGCCAGCGCCACCTCGCAGCGTACCCGCCCCTGCGCATCGCTGCGGCCCTCGCACACGGTGCCGAGATCGCGGCTTTCGCTGCTGTTGTCGTAGCGGTAGAAGCCGCCCACCACGCGCTTGCGCGCCGAGGTGACGATGCGCGCGCGGGCCTGGACCTGCACCGGCACGCCGGCCTGCGGCCTGCCGGCGGTATCGAGCACCAGGCCATGCACCACGATCTTCTGCTTGACCGAAGCCCAGCCCTCGGTGCGGATGCCCGCCACCACCGCGGCCGGCCACAGCGGCACGGTCTGGCGCAGCGTCTGCAGCTCGCCGTTGGGATCGGCGAAGCCCGCTTCCAGCAGCAGGTCGCGCGGCGCATCCAGCGCCGGCAGCTTGCGCACCGTGACCTTGCCGGCACCGCTCTTGTCCAGCGCCAGCGGCAGCTTGTCGGCCACCAGCTTCTGGCCGTCGTCGCGCGGCGCGGATTCGCCCTCCTCCACGTCCTCGTCGCCGCCCGCCGACTCCTGGCGCGCGCGCGGCGCGGCGAAGGAGTAGTCATCGTAGTCGGGGAAGAACACCGCCTTGTCGCGCAGCAGCGCCGACACGCGTACCGGCAGGCCGGCGGCGGCACCGCCGGCGACATAGTGGACCTCGACGTCGACCGGCAGCTCGGCCGGCGCCACCACCGGCGCGGCCGTGCCCGCCTTCAGCGTGCCGGCCAGCACCGGCAGGCGGAAGGCCTCGACGCGGAAGCTGCCGCTGGAGAGGCTGTCTTCCTGCGCCTGCTGGCCTTCGCCACGGCGCGTCACCAGTTCCACGTCGTAGCTGCCGAGCTTGGCCTCGGGCGGGATCTGGAAGCTGCTTTCGGCGCTGCGCCCGCCGCTGGCGGTGGCGCGCCACTGCAGCGGCAGTTCGTAGGTCTGGTCGCTGCCGACGTGGCGCATCACCACCTTGGCCGGCAGCGCCTGGCCCGCGCCCGGCAGGCCGAAGCCCTGCGCGGTCTCGATGCGGATCAGGTGCTTCATCGACACGGTCTCGCCGACGCGCAGCAGGGTGCGGTCGAAGATGGTGTGCGCGCGCACGGTCGGCGCGGCGCTGGTATCGGTCGGCACGTTGAAGCGCCAGCTCTCGATGCCGCGGTTCCAGTCGGACATGACGAAGGCCATGTCGGCCTGGCCGCGCGCCTGCGGATGATCGGCGCCGATGCGCGCCGAGACGAAGTAGCCCGACAGGCCGGTGTCGTCGCACTGGCGCTCGCGCACGTCGTCGAAGGCGGCGAAGCGCGCCACCCCGTCCGCGCCGCTGCGGCCCTGCGCCAGCAGCCGGCCGCTGCAGTCGCGCAGCGCCAGCACCGCGTCGGCCACCGGCTTGCCATCGTCGAGCGCGGTCACCCAGGCCAGGCCGCTCAGCCTGCCGGCGCCATCGCCGCGCGCCAGCTTGAAATGCACGCCCAGGTTGGTCACCAGCACGGCGGTGCGCACGTACATCGGCGCGGAGCGGCCCAGCAGCGCCTCGCCCAGTGCCGGCGAGGCTACCTCGACCACATGGAAGCCCGCTTCGGGCAGCGGTACGCCGACCACTTCGAAGGGCCGCTTGTCCTTGCCGTCCCCCAGCGGCAGCGCCAGCTGGCGCGCACCCGGCGCGCGCGCCAGCAGCGACACGCTGCGCGTCTCGATCTGCGGCGCGTTGCGCGGGTTGGCGACGGCCGACGGCGAGCGCCCGGCCAGGATGGCGTCGAGCTCGCCGCGCGTCCAGCTGGACTCGTGCAGGCGGCGCACCAGGCCCAGCCAGCGCAGCACCGCGCCATCCTCGTCGACCTTGAGCCGGCTCAGGGTGCCGGCCTGCGCGCGCAGGCCCTTGAGCGCGAGATCGGCCTCGACATTGCGCACGGTCAGCGGCAGCAGCGGCGGGTAGTCGGCCGGGGCCTTGCCCTTGGGCACTTCGCCGAAGCGCTCCACCACGCCGAACGGCGCCGCGGCGAACTTGGCCAGCGGCGGCATGGCGGCGGTCTCGACCCTGAGCGGGAACAGGTCGGCATTGGACAGCGCGCGCCCGCTCTCGTCGCGCAGCTCGCGCGGCACCTCGAGGGTCAGGCTGGCGCGCTCGGGCAGCAGCGCGGGGAAGCTCAGCCGGCTCACGCTCGCGCCGGGCGCGAGGCCGGCGTCGAACTGCGGCGCGCGCGGGCCGGACGGCGTCTTCAGCACGATGTGCTCGGCCGCCTTGCGCGGCACCGGGGCCGAGAAGCTGAGCGTGAGCGGGCGCAGCGGTGTGCAAGGCGCCTGGGCCCGTTCGCGTTCGCAGCTGAAACCGGCCGTGAACGGCTCGCGCACGGTGTAGTCGAAGCGGCGATCCTCGCGCGTGGCCACGCCGCCGGGCGTGGCGATGCCGGCACCCAGCACCAGTTGCATGCGCGCACCGGAAGGCAGGCGCTGCTGGCAGGCCAGCAGGTGCACGGTGCCGTCGGCCTGCGCATAGCGCTTCCAGCGGATCGCGTCGAGCACGGCATCGCGCTCCTTGCCCTCCAGCAGCCGCACCGGGATGCGCTCGCCCAGCCCCTGTGCCTGGCACCAGGCATGCTCGCGCAGCGAGGCGGCGGAGGCGGCACCGTTGAAGCGCAGCGCGAAGACCTGGTCTTCCTCGATCTCGCCACCTGCCGGCCGGCTCGACAACACCGCCGGGCCGCCGGTCTCGAAGCGGTATTCGCGCTTGCCGGAGAAAGCCTTGCCGGCGACGCTGGCGAGGCCGGCAGCGATGCGCACGGTGCAGTGCACGCCCGGCGCCAGGTCCTGGGGGAAATCGAACACCCAGTTGCGCGCATCGACCCAGCGCGGCTGGCCGCCGGCGTCGGCACCACCGCTGCACGACACGCTGGCGGGCGCGGCCGCCTGCAGGTCGCCCAGCGGCACCATATCTTCGTCGAAACGGATCGCCACCTGGCGCACCTGCGGCACCACCCCCTCGGGAGACAGGCGCGCCACCTGGGCCGCCTGCACCGGGCCGGCGAGCGGCCCCGCCAGCGCCGCCGCCAACAGCAGGGCGAGCGCCGCGCCGGCTTCCCGGCACTGCCGGCCGGCTCCGTGGACGGCCCGACGGACAGCCCGAGCGATGTTCTCCCGCATCTGTGCCTTCTCCCCTGTTGGCATGCGGCGAGGGTGACATGCGGCCGCGGCGAGCGCAAGCCCGTGGCGCATACGCCACGTCGCACTTCAGCGCAGTTGCGACAGCGGCAGCGGCCCGTCCTGCTTCAGCGCGGTCAGCACGATGTTCGAGCGCACGCTCTCCACCCCGGTCACGCGCATCAGCTTCTTCATGGTGAATTCGGCCAGCGTGGGCAGGTCGGCCACCACCACGCGCAGCAGGTAGTCGGCCTCGCCCGCCACCGAGTAGCACTCCTGCACCTCCTCCAGCAGCAGGATGTCCTCGCGGAAGCGCTCGATGATGGCATCGCCGTGGTGGGCCAGCTTGACGCTGACGAAGACCAGGACACCCAGGCCCAGCTTCGCCGGCGCCAGGGCCACCCGGTAGCCGGTGATGACGCCGTCGGCCTCCAGGCGGGCCAGGCGCCGTCCGACCTGGCTGGGCGACAGGTGCACGCGCTCGGCCAGCTGCTGGTGGGTGGAGCGGCCGTCGGCCTGCAGCGCGGCCAGCAGGGCGAGGTCGTAGGGATCGAGCGAAACCATGGCGAAGGGCTCCCGAGGCAGGGCCGGCGGTGCAATGCGGGATTTCCGCATCATTATCTTGTGGTGCGCATATTACGCGCACCACAAAGCGATTCCAAGCCGAATTTGCGGGCAAATTTCGCGGGTGGATGGCTAGACTGTGCAGATAATCCGCAGCGGATACCCGATCGCCGCTGCCCATGCGCGCGACGCCGCGCGGAGACACACCTTATGGACATGCAAAGCACCGCCGCCAGCCAGGCCGGCACCCCCGCCGGCTTCCAGGGCACCCTGACCGACAAGCTCAAGGAACAGTTCGACGCCGGCCTGTTGTCGGGCCAGGAACTGCGCCCCGACTTCACCATCGCCCAGCCGGTGCACCGCTATACCGAGAGCGACCACGCGGTGTGGCGCAAGCTCTACGAGCGCCAGGCCTCGATGCTGCGCGGCCGGGTCTGCGACGAGTTCCTGCAAGGCCTGTCGACCCTGGGCATGGGCAAGGACCGCGTGCCCGACTTCGAGCAGCTCAACGAGACGCTGATGCACGCCACCGGCTGGCAGGTGGTGGCGGTGCCCGGCCTGGTGCCGGACCACGTCTTCTTCGAACACCTGGCCAACCGCCGCTTCCCCGCCAGCTGGTGGATGCGCAAGCCCGAGCAGCTCGACTACCTGCAGGAGCCCGACTGCTTCCACGACGTCTTCGGCCACGTGCCGCTGCTGATCAACCCGGTCTTCGCCGACTACATGGAAGCCTACGGCAAGGGCGGCCTCAAGGCGGCCTCGCTGAACGCGCTCGACATGCTGGCGCGCCTGTACTGGTACACGGTGGAGTTCGGCCTGATCCGCACCGACGCGGGCCTGCGCATCTACGGCGCCGGCATCCTGTCCAGCCAGGGCGAGTCCCTCTACAGCCTGGACTCGGCCAGCCCCAACCGCATCGGCTTCGATGTGCGGCGCATCATGCGCACGCGCTACCGCATCGACACCTTCCAGAAGACCTACTTCGTCATCGACAGCTTCGAACAGCTGTTCGACGCCACCCGTCCCGACTTCGCGCCGCTCTACGAGTCGCTGCGCGCGCTGCCCACGCTGGGCGCGGGCGATGTGGCCGAGGGCGACCTCGTGCTCAATGCCGGCACCCGCGAGGGCTGGAGCGACAGCGACGACGTTTGAGCCGGCGGGGCCCGGCCCCTTGCCTCACTTTGTGAAACAATGCCGGCATGCGCCCGGGTGCCGCCACGGCGGCGCGCGGACGGGCCGGCATGCCCCGTTCCGCCCCTGACGCGATCGCTGCGCGCCTCATCGCGCAGCGCAGCCGTGTCGCCCTTTGTGTCGCCCTTCCCCGATCGAGATCGCTATGACCACCCTGACCGCCCTCTCCCAGCAGGAACGCGCCCCGCTGCTGGCCACGCTGCCCGGCTGGACCGCCGTGCCTGACCGCGACGCCATCCGCAAGCCATTCACCTTCGCCGACTTCAACGCCGCCTTCGCCTTCATGACGCGCGTGGCGCTGGCCGCCGAGAAGGCCGACCACCACCCGGAGTGGTTCAACGTCTACAACCGGGTCGACATCACCCTGTCCACCCATGACGCCAACGGCCTGACCATGCGCGATATCAACCTGGCCCGCTTCATCGAGCAGGCCGCGGCCTCGCTGGGCCAGCGCTGAGCGCTGCCGCGCCGCCGGCGGGGGCGCGGGGGAATTCGCGGCGGGCCGGGCCGGCGCCCTGTACAATCTGCAGCCAGCAGCCGTATCCATCCCCTTTCCCGCTTTTCCCCCTGCCGTTATGCGTATCCTGCTGATCGAGGACGACCGCCAGATCGCCAGTGGCGTCGAAGCCGGCCTGTCCCAGGCCGGCCACCAGGTGCGCGTGGTGCACGATGGCGTCTATGCCACCGAACACCTGATGCGCGAACAGCATGACCTGGTCATCCTGGACCTGGGCCTGCCCGGCATCGACGGCATGACCCTGCTGGCGCGCTACCGCGCCCGCAACCGCACCACCCCCGTCATCATCCTGACCGCGCGCGACGAGCTGGAAGACAAGCTGTCCGGCCTCAACGCCGGCGCCGACGACTACCTGGTCAAGCCCTTCGCGCTGCCCGAACTGGAAGCGCGCGTGCGCGTGCTGCTGCGCCGCAGCCAGCACGGCGAAGCCGCGCCCGAGCGCGACGTGCGCCTGGGCAGCCTGCGCCTGTCGGGCAACGACCGCCGCATGTTCATCGACGGCAAGCCGCTGGAACTGTCGCCGCGCGAGTTCGCCGTGCTGGAACTGCTGCTGCAGCGCCAGGGGCGCGTGGTCAGCAAGGCACAGCTGCAGGACCACCTGGCCACCTTCGCCCATCCCGCCGGCGAAGGCGGCGATACGGTGGGCGACACCGCCATCGAAGTCTATGTGCACCGCGTGCGCAAGAAGCTCGAGGAAAGCGACGTGGAGATCGTCACCGTGCGCGGCTTCGGCTACCTGCTGCAGATCCGCGCGGGCCAGTAAGCGCCCCGCGCCGTTCCACCATGTGGCTGCGTTCCAGGCCAGGTCCCAGCGCCCCCGCCGAAGGGAGCGCGCCAGCGGCCCGGCCGGCCTCCTCGCAAAGCCTGCGGGTCCACCTGCTGCGCGAGCTGGCCACGCCGCTGTTCGCCCTGGTGCTGACCAGCGGCTCGCTCTCCTACTGGCTGGCCGCCCACTACACCACCCAGGTGTTCGACCGCGCGCTCTACGGCGTGGCCAACAATATCGCCCAGCAGATCCGCATCGCCGGCCCGCGGCTCGAGCAGGACATCCCCATGATCGCCCAGACGCTGGTCGAGGCCGAAGGCAGCGACCGCATCTACTGGCGCATCCACGGCCCCGACGGACTGATCGGCGGCATGGACACCTGGCTGGGCTACGGCACCGGCCAGACCACGCTGCACGATGCCCGGCTGTTCTATGCCTGGTTCAGCGGCCGTCAGGTGCGCGCGGTGCGCCTGCCGGTCAACCTGCCCAGCGCCGCCGCCGACGAGTTCGCCACCAGCGTGCAGGGCAAGCCGCCGCGCGGGCCCATCGTGGTGGAGGTGGCCGAGCTGCTGGACCGGCGCGAGGCGGCCGCCAACGAGATCCTGCTGTCGGTGTCGGTGCCGCTGATCCTGCTGCTGCTGGTGGGCAGCCTGATCCTGTCGCACGTGCTCAAGGAAGAGCTGGTGCCGCTGCAGCTGCTGACCGACAAGCTCAACCGGCAGACCGCGCGCTCGCTGGCGGCGCTGGACGAAACCCAGGTGCCGGCCGAGGTCGAGCCGCTGATCCGCGCCCTCAACGCGCTGCTGTCGCGGCTGCGCGACGCGCTCGATGCGCAGCGCAAGTTCATCGCCGATGCGGCGCACCAGTTGCGCACACCGCTGACCGCGGTCAAGCTGCACGCCGACCGCGCCATGTCGGCCGACAGCCTGGAGGTAGCGCGCCATGCGCTGCGTGAACTGCAGATCTCCTCGGACCGCGCGGTGCGCCTGTCCAACCAGCTGCTGTCCCTGGCGCGCGCCGAGCCGGGCCTGTCGCTGGAGCGGCTCGGTCCGGTCGAGTACTTCGACCTGGCCGAGATGGCCTTCGAAACCGGCGCCGAATGGGTGCCGCAGGCCCTGGCACGCCATATCGACCTGGGCTTCGAGACCCTGCCCGGCCCGACCTTCACCGGCACCGCGCCCTCGGTGGTGCGCGGCAATCGCCTGCTGATGCGCGAAGCGCTCAGCAACCTGCTCGACAACGCGGTCAAGTATGTGCCGCCGGGCGGGCGCATCACAGTGCGCGCCGGCGGCGAGACCCTGGGCCACCGCGGCATGGCGGTGGTGATGATCGAAGACGACGGTCCGGGCATCGCGCCGGCGCGGCGCGAAGAAGTGTTCAAGCGCTTCTTCCGCGGCGACCATGGCCCGGCCACGACCACGCCAGGCGCAGCGCCGGGCGGTGCCGGCCTGGGCCTGGCCATCGTCCACGAAATCGTGACGCTACATCAGGGCACCATCCGCATCGAAGACGTGCCTGCGGCCGAGACCGACGGCACGCCGGCGATGCGTTTCGTCATCCGCGTGCCCTGCGAAGCCCCCGGCACGGCCTGAGACCGGCCGCGCCCGCCCCTTACTTCTTGTTCTTCGGCGCCAGCATGGTGCCCCGGCACTCGGGGCTGCCGCAGCGGCAGGCGTATTCGGCCTTCAGCTTCTTCGTGTAGCGCGCATCGATCACCAGGCCGTAGTCGTAGAACAGCTCCTCGCCCGCCGCCAGGTCGCGCAGTGCATAGATATGCACCTTGCCTTTCTTCTCGCGCGCCTCGCAATTGGGCTCGCAGGCGTGGTTGATCCAGCGCGCGCGATTGCCGCCGAACTTGGCGTCGATCACGTCACCGCCTTCCAGGCTGAAATAGAAGGTGTGATTGGGATCCTCGGGATCGTGCGGGTGGCGTTTGAGGGCCTCCTTCCACGAAATGCGCTCGCCCTTGTACTGGATCACGCGCTCACCCGCCGCGATCGGCGCGATCGCGTAGACACCCTTGCCGTGCACCCCCGACTGGCGCACCTCGATGCGGTCGCGCGCATCCTTGCGGGCCTTGCCAGGCTTGTCCCCCTTGGCCTGCGCCGCCTGTTGGCCCTGCTGATCCTGCTGTTCCGGTTTCGACTCGTCCACCATTTGCCTTCCCATGCCTTCCCGCCCCTTGCCGGGCGCGCCTGCGCCAGCCCTCCGGCGCGATCGCGATGATAACCGGCCGTGATGACGACAGCATCCCCGGGGCTACCGGGGCTACCGACACACCACGTATACGTCGAGCCGTCCGCTGCCCCCCGCACACCGTATACGCCGTACACCGCCCGGCTACGCGGCGGCGCATACCTCACCCAGGGTAAAACGTACGGAAAACGCACACGCACCCCGCCCCTCGCGGTGGATAAACCGGGCCATTTCTGTGGATAAGCACGCGCATTGCATGTGGGGCGGCTGGGGTTCGCATGGGGATGGCTCAGGCATAAGTCGGAGTCCGCGCTCCCGTCATCTCATCCAGATGGTTGAGTCATCCACCCCGGCCAACATGCCGTCCGTGCACTTACCGTTAACGCAAGACCTTGATTTACCTGGAGAAAGACGGGTTATCCACAGAAGAGGCAGGCGTTTACCTACTACCACTATCTGTATACATGAAAGAACGATGTAAACCCGATGGGCTTCGCCCTGCCAGCAGCGAAAAACGGGCCCCCGTTCCCGGAGGTCGGCCAAGCGGCCCTGCCTGTTCGATAGGCAACGGGATCGTGAAGGCTCGCCGGGTATACGTGGCGCGGCGTATACGCTTTGCGCGGCGAACCCGGATCGGCGCTCGCGGTCGACGTATACGCCCCGCCCGCGCGGTCACGGAGCGGCAAGCGTCCTCCCTCACGTAAACCGTCCGGCTGCCGTTTACCTTCCCGTGCCATCTGTGGACGAGCGGGGCGGCGCGGATTCGCGGCGTGAATAGCTGGCGGGGGGTGTCGTCGCGAAGCTGCAAGATAGTGCAGGTTGCCGATAGCCCGACAGCGCGTTGCGGATTCGGTGCTGCGTCAGGTGCGGCCGCCAGGCCATTCAGGCCCGCCGGGAGGCTGCAACGCTGCCACAGGCCCGCGGAGTCCCCGGGAGGCCTGTGGAGCCCCTGCGAACGTCTGGGAGGGGCTGGGAGGGGGCTGGAAGGCGCTGCGCCACGTTTCAGGCCTGGGAGCGTTCCTGGAGCTCCTGTCGCGATCCTGGGCCTGCTGGCGGCCGGACAGGTGTCCGCGACCTGCCGCAGGCGCATCGCACCTCATACGCCGGGCCGGAGATGTATCCGTGCCTGTAACAATCTGTTCCCGGTGCGCTCGGCCCGACACGGTATGATGTGGCCCGCAGCGCCAGGGCCGGCGCCGCTGCCAACGGCATCGGCACGGTCCGGGACACTGTGTTTTATCAACTCGATACGGAGTGAAGCATGACGAAAACCGAACTGATCGACGCCATCGCCGCCGGCGTGGACGGGCTCACCAAGGCCAAGGCAGAACAGGCACTGAACGTGACCCTGTCGGCCATCATGGATGCCGTGGCCAAGGGCGATACGCTCAGCCTGATCGGCTTTGGTACGTTCAGCCAGGGCGAGCGCGGTGAGCGCATGGCACGCAACCCGCGCACCGGCGAAGAAATCAAGGTCGAGGCCGCCAAGACCGTGAAGTTCAAGGCCGGCCAGAAGTTCAAGGACGCCGTCAACCAGTGAGTGGTAGCGGGCCCTGACGGAAGCCCGATCGTATGACCCCGCCGTGCCGCCACCCCCGTGCCTGAAGGCGCAGGAGTGGGCCGGGCGGGGACGTTATCCACAAGACTTATCCCGTTCCGGGTGGATCTGTTGCAGGGGGCGGAAAGGTCGCTCGCACGACTGCGCAGGCCGGTAGTAAAGTCAATCAAATCAAGCGGGTCCGCACGCTTCTCCCCGAGGTGGCCAATGGCGATCCGGTTCTTGCCAAGCCTGCTCGCACAGGCTTATTCACAAGTCTCTCCACAGGCGATTCCACAAAATTTTCCACAGCGAGCCGCGCGCTGGCTGGTGCTCTCTGCCGCCCTGGCCGCCCTGGCGGCCTGCAGTACCGAGCCACCTGCTCCGGCCCGCCCGCAGGCCATCCCCTTGCCGGACCTCGAGCGGCCGGTGACCTCGCCCGGGGCCACGCCGCGCCAGCGCATCGTCGAGATCGCGCTGCAGGAGTGGCGGCGCTGGGGCGGCCAGACCGTGCGCCTGGGACGGGACGATACGGCCTGCGTGATCGCCACGCCCCTGCCCGCGCCGGTCATCGCCTCCCCCGCCTCCGGCGAAGGCCAGGAGGAAGCGGCTTCGGCCGACAGCGAGGCCGAGAACAGCCGCCCCGACGAGGATTGCCCGAACTTTCCCGACGGCACCGGCGTGGAGGCGACCGCCCAGGGCTGTACCATGGCCCAGCGCTACTGGGGCATCGTCGGCAAGCAGCCGAGCTGCGAGCAGGTGACCCAGCCGAACTGGGCGTGGTCGGCAGTGTTCATCTCCTGGGTGCTGCGCAAGGCGGGCCTGGACGATAGCCAGTTCCTGACCGGAGCCTCGCACTCGATGTACGTCACCGATGCGCGCGACCATGTACTGCCGCGGCCGGCGTTCCACGTCGAGGCCGTGCCGGCGATGCCACGCCCCGGCGATCTCATCTGTGCCGCGCGCGGGCGCGACAAATACCTCGGCAGCCCGGCGGAGATCGGTTTCGGCACCACGCCCATGCACTGCGACATCGTGGTGGAGGTCGATCCGGCGGCCGGGCTGGTCAAGGCGATCGGTGGCAATGTCCAGCAGTCGGTGTCGATGGAGCTGGTCGAGCTGGGCGATTCCGGCCAGCTGGACGGCGTGACCAACTCGCACATGCCGTGGCTGCTGGTGATGCGCAACGACCTGCGCTGAAACCGGCTGCGGAGTGCGGCAAGTTTGCCGCCGGCGTCGGGCGCCCCCTATAATGATTAACACATTAACTAAATGTGTCGGAAAGGAGACGGCGCGCCGGCGCGGTTCCGAGCGGGCGCGGTCCGGTTCCCCACCGCTGCGAGGAGACCCGCATGCCTGCATCGTGCCATCCGCTCGAGTGGGAAGCCCGCGTCAAGCTGGCCGCCTGCTATCGCATCTTCGACCGGCTCGGCTGGACCGAGTTGATCTACAACCACATCACGCTGCGCCTGCCCGCCGAGGCCAGCTGCGGCGCTGACGGCGGCGCCCATTTCCTGATCAATCCCTTCGGCCTGCGCTATGCCGAGGTCAAGGCTTCCAACCTGGTCAAGGTCGACCTGGCCGGCAAGGTGGTCGGCGACAGCCGCTGGCCGGTCAATCCGGCAGGCTTCACGGTGCATGCCGCCATCCATGCCGGCATTGCCGGCGCTCACTGCGTGATGCACACGCATACCACCGCCGGCATGGCGGTGGCCTGTTCGGCGGCGGGGCTGTCGATGAGCAACTTCTACGCGGCCCAGCTGTTCGACAAGGTCGCCTACCATCCCTTCGAGGGCATCACCGTCCATGAAGACGAGGGGCCGCGGCTGGTGCGCCATATCGGCGACAAACCGGCGGTGATCCTGCGCAACCACGGCCTGCTGGCCTGGGGCGATACGCTGGCGCGCACCTTCAGCACGCTCTGGCTGCTCAACCGGGCCTGTGAGATCCAGCTCGCCACGCTGTCCATGGGGGCCGCCTTGCCGGTGTCGGAAGACATCCGGCGCAAGTGCACGCGCGATTCCCTGCAGTTCGATCCCCGCTTCGGTGCCGGTGAGGACGTGTTTGCCGCGCTGACCCGGGAAATTGATGCGATTGATTCATCGTACAAGGAATAGATTGCAATGATTCTTCGTGTGAATACTATGAGCGCCGTCGACCGGCGCGGACGGCCATGAGCGGGGTCTGCATCGTGGGGGCCGGCGCCGTCGGCGGTTTTATCGGCGCCCGTTTGGCCAAGTCCGGGCAGGCCGTCCAGGTGCTGGCACGCGGGCACACGCTGGAGGCCTTGCGCAAGCAGGGCCTGACCCTGATCGAGGGCGGCCAGACGGCGGCTTACGCCGTTCGCGCCGAGGACGATCCGGCCCGGCTGGGCGTGCAGGACATCGTCGTGATCGCGGTCAAGGCGCCCGCCTTGCCGGCGCTGGCGAGCGGCATCGGCCCGCTGATCGGGCCCGATACCGTGGTGGTGACGGCGATGAATGGCGTGCCGTGGTGGTTCTTTGCCCGTCCTGGCCCCTGCTCTGGCCTTGCGCTGGCTTCGGTGGATCCCGATGGCGCGATCGGCCGGGCCATTCCCGCGCGGCAGGTGCTCGGCTGCGTGGTGCACCTGACCGCTTCCACGCCGGCGCCCGGCACGGTGCGGCACGGTTTCGGCGCGCGCCTGATCCTGGGGGCTGCCGGCGGGGGGAGCGACGCGCGCGTCGAGCGGGTGGCGGGACTGCTGGCGGCGGCAGGCTTCGAGGTCGAGGTATCCTCTGCCATCCAGCAGGACATCTGGTTCAAGCTGTGGGGCAATATGACCATGAACCCGGTGTCGGTGCTGACCGGGGCCACCTGTGACCGCATTCTCGACGACCCATTGGTCAATCGTTTCTGCCTGGCGCTGATGGAAGAAGCCGGCCGCATCGGCGCGGCCATCGGCTGTCCCATCGCGCAGAGCGGCGAAGAGCGCAACCGGGTCACGCGCAAGCTGGGGGCCTTCAAGACCTCGATGCTGCAGGATGCCGAGGCCGGCAGGCCGCTGGAAATCGATGCGCTGGTCGGCGCGGTGCGCGAGATCGGCAGCCACGTCGGCATCGCCACGCCCAATGTGGATGCCCTGCTCGGCCTGGTGCGCCTGCATGCGCAGGTGCGGGGCTTGTACTGAGGCGGAGGGCTGGCCGGCTCGGCTGCCGGCCGTGTGCGCCGCCATCCAATTCGCAGTATCAATCAATGCATCGATCTTTTCTTGTATATGATTCGTCGCATTGATTTTTCTGCATTGAGCCACCTCCGGGAAGAAGCCCAGCGGAGGGGGCATTTTTCTGCAATTGCCCCATTTTGATTCACCGGATGAATTTTATTCCGACTGGGTTTCCACTGCTTGATTCGTGGCATGGATCTTTCGGGGCATGGAGCGACGCGCCATCCAGAAGCCCTCGGCCGCATACAGTGCCAGCGAGAGCCAGATCATGCCGAAGCCGACCTGCTTCGCGGGCGGGAACGGTTCATGCCACAGCCAGACGCCCAGCAGCAGCTGCAGCGTCGGGCCGGTGTACTGCAGCAGGCCCAGCAGCGACAGCGGGATGCGCCGCGCGCCGGCGGCGAACAGCAGCAGCGGCACGGCCGTGATCGGGCCGGCCAGCACCAGCAGCGCCTGCATGCCGGTCCCGGCACCGGCGAAGCCGGCCTGGCCGTGCTGGAACAGGTACCACAGCGCCAGCCCGGCCAGCGGGAACAGCAGCAGGGTTTCGAGCGACAGGCCTTCCAGTGCGCCCAGCGGAGCCATCTTGCGCAGCAGGCCGTAGCCTCCGAAGGTGCCCGCCAGCACCAATGCGATCCAGGGCAACTGGCCGGCGCTGATCGTCAGCCAGCCCACCCCTGCCGCAGCCAGGCCGATCGAAGCCCACTGGCCCGGACGCAGCCGTTCGTGCAGGAAGAGCACGCCCAGCAACACGCTGACCAGCGGATTGATGAAATAGCCCAGGCTGGCGTCGACCACGCGTCCGGCGTCGACGGACCAGATGTAGGTGAACCAGTTGCCGCACAGCAGCAGCGCGCTGATCGCGAACACCGCGAGCACGCGCGGCCGCCCCAGCGCCGCGCCCAGCCAGGCCCAGTTGCGCCGCCAGCTGAGCACCAGGGCGAGGAAGACCAATGACCACACCATCCGGTGCAGCAGGATTTCCAGGGGAGCGATGCCCTGCAGGGTCTTGATGTAGAGCGGAAGCAGGCCCCAGAGCAGGTAGGCCAGGAGTGCGTAGAGAATGCCGATTTGCATGGTGGATCCGGTTGATCGGCAGATTCTAGTGGGCCTCGGCGATTCCTGCCGGAGGCGCCTCCCGTGCCGGGCGCCGGTGCCGGCCGGCCATGAAAAACGGGGGCCAGGGCCCCCGTTTCCATGTGCTGCGGCGATTGCCGTGCTTACAGCTTGCGCGCGTAGCTGAACTGGGCGAAGGCCTGCTCGGCTACATTGAACCAGGCGGCTTCGTTGTTGCGGAACACGCGCCAGTCGTCGTAGATCTTCTTGAACGAGGCGTTCTTGGCGCATTCGTCGGCATAGGCTTCCTGCGTCGCCTTGAAGCAGGCCTCCATGATCTCCTTGGAGAAGGGGCGCAGCTTCACACCGTTCTCCAGCAGGCGGGCCAGCGCTTGCGGGTTCACGGTGTCGTACTTGGCCATCATGTTGGTGTGCGCCTCGAAGGTGGCTGTTTCCAGCGCGCGCTTGTACAGCGCCGGCAGCTTCTCGTATTCGGACGCCGAGGCGTAGAAGGACAGCTGCGCGCTGCCCTCCCACCAGCCCGGATAGTAGTAGTAAGGCGCGACCTTGTAGAAGCCCAGCTTCTCGTCATCGTAGGGGCCGACCCACTCGGCCGCATCGATGGTGCCTTTCTCCAGTGCCGGGTAGATGTCGCCGCCTGCGATCTGCTGCGGCACCACGCCCAGGCGCTGCAGCACCACGCCGGCGAAGCCCGCCACGCGGTACTTCAGGCCCTGCAGGTCGGCCACGGTCTTGATTTCCTTGCGGAACCAGCCGCCCATCTGGGCATTGGTGTTGCCGCCCAGGAAGTTGACCACGTTGTAGTCCTTGAAGAACTCGCGCATCAGCTTCATGCCGTTGCCCTGCAGCATCCAGGCGTTCTGCTGGCGCGCGGTCAGGCCGAAGGGAATGGTGGTGTCGAAGCACAGCGTCGGGTTCTTGCCGAAGTAGTAGTAGCCGGCGGTGTGGCCGATCTGCACCGTGTTGTTCTGCACGGCGTCCAGCACCTGCAGGCCTGGCACGATCTCGCCCGCGGCGAAGACCTTGATGTTGAACTTGCCGTCGGTCAGTTCCTTGACCCGTGTCGACAGCGTCTCGGCACCGCCGAAGATGGTGTCCAGCGACTTCGGGAAGCTCGAGGCCAGGCGCCATTCCACGGCAGGGTTGCTGCCGACCACTGCCGGCGCCGCGGGCGCATTGGTGGCGGCGGGCTTCTCTTCCTTGCCGCAGGCGGCCAGTGCGCCGGCGGCCGCGGCGGCCGAAGCTTTCAACAGGAAGGAACGACGTTCCATTGGGTTCTCCTCGTCTTTTATCGATATGGTGCGCCGGCGGGGGCAGCGCGCGTCGGCGCTGCCATGGCGCTTTCAAGACCGGCGGCGCGGGCGCGTCGCACCGGCCCTGCCCCGGGCGGACAACGGCACCATCGCTGGCGCCATCGGGGCTGTCTGCGACAATGTCGGACGCGCAATATGTCCGGCCCATAAGGCAAGCCGATCGATTATAGCGGTGGCCCTTTCGCCACGGAGGCCTTCCCACGTCCGGGTTTTCGCTAGGAAATCGTCGAACAACAGCTGTCCCCGGCGCCACCCCACGGTGTCTTGCCGGCAGCGTTCCGCATCATGAGAAGTCCACGGAGCGATGGATTTTGTAACCCGGCTTGCTGTCCAATCGGACGGCTGATACAACCTTCGACCTGCCGGTCCCGCGCCGCCGGCCATTCTGCAGCATGCCTTCCTTTCCGCCTCCCTGCTTCCGCCGACCCGCGATACTGCGCCTGTGCGCGGTTGCGCTGGCCGTCCACAGCCTGGGCGCCTGCGCACAGGTGGCGCCGGCAGCAGCCGGGGTGGCAGGCGCGTCAGCGGACGCGGATCCGCTCGCTGCCCTGCTCGGCACGGCCGATGCGCCGCCGCGCCCTTCCGCATCTCCGGCGGCGCCCCCGGCGCCGGCCAGTGTGGATGCTGCCAAGCCGCTTCCCGAACCGGCCGCCCGCGCTGCCGCGGCGACCGCGCCGGATCCGCTCTCCCAGCTCTTGCAGGCGCAAGGCAGCGGGGCATCGCAGGCGTCCGCCGATGCGGCCACGCCTGCTGGCGTAGCAGCCGGGGCGTCTGCTGCGCCAGCTGTCGCTGCCGGCAGCGATGCCGTCGCACAGCCCGCGCCACAACCCGGGCCGCAGCCCGCGCAGGAAGCCGCCCAAGCGGCGGATGCAGCGAGTGCCGCGGTGGCTCCGGCTCCGCCACCGCCGCCACCGCCGCCGCCGGTGGTGCTGTTCCCGAAGCGCCTTGGTGAATTCCTGCCTGAGCGTCCGCTCCCCCCGCCGCCGCCCCCCGCTGCGACCGTGGCGGTCGATCCTGCCGCCGCCGCAACGGATCCGGCCGCTGCCGGGTCGCCGGACCGGCCGGCCGCGGCCTCCACGGCTGCCACAACTGCGCCCGAGACCGATGGCGCTCCGGTTCCCGCCGTGGCCGCCGGCGTCCCCACCGCACAGGACGCGGCGCAGGCTGCGGCCGCCGGCACCGGCGAAGTGGACACCGCTCCCCCGGTCCTGCGCTCGCAGATCCCGGAGCAGGATCCCGCCGAGGAGTCGGTCTGGCGCTTGAGCTACAGCGGGCGGGCCGCCATCGAGGATGGCATCGCGACCCTGCACGCATGCGCCGGCGGTTCGCTGTCCACCGGCATCGGCCACGGCCTGGCCTGCAAGAGCACGGGCCAGGTCAACGTGAAGGAAGCGCTGTTCTCGCTCGACGGCGGTGCGCAGGTCGAGGTGGTCGCCAAGGCCAAGGGTACCGACGTGACGACCATCAACGGGCGTCCCGTCGCCGTCGACCCCTATCAGTTGCTGCCGCAGATCTATACCGCGGTCAGCGGCCTTTCCGTGCTGGACGGCGCCACCATGTGGGCTGGGCGGCGCGAGGAGTCGCCGTTCCTGATGTCGTCCGGCCTGCTGCCGCCGAACTCCCCGGCCATGCGTTTCGGCGTCGACAATGCGCGCTTCGGCGATATCGGCCTCAACTACCAGTACACGACGCGCAACGATATCGGCGGGCAGAGCCTGCCCAGCTACCACTCGGTGCGGACCGGGCCGATTGCCACCAACGAGCAGGGTTCGGTCCAGCTCGGCTTCACCCACGTCGAAGCGCAGCCGCTGGTACAGGCGACCGGCGGCGCCTGGTGGGCCTCGGCCATGCACGAACAGAAGGGCGTGCTGGCCGGCACCAACCGCCTGGGCCTGCAGTTCGGCGAAGGCGCGCGTACCGCCATGACCGGCTACAGCGGCATGGGGCCCGCGCTGTCGCGCGTGCGCATGGCGGAATCGCTCGAATGGAAGCGTGCCGACGGCCTCGGCCTGGCGGGCTCGGTGGAGTCCAGCCTGCAGTTCGACCGCTCGCCGGTCGGCCTGCTGCAATGGACCGCTACGCGGGTGCGGCCCGCCTACGTGGCCAGCGATCGCTTCAAGCTCGCCTTCGAGGTGGCGCACGACCAGATCTCGTCGGGCTTCGGCGTGGCCGGGCAACGCACCGCGCTGACCATTGCCCCCACACTGACGCTGGGCAAGGGGGCCGGCAATGCCAACCTGCGCGCCTTCTATACCTACAGCCGCGCGACCGATGTCGACGGCATCGCCTTCACCGCGCCGGCCGATGCCTGGACCTCGCAGAACTCGGGATCGGTATTCGGCATCCAGCTCAATCGGAGCTGGTAACCGGGCGTGCGGCCATGTGCCGTGCCGTGCTTGATGTCGCGCCTGGTGCCGTGCCTGGTGCCGGGTGGCGCGCCGACGCGGCGCACAGCCAGTCGAACACCAGCGTCGCGCTCAGGGCGCCCGCCAGCTGCGCCAGCACGAAGGCGGGCACGTCGGCCGCGCGGATGCCGGAGAAGCCTGCGGTGAGCGCGCATGCCAGCGTCAGCGCCGGGTTGGCGAAGGCGCTGGATGCCGTGAACCAGTAGCCGGCCATGATGTAGGCCGCCACCACCAGCGGCACCAGCGCGGGCCGGCTGCGCGCGGTGCTCATCGCCACGCCGATCAGGCCGAAGGTGGCGACGAACTCGCTCCACCACATCGGCGCGCCGGTGCGTGCCTGCGTCGACCAGGCGAGCAGCGGTGCGCCGAACATGGCGTGTGCGGCCATCACGCCGGCGATGCCGCCACCCAGCTGCAGCAGGGCATAGCACAGCGCGTCACGCGCAGAGAGGGCGCCGCGCACCAGTGCCGACAGGCTGACCGCCGGGTTCAGGTGGCCGCCCGACACCGGTTCGAGCGCCAGCAGCAGCGCCACCAGGGCGCCGCCCGAGGCCAGCGAATTGGCCAGCAGCGCGAGCGCGGTGTTGTCGCCGGCCAGGTTGCGTGCATGGATGCCCGAGCCGACCACGGCCGCGACCAGCAGCGCTGTGCCCAGGCCTTCCGCGGCCAGCCGCCGCGCCAGCGTGCTCACGGCAGGACGGCCGCGCGGCAGGCGGCGACGGCGCGTGCCGGCGAGGAGGATGGCAAAGCGGCGAGGGGCATGGCGGCGAGGGACATGGCGGTGGCTCGATGATGGACGCGGGAGCGCGCAGTGTTCCGCCTCCACGCGACCCGATCAAGGCGCCGCCAGGCGCTTGTGAATGAACCCTGCGTATCGTATCCGCCGGCGTGCGGCCGTCAGCGCAGCAGGAAGGCGATGTCCTTGGCGCCGATCTCGGCCAGCGGCACGCCCTTGCGGCGCTGGTAGAGGATGTGCTGGAGCACGCGCCGGCGCTGGCCGGAGAACACCACCGGATCGATCGGCAGGCCCAGGCGCGCGTAATGGTCGATCAGCAGCTTGTAGGCGCGATGGCGCATCTGCAGCGACTCACCGTCGGCGCGCAGCCGGCTGGCCTCGGCCGCGCCGTCCTGTTCCTGCTCGCGCGCCAGGCGCAGCGCCCGCTGTGCGGCCTCGAGCCGGGCGCGATAGTGGTCGCGCTGGGTGCGGGTCTCGTGCAACTGCGCGCGCAGTTCGCGGACCTTGTTCTGCAGCTTGAGCGCGACGCCGACCGTCTGCTGGATGCGCGTGGCGGCATCGAGCGCCTGGCTCGCTGCCGCGATGGTGGTGCGCCAGATGCCGCGCTCGTGCGTCTCGGCATCGTGCGGCCATCCCTTGCCCGTGTTTCCCATGAATGCCTGTGACCTTTGAAAAGACGCGGTTGCCGGATTGCTCGGGACCTTCCCTCACGATGTGTTGTCGGCAGCCGGCTGTACCCATCTGCCTGGCGCAGTGGACCAGGCTAGCCTCCAGGCTAACGGCCGCCAAGTAGAAGATGCTTAGATCTGAGTTCAACTGCCCCGGGATGCCGCTGCGGCCGGCAGGGTTACGCCGGTTACGGTGCGCGCGCTTGGCGCTTCGCCGCAGGGCCTCCTATGCTGCGCCTCGTGCGCCAGGCCTGGCCTCTGTCCCGAACGCTATCCAAGCAGGAGTCCGACTTGAGAACCTCAACGATCTTCGCCGCGCTGGGCGCGGCCGTCTTCACCCATGCGGCACGCGCCGAGGTCCTGTGCACCGCGCTGGCCGATGCCGCCACCGGCCAGGTGCTGGTGCAGGAAGGCCGCTGCGACCAGCGCACCAGCCCTGCCTCTACCTTCAAGATCCCGATCGCCCTGATGGGCTTCGACGCCGGGGTCCTGCACGACGAGCACAGTCCTGCGCTGCCCTTCCGCGAGGGCTATACCGACTGGAACCCGGCGTGGCGCCAGACCGCCGATCCGCAGATGTGGATGCGCGACTCCGTGGTGTGGTACTCGCAGCAGGTCACTCAGCAGCTCGGCGCGGCACGATTCGCGCGCTACGTGCAGGCCTTCGGCTACGGCAATGGCGACGTCCGCGGCGATGCGCGCAAGCCCGACGGGCTGACGCAGGCCTGGCTCGGCTCCTCGCTGCAGATCAGTCCGCTCGAACAGCTCGATTTCCTCGGCAAGCTGGTCCGCCGTGCCCTGCCGGTCAACCAGCAGGCCTACCAGATGACAGCGCGCATCACGGCGCTGGGCAGCCTGCCCGGTGGGTGGGAGCTGCACGGCAAGACGGGGGCGTGGAACTGGAGGCCCGGTGATGGCGCTGTCGGGCGTTTCGAGGCGATCGGCTGGTTCGTGGGCTGGGCGACCCGTGCGGACGGGCGCAGCGTGGTCTTCGCCAGGCTGACGCGGGAAGACAGGGAAGAGAAAGGCAGCCCCGGCCTGCGCGCACGTGAGGCCATGATGCGGGAATTGCCGCAGCGCCTGCAGGAGCTGTAGCGCGCGGGCCGACAGGCCTGCCTGAACAGCCTGCCGCCGCATCGAGGCGAGGGCACCAAAGAAAAACGGAGGCCGAAGCCTCCGTTTCTCAGCAAACCTGGTGGCCTGGGACGGAATCGAACCGCCGACACAAGGATTTTCAAAACGTACCGTAGACTCGAAGCCCGCGCCAGATAAGGCTTTGCGGGTAGTTCGAAAGCGGAAAGCGGCCTAGGTTCTGGTGCAACTTGGTACAAATCGGGCACAGATCGGAACGTTCGTGGCACATCACGCGTCGTCTGGCTATGTGCTGCGTAGAAAGGGGCGAAAGCTGAAGCAGTCGCGCGTGAAGGCTGCCCAGATCCTTCCAAAATAGACCCGACGTGACAAAGCACATAGAATCTGGGCTAATTTTGCACGAGGAATACCAATAGGTATGACGTCCTGGGATACTTTGCGCGGTGTCGGTGACAGCGAGCTTGGCCAATACGCTACCCCGGCGGACCTAGCCAAACTGGTGGTGTCGCGATTCGGCAACAATGTCGAAACAGCAATAGATCTTGGCAGCGGTCCAGGGGCCCTTACACGTGCACTCCAAGCTCGTTATCCGATGGTCAATGTAACCATGATTGACATAGATCGTATCGGTGAACAAGCAGATGTTGATCCAGATCGGACGCGCTTCCTTCAGCGCTCGGTGCTAAGCGTCGGTTTCGCTACCAGGATTCGGAATGAGTTCGGCGCTTTCGACGTTGCAATCAGCAACCCTCCCTTCGTGACCGTTCGCTCCGATCCACCTAGATACCTTACGGAGGCACTTCAATCGCAAGTTGGTGCTCCTAGGTACCGGGCGGAGCTTGCTTTCGCTGCACAAGCCTTGAAGTGCGTTGGGGAACGTGGGGCCGCTGCTATCTTCATGCCGAGTGAGATTCTCCGTCCCACAGATGGCATGTCCACGATAGAAGCGTTGCTTCATCTTGAACTTGAGGAACTATTGGTCTTGCCCGGCCGTGTTTTCCGGCACGTAGAAGTTGATACGGTGGCTTTGATCTTTCGGCGACGTGGTGCACGACGTAAGAAGGTAAGGCTTTACACCGTTAGCTCAGACTTTTCCCTCTCATATTGCGGCTGGAAGACGTGTCCCGAAATCGAAGATCTACTCTTCAGCATTAAGAGGCCGGCAGGAACCGGGGCCAGGACACTTGGTGCAATTGGAGCAGGAGTTAAAAGAGGGAGGCACTCTTCGAGCCAGTTGCGCGAAATGGCGCGCCCCTTCTTTCACACGACATCTTTTGGCACCACCCGTGCTTTGGAGGTTGCATTCGACAGTAGTCCAAAGTTCCAGGGGGAGGAATTTGTAGTAGCGAAGCAGGGCGACATATTGATTCCGCGCGTTGGTTCTCGTTGTATGGATAAAGCGGCAATTGTCACAGCAGGTGCGCGCCCTATTAGCGACTGCGTTATCCAGTTAAGACTACCTGATGCCATGATTGGTAATGTTTGGGATTTTATTTCCTCCGAACAAGGAGTAATATGGCGGCGCTCCCTCACCCGGGGCAGTTGCGCAAAATTTATTCCCCAGGCGAGCCTTTTATCGACGCCACTCCCTGCTAATTTCCGTTTCTGAAATATTCAAATATTGCTCCAAAACTACGCCAGACGTTCACTCCGGCAGATCTTTTCGGTTTTCGCCGAGGGTGATCATAGACCAGTCCAACTTGATCCTGATAAAGGCTAGCAAATATCGCTGCTGCGATGCCGCAGGGTTTCGTACCAATAGGGGCAATAAACATCTTCTGTTCGGCTGACAGCGAAGCTCTAGTGTTCTGAAGCGCTTCAAAAGCGGCCTCTGGATCGTTTGCCGCGCAGTACGCGATGGCGAAGCTTCCACGCTCTTTCAGGGTTGTAAGATGCGGGACTATCGAGTGCAGTTCCCAACCTGCTTTGAAAGCGGGAAGGCCGAACAGAATCTTGATATCCTTCTCTACTATCATTTGGTATTCTTCTAACGCTCGATCGAGTCGCGCAGGCTCGAACCCGAGGAAGAATACCCCCGCCTCTACGTCGGGACTTGTTAGGTCTACAATTGCTGGAGGGATTGGCCGATATCCAGTCAATACATCCGTCAGGGCAAATTCATCACTCCCTCGCTCACTCCGGCTATAGTCATCTGGCTCAACATAAACGATATTCAATTGCGGCACTTGAAGCTTTATGGCAGCTCGAATGCCGCAATAGAGTTCGGCGAATCCAAGTGTCGTGGCCTCAAACAAGAAGGAGCTATTTCTATAATTTGCGAATATCTCCTCGCAGCGCTCTGCTAGGATTGGGCTTCCGCTTACTGTAAGCTCCATTTGCTCCGGGTCATAGCTCAGAGGCACATGATTCTGAGCGACCTCCTTCGCATTCTGGATGGCAAGCTCGCCCCGCTCATCGATTGCGTCACCATGAAATAGAACGGCTGGCCCTTGGAGTCCCAAGCCCGTAAAGTCGTCTGCGAAGGATGATGAGAAGCGAATACTCGTCATTGCAGAAGATCCATTTGTGGCGTTTCTCGTCCATCACTTTGTCGGGTGATAGTTCTTGTTAGTTCGCTATATTCATCTTCGGTTCCAGCAATTAATACCGCAAACTGCTCTACCGAGAGTGGTATCTTACGTTTTCGCCGATAGCTAATTTGAAAATACGGCGCATAGATCGGGTTCAGTTGATAGTCCACGCCATCACGGCCGACGCTATTTTTTGATTTTGTTTCAAGTTGCTCTACTAGTATTCCATATTTGTTTGCCTCGGATATGAATTCAATCTCTTGCGAGCCAATAACACGTCCCCCTGAATTGATGGTGATCTGATTTTGCTCAGGCTCACTCATTGCAGGAGACGCTTGGAGGGCGCGAAAGATGCTGCCTAAACGAAGGACAAACATTCGGAGGCGGGGGCCGAGTGAACCAAAGGTGTTGATTTCCTGGAGCAATTGGTCAGCCGAATCGTAGGCTGCCCGCGCCTGCGTATCTATGGAGAAAATCTCCTCATCTTCCCCATTTAGCTCGGCGACCTCAACTGCCTTGTAGCATAGGATAAGAAAATGTCGAAGGTTACCATTTGCCATGGTGACGAACGTATCAAAGCCGCTATAAATTGGGCAAATGCGTCCATATGGCCGATATAACTCTAGGAGCGAGCCAACTAAATTATTATGAATCCAGGTGGATGCGAAGCTCCCCTCTTGTTCTGATGCATACCTCTCCAATTCCCCTAGCACAGTTGCGGGGTTTTGAGTTTCGCGATTTAGCAGTGCGGGTAATATAACGATCGCTTCGGGTACGGAATCGAGAAAGCGAACGTATGGTGCTGCATCAAATTTTGCACCTCTGCGCCGGAGCGCCTGATTGATACGCTCGACAAGTTTTGATAAGAGTTTGGGGTTTCCCACCGCCTCTCTCGCGATTTGCTTCACTTCTCGCGATGGGAAGCGTCGCCGAATCTCGCCCAGGATCTCCTCCTGTGCTTGTTGAGCTCTACGAGCGGGCAGGCCCTCGGGTGATAGCATTCGTGTGAAGAGTGCGCTGCTTGTGCGGCTCTCTGCAATGTCCAAATTCCCGAGTAAGACTTCTGCGAAGAATACCGTTCTGTCACGCTCTGGTAATAGTGACTCCAGTTCGATAAGTCGAAAATCGTGAGTGGCATTTACCCACTCAGAGCCCGTCGTCATGTTTTCGTTTGATTGAACCTTCGATGTGAAATTGACGATAAACGGACGCTGACTATGTTTTAAGAATGAATTTAATACTCGTCGCTGATATGGCGTTAGGTTTTCGACTTCATCGACATACACGAAGAAGCAAGCATCTGAGAGATTTGGGCTTCTACGTATGTCGCTTATCAGTGTGTCGATAAACATTTTGCCAGGCGGAAGTATGGGCTTTTCCGTGGAGCTGACATTAGACACCCACATGCCAAATTGCCTTCGCATGCGTTCTAAAGCGCTTTGCAATTCAATCGGATCAGAGGGGAAGTTTTGGTGGAAATCAGGCAGACTATCAAGTCGAAGTTCTGCAAGGTCGTCCAGCGAGAAATTCCGGTAGCTACTTGTTGCAATGGTGCGCAACGCGCGGACGATTTCCAGGGCAATAACTACGGCAAAATAGCTTTCAAATGCTACGATCCACTCTTCTTCAGCTATGCCTCTATGCTGCATCGAATTGCAGAACTGAGTATCCACACGCCAATAGATTGCTATATGGCCGATCTCATCATCAGGGATAGCGTCTCGCCTTGGTGAAAAGGCAGTATGGTAATCAAGGTACTTCAAAAGCATGGTTTTTCCACAACCACGCTTTCCTGCAATATACGTTGACTTCGTCGCCGTCTTTAGGGCAAGGGCGTCGAAATACGGAGGGATAAAGAACTTGCCCCAGACGTCTGCGTCATGTTCTTCTGCGCGTGTTTTGGCCAGAATTGTTCGGTCGTTCGATGTTAGCACTTCATCTCTCCCGAAGTGGGGTCCATGTTGCAGATTCATCCCAGAATAATTGTAGCGAGTTGTCAGGCACGCCGTGGTCGTAAACGACTGTCAATCCCAGTGAGCCAAATCCCAAACTGTAGTCGTCATCAAATTTAGCTAGGCGTTTGTGCACATCCAGATAAACCTCGAGGGGTTCGCAGTCTTGATGCGGCCAGAGACCATCAGATTTCCATCGCAATGCAGTTTCTACAAAACCGTGCTCAGACTTGAGGATTTCACCGGCAAACACAGGAATGTTGGGGAATCGCGCGGTAAATTTCGCGATTCCTTGCTCATGCGCAATGGCGACGACTACGGCTGATTGCCCCCCCTCTTTCATGAAAGGAGCATACCGATCTATGTAGTTGACCAACTGGTCGCCAGTATAGAGACCGTCATCCACCAAGAAGAAGCGTTCATCAGAGGTGAGCTTGGCCAACTGACCTGGATGCTGCCTTCGGAATCCATAGGTTTGGGCCGCGTACCTAACGATCAAGTCTCCACTTTTCCCGGGAAGAGAGGCCTCCATGGGGCCGCCATAGAAGTAGACGCCTGGCACATTGTTCGCTATTGCCTGCTGCCAATTCGGAGCATTGGGTCCAAACATCTCGGAAGTGAAATGTTCAACCGCGCCTTTAAGCGCCTGGCGAAATGCAGATGCCAACTGCAGATTGGTTCGGTAGAGCATGTGCCGAGTCAGCAATAGTCCGAGCGCTTGCTCCGGCTCGGATTTGAATTGATTCAGCCAAGCCGAAACCCTTTCCCAAGGGAGCATTGGTCCTCGGACACTGTCGCGCGAAAGCGCCTTGATTGTTCGGCGCAGCTGCATCTTGTCAAAGTGAGAGTTTTCTTGCACCGGTCGTCAAGTGAGATGGTTTGATCGAAGCCTGCACCAGGCTCTGAATTGGCAGCCCCTATCGCTGAGCCGCTTTCTTTCCCGTAGTCGCTCATAGTACAAGCGATTGTAGGGGAAGAGAAACGCACACCATCTCGGCCACCTGGGGTGGGGGAAACAGCGTCCGCCCGACCAGAGTGTCGAGCACAGAGATCCATCTGCTGGGCAGTAGCGCTGCCTGCTAGGTTGAGCATCCGCGGTGAGGCGATTCGAATAGGCATGCTTCTTTGATCCGAGACTGTATATGCATACAGTATAGATTGGCGGTTTCGCTGAAGTTGGCGGGGTGTAGGGAGAAAGGTAACATCGGTAGCCTGTAACGGAAAATTGCCCATGAACCCTTGCTAGACAAGGGTTTCGAGGTATCAAGGTAAAGGTAACATCCGGGTAACTTAGAGGTGACGTGTTACCTTCCTAGAAAGTCACATCAGCAATATCTGACTTCCATGGGAATCAAGCGCTTAGCATAGCGTTACCTTTCTTGTTACCTGATATTACCTTTGCGAGGTAACGAAAAATACCCTTATAATTCAATAGGTTGCAACTGAATTTTGGCACGCATTACCGACGTTACCTTTTTCCCGAGTCCACCCAAAAATGCCGCCACGCCTGGGTGAGGCCCAACAGGCGCACGCGGCCATCGCTGCCGCGCGGTGGCACATCCGGTGCCTCGGCACACTTACCAAGGTGCATAGATCCGCATAAGTTTGTGCAGGCTGCCAATCGCCCGGGGCCTCAGCGCAGGCGCCGGCTGGCGGCATCCTTGCGGCTGCATATAAACCACTCGATGAAGCGCGCGGGTGAGGCGGGGTCTCCACCGCGCGCGAAGGGTCCAACGCGCCGCGAGCAACACCCTGGCGCCCGGAAATCGGCCCGGCAAGGTGCATGGTGGCTTTGTGGGAGAGTGTTGGCGCAGCGAATGGGAGTGCTCTGGGAGCAGAAACGAATGGTGGCGCTTCACGCGCCTCTCAGACAGCACCGCCGGCGAGCGCCGGCAGCGGGAAGAAGGAATGGCCCGGCACCGGCGCAGTTTTGCGATCGCTCCGGTTTCGCTCACCAGTTCGACCAGCGCTTCACGCACCGGCTACGCCCGCGCTCGCTCCTAGTCCTTGAGTGTCTGGACGGGTCAGTACGGAGCGTGATCTCCGACGTACTTACCGTCTAGAGCATGGCTTTATCATAAGCAGGAGGAATCAATGGCGTTAAATCGAAGTGTTCTTGATTCATAGAATGTATGAGTCGAATCGAATGACTTCTTGGCCGAGCCAGTCATTCGTCTCCATCAGTCGATCCTGAAGCGGCTTCACCTCGTTGCGCGCGAAGACCAGCGCCGCCTTCTCCACGTCGCCAAAGCCCCCGGTGTTGCTGGGAATGATGCCCATCAGCTGCGGCGGCACCCGGTGCGCCGCAAGCTGGTCGTCGCGCGTCACGTTCTTGATGTTCCAGAATTCGTCCTTGGCCGCCACCTCGGACACCGGGAAGAGCTGGATGCCGTCCTTCTTACCGTTGGGCGCGTACATGAACAGGTTGCGGAAGTTGCCCGGGCCCTTGCTGTTCTTGAGCGCCTCACGCAGCGCGTCGACGTCCTCTTGCTTCTGCGCGGCGTCGGTCATGTACAGGATGAAGCCGGCGTGGCTGCCGTTGAGGTAGTAGCGACGGCGGAACAACGTAGCCGACTCATCAAGCCAGGTGGCATTGAGCGCCGACAGGTACTCGGGCAAGCCATAGACCTCCTGGTTGATATCGGGCTCCATCAGGTGGAAGATGCTGCCCGCCTTGAACTGGTGCTTCTCCTGCTCGCCCTGCACGAAGTAGTAGGTCTCCAGATCCTGGCCGCGCCGCATGAACTTGGCCAGCGCGGGTTCCAGTGCAATCGGCCGGTCCAGGGCGTTGTCGCGCCGCTCCAGGTAGCCGTTGCCGAACACCAGGAAGTCCATCACCCAGCGCGCGAACGCGGTGCGCGAGAGCAGCTTGTGTGGGACGAAGGTCGACACCAGGATGTTGCGCTTCACGTAGATGGGCGAGCTGTTATGCACCGCTGCGCGGAAGCTGCGCGCGAGTCCGTCCCACGGCAACGGTGGCTCGAACCACTTGTCCTGGCACATGCATTCCACGTAGTCGAGCAGCTCGCGCCGATCGAGCACGGGCACCGGCTCGCCGAAAGTGAAGGCCTCCACCGAGGGCGAAGGCGCAGCGGGGGGCGGTGCGGGAACGGTTGCCGATGCCGTCGCGCGGCGCGATTTTCTGCGGGTCATGAGAACTCCATGATGCTGGTGTTGGTGGACGTCACGCCCTCCAGCGGCTCGTGCGCCAGGGCGTGCATGCAGGCCCACGCCAGGTCGGCGTGGCTGGTCTCCTCCGAGCGGCTGGCCTGGTAGGTGACCCGTCCGCCGGCGGCGGTGACGGTCTTGCGGATCGACAGGAAAGAGGCCGCGAAGTCGGTCCAGCCGGCGTCGAACTTCAGCCGGCCCTTGCTGATGATGTCCATGGCCTTGAGCACCAGGCCGGTCTTCACGTCGACCGAGTAGGTGAAGCCCTGCGCGTCCGGCCGTGACTTGAGCACGACCTTGTAGACGGCATCGCCCACGCCTGTGCGGTCGATGCCGATGTAGCTCACGTTGTAGCGCTCGCACACCTTCAGGATGGCGTCGGCCTGTTCGTCGTAGTCGATGCCGCGGAACTGGCGTTTCTCCAGCACGCGGAACTTGCCACCGGGCACCATTGGCGGCGCCATCACGACCAGGGCCGCGCTGTCCCCTCCCCCGCCGTTTGGGTCGTAGCCGACCCACACCTCGCGGTTGCCAAACGGGCGGTCGGCCCAGGGGCGGAAGTCGTCCCATACCTCCCAGCTGTCGACCATGCAACGCAGCAGCATCGACAACAGGAATACGGACGCGGCATCATCGATGAAGCCGCACATCAGCAAGCTCTCGAAATCCGCGTCGCTGTACTCGCAGCGCAGTTGGTCCAGGTCGAACAGGTTGCAGCCGCCGCGCACCGCGTCTTCGACCGTGACAATCTGGCGCCACTGGCCGTCCGCGCAGCGGCGCCCATCGCGCAATGCCGCGTGGCTGATATCGACCTGGACGCGCTGCTCCTTTCTCCGGCCGCGGTTGAACAGCGCGCCCGACCAGAACGGGTAGGCTTCGTGCGCCAGGCTCGACGGGGTCGAGAAATACGTCTGCCGCCACTTGGCGTGGATGGCCATGCCGGAGGCCACCTTGCGTAGCTCCTGGAAGCGCGGAATCCAGAAGTAGTCGTCCAGGTACAAGTTGCCGTGGTAGCTCTGCGCCGTACGCGCATTGGTACCCAGGAAGTAGAGCGTAGCGCCATTGGGCAGCACGACCGGATCGCCTTTCAGCTCCACGCCGGCGGCGTCCTTGGCGAACTGGATGATGTACTGCTTGAAGACGTGGGCCTGCGCCTTGCTGGCCGACAGGAAGATCTGGTTGCGCCCGGTCATCAGCGCGTCAATGAAGGCTTCGCGCGCGAAAAACCAGGTGGCGCCGATCTGCCGGCTCTTCAGGATGTTGCGGATGCGCTCGGCCAGGCCGGCCTCGTACCAGACGCGCTGATAGTCGAACATCGAATCCAGGAAGGCGTCGATCAGCTGCGCCTTCTGCTCGTCGCTGATCGCGTTGCGCTCCGGCTTCTTGCGCGGGCCGCGATTGCGGTTCGCCACCTTTGGATTCAGGTCGGCCTCGTTGCCGCTGTCCTCATAGCGGCGCACGCGCGCCAGGCGCTCGATCTGCCTGCCCAGCAGGTCGATTTCCTTGTAGTCCCTGCCCTCCTTCTCATTCTTGGCCAGCAGCAGCGCCATGCGCGCCTCGATGGCCGTGCCGATGCGCTCCACCGCGTCGGCGTCCGCCCAACGCTCGCGCCGCTTCCAGCTATGGAGGGTCGCAGGCTTGACGCCGAGCATCTGCGCGATCCGCGCGACACGGTAGCCCTGCCAGTAGAGCGCACGCGCGATGCGCCGCGGCTCCATTTCAGGGTCCAGGGTGAGCGAGGCGATCGGGGTAAGCGTAGACATTGCCGCCACGCTACCGGCGATGCGCGCGCGTGCAAGCCGGCGCGTGTTGTGCCGGCGCCTGGCACAACACGGCGCCGTTGCCCGCGCAAGACGTGCCGCCCAAGATGCCATCACGACCGACTCACTGCCAACGCGAGGAACCCATGGCTGGCAAGACCCCGAAGTACTTCCGCATCGCCACCGAGGGCGCCACCAGCGACGGCCGCGAGATCGACCGTGACATGCTGGTGCAGATCGCCGCCGGCTACGACGCGAACACGTATGGCGCCCGCATCAACCTGGAGCACATCCGCGGCATCCTCCCGGACGGTCCGTTCAAGGCCTACGGCGACGTCCTGGCGCTGAAAGCCGAAAAAGACGACGGCAAGATGCGCCTGTACGCGCAACTCGACCCGACGCCCGAGCTGGTGGCCCTCACCAAGGCCCGCCAGAAGATCTACTGTTCCATGGAGATCAGCCCCGACTTCGCCGACACCGGCGAAGCCTACCTGGTCGGCCTGGCGGTCACGGACAACCCGGCCAGCCTCGGTTGCGAGATGCTCCGCTTCAGCGCGAAGAGCGAGGACAAGCCGCTGGCCTCGCGCAAGCAGGACCCCGACAACCTCATCACCGAAGCCACCGAGGTCGCGCTCGACTTCTCCGCAGAAGAGGATGCTCCCGCCGGTGGCTGCCTCGCGGAGTCCATCAAGCGCCTCTTCGGCCGCCAGGCGAAGGCCGAGGCCGGCGCTGCCGCCCAGCTCGCCGACAGCAGCGAGGCGGTGCAACTGCTCGGCCAGGAGGTCAAGGCGCTGTCCGAGAACTTCGCCAAGCTGCTGACGGCTACCGAGGGGATGGCGGGGACGATCGACCAGATCAAGAAGGACCAGGCGAGCGGCCAGGAGGCCTTCGCCACCCTCAAGGGCGAGTTGGAGACCACCGAGGCCTACACCCGTCGCCCTGCCGCCACCGGCGGCAGTGGCGCGGGCGCAGGCAAAGGGCGCAGCGAAAGCCCGGCCACCGTCGAAACCGACTGCTGAGCCGGCCCACGGACAGCGATTCCCACCCTATCCCGGAGCCACCTCGATGCGCAACGATACCCGCCGCCTCTTCGACGCCTACACGGCGAAGCTCGCTGAGCTGAACGGCGTTACCAGCGTCAGCACGAAGTTCAACGTCCAGCCCAGCGTGCAGCAGCGCCTGGAAACCCGCATGCAGGAGTCGAGCGACTTCCTCTCCCGCATCAATATCATCGGCGTGGACGAGCAGGAAGGCGAAAAGGTCGGTCTCGGCGTATCGGGTCCGATCGCCAGCACCACGGACACGACGACCAAGGATCGGGAGACGAGCGACGTCATCGATCTGACCGGCCGCGCCTATCGCGGCATGGCACACTACTCGATGGGATCGATACACCGAGGATGCTAGTGAATGGCCAAGTCAATCAATCGCTTCTTTGAAGAGATCGGGATGCACCTGTACAACGGACGGTGGTCATGGGGCGCTGAAAAGGACCACATGATCGTCCTTCGAACCTGGGCAGACCAGTGCAATGTTCGTGAGCGGCGCGTCGCCGTGCTTCATCAAAGGACATTGGTGGAAAGTGCATCAGCTGGCCTCGACGAACGCGTTCAGCATTTAAAGGCGATATGGGGCGGTGGTGTCGCGGCCTACACGGTGATTGCAACGGCGGTCGATCCAACTTTGGCAGATCGGTCGATAAAGTCATACAGGGATGCTCTGTTTGCGATTGACTCGCTTGAGGTTGACCACGAAGGCACGTTCTATGCTGGCTACTCCAGGGTTCTGGACCCTCGCGATTTCCGGAGCGATGCAGTGAAGCATCGGACCACTCCGAGCAGCGGTCCGTTCCCGATAGACAAGCAACTGGAGTCGGGGCTGTCGTCCGCCACGGTCCGCGAAAAGCTCCCCCACATGCGCGAGTGGCTAATCGGCGCCGCGCGGAGTCGCACTCCGGTGAGGTATGCCGAGTTGATGCAACGCTTTGATCTCAGGTACGAAACGCTCTTTACGAGCCTAAAGCAGCTCGGTCTGGCGTGCGTTGTCGCAAACGAGCCGGTGATCATTGCACTTGTTGTGGACAAGGATACCGGGCGATGCTCGAAGGGCTTCAAAGAGGTCTTCGGAATCACGGACGATGAGGCCGAACGTAAGCGCTGCTACGCTTACTGGTCCTTTACGCAGTCAGAAACCGTGCTGGCCACACCACAGGGCAAAGCGAACGAGGAGGCCGCCCAACGGGCCGGGGAAGTTGACGATCGCGAGCAAGAAGATCGCGTCGCTCGCTTCATGAGCGTCGAGATTCGGCAGCAGCAATCGGCGTTCCGGAGGGCTGTTTTCTTGGCCTTTCGCGGACGGTGTGCAATTTCAGGCTGCGACGTTCCCGAGGCGCTCGAGGCTGCTCACTTTCGTGGTCGCGATTGGAGGGAGGGGCATAATCAGGCTGCGGACGGCATCTTGCTTCGGCGAGACCTGCACACACTGTACGACCGGGGACTTCTCGACCTTTCGGACGGGATTGCCCATTTCAGCCCACGCGTACTGCACCACTACGTGCATCTTGATGGCTTGGATGTTGCTACCAGGTTTTAGGTTAGCCACCTTTCTCGCCATTTCCTGATGGCCTCGGGCGGGGCCGCCCGTCACTGAACTCGACGACGTACTCGCATTCGATGCAGGGTAGTCGGTATCACCGGTCGTACTCAGCCAGATGGCGTACATTCGGTGGGCTGCCACCGGATCTGGCCAGCCCATGGTGGTCTTTCGATATTCCGATAACAACGACTGGCTCACAGCAGGAAGGGGCATTGGCCAGCCAGCTTACACAGCTAATTTGGTGGGTTGCGACTAAGGGCGTAGATGATTCACGTACACCAATGTTTCAACGCGGTGGGCCACGGCACCTTCTTCAGCGGGCTTGTGCAGGACGATCGGCAGCCGACGCGGAGCTTCAGTTGGGTGTATGACTGCGGCTCAAAGCGGACTACTCGGATCGATGCAGAAATTGCAGATCTGGAAGCATGGACGGCCTGGCCAGAGAGGATCGATCTCTTCGTTCTCTCTCACTTCGACGACGACCACGTGAACGGTGTCGAGCGATTCTTGCAAGAGCGATCGGTCGACGTTCTAGCGCTGCCGTATTTGGACGTGGCGCAGCGCCTCATGCATGCGGCGGCACTAGCGGACGAGGCCAGCTCGGCGTCCACGGCACTCTTCCAGCTTGACCCCGTTCAATGGCTTAGCGCCAAGGGCCTATCTGGTCGGGTCGGGTCCATCGTGTTCGTGCGAGGCGGCCAGAGACAAGACGGCGACCCTCCAGTTGATGTAGATCCACGGCCTTTGGTAGGTCTGCCCCGTCTGGACGGATCCGAGCAGGCGTCAGCAGCAGATGATCCGGATGTGGACTTTCGCCTCGATTACTTTGCTGCGAAAGGCCCAGAAGGGACGTCCAAACTACAGCTCATGCTTTGGAGGCATGTGATGCCTGCGGCCCATGCCTTGTTCCCTGTTGAATTGATGTTCTTCAACTCGGAACAACCGGATCTGTTCCGACGCGATATAAGTGGTAATCGCGTGGCGCGGCGTTCAGGTATGCCATTGCCCGCTTTGCAATCAGAGATTCGTTCAGTTATGCAACGGTTCGGTCTTTCGGACCTGTCGCGATCACCTCGTCAGAAGTGGCGAGACGCGCTACGTGCCACGTACGGAAAGCACTTCGGCAGCACCAGTCAACATCGCAATAACATCTCGCTCTGTCTGTTAGTGCGGCCGCTCGCACACGAGGTCTGCAGGTGCAGAATTTTCCATGACCGCATGGCGCGCAGGATTCCCGTCAGTGGCAGAGCTGGGTTGCTTTGCCTGGGTGATCTTCGGATCAACAAGGAAGTACTTTCGGCGATGTGGACGCACTTCGGCGCTGCTCGTTGGAACACCATTGCTGGCGTACAGGTGCCACACCATGGGTCGCGGCATTCGTGGGAGGCGGGTTGCGCCAGTGCTTTCGCTCCGGACTGGTTTGTTCACTGCGTTCCTGATAGGTCAGCGCATCACCCGCACGAAAGCGTGAATGCTGATCTTTTCGGGTACCCGGTACTTCGGGCGACCTACAGGCGTCGCGTTGCTATCGACTATCACTTCCCGCCGTGAGTCCTGCCGACAGCTACTTGAGCATTAGATCGCTGCTAGCGACTGCAGCCATTGCCTCTGAAGCTTGAGCTTGCCAGAAATCGCAGATCATCGAGAGACCGTCTGACCAAGCGTCGACTGCCCTCTTGGCGTTCCTTGGAATTCCACGGAGAACTCCTTTTCTTGGCTCTTCGAGGAACTTCGTGGACCCGAGTTGTGACGCATTCAAATGCGGTTGTCGCTAAGCACCGGCATCGAACGGCGGGAACGTTTGAGTGGAAGGCGCTGCGGGGGCAGCGTATGTCTCTGCAGGTGTGAGTGGACCTCAGTTTTTTCCCCCTCCTGTTGTACGGCCGATGGGCACAACACCCAGCGCGTGACGCCCTCCCGTGCGCACGCCACGCTGACGGGCATGGACTCCGCAGAACTAGCCTGCCTGATCGAGAACCTGATCCGCCACGGCACTGTCGTCGAGGTGGCCCACGGCCGGCCGCCACGCGTGCGCGTGAAGACCGGCGGCATCACCACCGCCTGGCTGCCGTGGGCCGAACGACGCGCCGGTCGCACGCGCACCTGGAGCACGCCGACCGAGGGCGAGCAGGTGATACTGCTTAGCGTCAGCGGCGACTTGCGCAACGCAGTGGTCCTCTGCGGCATCTCCTCCGACGATAACGACGTCCCCAGCCACAGCCCCGACGATACGGTCACCGAATATCCGGACGGCGCCACCACGACCTACAACCATGCCGCCGGCATGCTGAGCGTGAGGGGCGTCACCACCATCCTGGTCGAGGCCAGCACGCAGATCATCCAGCGTTGCCCCAACAACATCATCGACGGCAATCTCACGGTCAAAGGGCTCCTGGCCTACGAAAACGGCATCGCCTTCTTCACGCTCGGCTACGGCCGCGGCGTGTGGAAGGGCTTCGTGCGCTGCCGAGGCCGTGAGGTCGGTCGGGGCGACCAGGACGTAAGCGCGCGCACGGAACCATGAGAACCATGAGCCTGGAGGAGGCCGCGGCCTTGCTCTACACCACGCCCGAGCGGGTCTCCGAGTGCATTCGCAAGGAGGGGCTGCCAGCGGTCAAGGTCGGCCGGGCCTGGGTGCTGGTGGATGTGGATGTGATAGATTGGATTCGCGGAAGATATGCCAAAGAAGGAGGCAGATGCGGCTCTATCGGCGAAAGCGGGCCGGGCCCTGGTGGTTCGACATCAGCATCGACGGCTCGCGAATTAGACAGTCTTCTGGCACCACGGACCGCAGAGAGGCGGAAGAGCTTGCCGCCAAGGTTGCGAGTGATTACTGGCGGCAAAAAAAGCTCGGCGAGCAGCCGGCGGTGAACTGGGACGCGGCCGTTGTCCACTGGCTCAAGGAGAACCAGCATCTGCGCTCGCTGGAAACGGTCAAGCAGCGCCTGCGCTGGCTGACCAGCCAGTTGCGTGGCGAGCCACTGCGCGCGATCGGGCGCGAGCGCATTTCCGGCTTGATCGAGGCCAAGTTATCCACAGGCGTGGTGGGGGCCACGGTGAATCGCCACATGGCGGCGCTGTCCGTGATCCTGCACCACGCGCACCGCGAGGGCTGGATCGACGCCGTGCCGCCGATCCGCAAATTGCCCGAGGGCGGCAGCCGCTTGACCTGGTTGACGCGCGAGCAGGCCCATCGGCTGTTGGCCGAGTTGCCGCACCACCTGCGACAGATGGCACGCTTCGCGCTGGCCACCGGCCTGCGGGAATCGAATGTGCGCTTGCTGGAATGGTCGCAGGTCAACCTGGGGCGGGCTCTGGCCTGGATTCACGCCGACCAGGCGAAAGGCAGGAAGGTGATCGCGGTCCCGCTGAACGCGGATGCGATGGCGGTGCTGAGCGAGCAGCTGGCGGAGCGTCGCCCCTATGTCTTCCCCTATCGGGGGCAGCCGGTGCGGCGGATCTACAACCACGCTTGGCAGAAGGCTTGCAGCCGGGCCGGCCTGGATGGCTTGCGCTTCCACGACCTGCGTCACACTTGGGCGAGCTGGCATGTCCAGGCGGGCACTCCGCTGCCGGTGTTGCAGCAGCTTGGCGGCTGGGCCAGCTACCAGATGGTGCTGCGCTACGCCCACCTGGGGCACGACCACATTGCCGCCTACGCGGACAACCTCGGCAGCCTTTGGTACAAATCTGGCACACCGCCACAAAAGAAAAACGGAGGCCGAAGCCTCCGTTTCTCAGCAAACCTGGTGGCCTGGGACGGAATCGAACCGCCGACACAAGGATTTTCAATCCTCTGCTCTACCGACTGAGCTACCGGGCCAACAAAGAAGCAAAACTATAGCAGCGCGAAAACAACACGTCAAGCGGTTTTTCGCATTACTGTTCAGCCGGCTCCGGCTTGTTGCGGCTCAGCTCGACGCCGAGCTGCTTCAGCTTGCGATACAGGTGGGTGCGTTCCAGCCCGGTCTTCTCGGCTACGCGCGTCATGCTGCCGTGTTCGCGCAGCAGGTGGTATTCGAAATAGGCGCGCTCGAACAGGTCGCGCGCTTCGCGCAGCGGCATGTCGAAGGAGAACTGCATCTCGGCCTCGGGCAGGCGTTGCGGGCTGCCGTTGGCGGGTGCCTCGATGGCGGCCTCGGGTGCCATGCCCTGGGCCGCGGCCTGGGCGGCCGCCGCGGTGCCGGCGCTGGGAGCGGGCGCGGACGCGCGCTCGATGCCGCGGGCCAGGCCCTGCTGCACGGCGGTCAGCAGCTTCTGCAGCGCGATCGGTTTCTCGAGGAAATTGAGCGCGCCGATCTTGGTGGCTTCGACCGCGGTATCGATCGTGGCATGGCCCGACATCATGATCACGGGCATGGTGAGCAGGCCCTGGGCCGACCACTCCTTGAGCAGCGTGACACCATCGGTGTCGGGCATCCAGATGTCGAGCAGCACGAGGTCGGGTGTATTGCCCGCGCGGTACTCGCGCGCCTTCTGCGCGTTCTCCGCCACTTCCACGACATGGCCTTCGTCGCTGAGGATCTCCGAGAGCAGCTCCCGGATACCCATTTCATCATCGACTACGAGGATGGTTGCCATACTTCCCCTCTTAACCCCGCCACCGCATCTTGCGCATGGGACAGCAACATTGACTATGCCAGTTTAACGAACAGGATCGAGATCTGTGCACCGACGATCTCGGTGCCTTCCATGCGATTGCGCAGCTCGATGCGCGCGCCATGTTCATCGATGATCTTCTTCACCATCGCCAGGCCGAGGCCCGTGCCTTTGGCCTTGGTGGTCACATAAGGTTCGAACGCGCGGCTGAGGATGCGCGGAGCGAAACCGGGACCGTTGTCGGCGATGCTGAGCTTGACAGCCTGCCGGTCTTCGCCGGCAGAATCTTTGTATTCTACCGTCTCGGTGTTCAGAGTGATATGGGGCTCGGCCCTAGCCCCGGCCAGGTTCTCCGCCACGGCGTCCTGTGCATTCTGCAGCAGGTTGTGGATCACCTGGCGCAACTGGGTCGGGTCGCCCTTGATGGCCGGCAGATCCTGCGCCAGCGACGGATGAATCACCGCGTGGTCCTGCACGGAGGGATCGTCGATGCCGTACAGGTGCAGCACGTCGGCCACCAGGCCGTTCAGTTGCAGTGACTGCAGCATGGCCGGCGGCGTGCGTGCATAGTCGCGGAAGTCGTCGACCATGCGCTTCATCGCGGCGACCTGGTTGACGATGGTGGCGGCACCCCGCTTGAGCACCTCGGCATCCGGCACATCGAGCTTGGGTGTCAGCTTCATCTGCAGTCGCTCGGCCGACAGCTGGATCGGTGTGAGCGGGTTCTTGATCTCGTGCGCGAGCCGCCGCGCGACCTCGCCCCAGGCGACCGAGCGTTGAGCCGAAATCACATCCGAGATGTCGTCGAACACCACCACGAAGCCAGGCTCGTCACCGCTGTCGCCGCGCCCGGGCAGGCGCGCGCCGCGCACCAGCAGGGTCAGGCTCTGCTCGTCGTCGGCGTGCGGCAGTTCGATCTGTTTCTGCCAGTGCTCGGCGCCGCCCAGCATCTCGCTGGTGCTCTGCTCGGTGAAGGCCTGCCGCACGATCTCGCCGAAGTTGCCGAGTCCCGGGATCTGTTCGATCGGGTGGCCGAGGGCGGTGGCGAAGGTCTGGCCGAAGATGCGCTCCGCGCCCGGGTTGGCGGTGATCAGCTCGAAGCGCCGGCCGAACACCAGCACGCCCGCGGTCAGGTTCTGCAGCACGCTCTCGAGGAAGACCTTCGAGCGCTCCAGCGCCGAGCGGTTCTGCTCCACGGCGATGCGCGCCTCCGACAACTGACGTGTCATCAGGTTGAACTGCTGGGTCAGCATGCCGAGTTCGTCACGACTCTTCAGCTCGCGCTTGGGTGAGAGGTCGCCCTCGGCCACTTCCTTGGTCCCCTGCAGCAGCATCAGCAGCGGGCGCGCGAGCTGGCCGCCCAGCAGCAGGGCCAGCATCACGGCGATGAACACGGCCAGGAACAAGGTCAGCGTCAGCGTGCCGATATACATCTTGCGCAGGCCGGTGCGTCCGAGCGCTTTCTCCTGGTACTCCTGGTAGGCGCGCTGGACCTCGTCGGCATTGCGCGCCAGCACGGTCGGCACCGGTTGCAGCACCTGCAGGTAGCGTTCCTCGCGCACGGTGTCGCCGGTCAGGCCGAAGCCGGTCGCCGGCAGGTCTTCCGGCCGGCGTTCCACCGACAGTCCGGAACCGGCCCAGCGTCCGGGCTTGCGCGCCGGTCCGGCGGCCGGCGTGTCGGCCTGCGCACTGTCCGTGCCGATCGCACTGACCGGCGCGCTGCCCAGCGGAATGATCACGCGCAGCACGTAGAGGTGGTCGCTCTCGTCATCTTTCGAGGACGCATCGCTGCCACCTTCCACCGCCGCATAGCCGCCGGCCAGGCGGGCCTGCTCGGCCAGCATGCCGGAGGGCAGGTCGGGCACGAGCGAGGCGTAGTTGTTGGAGGCGGTGGCGATCACCCGCCCGCTGCCGGTGAAGATGGCGGCCTCGCGCACGCCGTACTGCTCGCGCAGGCGGTTGAGCTGCAGCGAGGTGGCCATCGAGGCCGAGCCGGTCAACTGGTCCGCCATCTGCCGTGCCTTGCCTTGCAGGTCGGCCAGCGCGCTGTCGATGGTGGAGCGGCCCAGGTTGAGGCCGGCTTCCAGCGCGGTCTCCACGCGCACGTCGAACCAGGACTCGATGCTGCGCGAGACGAACTGCAGCGACACCAGGTAGATCAGCACGCCCGGCAGCACGCCGACCACGCCGAAGAAGACCGCCAGCTTGGTCATCAGCCGCGTGCCGAACTTGCCGCGGCGGTAGCGGATCCACAGCGTCAGCGCGAGCGCGCCGATGATCGCCACCAGCAGCACGCCGATCACCAGGTTGATCTTGAACAGCAGCGTGAAGTAGCGATCGAAGAATTCCGTGTTGCCCGAGGCGCCGATCAGCAGGCCCACCAGCACCAGCGCGAGGAAGACGATCACCGCCGCCACGATGCGGTAGAGCACGCGGCGGAACTTGCTGTCCCACAAGCTGTTCATGGCTGGCTCTGCGCGGGAGGCTGGACCAGCAGCGCCGGCGACAGCGCGGTGGAGACCGTCTGCGACAGCGGCTGGGCGCGCGTCTCGCCGCCCGAAACGGTGGCCGATGCGGCGGGCGCTGCCGGAGCCGGCACCGGCAGCGCGGGCGCTGGCGCGGCACCGGGCACGGAAGCCGGCGGCACGGCGTTCAGTTCGGTGGGCACCGTGTAGTTGAAGCGGCGCCAGTCGGAAGCCAGGTTCCAGTCGCGCGTATTGACCGCATTGATCTGGAAGGGTTTGGGCAATTGGGTCAGGTCCAGCCGCATGCGCACCTCGGCCTGGTAGGTCTCGCCCAGCCTGACCGCATTGCGCTCGAACACGCGCCAGCCGCGCACGCGCTGGATGAACTGCAGCGCGGCCTTCAAACGTGTGAACGGCAGTTGCAGGCCGCCGGTGGAGATGCGGTACTGGCGCGTCAGCGGATGATAGGACAGGCGGATGTTGCGGCTGGTGTTGACCGGCTTCTCATCGAACCAGTACCAGCGCGGCCGGCTGAGCTGGAAGTCGACGACGAAATACAGGGAGATGCCCTTGTTCAGGGCGTCCTCGAGCGGCGCCGGCAGGTCGAATTCGAAATTGGCGGCCAGTTCGAAGCCGCCGTCCTGGTAATCGATGCGCGCGTCGCTGGCTTCGATCACGTCGGCTTGCGTCAGCACCGGCAGCAGTGCCAGCAGCAGTGCCAGGCCCGCCTGCCGTGCCGTCCGCAGCAGGGCGCGCCACAGCGCGGCGCGGCCGCCGTGGAGAGCAGAGGACGCACGCGCATTGTCGCCAAGGGCCGGGAGGACGGACAAGCGAAGCGTGCTCGGCATCGGATCGGGTCAGAGTCGTTTCTGGAAGCGGGCGTAGAAAAATCCATCGTGGTCCGATGGCAGGCTGGCCTGGCCTGGTGCCCCGTCGTGGTGCCCGGTCGAGGGCAGGATCTGGCCGGGTGCCTGCAATCGTATCGCATCTGGCAGTTGCGCACCAAACCAGCGCGCCTGCTCTTCTCCCTCCGTTGGGAAAATAGAACAGGTCACATAGAGCAAGATGCCGCCCGGCTTGAGCAGCGGCCACAGTTGCGACACGATGCGGCGCTGCTCATTGACCAGGCGAGCGATATCGACCTCGCGGCGCAGCCAGCGGATGTCCGGGTGGCGGCGCACGATACCCGAGGCCGAGCATGGCACGTCGGCCAGGATGCGGTCGTACTGGCGGCCGTCCCACCAGTCTGCGGGACGGCTCGCATCGCCGACCACGACCTCGGCCTGCTGGCCCAGGCGGGCCAGGTTCTCGTGGATGCGCTCGGCGCGCTTGGCGTCGCTCTCCAGCGCCGTCACGTCGAGCCGGGCCAGTTCCAGCAGGTGCCCGGTCTTGCCGCCCGGCGCCGCGCAGGCGTCGAGCACACGCATGCCGTCGGCCACTTCGAGCAGCGGTGCCGCCAGCTGGGCGCCGGCATCCTGCACCGACACGTCGCCGCGGGTGAAGCCCGGGATCTGCGATACCGGGAAGGCGCGCACCAGCCGCACGGCCTGCGGCCCGATGGCCTTGCCGGCCAGGCCGGCATTGGCCAGGCGAGTCAGGTAGTCGGCCACCGGCACGCGCGCGGTATTGACGCGCAAGGTCATCGGCGGGCGCACGTTGGCGCTGGCGGCCAGCGCTTCCCACTGCTGCGGATAGGCCTCGCGCAGCGTGCGCAGCCACCAGGACGGCAGGTTCCAGCGCGCCTGCTCGTCGCGCTGCACCGACTGCAGCAGGGCACGCCGTTCGCGCAGGAATCGGCGCAGCACCGCATTGACGAGGCCGCGCGCATGGGCGCTCTTGGGTTCCGAAGCGGCCGCGCTGACGGCCTGGTCCACCACCGTGAAGCTGTTGTAGCCGCTGCGGCCGGGCTTGCCCGCGCTGTCCTGTTCGGCACCGTCGGCCTCGCCGTCGAGCAGCAGCGCCAGCGCCACCGCGAGCAGGGAGTCGACCAGCGCGCCAGGCGGGCGCGCCACCAGATGGGTGACGAGCGCGCGCACGGTGCCGAACTGGCGCACGGTGCGGTAGGCGAGATCCTGCAGGGCGCCGCGCGTGGCACCGTCGCGCTCGAGGTGGTATTGCGCGGCGGCGGCCTCGATGGCCTGCGGCAGCGCGCTGCCCTCGTTCACGCCGCGCACGGCGGCGGCGGCGGCAAGCATCTGGAAGGCGAGGGAGTCGGGTGGCAGGCGCATGGAAAACGGAAACCGATCAGGGGCACGGAGGCGGCGGCGCCGCCCAGAAGGAACGAACCCGCCGGTTCGGGTGGGAACGAGGCGGGCAGTTTACCCCGGATGCGGGGCCGCTTGCCGTTTTCGCGGCCGCGACGGCCGCGCTCAGGCCGGATAGGTGCCGGTGCGGGCCATCTGCATCAGGCGCGCGATGCGCTCCTCGGTGGCCGGGTGGGTCGAGAACAGGTTGGCGATGCCACCGGCCGACAGCGGGTTCATGATCATCATCTGCGCCGTGGCCGGGTGTTCCTCGGCCGCCTGGAACGGGATGCCCTGCGCGTAGCGGTGGATCTTGTCGAGCGCGCTGGCCAGCGCCTGCGGATCGCCGCTGATCTCGGCGCCGCCGCGGTCGGCTTCGAATTCGCGGGCGCGCGAGATCGCCATCTGGATCAGCGAGGCAGCCAGCGGTGCCAGGATGGCCACGGCAATGGCGGCGATCGGGTTGCTGCGGTTGCCGTTCTCGTCGCGGCCGCCGAAGAACATGGCGAAGTTGGCCAGGGCCGAGATCGCGCCGGCCATGGTCGCGGCGATGGTCGAAGTGAGGATGTCGCGATGGCGCACATGGGCCAGCTCGTGCGCCATCACGCCGCGCAGCTCGCGCTCCGACAGCACGCGCAGGATGCCGGTGGTGGCGGCCACGGCCGCGTGTTCCGGATTGCGCCCGGTGGCGAAGGCGTTGGGGGCGTCCTCGTTGATCAGGTAGACCCGCGGCATCGGCAGGCCGGCGCGCTGCGCCAGTTCCTGCACCATGCCGTAGAACTGCGGTGCGGTGCCGGCGTCGACTTCCTGCGCGTTGTACATGCGCAGGACCATCTTGTCCGAGAACCAGTAGGAGAAGAAGTTCATGCCCAGCGCCATCAACAGCGCGAACATCATGCCGTTGCGACCGCCGATCATGCCGCCGATGACGATGAACAGCGCCGTGATCGCCGCCATCAGCATGAAGGTCTTGACCCAGTTGAACATTGTCATGCGCTCCTGTCGTTGCAGTCGGCGCCGGCGTGGCCGGCGTGCTTATCTTAGATGATGGCGGACGGACGGAATTCAATCGGGGCCGGTGGTGCCGGCCAGGATGCCGTGCCGGCGGCGGCTCAGCGCTGCATCATGGCCAGGCGGGCGCCCAGGGCGATGAAGGCGGTGCCCACGGTGCGGTCCAGCCAGCACTTCAGCCGTGGCATGCGGCCGGCACGCCGCGTCAGCGTGCCCGCCAGCCAGGCCACCAGCGTGTTCCAGGCGGTCGACATCAGCACCATCACCGCGCCCAGCAGCAGGAAGGCGGCAGCCTGGTGGCCGGCACGCGCATCGACGAACTGCGGGAAGAAGGAAACGAAGAACAGGATGACCTTGGGGTTCAGCACATTGGTCAGGAAGCCCTGCATGAACAGGCCGCGCAGGCCGCGCCGCGGCGGTGGCGCGGCCTGCGCGGCGACGCCGGGGCGTTGCCACAGCAAGCGCAGTCCCAGCCACACCAGGTAGGCGGCACCGGCGTACTGGATGACACCGAAGGCCGCCGGCGAGGCCGCCAGCAGCGCGGTCAGGCCGAACGCGGTGGCAAGCGAATGCACGCAGCAGCCGGCGCTGACGCCCAGGGCCGACATCACGCCTGCGGCGCGGCCCTGGGCCACGCTGCGGCCGACGATGTAGGCCGTGTCCGGCCCCGGCGTCACATTGAGCAGGAAGACGGCGCCCACGAACAGCGGGAAGGCGGTGATGCCGAACATGGCGGGAACGCTCCGGGTGGAAGGTGGGAGGTGGCTGCGCCGGCTGTGATCATACCTGCCCGTCCGGCAGGGCGCAGCGGCTGCCCGCTGCCAGCGGCATGCCCTGCAGGAAGGACTGTGCCGCCTGGCGCCGTCCGCCCGGTCGCTGCAGTTCCGTGACGCGCAGCGCGCCTTCGCCGCAGGCGACCAGCACGCCATCCGCGTCGGCCGCCAGCACGGTGCCCGCCGGCGCGGCAGGCGCGGCGGGCGCAGGCTCGGCCCGGGCCTGCCAGCACTTGATGACGGTGTCGCCGATCTGCACGGTGGCGCCCGGAAACGGAGTGAAGGCCCGCACCTGGCGCGCCAGCACTGCCGCCGGCCGGCGCAGGTCCAGGCGCGCTTCTTCCTTGCCGATCTTCTCCGCATAGGTGACCCCGTCCGCGGGTTGCGGGGTGGCGCCCAGCGTCTCGCCGCGCGCCAGGCGCTCCAGCGCTTGCACCACCATGCGTGCGCCTTGCGCGGCCAGCTTGTCGTGCAGGCTGCCGGTGCTGTCGTCCGCCGCGATCGGCGTGGCCTCGCACGCGAGCATCGCGCCGGTGTCCAGGCCCTCGTCCATCTGCATCAGCGTGATGCCGGTCTCGGCATCGCCCGCCTCGATGGCGCGGTGGATCGGCGCAGCACCGCGCCAGCGCGGCAGCAGCGAGCCATGGATATTGATGCAGCCGTGGCGCGGCAGCGCCAGCACCTCGGCCGGCAGGATCAGGCCGTAGGCGGCCACCACCATCACATCGGGGGCGATGCCGGCCAGCGCATCGACGGCGGCGCCCGCCTCTTCCGGGTACTTGCCCTGGCGGCGCAGGGAGCGCGGCTGCAATACCGGTCCCAGGCCCTGCGCCAGCGCGTACTGCTTGACCGGGCTGGCCTGCAGCTGCATGCCACGTCCGGCCGGGCGGTCGGGCTGGCTGAGCACGGCCACCACGGGGAAACCGGCGGCGTGGATGGCTTCGAGGGCGGCGCGGGCGAATTCGGGCGTGCCGGCGAAGGCGACGCGCAGAGGCTGGACAGGTGGCATGGCAGGTTCGGCTGGTGGCGCCCGGAGGGGCGCGAAGGGGACGCGGCGCATGGCAGCGCGCCCGAGCGCAAGCGGCCGCGCGGCGGCCGGTGCGGACTGGACTTCGACGATGCGGGAAGCGTACTACGAAAGGTGCTGAGAAAGCGCTGCGGCGCCGTGCACCGCAGTTGCGCTCACATGCGGCTGCGCGTGCGCTTCTGCAGCTTGGACTTGATGCGGTTGAGCTTGAGCGGCGACAGGTATTCGACGAAGACCTTGCCGCGCAGGTGGTCGATCTCGTGCTGGATGCAGACCGCCAGCAGATCGTCCGCGTCGATCTCGAAGGTCTCGCCCTTCTCGTTGAGCGCACGCACGCGGACCCGGTCCGGACGCTCGACGCGGTCGTAGACCTCGGGCACCGACAGGCACCCTTCTTCCCACACCTTGCGGTTGTCGCTGGCCCACACCACCTCGGGATTGATGAAGACCATCAGCTCGTCGCGGCTCTCCGAGATATCGATGACCACCACCTGCTCGTGCACGTTGACCTGCGTGGCGGCCAGGCCGATGCCGGGTGCTTCGTACATGGTCTCGGCCATGTCCTTGACCAGCTGGCGGATGCGGTCGTCCACCACCGCGACGGGCTTGGCCACGGTGTGCAGGCGGGGATCGGGATAGGTCAGGATATCGAGTTTAGCCATGATGCTCGGGCGCAACGCCGGCAGCACATGCAGACCGGGCCGCGTTGCGGCAGCGGGGGTTTACATGCAGAATCGGGGCGCTAGTACAAAAATTCAAGGCGCGCCGCAGCAGGCACGCTCTCCAGGGTCAATCCGGCCGTCTCGCATGGCCGGTTCAGGAAAATGCGCAATCTTACCAAAGAGCACCGGGCGGCGCGGGGCCGCGGGCAGCATGCGCTTGTGCGCCTGCTGATGAGTGTGGCGGGCCTGGCCGCGGCAACGGGAATGCCGCTCCGGGCCACCTCCGGCGAACTGCCCGAGCGCACCGTGACGCCGGCGCAGCAGCGCACGGCGGAGGCCGCCGTGCAGGGCATACCGGCCACCGACCTGGCACCCGCCGCGCCTTCCCAGTACACGGTGCGCAGCGGCGATACCCTGTGGGACATCTCCGGCCGTTTCCTGCGCCAGCCGTGGCGCTGGCCCGAGCTGTGGGGCATGAACCGGCAGCAGGTGCGCAATCCTCATCTGATCTATCCCGGCCAGGTCCTTTACCTGCACCTGCGCGACGGCCGTGCCTGGCTGTCGACCACGCCGATCGGCGAGGGCGGCACCGTCAGGCTGTCGCCGCGCGTGCGCAGCGACGGCGCCGACGCGGCCGCCATTCCGAGCATCCCCGCCAGGGACATCGAGCCCTTCCTGACCCGGCCGCTGGTGGTGGACCAGGGCACGCTGCAGACGTCGGCCCGTATCGTCGCGCTGCCGGAGGCGCGCGTCTACCTGGGGCGCGGCGAGAATGCCTATGTGCGTGGCATCGCCGCCGCCGACGGCCTGCCCGGCAGTGACTGGCAGGTGTTCAAGCCGGTCGAGCCGGTACGCGACCCGGGTACCGGCAAGGTGCTTGGCTACCAGGCCGACTACCAGGGTAACGCGCGCCTGCTGCGCGGCCCCGAGGGGGCCGACGCCGTCGCCACCGTGAACATCACCCAGGCCCAGCAGGAGATGGGCGTCGGCAGCCTGCTGCTGCCGCAGCCTGCGCGCGAGCCGGTACGCTATGTGCCGCATGCCCCCGACGTCGAGGTGGCTGGCCGCATCGCCGCCGTCTACGGTGGCGTGCAGTACGGCGGCGCCAAGCAGGTGGTGGTGCTCAACGTCGGCGCCAATGCCGGCCTGGAACCCGGCAACGTGCTGGCGCTGTCGCGCACCGGCGAGGTGGTCAGGGACCGCACCGCGGACAACCGCAAGATCGTGCTGCCCGACGAGCGCTACGGCCTGGCCTTCGTCTTCCGTGTCTTCCCCGGCGTCTCCTACGCCCTGGTCACCGACGCCTCCAGCGTGGTGCAGGTGGGCGACAGCGCCGCTTCGCCGCGTTGACGGAGACGGGCACGCACGTCGCGCCGGCGGGCGGCACGCGCGAGCCCGCCGAGATCGCCGCCTGGCTGCGCCTGGTGGCGGCACCGGGCCTGGGGCCGGTGGGTGTGCGCCGCTTGTTGTCGGCCTACGGCCTGCCGGAGCGGATCCTGGCGCAGGACGCCGCCGCACTGGCGCAACTGGTGCCGGCTGGCAGCGTACGGGCCCTGCTGGCCGCGCCGGGCCCCGCCCTGGCCGCGCTGGTGGCGCGCACCGCCGAGTGGGCCGCCATGCCCGGCAACCATCTGCTGACGCTGGCCGACGCGGCCTACCCGGCCGCACTGCTCGACCTGGCCGATCCACCTCCCCTGCTCTACCTGCATGGCGATCTCGCGGCGCTGCGGCGGCCGGCCATCGCCCTGGTGGGCGCGCGCAGCGCCAGCGCCCAGGGCGCGCGCGATGCGCAGGCCTTCGCGCGGGCGCTGGCCGGTGCCGGCCTGTGCGTGGTGTCGGGGCTGGCCGCCGGCATCGACGCGGCCGCCCATCTCGGCGCCCTCGAGGGCGCCGGCGGCACGCTGGCCGTGGTCGGCACCGGGATCGACCAGGTCTATCCGGCGCGGCACCGCGCCCTGGCCGGACGCATCGCCGGGCACGGCGCCATGCTCAGCGAGTTCGCGCTGGGCACGCCGCCGCGCAGCCACCATTTTCCGCAGCGCAACCGGCTGATCGCGGCCCTGGCGCGCGGCGTACTGGTGGTGGAGGCGGCAGCGCGCTCGGGCTCGCTGATCACCGCACGGCTGGCGGCCGAGCTGGGGCGCGAGGTCTTCGCCATTCCCGGCTCGATCCATGCACCGTTGTCACGCGGTTGCCACCTGCTGATCCGTGATGGCGCCAAGCTGGTCGAATCGGCGCAGGATGTGCTCGAGGAGCTGGGCACCCCCGGCCAGCCGGCCGCCGAAGCCCGTGGCGCGGTCCCGCGCGGGCGGCACGCTGCCGAGGCGGGGTGCGCGCTGGGGGCTGCCCTGGGATTCGAGCCGGCCAGTCTCGACGAACTGTGCCGGCGCAGCGGCCTGGGCGCCAGCCAGGCTCTCGCCGGCCTGCTCTCGCTCGAACTGGCCGGCCTGGCCGAGCGGCTGCCGGGCAACCTGTTCCGGCGCCTGGCTTGAAGATCCACAGGGAGGCCGGCAAGGCGGCCCGGGTTCGCCCCCTTTTCCGCACAGCCGCTACAATCAAGCCAAGTCAGCCCCAGAAGGGCTTATGTTTCACTTGCCATGACCGTTTACCTCCCCGAACGCGACGCCGACGCGCTGGCGCAGGCCCTCTCCGACCGACCGCAAGGGCGGCTGGTGGCCTGCCTGTGCGCGGCGTGGTGCCGTACCTGCGGGGAGTACCAGGCGGCGTTCGCGGCCGTGGCCGCGCAGTACCCGCGGGATTGCTTCGTCTGGATCGATGTCGAAACCCATGCCGACCGGCTGGGCGACCTCGATATTGAGAACTTTCCAACCATACTGGTGCAACCGATCACTGGTGGCGCGCCGCAATTCTATGGGACGCTGCTGCCACATGCAGAAGTGCTCCAGCGCATGCTGGGGCGCGACGTTTCGATGCAAGGGACGGCGCAGGAGTTGCCGGATGTGCTCGACTGGCTGCTTGAGAGCCGCGCACACTAGATCCGGGCAGCGGCGGTGGCTGGCTTGCACCGTCGTCGAGACCGCGCTTATTATTGGCGCCTCAAAGAAGCCAGCGCCCTGTTTACATACGCCGTAGTGCAATTCGCAGGCTGCCAGAAGGTGGCCGGCAAGGACCCGTTCAATGTCAAAAGCCCTCATCATCGCGGAAAAGCCATCGGTTGCTGCCGATATCGCCCGTGCCCTCGGGGGCTTTACCAAGCACGACGAGTACTTCGAGAACGACGACTTCGTGCTGTCGTCCGCCGTGGGCCACCTGGTGGAGATCGCCGCCCCGGATGAATACGAAGTCAAGCGTGGCAAGTGGAGCTTCGCCAACCTGCCGGTGATCCCGCCGCACTTCGACCTGCGGCCCATCGCCAAGACCGAGTCGCGCCTGAAGGTGCTGAACCGGCTGATCAAGCGCAAGGACGTCACCGGCCTGATCAACGCCTGCGACGCGGGGCGCGAGGGCGAACTGATCTTCCGCCTGATCGCGCAGCAGGCCAAGGCCAAGCAGCCGGTGCGCCGGCTGTGGCTGCAGTCGATGACGCCGCAGGCGATCCGCGACGGCTTCGCGCGCCTGCGCGAGGACGAGGAGATGCTGCCGCTGGCCGACGCCGCGCGCTGCCGCTCGGAGGCCGACTGGCTGGTCGGCATCAACGGCACCCGTGCCATGACCGCCTTCAACAGCAAGGGCGGCGGCTTTTTCCTGACCACGGTGGGCCGGGTGCAGACGCCGACGCTGTCGATCGTGGTCGAGCGCGAGGAGAAGATCAAGCACTTCGTGCCGCGCGACTACTGGGAAGTGCGCGCCGAGTTCATCGCCGCCGCCGGCCTCTACGAGGGCCGCTGGTACGACCCCAAGTTCAAGAAGAGCGAGCTCGACCCCGAGGCGCGCGAATCGCGCCTGTGGAGCGAGGCCGAGGCCATGAGCATCGTCGCGGCCTGCCGCGGCAAGCCCGGCACCGTCAGCGAGGAATCCAAGCCCTCGACGCAGCAGTCGCCGGCCCTGTTCGACCTGACCACGCTGCAGCGCGAGGCCAACTCGCGCTTCGGCTTCTCGGCCAAGAACACGCTCGGGCTGGCGCAGGCGCTGTACGAGAAGCACAAGGTGCTGACCTACCCGCGTACCGATGCGCGCGCGCTGCCCGAGGACTACCTGGGCACGGTCAAGCAGACCATGGACATGCTGGCCGAGAGTTCGCACAACTACCTGCCGCACGCCAAGAAGATCCTGACCAACGGCTGGGTCAAGCCGAACAAGCGCATCTTCGACAACAGCAAGATCAGCGACCACTTCGCCATCATCCCCACGCTGCAGGCGCCGAAGAACCTGTCGGAGCCGGAGCAGAAGCTGTACGACCTGGTGGTGCGCCGCTTCCTGGCGGTGTTCTTCCCGGCCGCGGAATTCCAGGTCACCACGCGTGTCACCGAGGTGGCTGGCCATCACTTCAAGACCGAGGGCAAGGTCCTGGTCAACCCGGGCTGGCTCGAGATCTATGGCCGCGAGGCGCAGGGCAAGGACGACAAGGACGCCAACCTGGTGCCGGTGGCCAAGGGCGAGAAGGTCAAGACCGACAAGGTCGAGGCGGTGGGCCTGACCACCAAGCCGCCGGCGCGCTACAACGAAGCCACGCTGCTGTCCGCCATGGAAGGCGCCGGCAAGCTGGTGGACGACGACGCGCTGCGCGAGGCCATGGCCGGCAAGGGCCTGGGTACGCCGGCCACGCGCGCGGCCATCATCGAAGGCCTGCTGACCGAGAAGTACCTGGTGCGCGAAGGCCGCGAACTGATCCCGACCGCCAAGGCCTTCCAGCTGATGACGCTGCTGCGCGGCCTCGGCGTGGAGGAACTGACCCAGGCCGAACTGACCGGCGAGTGGGAGCACAAGCTCGCGCAGATCGAGCGCGGCCGCCTCAAGCGTGACGAGTTCATGCGCGAGATCGCGCAGATGACGCAGCAGATCGTCAAGCGCGCCAAGGAGTACGACAGCGACACCATCCCCGGCGACTACGCCACGCTGGACACGCCGTGCCCGCAGTGCGGCGGCCAGGTCAAGGAGAACTACCGCCGCTTCGCCTGTACCGCCTGCGAGTTCTCCATCAGCAAGATCCCGGGTGGGCGCCAGTTCGAGATCGAGGAAGTCGAGGAACTGCTGCTGAAGAAGGAGATCGGTCCGCTGCAGGGGTTCCGCAGCAAGATGGGCCGGCCCTTCGCCGCCATCCTCAAGCTCGGCAAGGACGACGACGGCCATTACAAGATGGAGTTCGACTTCGGCCAGAACGATGACGAAGGCGATGGCGAACCGGTGGACTTCAGCGGTCAGCAGGCCGTCGGCACATGCCCGAAGTGCGGCGGCGCGGTGTTCGAGCACGGTATGAAGTACGTCTGCGAGAACACGGTGGCCAGTCCCAAGTCCTGCGACTTCACCACCGGCAAGATCATCCTGCAGCAGGAGATCTCGCGCGAGCAGATCGGCAAGCTGCTGACCGACGGCCGCACCGACCTGCTGACCGGCTTCAAGTCTTCGCGTACCGGCCGCAATTTCAAGGCCTTCCTGGTCAAGCAGGCCGACGGCAAGATCGGCTTCGAGTTCGAGGCACGCGAGCCGAAGGCCGGGGCCAAGCCGGCGGCCAAGTCCGCGCGCGCGGCGGCGGCGGCGGACGATGGCGTGGCAACGGCCGAGAGTGCGGTGCAGAAGGCGCCGGCGCGCAAGGCGGCGGCCAAAACCACCAAGACCGCAGCGGCCAAGACCACCAAGGCCCCGGCAGCCAAGACGGCAGCGGCCAAGAAGAGCAGCAGCGGCAAGGCTGCCGCCTGAGGCCAAGGCGGCTGCCTGAGGCCAAGGCGGCTGCCGGGGGAGGATTCCCGGCGGCCCGCCCTGCGCTGCGCCAGTTTCAGGCGCGGCGGTTCTCGCCCTCGCTCAGCAGGAAATCGATGAAGGCCCGTACCTTGGTCGGCAGGAACTTGCGGCTGGGGTAGACCACGCTCACGTCGCGCCGCGGCAGCTGGTATTGCGGCAGGATGTGCGTCAGGCGCCCCGCTTCCACATTGGGACGCGCCAGGTAGGACGACAGCATCGCCACGCCCATGTCGGCCAGGGCCGCCTGGTGCGCCAGTTCGGCGTTGCTGCACAGCAGGCCTGGCCGGATCGGCACGGTCACCTCTCCTTCCGGCCCGGACAGGGTCCATTCGTGCGCCACGTTGGGCAGGCGCAGCAAGATGCAGCGGTGGTTGGCGAGATCCTGCGCGTTGCGCAGTGGCGGGTGCTGGCGCAGGTAGCCGGGCGAGGCACACAGGATGATCTCGGCCGACAGCAGCGGCCGCGCCACCAGGTGCGAGCCCAGGCCCAGGTCCGACAGCACGATGCCGATGTCGCGCCCTTCTTCCACGATGTCGACGATGCGGTCGGACAGCAGCACGTCGAACACCATGTCCGGGTACTGCTTCTGGAAGCGCGCCAGCATCTCGGGCAGCAGGTGCAGCCCGAACATCACCGGCGCGACCAGGCGCAAGGTGCCCGACAGCGACTGGCTGCGCGCGGTGACCAGCGACTCGGCCTCGTCGACGTCCTCCAGGATCTGCTGGCAGCGCTGCAGGTAGGACTCGCCGGCATCGGTCAGCGACAGGCTGCGCGTGGTGCGGTTGAGCAGGCGGGTGCCCAGGTGGCTTTCCAGGTCGGCGACGTAGCGCGTGACGACGGCGTTCGACATCTCCAATTGCTGCGCCGCACGTGCAAAGCTGCCAAGTTCAACCACCTTGGCGAAAACGCGCATCGATTGCAGCCGATCCATGACATAGTCTCCCGTCCGTTTTGCGGATCTTTACGCTATCCGGCCTATTTATTGTGAAAACTACAATCAATCATTGTCGTTGGCAATATTTATTCATATAAGGGGAATGCCTAATATCTAGCCATCGGATGCCGCACCGCAGCGAACCAATGCCGGTGAAGAGGCGTCCCAGCCTGTGGAAAGGATTAGCCATGAAGACCCAACGCTCCGCCCTGATCGCTGTCGCGACCCTCGCCGCCGCCCTGCTGGCCGCCCCCGCCTTTGCCAAGGCAGGCAAGTTCGACCCGTACACCGACGGCGCCAAGGTCGGCAAGTTCGACACCTACACCGATGGCGCCAAGTCGGGCAAGTTCGATACCTTCACCGACGGCGCCAAGTCGGGCAAGTTCGATACCTTCACCGACGGTGCCAAGATCGGCAAGTTCGATCCGTACACCGACGGCGCTGCCCTCTGACCGGTCCTCGCGACCGGCCGGCCTGCATCGCCCGGGGCGCGCCTGCCGCGCGTCCCACCGCTTTCGGCTGATCTCCACAGGCCGGCGGGAGGGGGTCACAAGCCCGCTTCCCGCATCTCATGGAGCCAACGCCCGTGCCTTCGGCACGGGCGTTTTCGTTGGCGCGGGCAAGTCCTGCGCGCCTTGCTGTCGTGCGCGCAGGGGGAGCATACGTCACCACCTCGATCATTATGCCCGACCCCGCACATGAAAAACGGGCCTGTTGGCCCGTTTCCCTGATGCGGAGCAATCGCCCGCTGGTGGTACACGAGGGCGGGAACGGGGATGCCGTTGCCTGCGCCCGCCGTGCCGCCGACGACGTTCAATCGTCGTGGCGATGCCACTTCTTGCGCTTGCCGTGGTGCCAGCGGTCGTCACGGCGCTCGTCCGCATAGGAGTTGCTGCGCGAGACGTTGCCACCCAGTGCCGCGCCGGCGCCGCCGCCCACGGCCGCGCCGACCAGGCCACCGGCGCGGCCGCCCATGGCATTGCCGGCCGCGGTGCCGGCGCCGCCGCCCAGGGCACCGCCGATGATGGCGCCGGTGCGCTCGCGGCGGTTGGAGGTGACCGCACCGCCGGCGCCGCCGCCGACCGCGCCACCGATCACGGCGCCGGTGCTGCCGCCCAGGGCGCCGCCGACCGCGGCACCGGCTACGCCGCCGAGGGCGCCGCCGAGGGCATTGTTCATATCGCCTGCAAATGCCGGCAGCGCCGGGAGCGTGGCAGCGGCCATGGCGATGGCCAGGGTCAGGTGGCGGACGGAGTGGCGGTTCATGGATTTTTCCTTGTTCGGATTGGCTCTTGCCTTACTTGTCGCCAGTGTAGAGAAGCGTTCTCCGCTTTGCTGTAACGACCTGTAAGCCCTGTAACGTCTGCGGATTCTTGCGTGCAAAGAAAAAGACGGCTGCTTGCGCAGCCGTCTTTTCGTCACGTCATCAGCCTTGTGCCGCCGGCGGCGCCTGAGGGGCGGCGCCGCGGCCCGGCTTCAGCAGCACCTGCCGCCCTGCCCGCCGCCGTAGCGCGCCTGCTGGCGCTCGCGGAAGAACTCTTCATAGCTCATCGGCTTGCTGTCGGGGTGGGCGTTCTGCATGTGCGCCACATAGGTCTCGTAATCGGGCAGCCCGACCATCAGGCGCAGCGACTGGCCGAGGTAGCGGCCGAAGGTCTCCAGTTGCTCCAGCATGGCGATTCTCCCTGCCGCGCTCAGCCGCGTGCCGAGGCACCGGACGGCAGCGGCTCGAACGGCGTTTCCTGGTCGGTGCGGCGTCCGACCTGGCGTGCCTGCAGAGCGGTCTTGAAGCCGTAGAACACGATCGACAGCACTACCACCATGAAGAGCGCGCACAGGCCGGCATCGAGGTAGTCGTTGAAGACGATGCGGTGCATCTGCTCCATCGACTTGGCCGGTGCCAGCACCTTGCCGGCGGCGATGGCATCGCTGAACTTGGCGGCGTGTGTCAGGAAGCTCACCTTGGGATCGGCATCGAACAGCTTCTGCCAGCCCGCGGTCAGCGTGCAGACCAGCAGCCACACGGTCGGCAGCAGCGTGACCCAGGCGTACTGGCCGCGCTTCATCTTGACCAGCACGCAGGTCGACAGCACCAGCGCGACCGCGGCGAGCATCTGGTTGGAGATGCCGAACAGCGGCCACAGCGTGTTGATGCCGCCCAGCGGATCGACCACGCCCTGATAGAGGAAGTAGCCCCAGGCGGCCACGCACAGGGCCGTGGCGATCAGGTTGGCCGGCAGCGAATCGGTGCGGCGCATGGCCGGAACGAAGCTGCCCAGCAAGTCCTGCAGCATGAAGCGGCCGGCGCGCGTGCCGGCGTCCACGGCGGTCAGGATGAAGAGCGCCTCGAACAGGATGGCGAAGTGGTACCAGAAGGCCATCATGGCCTGGCCGCCGACCACCTGGTGCAGGATGTGGGCGATGCCCACCGCCAGCGTCGGCGCGCCGCCGGCGCGCGAGATGATGGTGTTCTCGCCGACGTCCCTGGCGGTCTGCAGCAGCACGTCAGGGGTGATCACGAAGCCCCAGCTCGACACCACCTGCGCCACCGATTCCGGCGAGGTGCCGATCACCGCGGCCGGGCTGTTCATGGCGAAGTAGACGCCCGGCTCGATCACCGAGGCGGCCACCAGCGCCATGATGGCGACGAAGGACTCGGCCAGCATCGCGCCGTAGCCGATGAAGCGCGCATGCGATTCGTTCTCCAGCAGCTTGGGCGTGGTACCCGAGGAGATCAGCGCATGGAAGCCCGACACCGCGCCGCAGGCGATGGTGATGAAGAGGAAGGGGAACAGGTTGCCCGACCACACCGGACCGCCGCCCTGGGCGAACTGGGTGAAGGCCGGCATCTTCAGCTCCGGCGCCACGACCAGGATGCCGATGGCCAGCGCGATGATGGTGCCGATCTTCAGGAAGGTCGACAGGTAGTCGCGCGGCGCCAGCAGCAGCCATACCGGCAGCACGGCAGCGATGAAGCCGTAGACGATCAGCATCCAGGTCAGCGCCTTGCCGTCGAAGGTGAACAGCGGCGCCAGCGCCGGGCTCTCGTGCACGTACTGGCCGCCGATGATGGCCAGCATCAGCAGCACGAAGCCGATCACCGACACTTCGCCGATGCGCCCCGGACGGATGTAGCGCGTGTACAGGCCCATGAAGATGGCGATGGGGATGGTCACGGCGACGGTGAAGGTGCCCCAGGGCGAGCCGGCCAGCGCCTTCACCACGATCAGCGCCAGCACCGCCAGGATGATGATCATGATCATGAAGCAGCCGAACAGCGCGATCAGGCCGGGCACCGTGCCCATCTCGGATTTGACCAGGTCGCCCAGCGAGCGGCCGTCGCGGCGGGTGGAGATGAACAGGACCATGAAGTCCTGCACCGCTCCGGCGAACACCACGCCGGCCAGGATCCACAACATGCCCGGCATATAGCCCATCTGCGCGGCCAGCACCGGGCCGACCAGCGGGCCGGCGCCGGCGATGGCGGCGAAGTGGTGGCCGAACAGCACGGCCTTGTTGGTGGGTACGTAGTCGAGCCCGTCGTTATGGCGCCAGGCCGGCGTCATGCGCTTGGGATCGAGCTGCATCACCTTGTCGGCGATGAACCTGCTGTAGTAGCGGTAGGCGATCAGGTAGATGCAGACCGCGGCGACCACGATCCACAATGCGCTGACGGCCTCGCCGCGTGCGAGCGCCACGGTGGCGAAGGCGAAGGCGCCGAGGACGGCGACGGCCAGCCACACCAGGTGTTCCCCGATGCGATTCATATGAGAGTCTCCTCAATGGGTGCCGATGAATAATAGGTCCGCCACGCCGTCCTGGATCGCCATCTGGCGCTGAAGCGTCGTTTCCGACGAAACATCGGAATCGCGAGCAATCAGCTAAGGATTTGTACCCTCCACATTAGGAAAGTACTTGGCAAGATCAGAAATGAACCCGGTCAGACTCAGCTGGGCCGGATTCCGTCGTCGCAGACAACGGACGTGGTCACCCGCCGGGGCAGGTGGCGTCGGGCGGGGTGTAGTATTGACACCCGCTCCGTACCGCACAAGCGCGTAACTACGCAAGTGATCTGCGTGGTACTACGTAGCCCGACGAAGGCAAGCCGCTTCGCCGGCATCCATGTTTACCCGCACGTGATGAAACTCCGCCAGAAAATCCTGCTGCTCGCTGTCGCGCCGCTTGCCGTGGCCATGCTCGGCATCGCGCTGGCCGTGCGCCACCAGGCCACGGCGCTGGTGCGCCACGAGCGGGGCCTGGTCGAGGCGGCCTACCTGCAGAGCAAGGAAACCGAGCTGCGCCATTACGTCGAGCTGGCGCAAAGCGCGATCGCACCGCTGGTGCGCGCCGGGCGCGACGATGCCGCCGCCCGCCAGGCCGCGATGGCGGCCCTGGCCAGGCTCGACTACGGTCCCGATGGCTACTTCTTCCTGTACGACATGCAGGGCCGCAACCTGATGCACCCGCGCCAGCCGGAACTGGTGGGCCAGGACCTGTGGGAGCTGCGCGACCCGCAGGGCGTGCCCACCATCCAGCGCCTGATCGCCACCGCCCGTGCCGGCGGCGGGGCGGTGCGCTACCTGTGGAAGAAGCCGTCCTCGCAGCAGCTCGCGCCCAAGCTCGGCTACGTGGTGGCGGTGCCCGAATGGGGCTGGATGCTGGGCACCGGCATCTACCTCGACGACGTGGAAGAGACGCTGCGCCAGCTCGATGCGCGCGCCGAGACCGATATCCGCGAGACCATGGCCTGGATCGGCGTGATCGCCGCCATCAGCATCCTGCTGGTGGCGGCCGGCGGCCTGGCCCTCAACATCAGCGAGCACCGCGAGGCCGACGCCAAGCTGCGCCAGCTGGCCCAGCGCGTGGTGCAATCGCAGGAGGAGGAGCGCGCGCGCCTGTCGCGCGACCTGCACGACGGCGTGAGCCAGCTGCTGGTGTCGGTCAAGCTGCTGCTGGAGACCGCCGCCAACCGTCTGCGCCAGGCACCCGCGCAGGCCGAGGTGGTGGTGCCGGTGCTCGACACCACGCTGGTGCGGCTGGATGCCGCCTTCAACGAGGTGCGCCGGGTCTCGCGCAACCTGCGCCCCGCCCTGCTCGACGACCTCGGCCTGCTGGCCGCGCTGCGCCACCTGGCGCGCGAGATGGCTGACGAGAGCGGCCTGGCCATCGACGTGGCGCTGGAAGGCACGCCGCGCCCGCTGGCCGACGAGCAGGCCACCGCGCTGTTCCGCATCGCGCAAGAGGCGCTGACCAATGTCGCGCGCCATGCGCACGCGCGCCGCGTCGGCGTGACCCTCTCTTTCCTGCCGGCCCACACGTGCCTGGCCGTGCGGGACGACGGCAGCGGCTTCGACGTCGCGCGCATGCAGAGCGACCCGCGCCGCGGCATCGGCCTGCGCAACCTGCGCGAGCGCGTGGCCGCGCTCGGCGGCCACTTCGATCTCGCCTCCGGGCCCGGCGGCACGTGGCTGTGCGCCACGCTGCCGCTGGCGCCCGATTCACCGGCAAGGATGCCCGCTTGATGATTTCTTCTCCCACGGCACACGACAACGCGCCGGCGCGCGTGCTGCTGATCGACGACCACGGCCTGGTGCGCGACGGCATGCGCCTGCACCTGAGCCTGCAGCCCGGGCTCCAGGTCGTGGGCGAGGCCGACGGTGGCGAAGCCGCGCTGCAATGGCTGCAGGGCGCCGCGGCCGACGCCCTGCCCGACCTGGTGATCACCGATATCGCCATGCGCGGCATGAGCGGCATCGCCCTGGCCGAAGCGCTGCACGAGCGCTACCCGGAGCTGGCCGTGCTGATCGTCTCGATGCATGACAATCTCGAATACGTGCGCCAGGCGGTGCGCGCCGGCGCGCGCGGCTATGTCCTCAAGGATGCGCCCGGTGGTGAACTGCTGGCGGCCATCGAGGCCGTGCTGGCCGGGCGCATGTTCTACAGCGCGCGCATCGCGCGCGGCATGGCCGAGCAGTCGCCGGCGGCCGGGCCGCTCGACGCGCTGACCCCGCGCGAACGCGAGATTCTCGACGGCATCGGCCTCGGACTGGCCAACAAGGAGATGGCCGCGCGCCTGGGCGTATCGGTGCGCACGGTGGAGACGCACCGGCTCAACCTCAAGCGCAAGCTCGGCATCGAGGGGCGTGCGGGGCTGGTGAAATTCGCGGTGGAGCAGTCGGGCGAACCGGGCGAGGGCGGCGGGCCGGCGGGCTGAGCGGCCCGGCGCCTGCCGCGCTCGGAAAAAGAAAAACCCACCGCCGGGGCGGTGGGTTTGTCCATGGCCCCGGCGCCAGGCGCCGCGGCTGGAGTTCAGCCCTGCAGGCGTTCGGCCAGCGTCGCCTTCGCTGCCACCAGCGCCTGCGGCAGGCCGTGGCTGAGCTGCTGGAACAGCTCTTCGTGCAGCGCCAGCTCCTTCAGCCAGGCCTCGCGGTCGATCGAGGTGACCTGCTCGAACTGCTCGCGCGAGAAGTCCAGGCCTTCCCAGTTCAGGTCCTCGTAGCGCGGCGAGGTGCCGAACACGTGCTCGCCGCCCTGGCCCTTGCCTTCGACGCGGTCGATCATCCACGACAGCACGCGCATGTTCTCGCCGAAGCCCGGCCACACGAAGTTGCCGTCGGCATCCTTGCGGAACCAGTTCACGCAGTAGATCTTCGGCAGCTTGGCGCCGGCGGCTTCCAGCTTGGCGCCCAGCGCCAGCCAGTGGCCGAAGTAGTCGCTCATGTTGTAGCCGCAGAACGGCAGCATGGCGAACGGGTCGCGGCGCACCACGCCCTGCTGGCCGGCGGCCGCGGCGGTGGTTTCCGAGCCCATGGTGGCGGCCATGTAGACGCCCTCGGTCCAGTCGCGGGCCTCGGTCACCAGCGGCACCGTGGTGGAACGGCGGCCGCCGAAGATGAAGGCGTCGATCGCCACGCCGGCCGGGTTGTCCCAGTTCTCGTCGATCGACGGGCACTGCGAGGCCGGCGCGGTGAAGCGCGCATTCGGGTGGGCCGCCTTGGCGCCGGTCTGCTTGGCGATCTCGGGCGTCCAGTCCTTGCCCTGCCAGTCGATCAGGTGGGCCGGGGCCTCCTTGGTCATGCCTTCCCACCACACGTCGCCGTCATCGGTCAGTGCGACGTTGGTGAAGATGATGTTCTCCTTCAGCGTCGCCATCGCGTTGAAGTTGGTCTTCTCGCTGGTGCCCGGGGCCACGCCGAAGTAGCCGGCTTCCGGGTTGATGGCGTAGAGGCGGCCGTCCTGGCCGGGCTTGATCCAGGCGATGTCGTCGCCGATGGTGGTGACCTTCCAGCCGCCGAAGGCCTTGGGCGGGATCAGCATGGCGAAGTTGGTCTTGCCGCAGGCCGACGGGAAGGCGGCCGCGACGTGGTACTTCTTGCCCTCGGGCGAGGTCACGCCCAGGATCAGCATGTGCTCGGCCAGCCAGCCCTCATCGCGGCCCATGGTCGAGGCGATGCGCAATGCGAAGCACTTCTTGCCCAGCAGGGCGTTGCCGCCGTAGCCCGAGCCGAACGACCAGATCTCGCGCGAGGCCGGGAAGTGCACGATGTACTTGGTCGGGTTGCACGGCCACGCCACGTCCTTCTCGCCGGCCGCCAGCGGCTTGCCGACGGTGTGCACGCAGGGCACGAACTCGCCGTCGGTGCCGAGCACGTCATACACGGCACGGCCCATGCGGGTCATGATGCGCATATTGACCGCCACATAGGGCGAATCCGACAATTCCACGCCGATGTGGGCGATCGGCGAGCCCAGCGGGCCCATCGAGAACGGCACCACGTACAGGGTGCGGCCGCGCATGCAGCCGTCGAACAGGCCGGACAGCGTCTGGCGCATCTCCGCCGGGGCGACCCAGTTATTGGTGGGGCCGGCGTCTTCCTTCTTGTCGCTGCAGATGAAGGTGCGGTCCTCGACGCGTGCCACGTCGGACGGATCGGACAGGGCCAGGAAGGAGTTCTTGCGCTTGGCCGGGTTCAGGCGCTTCATGGTGCCGGCGGCGACCATCTGTTCGCACAGCCGGTCGTACTCTTCCTGCGAGCCGTCGCACCAGTAGATCTGGTCGGGCTTGGTCAGGGCGGCGATCTCGGCCACCCAGGCCAGCAGTTTCGGGTTCTTGACCCAGGCCGGGGCATTGAGTGCCGGCGTGCCCTGCATGGTGGGGTGATTCATGGTTTGCTCCAAAACAGAAGGGAAATCTGGAAATCCGGCTCAGCCTCCTGGCCGCCGCGGGCTCCTGCGGGGCCTGCTGCGGCATGCGCATCGCTATGACTGTCATTAGTGAACTAAGTGAACTAAGGATCACTAATCGTCACATCCCGTTACAACTCCGGCGAGGGTAATTCCACGCAAAAGTGCGCGGCTTTGCCTGTGGCTGCGCTACAGTTGCGCTTTGCCGGTACGCGGGCCGGTCGAGGCTTTCCCGCCTGCGGCCGGAAGCGGGAGCGAGGCTCTACCGACATACCGGTGCAACGGCGGGGACGGCAAGGATACCACCGCTGCCAGCGTACGTTTTCCGCTGTGCAGCATTGTCATCGCCCGCACGGTATCCGCCACATCGCGCGCAGATTTGCCGCGACAGTTTCTATAACAATAGTATCGAGCGGTGCCGCCGGCCGCTGTTGTCGCGCGCACCGAACCATTGCCAGCCAAGAATTGACCGAGTTGCCGATGAAGATTGCCGTACTCGACGATTACCAGGACGCGGTCCGCAAGCTGTCCTGCTTCAGCCTGCTCGACGGGCACGACGTGAAGGTCTTCAACAACACCGTCAAGGGCGTCGGGCAGCTCGCCGCGCGCCTGTCGGACGTCGAGGCCGTGGTGCTGATCCGCGAGCGCACCCGTATCACGCGGCAGCTGCTGGAAAAGCTGCCCAAGCTGAAGATCATCAGCCAGACCGGCCGCGTCGGCGGCGCCGGCAGCCATATCGACCTGGATGCCTGCACCGAGCGCGGCATCGTGGTGCTCGAGGGCGTCGGTTCGCCGGTGGCGCCCGCCGAACTGACCTGGGCCCTGATCATGGCGGCCCAGCGCCGCATTCCCCAGTACGTGGCCAGCCTCAAGCACGGCGCCTGGCAGCAGTCCGGCCTGAAGTCGGCCACCATGCCGCCCAATTTCGGCCTCGGCCAGGTGCTGCGTGGCCAGACCCTGGGCATCTGGGGCTACGGCAAGATCGGCAGGATCCTGGCCGGCTTCGGCCGTGCCTTCGGCATGCGCGTGCTGGTCTGGGGCCGCGAGGCCTCGCGCAGCAGCGCCGTCGCGGACGGGCTGGACGTGGCCGCCTCCAAGGACGAACTGTTCGCCGACAGCGACGTGCTGTCGCTGCACCTGCGGCTGAACGACGAGACGCGCGGCATCGTCAAGCTGTCCGACCTCAGCGCCATGAAGCCCACCGCCCTGTTCGTCAACACCAGCCGTGCCGAGCTGGTCGAGGAGAATGCGCTGCTGACTGCGCTCAACCGCGGGCGGCCGGGCATGGCGGCGGTCGATGTGTTCGAGTCCGAGCCCATCCTGCAGGGCCACGCGCTGCTGCGCATGGAGAACTGCATCTGCACGCCCCACCTCGGCTATGTCGAGCGCGACAGCTACGAACTGTACTTCCGCACGGCGTTCCAGAACATCCTCGACGTGCTGGCGGGCAAGCACGACAGCATCGCCAACCCGAAGGCGCTGGCGCCGGCGCTGGCGCGCTGAGCACGCCGGCGGCCTGGCGCCGCCGCTTGTGCTTCCCTCCCCCATCATTCCCCGTGCCGGCCGGCTGCGCGCCGGCCCGCCGGGCGCAGGCAGCCGCCTGCATCCAGGCGTGGCCACGTGCGCCGCTTCCGGCACGCCGACGGCAAAACCATTACACTCAGCCAATTCCGAAGCCCCGCGCGGTAGCGCCGCCGCCGGCTTCCGTCCATCCATCCTTCCCTGCTCCTTCGATTCGCGCACCGCTGCCCTCAGGCCACCATGGATCCCAGGCTCCTGACCTTGTGCGTCGGCAATTTCGTCATTGGCACCGGCGCGATGATCGTGACCGGCATGCTGAACGACATCGCCGCCGATTTCGGCCTCGGCGCGGCCAGCGCCGGCCAGCTCATCTCGGTGTTCGCGCTGGCCACCTGCGTCGGGGCGCCGCTGTTCGCCACGCTGGGCTCGCGCATCGACCGCCGCAGGCTGCTGGCCGGTGCCCTGCTGGTGTATGGCGTGCTGCACCTGGCTGCCGCGCTGGCGCCTGGCTTCGGCAGCCTGATGGCGATCCGCTTCCTGTGCGCGATCGGCGCCGCCATCTTCACGCCGCAGGCGGCCGCCACCCTGCCCCTGCTGGTCGAGGCGCATACGCGCGGGCGCGCCATCAGCTTCGTCTTCCTGGGCTGGAGCGTGGCCAGCGTGGCAGGCGTGCCGCTCGGCACCTGGATCGCCAGCACGCTGGGCTGGCGCTTCAGCATGGGACTGGTCGGCCTGCTCGCGCTGGCGGTGGCGCTGGCGGTGTGGCGCGTGCTGCCGCGGGGCCTCTATGTGGCGCCGGTCGGGCGCGCCGCCTGGGGCGCGGTGCTGCGCCATGCGCCGATCCTGCTGGTGGTGGCCACCACCATGATCCAGTCGGCCGGCATGTTCACGCTGTTCACCTATATCGCGCCGCTGCTGCGTGACGTGCATGGCATCAGCGGCGGCGCATTGAGCCTGATGTTCCTGGCCTACGGCGCCTGCGGCGTGTGCGGCAACGTGCTGGCGGCGTCCTACATGGACCGCGCCACGCCGAGCCGCATCGTCCACGTCACCCTGCTCACCTCGCTGGCGGCGATGCTGCTATGGCCGCTGGCGGCGCTCGGCGGCACGGCCCTGGTGCTGCTCTTCATGCTGTGGGGCGCGGGCGGCTTCGCCACCAACAGCGCCCAGCAGGCGCGCCTGCTGGGCCTGGCGCCGGAACGCGCGGCCGCCTCGATCTCGCTGAACTCCTCGTCGATCTACCTGGGCCAGGCGCTGGGGGCCATGAGCGGGGCCGGCATCTACACCTTGGCCGGCCCCGATGCGCTGCACTGGGGCGCGGCGGCCCTGCTGCTGCTGGCGCTGGCGGTTTCGCGGCGCGCCAGCGCGCTGTCGGGCCGGCCGGCGGGCTGCGAGCGGCCCCGGCAGGCCTGAGGCGGGGAGGCGGCACCATGTCGGGGCGGCCCGCAATGCGGAGGGTGAGATGAGCGGCAGCCGCGAGCCGGCGGCGGCCCACGATGGCAGGCAGGCGGCCTGCCTGCTGGCGGTCTGTGTCGGCCAGGCCCTGCCCCTGGTCGTGTCGGGCGCGGGCACCGAGGCCGTGGTGCTGTCCGGCATCCGCAAGCATCCGGCCAGCACCCTGGCCCATCCCTTGCCGGTGGCGCTCGGCCCGCTAGGCCTGGCCGGCGACGAGCAGGCCGACCTCAGCGTGCACGGCGGCCTCGACAAGGCCGTCTACGCCTATCCCGCCGAGCACTATCCCTGGTGGGACGCGCACCGGCGCGCGGCCGGCGTGCCCGGGGCGGAGCGGGCGCTGGCCTTCGGCGCCATGGGCGAGAACCTGGTGCTGCGCGGCTGCCTGGAAGCGGACCTGTGGGTCGGCGATCGCCTGCGGGTCGGCGCCGCGGTGCTGCGCGTCGAAGCGCCACGCCAGCCCTGCTACAAATTCAACGCCGTGCTCGGCTATCGCCATGCGGTGCGCGACATGGTGCAGAGCGGCCATTCCGGCATCTACCTGAGCGTGCTCGAGGCGGCGCCGTTGCAGGCGGGCGACACCGTGCAGGTGACGCCGGGGCCGCGCGAGGTCTCGATCGCCAGCATCAATCTCCGGCGCCGGGCGCCGACCGCGCGGTAGGCCCTCCCCGGATGCGGCGCGATAGACGTCGGCTCAGGCTTTTCTGATAATGTTTCGCACCAGATACAAGAAGTGCGCCGGTACTGCGATCCTGGAGCAGACGTTTTCCGCCAGGGTCGCCGGCCGGACGTGGGACCGCGCCGGCCCGGCACGGCGGTGGTCTTTCCGCGGCGGCACCGGCACCCACAAGCCGGGCCGTGGGGAGCGGGCGTGAAAGGCACGGGTTGAGCGAAGGGTCTCGCATGAAAACGAACGGGATCGACCAGGCCAAGGGCTTCGTCGACGAGCAATGGAGTCCGGCGATGGGAACCGGCAAGGGACGCGCGGCACCGTGGCTGGCCGGCCTCGGCCTGGTCGTGCTGGGCGGGGCCGCCTGGTTCGGCTGGCGCCACGCCTTCGCGCCCAAGCCCGCGCCCAAGGCACCGGCCGCTGTCGTGGTGACCACCGCGCTGGCACGCCAGTCCGACGTGCCGCTGCAGGTCTCGGCCAACGGCAATGTCACCGCGCTGTCCACCGTGGAAGTGCGGCCCCAGGTCTCCAGCACCGTGCGTACCGTGCATATCAAGGAGGGCCAGACGGTCAAGCCGGGCGACCTGCTGTTCTCGCTCGATACCCGCATGGACGAGGCCAACCTCGACAAGGCGCGCGCCCAGCTGATGCGCGACCAGGCCGACCTGGCCGACGCGCGGCGCACGCTGGCGCGCAGCCAGGACCTGCTGGAGCGCAACTTCATCTCCAAGAGCGCGGTGGACACCGCGCAGGCCAAGGTGGATGGCTTCGAGGCCACCATCCGCGCCGACCAGGCGGCCATCGAGGCCAGCCGCGTGGCGGTCAGCTATGGCGCCATCCGCGCCACCATCGGCGGGCGCACCGGTGTCATCAATGTCTTCCCCGGCTCGCTGGTCACGCCCACCAGCGGCCTGCCGATGGTGACGGTGGCGCAGATCCAGCCGATCGCCGTCACCTTCAGCCTGCCCGAGCGCCAGCTCGCCGCGCTGCGCGAGGCGCTGCACAAGGGCCCGGTGCAGGTCACGGCACTGCCCAACGATGGCAGCAAGACGCCGGTCAAGGGCGAGATCGCCTTCATCGACAACACCGTCGATCCGCAGTACGGCACCATCCGCGTCAAGGCCCGCTTCGGCAATGAAGAGCAGCGGCTCTGGCCCGGCACCTATGCCAGCGTGCAGGCCGTGGTGCAGGTGCTCAAGGGTGTGCTGTCGGTGCCGCCACAGGCGGTGGTGACGGGGCCGGAGGGGCGCTTCGTCTATGCCGTGCAGGCCGACGGCAAGGTCGCGCGCATGCCGGTGCAGGTGCTCGCCACCACCGCCGAGGCCGCCGTGGTCGAGGGCGTGCCGCCGGGCACGCGGGTGGTGCTGGAAGGGGTGCAGAACCTGCGCCCGGGCAGCACCGTGCGCGAGGCCACGCCGGGCAAGGCCGCCCCGGCCGCTCTGGCCGCTTCGGCTGCTGCCGGGAAGCACTGACACCATGACGCTGTCCGAGCTCTGTATCCGCCGTCCGGTGATGACGGTGCTGCTGTGCCTTGCCGTGATCGTCTCCGGCATCGTGCTCTATCCCACCATCCCGATCGCCGCGCTGCCCAGCTTCAATTCGCCGGTGATCCAGGTCACGGCGACGCTGCCCGGGGCCAGTCCCGAGACCATGGCCGCTTCGGTGGCCACCCAGCTGGAGAAGCAGTTCGCCACCATCCCCGGGGTGACGGTGATCAGCTCATCGAACACGCTGGGCAATTCGAGCATCACCATCGAGTTCAACAACGACCGCGACATCGATGCCGCCGCGGTCGACGTGCAGGCCGCGCTGTTCCGCGCGCAGCGCTCGCTGCCGATCGAGATGACGGTGCCGCCGTCCTACCGCAAGGTCAATCCGGCCGACGCTCCCGTGCTGCTGCTGGCCATCAACTCGCCGGCGATGAGCCTGGGCGAGCTCAATGCCTTCGGCGACAACCTGATCTCGCCCTCGCTGGCCACGCTGCCCGGCGTGGCCCAGGTGCAGGTGTACGGCCAGAAGCGCTTCGCCGTGCGCGTACGCGCCCACCCCGACGCGCTCGCCGCGCGTGGGCTGACCCTGGACGAGCTGGCCACCGCGCTGAACCGCGCCAATGCCAACACGCCGGTGGGGACGCTGGACGGCGCGCGCCAGACGCTGACCATCCAGGCCAACCGCCAGCTCGCCAGCGCCGACGCCTTCCGCAACATCATCGTCGCCAGCCAGCCCAACGGTGCGGCGGTGCGCCTGTCGGACGTGGCCGAGGTCGAGGACAGCGTCGAGACCATCAAGACCGGCAGCTGGCTCAACAACGAGCGCTCCATCGTGCTGGCCGTGCTGCGCCAGCCCGATGCCAACACCGTGGCCGTGGTCGACGCCATCCGCCACGCGCTGCCGCGCCTGCTGCAGCAGATGCCGGCCTCGGTCAACGTCAACGTGGTCAACGATCGTTCGGTGTCGATCCGCGAATCCATCCACGACGTGCAGTTCACGCTGGCCCTGACGGTGGCGCTGGTGGTGATGGTGATCTTCCTGTTCCTGCGCCGCGCCGCCGCCACGCTGATCCCCACCGTGTCGCTGCCGATCTCGCTGATCGGCACCGTGGCCCTGATGAAGGCGCTGGGCTACAGCCTCGACAACGTCTCGCTGCTGGCCATCACGCTCGCGGTCGGCCTGGTGGTGGACGATGCCATCGTGATGCTGGAAAACATCGTGCGCCACATCGAGGAGGGGCTGCCGCCGCTGAAGGCGGCGCTGATCGGCTCGCGCGAGATGGGCTTCACCATCCTGTCGATCTCGATCTCGCTGGTCGCGGTGTTCATCCCGATCTTCTTCATGCCGGGTGTGATCGGCCTGCTGTTCCATGAATTCGCCGCGGTGGTATCGCTCGCCATCCTGGTCTCGGCGCTGGTCTCGCTGACGCTGATCCCGATGCTGTGCGCGCGCTTCCTGTCGGCCGAGAACGTGCCCGTCGACGAATCGCAGCACGCCTATGGCGAGCAGCCGGCGCCGGCGCACCGCCCGGCGCAGCGGCGCACGCTCGGCCTGCGCGCCACGCAATGGTTCGAGGACCTGTTCGAGTTCTCGTTGCATGCCTATGCGCGCGGGCTCGACTGGTGCCTGGCGCACCGCAGGACGGTGCTGGCGGTGGCCGGCCTGACCTTCGTGCTGACCGCCGTGCTGTTCGCCGCCATTCCCAAGGGCTTCTTCCCGGAAGAGGACATCGGCCAGATCCAGGTCAATGCCGAAGGCCCGCAGGACATCTCCTTCGACGCCATGGCCGCGCGCCTGCGCGACGCAGCCGAACGCATGCGCGCCAATCCGGCGGTCAAGAGCATCGTGGTGTCGATCGGCGGCGGCCCGTCGCCGGCCATCAACACCGGGCGCATGTTCGTCGAGCTCAAGCCGCTCGGTGAGCGGCCCAGGATGCCGCAGGTGGTGGAGTCGCTGCGCCGCGACGTGGCCGGCATCGCCGGCCTGGCGGTCTACTTTTCGCCGGTGCAGAACCTGCGCCTGGGCGGGCGCCAGAGCAAGAGCCGCTACCAGTACACCTTGCAGAGCGTGAAGTCGGCCCAGCTGCAGGAGTGGTCCGACAAGCTGATGGCCAGCATGCGCGCCGACCCGATCTTCCGCGACGTCACCAGCGACTCGCAGCAGTCCGGCCTGGAGGCCCATCTCACCATCGACCGCGACAAGGCCAATGCGCTCGGCGTGCAGATGCAGGACGTGCGTACCGCCCTGTACTCGGCCTTCGGCGAGCGCCAGGTGTCGACCATCTACACGCCGATCGACAACTACTACGTGATCCTGCAGGCGGCCGACACCGACCGCGCCGACGAGACCGCCTTCGCCAAGCTCTACGTACGCAGCAAGACCGGCCAGATGGTGCCGCTGTCGGCCTTCGCCACCACCGAGCGCCGCGTCGGCCCGATCGCGGTGAACCACCAGGGCCAGCTGCCCTCGGTGACGGTGTCGTTCAACCTGGCACCGGGCGCGGCGCTGGGCGACGCCTCGGCCAGGATCGCGCGCTTCCAGCAGCAGATCGGCATGCCCGGCTCCATCTTCACCAGCTGGGGCGGCGACGCCGCGGTGTTCCAGTCCTCGCAGGCCACGCAGATCGTGCTGCTGGTGGCGGCCATCGCCGTCATCTACACGCTGCTGGGCGTGCTGTACGAGAGCTACATCCACCCGCTCACCATCCTGGCCGGCCTGCCCTCGGCGGCCGTGGGTGCGCTGCTGACGCTGTTCCTGTTCCAGGTGGAGCTGTCGCTGATCGCCACCATCGGCGTGCTGATGCTGATCGGCATCGTCAAGAAGAACGCGATCATGATGATCGACTTCGCGCTGGCGGCGCAGCGCGAGCAGGGCATGGCCCCCGCGCACGCGATCCGCCAGGCCTGCCTGCTGCGCTACCGGCCCATCATGATGACCACCTTCGCCGCGGTGATGGGCGCGCTGCCGCTGGCGCTCGGCCTGGGCGCCGGGGCGGAACTGCGCCAGCCGCTCGGCCTGGCGGTGGTGGGCGGCCTGCTGTTCTCGCAGGTCATCACGCTGTTCATCACGCCGGTGATCTACCTGGCGCTGGACCGCTTCTCGGGCACGGGGCCGCTGCAGATCGACGCGGAAGGGAACCGGTTGCCGGCAACGGTGGGCGGGGCATAGGTCGGTCCGGCCGGCGTGCGCGTCCTGGTGGCGCGGTCGAGGACGAGTCGTCCCATATCGCGCCGGTTGTCTCCCCTCTCCCGCTTGCGGGAGAGGGGCCGGGGGAGAGGGCAGGCGCTGGCTGAGCGCAGCGGTTGGGATCACACCATCGGCTCCGTTTCCGTGCTCGCGTGCTGGACCACACCGTCGGCTTCGTTTGGGTGTGGCGCCTTGCTAGACCACCCCTCTCCCCCACCCTCTCCCGTGCGGGGAGAGGGAGCCAAGACCTTGTGCTTGGCGAGCAGTGTTGGCGCATCTCGCCGGCTTCGTTCAGCGTGACGGGGTTTGCACCGCGCCGGTTCTTTCCGTCGGCCAGAGTGCATCATCGGCATTGCCTGCCTTATCATCCACGCAGGCGGCCGGTGCCGCGCCTTCCCTGCGATCCATCCGAGGACTTCCGCATGCTTCTCCCGCATCCTTCCCGCCGGGCCGCGCTCGGCACGCTGGCTGCGTTCGGCGGCCTGGCCCTGCTGGGCGGCTGCGCCGGCGTTTCACCCCAGGCGGTCGCGGGTGATGTCGCGCAGCAGTTCCAGGGCAAGACCTATGTGCTGCTGGGCGAGGTGCATGACAACGCCGATGGCCAGAAGCGCCGCCGCATGGCGCTGGTCGATGCGCTGGCGGCGGGCTGGCGGCCCGCGCTCGCGATGGAGCAGTTCGACCGCGAGCGGCAGGCCGATATCGAGCGGGCGCGCCGCGAGCGGCCCGGGGATGCTGCCTACCTGGTGGCGCAGGCCGGTGGCAAGGGTTGGGACTGGGCGCTCTATACGCCGGTGGTGGGGCTGGCGCTGCAGTTCGATCTGCCGTTGCTGGCCGCCAACCTGTCGCGTGACGATGCGCAGCGCATCGTGCGCGGCGGGCTGGGCGAGGTCTTCTCCGCGTCCGAGCAGCGGCGCCTGGGCCTCGACCGGCCGCTGCCGCGCGATCTGGTGCGGGCGCAGACGGCGGTGCTGGACGCGGGCCACTGCGGCCGCTTCCCGGAGGCGATGCTGCCGGGCATGCTGGCCGCCCAGGCGGCGCGCGACGCGGTGATGGCGGACGTGCTGCGCGCCCAGGCCGCGCGCGGCGCGGTGCTGATCGCCGGCAATGGCCATGTGCGGCGCGATCTCGGCGTGCCGCGCTGGCTCGGCGCGGCAGCGGGCGAGATCTACAGCGTGGGCTATCTGGAAGACGCGGGGCCGGGAGAGGCCGGCGCCTACGATCGCGTCGTGCTGGTGCCGGCGCAGGCGCGGCCGGACCCGTGCCGGGACGTGGCACCGATGCCGGCACGCAGCGCGTCCTGAGCCCGGCGCGGCGCCAGCTCTCCTGCATCGCGGTTTCCCGCATCCCAGTCCCGCACGACTTCCCGCGGGCTGGGCTCATCCACGGGGCTCAGGACCTCAGGACCTCAGGACCTCAGCCGAACAGTTCCTCGGCCACCGTCGGGTGCAGCCGTACCGTGGTCTCCAGGTGATGCTCCTTCACGCCCAGGCGCAGCGCCACGGCGAAGGCCTGGATGATCTCGGGCGCGGCGCCGTCCATCATGTGCGCGCCCAGCACGCGGCCGCTGCGCGCGTTGATCACCAGCTTGACCAGCGAGGCCTGCTCGCTGCCGCCGAAGCGGTTCTCCAGCGAGACGAAGCGCTTGACCACGGTGCGGATGCGCTCCGCCTTGCCGGCCGCCTCCGCCGCCGCGGCCTCGCTCAGGCCCACGCTGGCGATGGCCGGCTCGCAGAACACGGCGAAGGGAATGTAGTCGAAATCGGCACGGTCGCCGCGGCGGCCGAACAGGCGGTCGGCCAGCCAGCGGCCCTGGGCGATCGCCACGGGCGTCAGCTGCGGTCCGTCGGTGGCATCGCCGACGGCGTAGAGCCCGCGCACCGAGGTGCGGAGCTGGCGATCCACCGCGATGCCGCCGCGCGTGCCGCGGCGCACGTCCAGCGCCTCCAGCCCCAGGCCGTCGCTGTGCGCGACGCGTCCGATCGCAGCCAGCACGGCCTGCGCGCGCAGCGATTCCGTGCGGCCGCTGCCCTGGTTGCCGTTGCCACCCTCCGTGCCGCCGCGCGGGCGGTAGCAGACCTCGACCGCGCCGTTGGCCGCAGCCAGCAGCGTAACCTCGGCATTCAGGTGGATGCGGATGCCTTGCGCCACCAGTGCGTCATGCAGCGCGGCCGCGAGATCGTGGTCGAAATGCGGCAGCAGCCGCTCGCCACGTACCAGCAGATCGACCTTGACGCCGAAGCGCGCCAGGATGGAGGCCTGCTCGACCGCGATATAGCCGCCGCCGACCACGGCCAGCGAGGCCGGCAGGCTCTTCCAGGTGAAGATGTCGTCCGAGCTGCAGGCCAGCTCTCCGCCCGGCACCGGCAGCCGGCGCGGCGCCGCGCCGGTGGCCAGCAGGATGCGGCGCGCTTGCAGGATCTCGTCGCCCACGTGTACTTCGCCGGGCGCGCCCAGGCGGGCCTCGCCGTGCAGCAGCGTGACGCCGGCCTGCTGCAGCCGCTCGGTGTAGACCACGTTGAGGCGGGCCACCTCGGCGTCCACGCGCACGATGGCATCGCCCCAGTCCTCGCGTGCGCCGGTGTGCGACAGGCAGCCGGACAGGATGGCCGCCAGGCCGGCGCCGTAGGACAGCATCTTCTTGGGCACGCAGCCGCGGTTGACGCAGGTGCCGCCGACGGCATCGCGCTCGACCAGGATCACGCGGGCGCCGTGCGCGGCGGCGCGCCGCGCCGCGGCCACGCCGCCGGAGCCGGCGCCGATCACGATGAAGTCGGCTTCACGCCGGCGCGCGCCGGCTTTGCCGCGCCCGCGCCGCGGCACGCGTTCGGGCACCGGCTCGGCGCTGACCTGCGAGGCACGCTTGCGGGGCGTGGCGGGGTTGGCTTGGCGCTTGCTCATCCGTTCCTCCTGTTGCGGCAGCGGGGACACGGCAGCGCTGCCGGCCCGGATGCCTGGCACATCAAAGAACCGCCGGCAGCCGCCGGCGCGCCCGCCGCTGGCGGCCCTCAGGCCGCGGCGGGCAGCTCGTGGCGGCGGATCGCCGGCCACTCGCGCAGGAAGGCCTCGCCGTCGCGCCGTCCCAGCGCGTAGGCGAGCTCCATGCCCTCGGGCCGCGTGTAGTCCCAGCTCGACACCGGCACGCGCTGCGAGGGTTGCAGATAGAGGCGCCGCTGCCCGCGCCGGGCCAGCACGAAGCGCGGCGGCCGCGGGTACAGGCGCGTGACCAGCACCAGCACATCGCCCTCAGCATCGTCCAAGGCGTCCACCGGCACATTGTCGACCAGGCCGCCGTCCAGTACCGCGCGGCCGGCGCGGCGCAGCACCGGCGTGAAGGGCGGTGTGCAGGACGACTGCAGCAGCAGGTCGGCCAGCGCCTCGGGCGTGGCGCAGTCCTGCGCCAGCACGAATTCGGGGTGGAAGCCGAGCTTGCGCCCCAGGCGCGGATGCAGCGTCTTGAGCAGGTGCTTGTCGATGTTGTAGGCCAGCAGGCCCGCCGCCACCGCCACGCGCGGACCGCTCCAGCCCGGGATGTGGGCCAGCCCGACGCGGATCTCGGGGGCGTCGCCCAGCCGCGCCAGCCGTTCCTGGCCGAACAGCGTCAGCAGCGCGGCGCGGTAGATGCCGAAGTGCGGGAATACGCGCTTGCCGCGCAGCAGGTTGCCCCAGTAGGCATTGCTGCGGTTGTCGGCCAGCACTTCGCGGTAGTACGCCAGGGTCTCGCGCGAGTCGTGCGCGTACAGCATGCAGGCGGTGGCGGCGCCGGCCGAGATGCCGGCGATCACGCGCGGGCGCAGGCCCAGCTCGGGCGCCACCGTGTCCCACCAGCCGGCCTGCCACCAGCAGCGGTTGCCGCCGCCGGCGAAGACGACCTGGTCGAAGGGGCTGGCTGCCGCGTCGCTCATGGCCGGGTCCTCACAGCAGCGCGTAGGTGGTGGTGGCCTGCACCGCCAGCTTGCCGTCGGTGCCGCTCAGCTCCATCTCGCCGAACACCACGGTCTTGCCCAGGCGCAGCACGTTGGCGCGCACCAGGATGTCGCCCTCGATCACCGGGCGCATGAAGTTGGTGGTCAGCGTGACCGTGGTCATCGGGCGGAAGGCGCCCAGCGCATTGGCCACGGCGACGATCATGGCGGTGTCGGCCGCCGCCATCAGCACCTGGCCGCACACCACGCCGCCGGCATGGCGCAGCGAGGCGTCGAAGGGCAGGCGCAGCGTCACGCCCTGGCCATCCACCTGCTCGGCGCGCAGGCCAAGCTGGCGCACCCAGGGCGCCAGCACGCGCCCCAGGGTGGCATCGAGGTCGGCAAGGCTCAGGGTGGGCTCGGGCATGGCTGCTTCTGTCTCCGTTCTTGTTCCGTTCTTGCCGGTGTGCCGGACGGGTGGCGCGGGGCCCCGGACTCGGCGATCCGACAATCATACAAGGCGGCGGCCGGGCCCGCCGGGAGGGGGGCAACCCTGCCCTTGCCCTGTGCGCCGGGCAGGTCGCCGCGTTGTCCTATTCGGTCTCCGCCGGCGCCACCCGGTGCTTGAGCCAGTGGTACAGCGGCCCGGTGCACAGTACCACGAAGGCCATGCGGATCACATGGAAGGCGGTGACCAGCGGCACGCCCAGTTCCAGCACCTTGGCGGTGATGCACATCTCGGCGATGCCGCCGGGCGTGGTGCCGAGGATGGCGGTGGCCGGATGGACGCCGGACAGGGCCGACAGGCCCCAGCCGAACAGCGCCGACAGCAGCAGCGCCAGCACCGTGTACAGCACCACGCCCGAGAGAAAGCGCGGCGCCGTGTGCAGGAATTCGCGCGAAAAGCGCGCACCCAGCGAGACCCCGATCAGCAGCTGGCCGGCACGGCTCATCCAGCTGGGGATGGCCGACAGTTCGATGCCGGACGCGGTCAGCAGCGCCGCTGCCAGCAGCGTGCCGATGACGAAGGGATTGGGCAGGTTGAGCCGCTTGAGCGCCAGCGCCGCGGCCAGCGTGATGGCGATCAGCACCAGCAGCCCGGGCACGTTGACGCTGCGCGGCCCCGGCACGAAGGGGTCGAGGCCGTGCACGCCGCCGTATTGCAGGATGGCCGGCACCACCACGACCACCAGCAGCACGCGCAGCGAATGCGCGGCGGCCACCTGGTCGATGCGCGCGCCGTTGCGTTCGGCCAGGTTGGCCATCTCGGAGGCGCCGCCGATGGCGGTGGAGAAGTAGGCCGTCTTGAACGCCACCCCGGTGGCGCGGCGCAGCAGCAGCGCGCCGCCGGCGCCCAGCGCCAGCGCGAGCAGCGAGGCGGCGACGATATAGGGCAGGAACTCGACCAGCTTGGCCACCACGTGGGGCGTGAAGTAGAGGCCGAGCGCGGTGCCGATGGCCCACTGGCCGGCGTTGCGTGCCTGGGTCGGCGCGCGCAGGTCGGCGCCCAGCATGCGCGCGGTCGCCACCGACAGCAGCGGGCCGATCATCCAGGGCAGCGGCGTGCGCAGCAGCGAGCAGGTCAGCGCGGCGGCGAGGCCGAGCAGCAGCGTCAGCAGGACCGGACGCCAGCGGTGAAGCAGAGAAGGCATTGGGAGGCGGCCTGGCGGCTGGCGCCGGCGCGTTTCTTCTTGTGGAAGGGTCGGGGGGTGCCGCCGGGGCGGCGCCGGCCGTCCCCGGCAATGGAAAAGGCCCGGCGCGCGCCTGGCGTGCCGGGCCTTGCCGGTGCGTGCGTGCTCAGCCCGCCGGGTCGGCGACGCCGCGGCCGGCGCTGCGCCGGGCCAGCCAGCCCAGCAGGCGCGGGATCAGCACCACGGCCACGGTCATGGCCAGGATGGTGGCGGAGATCGGCTGGGTCACGAAGACCGACCAGTCGCCCTGGCTGATCGACAGCGCGTTGCGCATCTGCTTCTCGGCGATCGGCCCTAGGATCAGGCCGACGATCACCGGCGCGGTGGGGAAGTCGAAGCGGCGCATCGCCATGCCGAGCAGGCCGATCACGAACAGCAGCAGCAGGTCGAACCACGACTGGCGGATGCCGTAGGCGCCCAGGCCGGCGAAGATCAGGATGCCGCCGTACAGCAGCGGCGTGGGGATGCGCAGCATGCGCACCCACAGGCCGATGGCCGGCAGGTTCAGCACCAGCAGCATCACGTTGCCGACGTAGAGCGAGGCGAGCAGGCCCCAGACCAGGTCGCCCGAGGTCTGGAACAGCATCGGGCCCGGCTGCAGGTTGTAGTTCTGGAACGCCGCCAGCAGGATGGCGGTGGTGTTCGAGGTGGGGATGCCCAGCGTCAGCAGCGGTGCCAGCGTGGCGGTCACGGCCGAGTTGTTGGCGGCCTCGGGGCCGGCCACGCCTTCGATCGCCCCCACCTTGCCGAACTCTTCCTGGTGCTTGGACAGCTTCTTCTCGGTGGCGTACGACAGGAAGGTCGGGATCTCGGCGCCGCCGGCCGGGATCAGGCCGAAGGGGAAGCCGATGACGGTGCCGCGGATCCAGGCCGGCACCGAGCGCTTCCAGTCGGCACGGTTCATCATCACCGAGCCGACCTTGTTGAAAGTGCCGGCCGGCTGCGGGAAGAAGGCGTTGAAGAGTGCCTCGCCCACGGCGAACAGGCCCACCGCCACCACCACGATGTCGACGCCGTCGTACAGCTCCTGCACGCCCATCGAGTAGCGCGTCTGGCCCGACAGCGAGTCCATGCCGATCAGGCCGATGCCCAGGCCCAGGAACAGGCTGGTCATGCCGCGCAGCAGCGAGGAGCCGAGCACCGCCGAGACCGTGGTGAAGGCCAGCAGCATGATCATGAAGTACTCGCCCGGACCGAACTGCAGGGCCACGTCGGCGGCCACCGGCGCGAACATCGACAGCAGCACGGTGGCGATGGTGCCGGCCACGAAGGAGCCGATCGCCGCGGTGGCCAGCGCCGGGCCGGCGCGGCCGTTCTTGGCCATCAGGTTGCCTTCCATCGCCGTCACCATGGTGGACGACTCGCCCGGGGTGTTCATCAGGATGGACGTGGTGGAGCCGCCGTACATGGCGCCGTAGTAGATGCCGGCGAACATGATCAGGGCGGCGGTCGGGTCGACCTTGGTGGTCAGCGGCAGCAGCATGGCCACGGTCAGCGCCGGCCCGATGCCGGGCAGCACGCCGATAGCGGTGCCGAGGAAGCAGCCCACCAGGGCCCACATCAGGTTCAGCGGTGTGATGGCCACGGCGAAGCCGTGCATCAGCTGGTTCAGGGTATCCATATCAGACTCCGTGCCGGATTCAGGACCGACGAAACGAGGGCTTGGGGATTCGGTCTGAGGCGCGGCTTCAGAAGCCGGCCACCGGCAGCAGCGGCAGGTTGATGCCGAGCAGGAATTCGAACAGCGCCCACATCGGCAGCGTCACCGCCAGGCCGATCAGGGCATCGCGCACCAGGCGGCGGCTGCCGTAGCCGCGCGCCACGCACACCATCAGCAGCGTCGACGACAGCACGAAGCCGAGCGTGCCGATCAGGGCCATATTGGCCACCAGGCCGGCCGACACCCACAGGAAGCCGCGCAGGTTGTGCGGCGCGGAGGGCAGTTCGGCGTCCTCTTCCGGCATGTTGCGGAAGCCGCCGCGCACGCCCTGCCAGGTCAGCAGCGCGCCGCACACGGCCAGGCCGATGGCCACCAGCGTGGGCACGAAGCGCGGCGACAGCCCGGCATAGCCGGCATCGTCGGAGATGCCGGGCAGGCCGGTGAAGAAGAAGACGGAAAGCGCCAGCACGGCGATGCCGATGGCGAGATGCGAGGGCTTCATGGGGTGGGGCTCCTTCAGCCGGCTGGTGCCGGCGGGAGTCGATCGGATCCCGCGCGAGCGGGGGCCCGGCGACGTATATGGTTCTGGTTTTTCGGTATCGCAGGTGGCAGACGCCGGGCCCCGGCCCGTTCTCCACCGGCCGGCGCATGCCGGTCGGGGGCGGGTACGACGGGTGAAACGGTAGAAACGACGGAAACAGCGGCAACGACGGCAACGACGGCAACGGCACGGGCGCCGGCGCTGGCGCCCGCGGGACGCGACCTTACTTGGCCACGCCCAGCTCGCGCAGGGTCGAGCCCAGGCGGGCCGATTCGCTGTCGACGAAGCGGGCGAACTCGTCGCCGGTCAGCAGGAAGGGCGTCCAGTCGTTCTTGGCCAGGGTTTCCTTCCACACCGGGCTCTCGGTCGCCTTGACCACCGCGTCGATCAGTGCCTTGCGCTGGGCGTCGCTGATGCCGGGTGCGCCGTACACGCCGCGCCAGTTGTAGATCTCGACGTTGATGCCCTGCTCCTTCAGCGTCGGGATGTCGGCGGTGCGGTCCTTCGAGGTCACGGCCAGCGCGCGCATCTTGCCGCTCTTGATGAAGGGCAGGAACTCCGACACGCCGGCGATGCCGGCGGTCACGTGGCCGCCCAGGATGGAGGCCGAGGCCTCGCCGCCGCCCTGGAAGGGCACGTAGTTGATCTTCTTCGGATCGACGCCGCCTTCCTTGGCGATCAGGCCGGCCAGGATGTGGTCGATCGAACCCTTGGAGCCGCCGCCCCAGCTGACGCTGCCCGGGTTGGCCTTGAGCTGGGCCACCAGGTCCTTCATCGACTTGATCGGCGAGGAGGCCGGCACCGTGATCACCATGGTGTCGGCGAACAGGCGCGCGATCGGCGTGGCGTTCTTCAGCGTGACGGGCGGCTTGTTGGTCTCGATGGCGCCCACCATCACCGCGCCGGTCACCACCAGCGCGTTCGGGTTGCCCTTGTCGGTGTTGACGAACTGGGTCAGGCCGATGGTGCCGCCGGCACCGCCCTTGTTGTCGTAGGAGGCCGACTTGGCCACGCCCGCGGCGACCATCGCGGCGCCCAGCGAGCGGCCGGTCTGGTCAAAGCCGCCGCCGGGGTTGGCGCCGATCATGAACTTCACGCTGTCCACCGCATGGGCGGGGGCCGCGGCGATGGTGAGGGTGGCGGACGCCAGCACGGCGTAGGCAAGGCGATGCAGGTTGCGACGCATGGGTTCTCCTCTCGGGTTTGCCGGCCCGCCCGTTTGGGGCCGTGGCTCCGGCGGGCGCCGCGCGGGCGGGAGGAGCGATGCCGGCGCCCGGCCGGCACATGCCCGGCACCTGGGTGTCGCGCTGTCTCCCGTCCCGGCATGGTCGACCTGCCGGACTCGTTGTTGTGCTTCTGCTTGTCTGGCCGGTAATACTTGAACCGGACCATGGCCGGATTCTAGGCGGGTGAAACTGTCAATTGGCTGTCAAAGCCGGCCCGATTCCCTAGGGGTTAACCTGGGGTTGAATGTCCTGTGCATAAGACATGGGGTCGTGGCGGCCCGCCGTTGCCGCCATGTCTCCCATTGCTTGGCCCCGAACGGTGCGAGCCGCGCGGGTCAGGCCAGCGGCAGGGTCAGCACGGCCCGCACGCCGCGTCCGCTGGCCGCCTCGCCCAGCACCACGGTGCCGCCGAAGCGCGCCGCCATCTCGCGCGAGATGGCCAGGCCGAGGCCCGAGCCCGGCTCGGTGTGGCCGACGCGGCGATAGAAACGTGCGAAGACCTTCTCGCGCTCCTCGGGTGGAATGCCCGGGCCGTCGTCCTCCACCACCAGGCGGGCGCTGTCGCCGGCGCGGGCGGCGGACAGCGTGATGCGGCTGCCGCGCGGCGAGTACTGGATGGCGTTGTGCACCAGGTTGGCCAGCGCCTCGCGCAGCAGCGCGGCATCGGCGCGCACCGGCAGCGCCAGCCCCTGCTGGCCCTCCCAGCCGAAGTCCTGCTGCTTGCCGCGTGCCAGCGGCAGGTAGTCGAGCGCCACCTGTCCGGCCACGGCCGCCGCGTCGACCACCTCGACCGTGTCGGCCGGCGCCGCCGCGCCGGCGCCTTCGCCATGGTGCTGGCGCACGCGCGCCAGCGCCAGCAGCTGGTTGGTCAGGCGCGCCGCCTGTTCGAGCTGGGCCACCATGCCGCCCACGGCCTCGCCCGCGGCCTGCTGCGCGGGGGCGGGGTCGGCCAGGCTGCCGAGCTGGCGCTGGGCGAACTCCGCCTGGGTCTTCAGCACCGCCAGCGGCGTGCGCAACTGGTGCGCGGCGTCGGCGATGAACTGTGTCTGCGCCTGCGTCAGCGCCGCCGAGCGCGAGACGTGGCGGTTGACCGCGTCGACCAGCGGCCGCACCTCGACCGGCACGTGCTCGAAGGCCAGCGGGGTGAGGTCGTCGGGCGAGCGCGCCTCGACGTCGTCGCGCACCCGCGCCAGCGGGCGCAGCACGAAGGTGACGCCGCCGATCACGATGGCCGCGCTGACCAGGATCAGCAGCAGGTCGCGCGCCAGCGCGCCACGCCACACGGTGCCGATCAGCGCCTGGCGCGGCTCGGCCGTCTCGGCCACCTGGATGACCACGCGCAGATGGGCGTTGGGACGGTAGACCGGATGGGCCAGCACGGCGATGCGGACCGGGTCGCCGCTGTAGCGGGCGTCGTAGAAGCGCGGCTGGTTGCTGACCAGCGGGCCCGCCGGCAGCGGCAGGTCGCCATAGCCGGTGACGGTCTCGATGCGGCCCTCGCGCTCGACCGAGACGCGGTAGAACACGCGCGTCTGGGCCGCCGTCTCGAAGGCTTCCATGGCGGCGTCCGGCAGCGTCAGCTGCACGTTCTCGCCGTCCATGCCGATGGCGTTGTCGATGGCGCGCACCGAGCCGTACAGCGAGCGGTCGTAGGCGGCGTTGGCGGCGTCGCGCAGCGTGCCGTAGGTCAGCCAGGTGTCCAGCGCCATCATGGCGGCCAGCGCCGGCAGCAGCAGGATCAGCAGTTGCCGGCGCAGGCTGCCGCGCAGCCAGCGCCGCACCGGGCGCGCCGGCCGGGCCGGCGCGGAAGCCTCGGCTGCCATCTCAGTGCGCGCCCTCCGGCTCGAGCAGGTAGCCGAAGCCGCGCAGCGTCACGATGGTCACGCCGTGCCCGCTGAGTTTCTTGCGCAGGCGGTAGATCAGCACCTCGATGGCGTCGGGGCTGACATCGGCGTCCAGCGAGAAGACCTTGTCGAGCAGCTGGGCCTTGGTCAGCGGCTGCCCGCTCCTGGCCAGCAGCGCGCCCAGCAGCGTCGATTCGCGCGGGGTCAGCGCGAGCGGCGCGCCGTCCAGCGTGAAGCCGCGCGTCTCGCCGTCGAAGACCAGGGTGCCGCACTGCAGGCGCGGGTGGGCGCGACCGCGGCTGCGCCGGATCAGCGCCAGGATGCGGGCCTCCAGCTCGGCGATGGCGAAGGGCTTGGGCAGGTAGTCGTCGGCGCCCAGGTTGAGACCGCGCACGCGCTCGTCGAGCGTGTCCTGCGCGGTCAGGATCAGCACCGGGGTGCGGTCGTCGCGCGCACGCATCGCCTTGAGGACCGACAGGCCGTCCTTGCCGGGCAGGCGCAGGTCCAGTACGACGGCGTCGTACTCTTCGGCCGCCAGCCGTGCCTCGGCCTTGAGGCCGTCGGCCACGTGCTCGATCACGAAGCCGCCCTGCTCCAGCGCGCGCGCCACCCAGCGCGCCAGTTCGATCTCATCTTCCACCAGCAGGATGCGCATGCCGGACCTCCCTACCACCCGATTGCCAGAAATGCGGGGCGCCGGCCGGGCCGCCGGTGCGCAGGGCGCACCGCGCGGAGGCGCGGCGGGCGCTCCGAGGGCGCCTATAATACCCCCGCCCCGCTCCCCCCGCCGCGCACGGGTCCGAGGCGCGCGGGCACGCCCCCGCTCCGCCGCCACCGCCGATGCCCAGCTCGCCCATCCTTCCGCCCGCCGGCACCCTGCGCCGGCGCTTGCTCGCCGCCGCCGGCGCCACTGTGGCCGGCTCCGCGCTGCCGGTGCTGCCCGCGCTGGCGCAGTCCGGCGCCCCGGCCGTGCCGGCCGGCTATCCCGACGACTACGAGCAGACCATCGCGCGCGGCCAGCGCGAGGGCGCGGTGACGGTGTATGCGACCACTGATCTCGACATCGTGCGGCCGCTGATCCTGGCCTTCGAGGCGCGCTATCCCGGCATCAAGGTCCACTACGAGGACCTGAACTCGCTCGCCCTCAACGACCGCTTCCTGGCCGAGTCGGCCCGCGCGCCGGGCGCCGGCGGTGCCGACGTGCTGTGGAGTGCGGCCATGGACCTGCAGGTCAAGCTGGTCAACGACGGCCATGCGCAGCGCTACGAGTCGCCCGAGCGCGGCGGTCTGCCGGCCCGCGCGGTGTGGCGTGACGAAGCCTGGGGCACCACCTTCGAGCCGGCGGTGATCGTCTACAACCGCCGCCACCTGGCGGGCGTGCGGCTGCCGCGCAGCCGCAGCGGCCTGGCGCGGCTGCTGCAGGACAAGGCGCCGGGCTGGCGCGGGCGCGTGGTCACCTACGATGTGGAGAAATCGGGCGTGGGCTACCTGCTGGCGCAGCAGGACGCGCGCATGGGCAGCGAATTCTGGTACCTGGCGCAGGCGCTGGGACGCTCGCGCGTGCAACTGCAGGCTTCGACCGCCGGCATGATCGAGCGCATCGCCAGCGGCGAGCTGGTGCTCGGCTACAACCTGCTGGGCGCCTATGCCCTGTCGCTGATGGAGCGCGGCGCCGACATCGACGTGATCGCCCCGCGCGACTACACCCTGGTGATCTCGCGGGTGGCCTTCATCGCCCGCCGCGCGCCGCATCCCAATGCCGCGCGGCTGTGGCTGGACTTCCTCTTGTCGGGCGAGGGCCAGGGCCTGCTCGGGCGCTCCAGCTCGCAGCTCTACACCGTGCGCACCGATACCGAGAACCCCTACAACGCCACCGCGCTGGCCGAGCGGCTGGGCTACGCGCTCAAGCCGATCGGCCTGGGCCCCGGGCTGCTGGCGGCCCAGGATGCGATGCGCAAGCGGGCCTTCCTGGCGCGTTGGCGCGCGGCGCTGGCCGGATAGGCCGGCGCGGGCCGGCGCGCCGGCTCAGGGCTGTGGCGGCGTGCCGCCGCCGTGGCCCGATGCCTCCGGTTGGTCGCCGATCGGGTTGGCGGGGCGCGGCACGTAGCCCCGGCGCAGCGCGGGCGACAGGCGCAGCATATCGATGATGCCGTCGGCCAGGCGCTCGGCGCTGGCGTCCAGGTCGAAGCTCTCGGGGGCAAACAGCCAGTGCGCCAGCAGGCCGTGCACCGAGGCGTGGAACAGCTGGGTGGCGGCGTCCAGGTCGAGTTCGGCCGGCAGCTGGCCGCGCTCGCGCGCCAGGCGCAGGTGGTCGCGGATCTTGATGTTGCCGTCCTCGTGCGACTGGCGCTGGCGCTCGAAGATGGCGCCGTTCTCCTGCACCATCTCGCACTTGTGGAAGATGATCTCGTAGACGCGCCGCCATTGGGCGTTGCGCACGGTCTGGCGCATCACGAAGACGCAGATGTCGCGTACGCCGCCCAGCGGGTCTTCCTGGCGCTCGATATGCTCGGGCTCGCACAGGGTCTCGATCGGCAGGTGCACGCGGTCGCACATGGCGGCGAACACATCGCTCTTGTTCTTGAAGTGCCAGTAGATGGCCCCGCGTGTCACGCCGGCGGCCTCGGCAATGTCGGCCAGCGAGGGGCGCGCCACGCCGCGGGCGTGAAAGACGGCTTCGGCGGCATCGAGAATGCGATTGCGCGTCTCCTGCGCCTCTTCCTTTGTGCGTCTGACCATATTCCTTTCTCTGCGGCCACGCGGACCGCGTCGGTTCCTCTCCCCAGGTCACGCCAGTGCCGGCGCGTGACGTCCGTTTCCTTGGTTGCGTCAAGCCTGCGCCGAAGCGGCACGGCGAACGGCGCGCATGCTAACGCATGCCAACTCCTTTGCGCACAAAAACATTGCGCCATGTGCAAAGCCCCGCACTGCAACAGGACTTTTACATACATGCTTGGATGTATATATAATACGCGCTTGCCTGGCATCCGGCAAAGCCGATCTGCCCGGCAGCCTGCCCCATCCATCGGGCAGGTCGTCACCTGAAAGCCGCCGTTCGTCGCATGTGCCGTGCCTGCATCACGGATCGTGGCTAGCATTGCGCTTTTTGCTTGTTTCCGCCGCCGTCCGCGCGGCGGTCGCGGCGTTTCCGCCACCGGCAGTAAAAGTCACCTGTCCGGGCGCCGCCGATTTCAATTGCCATCATGGGGTTATCGATGAGGAAGTCCCAACGAATCACCTGCGTTGCCGCTGCCGCGCTGACGGTACTGGCGTTGTCCGCCTGCGGTGACAAGAAGCCCCAGGCCGGGGCCGCCATGCCGCCGCCCGAAGTCGGCGTCGTCACCGTCACGCCGTCGCCGGTGGCGGTCGTCAATGAACTGCCGGGCCGCCTGGAAGGCGTGCGCACGGCCGAAGTGCGCGCCCGTGTCGAGGGCATCGTGCTGTCGCGTAACTACCAGGAAGGCGGCGAGGTCAAGGCCGGCCAGGTGCTGTTCCGCATCGACCCGGCGCCCTACCAGGCCCAGCTCGCTTCCGCCAAGGCCAGCCTGCAGCGCGCCGAGGCCAATGCCGTGACCGCGCGCCAGAAGGCCGAACGCTACAAGCCGCTGGTCGCCGTCAATGCCGTCAGCAAGCAGGAGTACGCCGACGCCGTGGCCGCCGCCGGCCAGGCCGACGCCGACGTCGCCGCGGCCCAGGCCGCGGTGACCACCGCCCAGATCAACCTGGGCTACACCACGGTGACGGCGCCCATCGGCGGCCGTGCCGGCCGCGCGCTGGTGACCGAAGGGGCGCTGGTCGGCAAGGGCGAGGCGACCCAGCTGGCGCTGGTCGAGCAGGTCGACCCGATCCGCGTGACCTTCACCCAGCCCGCCAGCGAGGTGGCCAAGCTGCGCCGCGCCATCGAGTCGGGCCAGATCAAGGGCGTCGACGGCGGCGCGCGCGTGCATCTGTTCGTCGAGGACGGCCGCGAGTACGAGCACACCGGCAAGCTGCTGTTCTCCGACATGACGGTGGACCCGACCACGGGCGCCATCACGCTGCGTGCGCAGTTCCCCAATCCGAAGCGCGAGCTGCTGTCGGGCACCTTCGTGCGCGTGCGCATCGAGCAGGGCCTGAACGAGCAGGCGCTGACCGTGCCGCAGCGCGCGCTGATCCGCAATGCCCAGGGCGCCAGCGTGCTGGTGGTGGGCCAGGACGGCAAGGTCGCCGCCATGCCGGTCAAGGCGCCGCAGGCGGTGGACGATCGCTGGATCGTCACCGAAGGCCTGAAGGGCGGCGAGCAGGTCATCGTCGAGGGCCTGCAGAAGGTCAAGGTGGGCGCGCCCGCCAAGGCCGTGCCGTTCGTGCCCCAGGGCGCTGCGCAAGGCGCTTCGGCGCCGGCCGCGCCGGCCAAGAAGATCGAAGCCGAGGCCGGCGGCGCAGCCAAGCAGGGTTAATCCAAGCGGAACCAGAAGGGAGCCAGTTTTATGGCCAAGTTTTTTATCGACCGGCCGGTGTTCGCCTGGGTGGTCGCGCTGATCATCGTGCTGGGCGGGATCTTGTCGATCCTGCAGCTGCCGATCGCGCAATACCCCAACATCGCGCCGCCCACGGTGTCGGTGACCGCCACCTACCCGGGCGCTTCGGCGAAGACCCTGGAGGATTCGGTCACCACCGTGATCGAGCAGGAACTGAACGGCGCGCCCGGCCTGCTCTACTACAACTCCACCAGTGAGGCCACCGGCCTGGCGACGATCACCATCGCCTTCGAGCCGGGTTCGAACAACGACCTGAACTCGGTCGAAGTGCAGAACCGCCTCAAGCGCGTGGAAGCCCGCCTGCCGGCCGAGGTGCGCCAGCAGGGCGTGCGCGTGGACAAGGCCGGGAACAACTACATGATGTTCCTGACCGTGTCGTCGAAGTCGGGCCGGACCGATGCCATCACGCTGGGCAACTACGTGTCGGCCAACCTGCTCGACTCGATCCGCCGCGTGCCCGGCGTCGGCCAGGCCGACCTGTTCGGTACCGAGTACGCGATGCGCGTCTGGCTGGACCCGGCCAAGCTGACCGGCTTCAACCTGACGCCCAAGGACGTCACCGCGGCCATCTCCGAGCAGAACGTCCAGGTCGCCGTGGGCGAGCTGGGCGGCACCCCCTCGCCCAAGGGCACCGAGCTGAACGCCACGGTGACCACCGAGAGCCGCCTGACCACGCCCGAGCAGTTCGCCAACATCCTGCTGCGCGTGAATCCGGACGGCTCCTCGGTGCGCATCCGCGACATCGGCCGCGTCGAACTGGGCGGTGCCGACTACTCCACGCTGGCCCGCACCAACGGCAAGCCGTCGGCCGCGATCGCCATCAAGCTGTCGCCCAGCGGCAACGCGCTGGCCACCGCCACCGCGGTGCGCGCCAAGATGGAAGAGCTGTCGAAGATCTTCCCCGACGACTACCAGTACTCGGTGCCTTACGACACCTCCGCCTTCGTCAAGATCTCGATCGAGGAAGTGGTCAAGACGCTGCTGGAAGCCGTGGTGCTGGTGTTCCTGGTGATGTACCTGTTCCTGCAGAACATCCGCGCCACGCTGATTCCCACGCTGGTGGTGCCGATCGCGCTGCTGGGCACCTTCGGCACGCTGCTGGCCTTCGGCTTCTCGATCAACGTGCTGACCATGTTCGGCATGGTGCTGGCCATCGGTATCCTGGTGGACGACGCCATCGTGGTGGTGGAGAACGTCGAGCGCATCATGAGCGAGGAAGGGCTGTCGCCACGACAGGCCACCCGCAAGGCGATGGGCCAGATCACCGGCGCCATCGTCGGTATCACGCTGGTGCTGACCGCGGTGTTCATCCCGATGGCCTTCTTCTCGGGCTCGGTGGGCAATATCTACCGCCAGTTCTCGGTGTCGCTGATCGCCTCGATGGCCTTCTCGGCGCTGATGGCGCTGTCGCTGACGCCGGCGCTGTGCGCCACGCTGCTCAAGCCGGTGCAGGCGGGCCACCATCATGAGAAGACCGGCTTCTTCGGCTGGTTCAACCGCACCTTCGCGCGCGGTGCCAGCAGCTACCAGAGCGTGGTCGGCCGCGTGCTGGCGCGTACCGGTCGCTACCTGATCGTCTATGCGCTGATCGTCGGTGCGATGGTGGTGCTGTTCAAGCGCCTGCCCTCCTCCTTCCTGCCCGACGAGGACCAGGGCTACATGATCACGGTCGTGCAGCTGCCCAACGGCGCCACCCAGGAGCGCACGCTGGGCGTGCTCAAGCAGATCGAGGACTACTACCTGACCAAGGAATCGAAGGTGGTGGACCAGATGATCACGGTGGCGGGCTTCTCCTTCTTCGGCCGCGGCCAGAACGGCGGTATCGCCTTCGTGCGCCTGAAGGACTGGAAGGAGCGCACGGGCCCGGGCGAGACCGCGCAGGCGATGGTCGGCCGTGCCTTCGGCGCGCTGTCGGGCATCAAGGACGCCATCATCTTCCCGCTCAACCCGCCGGCGATCTCTGAGCTGGGCAACTCCTCGGGCTTCGACTTCCGCCTGCAGGACCGCTCCGGCCAGGGCCACGCCAAGCTGATGGAAGCCCGCAACATGATGCTCGGCATGGCGGCCAAGAATCCCGCCCTGGCCGGCGTGCGTCCGGAAGGGCAGGAAGACGCGCCGCAGCTGCAGATCGACATCGACCGCGAGAAGGCACGCGCGCTCGGCGTCGCCGTGGCCGACATCAACAGCACGCTGTCGGTCGCCTTCGGCTCGCTGTACGTCAACGACTTCATCTACGAAGGCCGCGTGCGCAAGGTGATCGCGCAGGCCGAAGGCAACGACCGCAAGCTGCCCGACGACCTGAGCAAGCTGCGCGTGCGCAATGCCAACGGCGACATGGTGGCGTTCTCGGCCTTCTCCACCTCGAAGTGGGTGATGGGTTCGCCGCGCCTGGAGCGCTACAACGGCCTGTCCGCGGTGAAGATCGCCGGCCAGCCGGCGCCGGGGCACAGCACCGGCGAGGCGATGAAGGAGATGGAGGCGATGTTCGCCAAGCTGCCGCCTGGCTTCAGCTACGAGTGGTCCGGCCAGTCGTACGAAGAGCGCCTGGCGGGTTCGCAGGAGCCGATGCTGTACACGCTGTCGATGATCATCGTGTTCCTGTGCCTGGCCGCGCTGTACGAGAGCTGGACGATCCCGGTGGCGGTGCTGCTGGTGGTGCCGCTGGGCGTGCTCGGCGCGCTGCTCGGCGTGACGCTGCGCGGCATGCCCAACGACGTGTACTTCAAGGTCGGCCTGATCGCCACCATCGGCCTGTCGGCCAAGAACGCGATCCTGATCGTGGAGTTCGCCAAGGACCTGCAGGCGCAGGGCAAGGGCCTGGTCGAAGCCACGCTGGAAGCGGTGCACCTGCGCTTCCGCCCCATCCTGATGACCTCGATGGCCTTCATCCTGGGCGTGCTGCCGCTGGCGATCGCCACCGGCGCGGGTTCGGGCAGCCAGCGCGCCATCGGTACCGGCGTGATCGGCGGCATGTTCACTGCCACGGTGCTGGCCATCTTCCTGGTGCCGGTCTTCTTCGTGGTGATCCGCAAGCGCTTCGGCAGCAAGCCGCAGCCGGAGCTGGAACACGGACAGGGCTGGAACGAGCCGCAAAAGGAAATCTGATATGACCAAGACTCTGACCGCACTGCTGCTGGTGGCCGGCGTCCTGTCCGGCTGCACGATGGCGCCGCGCTATGAGCGTCCCGAGGCGCCCGTGGCCGGCGGCTATCCGGCCGCGCCGGAAGGCTATGCCGCCGCCGAGGTGAAGAGCGGCGAGACCCGCCGCGCCACCGAGATCGGCTGGCGCGAGTTCTTCCGCGATGCGCGCCTGCAGGCGCTGATCGCCGCCGCGCTGGAGAACAACCGCGACCTGCGCACCGCGGCGCTGCGCATCGAAGAAGCGCGCGCCCAGTACCAGGTGCAGCGCGCCGACCTGCTGCCCACGCTGAATGCCCAGGCGGGCTACACCCGCCAGCGCTACGCGGCGGCGCAATCGGCCACCGGCCAGCCCTATGTGGCGCAGTTCTACCAGGTCGGCGGCGCCGTCGCCTCGTACGAGCTGGACTTCTTCGGCCGCGTGCGCAGCCTGTCCAACGCCGCGCTGGCGCAGTACTTTTCCACCGAGGAGGCACGCCGCGCCGCGCAGGTCTCGCTGGTGTCGGAAGTGGCCAAGGCCTACCTGTCCGAGCGTTCCTACGCCGAGCAGTACGACCTTGCCGCCGATACGCTGAAGACGCGCCAGGACACCTACGAGTTGTCCAAGCAGCGCTTCGCCGCCGGCGCCACCTCGGCGCTGGACCTGCGCGACAACGAGTCGCTGGTGGCGCAGGCACGCGTGTCGGCCGCGCAGCTGGCGCGCCAGCGCGCGCAGGCGCAGAACGCGCTGGAAGTGCTGGTGGGCAAGCCGATCGCGTCCATCGCCGGCCTGCCCGCGCCGATGCGCCTGTCCGACGAGCGCATCATCAGCGACATCCCGGCCGGGCTGCCGTCCGACCTGCTGGAACAGCGTCCCGATGTGCGCCAGGCCGAGCAGGCGCTGCTGTCGGCCAACGCCAACATCGGCGCGGCGCGCGCGGCCTTCTTCCCGCGCATCACGCTGACCGCCAATGCCGGCACCATCAGTCCGGGCTTCAAGAGCCTGTTCGATGCCGGTACCGGTGCCTGGTCGTTCGCGCCGCAGCTCGTGCTGCCTATCTTCGACTACGGCCGCAACCTCTCCAACCTGGACCTGGCCAATGTGCGCAAGAACATCCAGGTGGCCAACTACGAGAAGACGATCCAGAACGCCTTCGCGGAAGTGGCCGATGCGCTGGTGGCGCGCGGCACGCTGGAAGAGCAGGTGGCAGGACAGGAGCAGGTGCGCGAGGCCGAGGCGGCACGCTACGAGCTGTCGACCATGCGCTTCAAGAACGGTGTGTCGAGCGAGCTGGACCGGCTCGACGCGCAGCGCCAGCTGTTCACCGCGGAGCAGGCACTGGTGCAGGCGCGGCAACTGCGCCTGAACAATGCCATCGACCTGTATCGCGCGCTGGGCGGCGGCCTGGTGGAGACGGGCACGGTGGCCGCCGCGCCGGCGCCGCAGGCCGGCACCGCCACGCAATAAGCAACAGGCAGCAAGTCACAGGCAAGACGGCGCGGCCCGCAGCGCGGGCCGTGCAACCAGGCTGGGCGGAGCGCGCGAGCGCTCCGCCCTTTTTTTTCCGGCGCGCCACCACGCCACCGCGCCGTACCCTACCCCCCCATACCGGGCGGCTATCATCATGGTCATCATGGCAGGACCATCGCGGCGCCCCGCTTGCGGCACCACGATCCTCCAGCACCCGCCAGCGTGGCGGACAGATCACCGGAGACTTCCGTCATGCCGACCCTCCTACCGATGCCCGAACCGTCCGGCCCCGACGCGCCATGAGCGGCAGTCCGGACGGCCATGCGCCGCAGGCAAGCGCCGCGCGCGAGGCGGTACGGCGTGCCGTCGCCACGGTCTGGCGCGAGGAATCGGCCCGCATCGTCGGGGCGCTGGCGCGCCTGGTGCGCGATCTCGGCCTGGCCGAGGAGCTGGCGCAGGATGCGCTGGTCGCCGCGCTGGAACACTGGCCGGCGGACGGCCTGCCGGACAATCCCGGTGCCTGGCTGATGGCCGCCGCCAGGCACCGCGCGCTCGACCAGCTGCGCCACGGCAAGATGCGCGCGGCCAGGCTGGAACAGCTCGGGCAGGAACTGGAGGCGCAGCAGGCCGCGATCGTGCCCGATTTCGTCGATGCGCTCGATGCCGCGCGCGCGGACCCGATCGGCGACGACGTGCTGCGTCTCATCTTCACCGCCTGTCATCCGCTGCTGCCCGCCGCATCGCGCGTGGCGCTGACCCTGAAAGTGGTGGCCGGGCTGAGCACGGCGGAGATCGCGCGCGCCGGGCTGGTGCCGGAGGCCACCGTCGCGCAGCGCATCGTGCGCGCCAAGCGCACGCTGTCCGAGGCGCGCGTGCCGTTCGCGCTGCCGCCGGCGGCAGCGCTGGGCGAGCGCCTGGCCTCGGTGCTGGAGGTGATCTACCTGATCTACAACGAGGGCTACACCGCCACTGCCGGCAGCCACTGGATGCGGCCTGACCTGACCGCGGAGGCGCTGCGGCTGGGCCATATGCTGGCGGCGCTGGCGCCGCAGCGCGCCGAGGTGCACGGCCTGCTGGCGCTGATGGAGCTGCAGGCTTCGCGCGCGGCGGCGCGCACCGATGATGCGGGGCGTCCGGTGCTGCTCGCCGAGCAGGACCGCGCGCGCTGGGACCGCGTGCAGATCCAGCGCGGGCTGGCAGCGCTGGCACATGCCGAGGCGCTGGCGGCGGCGCAGGAGGATGGCCCGGGGCGCTACCAGCTGCAGGCCGCCATCGCCGCCTGCCACGCGCGCGCGGCCAGCGCGGCGCAGACCGACTGGGCCCGGATCGCCGCGCTCTATGGCTTGCTGGGGCGCGTGGCACCCTCGCCGGTGGTGGAGCTCAACCGCGCGGTGGCGGTCGGCATGGCCGAAGGGCCGCAGGCGGCGCTGGAGATCGTCGACACCCTGTGCGGCGACAAGTCGCTGCAGGCCTACCAGTGGCTGCCGAGCGTGCGCGGCGACCTGCTCGCCAAGCTGGGCCGCGAGGCCGAAGCCCGTGCCGAGTTCGAACGTGCGGCCGCGCTGGCCGGCAACGCGCGCGAGCGGGAACTGCTGCTGGCGCGCGCGGCCGCCATGCGCGGCTGAGGCAGGCCGGAGCCGCTCAGAACTTGTAGGAGGCGGCCACGAAGACGATCAGCGGGTTCGGTTCCAGGCGCGTGGTCGAGGACGACAGGATGGTGCCGTTCGAGGCCTTGATGGTCATGGTCGAATCCGTCTTCAGCGGGATATAGGTCAGCGCCGCGGTCAGGCCCCAGTGTTCGGTGAAGTTGTAGGTGCCGCCGATATTGAAGATCGGCGCCCACGAGGGCGATGCGCTGGCTTCCACCGAGGTCGGGCCGGGGATGCCGGCGCCGGCTGCCAGGATGGCGCCGAGGTTGTTGTTGACCGAACTGGCGAAGGCCGGGTTCACCGTGATGTTGGTGAAGAAGTTGTACGACACGCCCAGGCCCAGGAAGGGGCGGAACTTCGAGGTCGGCTCGAGGAAGTGGTACTGCACCATCGCCGCCGGGCTCCACTGGCGCGCCTTGGTGACGATCGGGTTGAGCGAGGGGTCGCCCAGGCTCTGGCGGCCGAGCGCGCCGGCCGGTCCCGGCGGGATCAGCTCGCCGTGGCCGTACAGCTTGAACTCGGGCGGGATGCCGCCCACCCCCGTCACCGCGATGTGGTCGGTGAAGAAGTGGCTGAAGGTCAGGCCCAGCGTATTGGCGTTCGAGCTGGAGATGCCGCTGCCCGGGGCGCTGAAGGTGCTGGGCAGGCCGAGCGGATAGTTGATCGGCGTGTCGGCCAGGCTGGTGGTCAGCGGGCCGCTGGTGCCGCGCGTGTTGATGTAGAACCAGCCGGCCGATACCACGTTGTCGCCGGCCTTCTGGGCGAAGGCGGCGGGAATGGCGGCGCAGGCGGCCAGGCCGGCGAGCAGGCAGTTCAGGGCGAGGCGTCGGATGTTCTTCATGGTCTTGTCTCCCGCGTGAAGCGTGGTTCAGGCTTTCTGTCGTTTTCTGTTGTCGTCAGGCCGGCGGGCGGCGTGGCGCCGCCCGCGCTCTCATTGCACGAAGGCGCCGATGGTGAAGTAGGGGCCGCTGCTCTGCGCCTCGAGGAAACCGAACACGCCCCCGGTGAAGACCAGCTTGCCGAAGGGGCCGCTGCCGGCGGCGGCGTCGCGGCGCGTGGTGGTGACCACGCCCGCCACCGTCTGCGTGTAGTTGAGCGTGTAGGGAGTCGCCAGCGAGGCATTCGAGGCCTGGAACGGGTCGAGCATGGTCGCCGCGGCATCGACCAGCGCGGTGGTGCGGTAGGCGAAGTTGCTGTCGACGCCCACGTACTCGCCGTTGACCGAGCCCACCCCGATGCGCGATGCCGGTGCCATCATGCCGATGCCGATCTCGTCGTCGGCGCCGAACGGGCCGCCGCCGAGCAGGCTGCCCGACAGATTGTCGTTGGCATAGCCGACGCGGATCATGACCGGCACCAGCTGGCCGCGCAGCTTGCCCACGATCAGGTAGGCGCGCCCCTGCACGGTGCCGATCGAAGGCGACACCTCGCCGGCGTAGTTGTTCGACAGCAGGGTGCCGCTGGCCGCCTGCGCCACGAAGTTGTTGCCGCGCTGCGAGCAGGTACCGGTGGCGTTCTGGCACACGGAGAACGAGCCGTTGGAGGCGAGCGCCATCGTGTAGTCCTGGCTGACCTGCTTGAAGTTCTGCGACGGCACTTCGTGGAAGCCCAGGCCGTTGTAGTAGCCGGCCACCTTGGACAGGTCGGTCTCGGTCTGCGTGAAACCGATGAACTGGAAGTAGTTGAAGGTGGTGTCGGGCACGTTCACGGTGCCCGGCAGGCCGGTGTACTGGATGCGCGCGCCGGGAATGGTGCCGCCCGCCACGCCCATGCCGACGAACATGCGGGCCGGCTTCGAAGCGTCGAGGCTGGCGCCGTTGAGGCGGAAGGCGCACTGGTTGAGCTTGTCGGTGGGCAGTCCGGTCTCCTGGGACAGCGTGCCGGACATCACGTTGGAGCCGCTGCTGGTATCGCTGCGCGATGGCTGCACGGTGCCGGTCTTGCGCGGCACCGACGAGTCGAGGAAGGTGACCTGCCAGGTCATCCTGGCGGTGTCGAGCTGCACCTTGACCAGTTCGCCCGCGCCGCTGCCGCCGATATAGGGCGTGGAGTAGTCGATCGCGGCCGGGCACAGCCGGTCCTGCGTGGTGGCGGCGGTGCTCGTGCCGCCATTGCTGCCGCTGCTGCCGGATGCGGCGGTGCTGCCGCCACCGCCATCGCCGCCGCCGCCGCAGGCGCACAGCGCGGCGGCCGCCAGCAGGGCGGCGGCGCGTGCGGCCAGCCCGTGCCTGGCGGCACCCGGCGTGGCGATGGTGGATGCGGAACGGTGCTGCGGATTCGTGTCGCGCTGCATGGTATGGGTCTCCTCTCCTCTAGGTTCCAGGCGTTCGGTACGGAACGGGCTGTCCTGCCGTCTGCGCGGCCGCCTGGTGTGCGGCGACTCTCGCCGCCGCCTCAATGCAGCGTCAACAGAGCGCGCGTTCCAAACATCGGGTCGGCGCACGGCACGCGGCGCGAGGCTTGCCGCAGGCCGGCGCCGGAGGCACCGCGCGCCCGCTGTTCAAACGCAGCGCGCGCCGGCCCGTTGCCTCCGTTTGAATGGCCGCCGCTGCCGCGCGGCGGTCCGGTTCAGAAGCGGTACTCGCTGTTGGCCGGATCGAAGGCCGCGGCGTCGAAGGTCTTGCGCACGGCTTTCTCGAAGACGATCTTCTCGACCATCTCGCCGTTCTCGTTCCACGCGGTTTCCACGCGCGGCCAGGGATTGCGCAGGTCCAGCATCAGCTGCACCTTCTTGGCGTAGTAGGCCGGCGCGCCGGCCGGCAGGTCCCAGGTCAGCGCCACCATGCGCGTGCCCTGCTCCTGCACGATGTCCACGCGGCTGTATTTCTCGCTCAGGCCCGCGGTGCGCAGCGAGCGGGCGTCGCGCTCGAGCATGGACAGCACGAACTGGAAGCCGAGGTCGCGCACGGTATGGTTGGACTGGCCGCGCGCCAGCGAGCCGTCGAGCGCGATCCACATCGAGGCGAAGCTCATCAGCCCGCCGAGATGGCCGTACATCTCGTCCTTGCGCCTGGTCTCGTCGTAGACGATCTCCTGGCCGGCCTGCGCGCCGCCGGGCAGCCACTTCGCGTACAGCTGGCGCGGCTGGTGGCGGTAGCGGATCATCATGCGCGCGGGCTGCTCCTGCCACTGGCCGTTGAGCCGCTCCTGGCGGCTCATCCAGTATTCGTATTCCGGATAGCGGTTCATCTCGGCGCGTGCCCACAGCAGCAGGGTCCCGGGCTGCAGTGCGTGGAAGGTCGCGAGCAGCTGGGCGTCGTCGAGCTTGCGCAGCTCGCCGCTGGCGACCTGGCGCGAGAACAGGCTCGCCTGCTGGCCGGCGGGCAGGCCATCGTAGGGGGTGCCCTGCGCCGGCGCGGCAGCGGGCGCAGCGGCGGCTGTGGCGGCTGTGGCGGCGGGCGCCGGCTGGGCGAAGGCCGCGGGCGGCACGGCCAGCGGGGCGGCCATCAGGCCCAGGGCGCAGCCGATGGCGGCGGCGATGAACAACGGTCTCATCTGAAGTCTCCTGTGTCTTGGTGCGTCCTGCTTCGGCTTCGGCTTCGACTTCGGCTTCGGCTTCGGCTTCGGCTTCGGCTTCGGCTTCGGCTTCTGCGGCCACTACGGTGCAGCTTCGGGCGATGCAGGCCGCCGTCGGGCGACAGCGGGGCGACAGCGGGCGGCAAGCGCCCGTGCGCCTGGCGCGCGGCGCCAACGCAGTCGGATTGCGGTTGGGGAAGACGGGCCGGCGAGGCGGCGCGGACGCTGCCGCCGTGGCGGCCCTAGTTCCTGGAGCGCGTGCGCATCCAGTCGTCGAGCGGATTGCTCGGGAACGGCGGTGGCCGCTCGCGCGAGCTGCCGCGTACCGGCAGGCTCGTCACGGCGGCGCGCGCGGCTCCCTCGCTGCGCGTGCTGGTGCGCACGCGCCGCGCGGGCTCGGCCGCGGCCCTGGTGGACGGCTGGGATGGCGCCGACCCTTCAGGCTGCGCCGGCTGCCGCGCGCTCTCGTCGGCGTGCTGGCGCTCGCCGATCTCGAACACCGCGTGCAGCGCGCCGAGCTGCTGCTCGGCCGGCGCGGGAGCCTTCAGCGCAGCCACGACCATCGCGCTGAGCTGGGCCAGCACATGCGCGTCGCTCATGGTCTTGCCCTGCGTGAAGGCGGGCATCAGGTTGCCCAGGTCGTCGCCGGCCAGCACGCCGGCGAGCGCCTTGAGGGCGAAGTGCAGGCGCCAGCCGAGTTCCTGGCGCGGCAGCTCGGGCAGGGCCCGTGCGAAGGCGTCGAAGAAGCGGCCGAACACCGGGGCGTAGTGCCCCATCAGGTAGGACTGGATGAAGGGCGAGGTATCCGAGTAGACCCGGCCCAGCAGGCGCAGGAAGGCCGGCCCGCCGATGCCGGGCTCGCGCGCCATCTGCAGCGCGGGCACGAACAGCGCGCCCATCACGTGCTCGCAGCGGATCTGCTCGCCGGGCCAGCTGGCCTCGCAGGCGTCGAGCAGGGCCAGCCGCCGCGCGTTGAGCGGATCGAGGCGGCGGCTCAGCACCGCCTGCATCATGATGTCCTTGCTGCGGAAATGGTAGTTGACGGCGGCCAGGTTGACGATCGCGCGCGACGTGACCTGCCGTAGTGAGGTGCCTTCGTAACCGACTTCGATGAACAAGCGCTCGGTGGCATCCAGTATCCGAGCCTTGGTGTCTCCCGCCGTGCTTCTCCCGGTCTTCATGGGGGGCGTCTCTCTGCTTGTGCTGCGTGAACCCCAAGCAACAAACACTGCAACTGTCCCGCTCCATGCTCTTGTCGGCGAACGGATGCTTGAAACAGTTGTACGAAGCCTAGCGACGCAATCGAGCGTTTCACAAGCCCGAAATTCGAAGAATCCTTCTAGGCTTCGCGGTGCACCGGCGGATGCCGCCAAGGACCGCGGCACACGGCCCGGCGGCCGCTGCGGCCTCTGCGCCGGCGCGTGGCACGGCGCTCCGGGCGGCCCCGGGCATTGCTACGCGGCCAGCCGCTGCACCAGCGCATGGGCATTCTGCGCCGTCAGCGCGAACACTGACAACTGCGGATTGGCCCCGATACTGGTGGGGAATGCCGATCCGTCGAAGACCGACAGGTTGCCCAGCTGGTGATGGCTGCCGTGGCTGTCCACCACGCCCTGGCGCGGGTCGTCGCTCATGCCGCAGCCGCCCATCAGATGCGCGCTGAACAGCGCGGCGCGGAAGGCCTTCAGCGGCAGCGCGGGAATGGCCTGCCGGGCCTCGGCCCAGCTCGTGTAGTAGGGTGCGTCGAGGTGGGCCGGCCGCACGCGCGCCGCGCCGCCGGCGAACTGGGCCTCGGCCATCGACAGCCAGGCGCGGCGCACGCCGTCCCACAGGTAGTCGCTGACCTCGTAGTCGAGGATGGGGCTGCCGTCGGCCGCCACGCGCACGCGCCCGCCTGCGCTCTGCGGCACGAAGCCGTCGCGCAGCAGCGCCAGCATCGCGCTGGTGTTCGGCAGCGCCGCCATGTCGTGCCGCAGCGGTTCGCCGATCGCATTGAAGACGCCGGCGCTGATGCCGGGGAACAGCGGCGGCACCTCCAGCTTGTAGCCGGCCGGCCCGGTCGCGCCGTCCTTCCACTGGAAATGGTCGGAGGCGATCGACTGCGGTGCGCCATAAAAGGGATCGATGCGATCTGGCATCTGTGCGATGCTGAGATTCACCGGATGGATAAAGGTGCGCTGTCCCAGCCGCTCGTGCGGGTCCGGCGCGCCCGAGCGCAGCAGCAGCGCGGGCGTGTTGATGGCACCGCCGGCGGCGACGTAGTGGCGGGCCTTGACGGTGACGGTGACGCCGGTCGGCGTGACCCCGTCGGCGCCGAGCGCCGCGCCGGCCAGCCCCTGCACGCGCTTGCCGTCGTGCTGCAGCGCGCGCACGCGCACGCGGTGGACCAGGGTGGCGCCCTTGGCCAGCGCCGCCGGGATGGTCGAGACCAGCATCGACTGCTTGGCATTGACCGGGCAGCCCAGGCCGCAGTAGCCCGAATTCCAGCAGCCCTTCACATTGCGCGGAATCACGTGCCATTCCCAGCCGAGCTGCTCGCAGCCGCGGCGCAGCACGTCATTGTTGGCGTTGGGCGCCATGGCCCAGGGTGCCACGCCCAGGCGCTCCTCCATGCGCGCGAACCAGGGCGCCATGTCCTGCGCGGAGTGGCCGCTGACCGCATGCTGCTCGGCCCAGTGCGCCAGCGTCTGCGGCGGCGTGCGGAAGCTCGACGACCAATTGACCGTGGTGCTGCCGCCGACCGAGCGGCCCTGCAGGATGGCGATGGCGCCATCGGAGGTGGCGCGCCCGGCTGCCTCCTGGTACAGCTCGCGGTAGGCGCGCCCCTCGTCCATGTCGCGGAAGCTGTCCGAGGTGCGCAGCGCGCCCTCCTCCAGCAGCACCACGCGCAGGCCGGCGGCGCTGAGGGTCTCGGCGGTCACGCCGCCGCCGGCGCCGCTGCCGATGATGGCCACGTCCGCCTCGAAGTGGCGCGGGGCGGTGAAGGTGGAGGCGTCGTGCACCTGCCAGCCGGAGGCGATGCCGGCCGTGTAGAGATCGTCGATGGGCATGGCGGGATCAGGCGTGGATGGCGCGGTAGACCGCGGCGTTGGGACCGGGATAGCCGCTACCGCTCCAGGCAGCCGGCGTGACGAAGTAAGCGACGCTGGAGAGCTTGACCAGCACCACCGCGCCCGCGTTGAGCGTGGCGAAGCGGCTGGCGCGCCAGCGTGCGAGGAAATCCTGCACGCGCGCGTTGTCCGCATCCGCCCAGTCGCTGCCGACGCCGGTCAGCGCCCAGCGCAGCGCGCGGTTGTCGAGCAGGCCGAGCAGCTTGCGCAGCTCGCCCTGGGCATGGCTGCCCATGGCCGCGCAGGTGCGGTCGATATTGGACAGCGCGAGCTGCAGGCGCGCCTCGCGCGTCTTGGCGTCGAGGGCGGACAGTTCGCTGACTACGGCGCCGAGCAGCGCGCGGAACAGCGCCGTGTCGGTCTCGCGCAGGAAGGCCAGGCCGGGCGCCGCCGTCGTGCTGGACGGCGCGCAGCCCGACAGTGCCGGCAGCAGCGAGGCACAGGCCAGCGCGGCGGAAAAGCCGAAGCCGACCTTGAGGAAGCCGCGGCGCGACAGGCCGGCGGCGGTGGCTGCGAGGCCGGCGGCGCCAGGGTGGCCGGCGGCGGCCGGCCCGGCACCGCGCCGCGCGGGCGAAGGGGTTGGCATGGTTGTCTCCTGTGGCGTCATCGGCGCAGGCCGGCGGTGGCCGGCTGCACGCTTTCTTTCTGCTTCGACTGATGCGGACTGTGCGTCCTGCGGCGGCACGGCGGAACCTGCGGCGGCCCCGCATTGACGCTCGCCGGAGTTTGGATAAAGATCGGCTCCCGGTCTTGATTCCCGATGACAGGTGATTTGATGCCACGCGCCAACGCAAGGCCAGGCGGGGCGGCCTTCCCCGACAGCGGCGCTGCCGCGAGCGGCGGCACGGTGTCGGCCGCCTATCTGCGCACCGTGCTCGACTATGGCGAGGCCGAGGGCGTTTCCACCGCCGAGCAGCTCGCCGCGGCGGGCATCGACGGGCAGGCGCTGGCGCTGCCCGCTGCGCGCGTGCCCTGCGCACGCTACCTGGCCCTGCTCGACTGGCTCGAGGCCCGCACCGGCGATCCCCATGTCGGCCTGCATGCGGGCGCGCAGTTCCGCCCGCGCCACTACGCCGAGATGGGCTACGTGGTGCTGACCACGCCGACCGTGCGCGAGGCCGTCCTGCAAGGCATCCGCTATGAGGCGCTCGCCAACGACATCGGCCGCACGCGGCTGGTGGAGAGCGCCGAGGGCGGGGAAATGCGCTGGGCGCCGCTGCACGGCCCGCTGTCGCGCCACGCGCACGAACTGCACATGGCCACCTGGAGCGTTTTCGCACAATGGCTGCTGGGCGATAGCGTGCATGCACGCCTGGTGTTGTTCCCGCACGCCGCCCCGCCCGATGTGCGCGAGCACGAACGCGTGTTCGGCTGCCCGGTGGTGTTCGGCGCCGACCGGCACGCCATGCAGCTCGATGCCGCGCTGCTGGCGCGGCCCTCGCTGCAGGCCGACGCCGAGATGCAGGCGCAGATGACGCGCATCGCCGACGCCCAGCTGCGCCAGCACGCCGCCGCCGATGCCGGCAGCGACGAGATCGCGCGCATGCGCGCTTTCGTGCGCGGCGCGCTGGCCCAGGGCGAGCCCACCCTGGCGGCCGCCGCGGCCTGCCTGCGGCTGCCGGTGCGCACGTTGCAGCGCCGGCTGCAGGCGCGCGGCCTCAGCTACAGCATCCTGGTGGACGGCGAGCGCCATGCCCTGGCCGTGCAGTACCTGGCCGATCCCGCCATGCCGCTGGCGCAGCTCGCGATGCAGCTCGGCTTCTCCGAACAGAGCGCGTTCACCCACGCATTCAAACGCTGGACGCAGCAGACGCCGACGGCATGGCGCCAGCATCACGTTCTCGGCGCGCGCGACTGAAAGCGGGCCGGCACTGACACGGCAATGCGACATTGCTGCATCGCCGCAAGAAAAATTCCAAGCCAGCGTTCCGGTTTCAAACGCACGGGGCCATGCCCCGCCAGAGGCGCCTCATCACGCACGAACGGCGTTTAATGTGATGCGAACGACTCTGGAAAAGAGCGAAAAATAGAGTAATCCTTCAAATCACGGCATTGACCCGACCTGGGCGGCTACCTACGATGACATTAATCAATGTCACAATAAACAGTGTTGCAAAGCCGTTCCCGTCTCATCCGCCCTAGCGGCGGCCAGGCGACCGGGGCGGCGCGGCACGAGGAGCGCCCATGAATGCCCCCCGCGTGGACTTCCCGATCGACAGCGTGCCGGCGGCCGCCGGCAGCGAGCACATCGACATCGCCATCGTCGGCAGTGGTTTCGCCGGCCTGGCCATGGCGATCCGCCTCAAGCAGAGCGGCCAGCACGATTTCGCCATCCTCGAGAAGGCCGACGCGGTCGGCGGCACCTGGCGCGACAACCACTATCCCGGCTGCGCCTGCGATGTGCAGTCCCACCTCTACTCCTTCTCCTTCGCGCCCAACCCGGGCTGGTCGCGCATGTTCTCCACGCAGCCGGAGATCCGCGCCTACCTGGAGCACTGCGCCGACCGCTTCGGCCTGCGCCCGCACCTGCGCCTGTCGCATGAGCTGCGCCGTGCCGCCTGGGACGAGGCCGGCGCCTGCTGGCGCCTGGAGATGGCCGATGGGCGCCGCCTCAGCGCGCGCGTGCTGGTATCGGGCATGGGCGGGCTGAGCCGCCCGGCCTACCCGCGCATTCCGGGCCTGGACAGCTTCGCAGGCGAGGCCTTCCACTCGCAGCACTGGAACCACGGCTACGACTTCCGCGGCAAGCGCGTGGCCGTGATCGGCACCGGCGCCAGCGCCATCCAGTTCGTGCCGCAGGTGGCACCGCGCGCGGGCCACCTCGATCTCTACCAGCGCACGCCGCCGTGGATCATGCCCAAGCCGGACCGCCGCGTGACGGCGGCCGAGCGCTGGCTGTTCCGCCACCTGCCGTTCACGCAGAAGCTCGTGCGCACCGGCATCTACTGGGCGCTGGAATCTCGCGTGCTCGGCTTCGTGGTGCATCCCGGGCTGATGAAGCTGGTCGAGCGCGTGGCCCGGCGCCATATCCAGCGCCAGGTGCCCGATGCCGCGCTGCGCGCCAGGCTCACGCCCGACTACACCATCGGCTGCAAGCGCGTGCTGATCTCCAACGACTACTACCCGGCGCTGACGCGCGCCAACGTCGACGTGGTGAGCACCGGCATCGCACGCGTCGAGCCCGACGCCATCGTGCTGGCCGACGGCACGCGCCGCGAGACCGACTGCATCATCTTCGGCACGGGCTTCCACGCCACCGACCCGATCCCGCGCGGCGTCATCCTCGGCCGCGACGGCGTCGACATCCTCGATGCCTGGCGCGACGGCGCGCAGGCCTATCTCGGTACCACGGTGGCGGGCTTCCCCAATTTCTTCATGGTGGTGGGCCCCAATACCGGACTGGGGCACAGCTCGATGGTGTTCATGATCGAGTCGCAGGTCGCCTACATCCTCGATGCCCTGCAGCGCATGCGGGCGGGCCACGTGCACGCTGTCGACGTGCGTGCCGAGGTGCAGCGCGACTTCAACGACGGCCTGCAGGCGCGGCTCGGCCACGCGGTGTGGTCGGCCGGCGGCTGCGCCAGCTGGTACCTCGATCCCAGGACCGGGCGCAACACCACGCTGTGGCCAGGCTTCACCTGGCAGTTCCGCCGCGCCACCGCCACCTTCCGCCTGGCCGACTACCACACCCTGCCGCAGCGGCGCAGCGCCGTGCGCCCGGGCGAGGAGCGGCATGCGGGCGCGGCGCAGGTGCAGGGCGCCTGAGGCCGCCCGGGGGGAGGAGCGCCGCTTTCGCAGCCCGCCACGCGTCACCACATCGCCACCCATCGCCACACATTGCCACACATCGCACTCGCCGCGGCCGCGCCATGCGCAGCCGTGCCGGGGGCACGAACCCGATCCGGACCCGATCCAGACCCAACACTGACAAGAACCAGGAGACCCGTCATGAAGGACTTCCGCAACAAGGTCGCCGCCATCACCGGCGCCGGCTCGGGCATCGGCCGCGCGCTGGCGCTGGCGCTGGCGCGCGAGGGCTGCCACCTGGCCCTGTCGGACCGCAACGAGAGCGGGCTGGCCCAGACCGTCGGCGAGGTGGCGCGCGCGGCGCCCGGGCTGCCGGTCAGCCAGCACTGCGTCGACGTGGCCGACCGCGCCGCCGTCTATGCCTGGGCCGAAGAGACGGTGCGTGTGCACGGCCGTGCCAACCTGATCTTCAACAACGCCGGCGTGGCGCTGTCGAGCACCATCGAGGGCATGGACTACGACGACCTGGAATGGATCATGGGCATCAACTTCTGGGGCGTGGTCCACGGCACCAAGGCCTTCCTGCCCTACCTGAAGGCCAGCGGCGAAGGGCACGTGGTCAACACCTCCAGCATCTTCGGCATCTTCGCCCAGCCCGGCATGGGGGCCTACAACGCCAGCAAGTACGCGGTGCGCGGCTTTACCGAAGCGCTGCGCCAGGAGCTGGACCTGATGCACTGCGGCGTGTCGGCCACCACCGTGCACCCCGGCGGCATCAAGACCAATATCGCACAGGCCAGCCGGGTCTCGTCCAACCTGAACGGCTTCCTGGTGCGCGACGCGCAGCAGGGACGCGAGCAGTTCGAGAAGTTCTTCATCACCTCGCCCGACACGGCCGCGCGCGTGATCCTGCAAGGCGTGCGGCATAACCGCCGGCGCGTGCTGATCGGGCCCGATGCCTATGCCGCCGACGCGATGGCCCGCCTGCTGCCGGCCGCCTATCAGGCGCTGGTGGTGCGCGAGACGCGCCGCACGCGCCAGGTCGGCGACGCATCGGCGCCGGGCACGGCCGCGGCGGCGCAGCGCGGAGAGCGCGCATGAGCCGCGCCGCCCTCGCCCGCCCGGCCGCGCCGTCCGACGCGCTGGCGGCGCCGCCCGGAGCGCTGGCGCGCTGGTTCGGCCAGGGCCGTGTCGGCCTGTTCAGCCTCGCGCGCGAGACGCTGGCCCGCCGCTACGCCCTGCCCGCCTCGCGCTGGCTGCCGGTCATGGACACGCTGGTGCACTACACCGAAGAAGGCCCGGCCGACGGCGAGCCGCTGGTGCTGATCCACGGCTTCGGCGCCTCGCTGCACACCTGGGAAGGGGTGATGCCGGCGCTCACCGCACGCTACCGCGTGCTGCGCCTCGACCTGCCGCCCTTCGGCCTGACCGGCCCGCTGCGCGACACGCGCGGGCGCATCGTGACCATGGACGTCGATCGCTACCGCGCCTTCATCGACGCCTTCTTCGCCGCGCTCAAGCTGCCGCGCGCCAGCGTGATCGGCAACTCGCTGGGCGGCCTGATCGCCTGGGACCTGGCCGCGCGCCATCCGCACCGGGTCGACAAGCTGGTGCTGATCGACGCCGCCGGCTTCCCGATGAAGCTGCCGATCTACATCGGCCTGTTCAACCACGCGCCGGTGCGCTGGTCGGCGCCGTGGGTGCTGCCCGAGTGCATCATCCGCGCCGCCACGCGCGACGTGTACGGCAACGCGCGGCGCGTGCCGGAGGCCACCTTCCGGCGCTACGTCGATTTCTTCTACGCGGAAGGCGCGCGCGAAGCGATCGGCCGCATGGTGCCCCGGCTCGACTTCGACGCCCTCGACACCGCGCGGTTGGCGCGCATCGGCTCACCCACCCTGGTGCTGTGGGGCGAGCGCGACCGCTGGATACCGCCCGCGCACGCGCAAGCCTTCGCCGCGCAGATACCCGATGCCACCCTGGTGCGCTATGCCGGGCTCGGGCACATCCCGATGGAGGAGGACCCGCGGCGCGTCGGCGCCGACCTGCTGGCCTTCCTCGCGGGCAAGACCGCGGCCGCCCGCCGGGCGGCCCCCGCAGCAGACGCCACGCCGGCCACGGCGGGCGCAACCGAAACGACAGGAGAACCCTCATGATGCCAATCCGCCGCGACGTGCATCCCCACCTGCCGCCCGAGCGCATCGGCGACTGGCACCGGCTGGGCCCGCACGTGACCCACTTCGTCAACGCGCTGTCGATCTTCTTCCCGGCAGGCGAGCGCTTCTTCATGGACAGCGTGCGCAACTACCGCGACCAGGTCGACGACCCCGAGCTCAAGCGCGCCATCGCCGGATTCATCGGCCAGGAAGCGATGCACACGCGCGAGCACATGCTCTACAACAAGCTGATGGACGACGCCGGCCTGCCCGCCTCGCGCCTGGACGGCATGGTGTGGAAGCTGCTCGACCTGCTGCGCAAGATCCTGCCGAAGTCCTGGCAGCTCGCGCATACCATCGCGCTCGAACACTACACCGCCATGCTGGCCGGCGGCCTGCTCGCCGACGAACGGCACCTGGGCGGCTCCGAGCCCGGCTACCGGCAGGTGTGGACCTGGCACGCACTCGAAGAGACTGAGCACAAGGCGGTGGCCTACGACGTCTGGAACGCGGTGATCAAGCCCGGTCCCTACCGCTATTTCCTGCGCACCTTCACCATGCTGACCACCACCGTCACCTTCTGGGCCATGGTGTTCGTCTTCCACGTGCGGCTGGTGATGGCGGACAAGCAGTGCAAGCACAAGCTGCTCGGCTTCGGCCGCGTGATGCACTTCCTGTGGGGCTCGCCCGGCGTGCTGCGCAAGATGATTCCCGAATGGTTCGATTACTTCCGGCCGGGCTTCCATCCGTGGGACGACGACAACCGTGCCCAACTGGCGCGCATCGACCCGCTGATCGCCGAGATCGAGGCCAATGCGATCCGCCATGGGGCTTCCACCAGGGCGCCTTCGGTGAGGGCGGCATGACGGTGTGGCAATGCAGGATCTGCGGCTTCGTCTACGACGAAGCCGCGGGGATGCCTGAGCACGGCATCGTGGCTGGGACGCCTTGGCAGGCGGTGCCGGAATCCTGGAGTTGTCCTGAGTGTGGGGTCAGGAAGGGGGATTTTGAGATGGTGGAGATGTAGGAGTGCCGTTGCCGTTGGTGTGGTGCGGTGTCGTGTTGGCTTGGGCGGTGTCGGTGTGCGGGTCAACGGCCTGTTTCGACTCCCCCTGCGGGGGAGCCGACTCACTTTCTTTGTCTCGCCAAAGAAAGTAAGCAAAGAAAGGCGACCCGGGTGCGGCGACCCCCCCTCGCGAATTAGCCCCGGCCGCCGCGCCCGTCCGAACTCGCGGCCTGCGGCCGCTCAGACAGCGGACGGGCTTCATCGGCGGCCGGGGCCCATTCGCGAGGCGCCGCACACGGGAGGGAAAGGCCAAACCATCGGTATGCGATTGGGCTCGCTTTTGCGAGATGACTTGGTCTGCTGAGTCTTTGTGTTCGGCCAGCGAGCTGGCCGAACACCGCCCACCCGAAGCGAAGCGAGGCGTGGCATCTTTTCCCTGCCGTGTGCGGCGCCTCGCGTGCTGAGGCAAAGAGCGGAAAAGAGGGCCCCCTGTCTGAGGATCGCCTTAAGGCGATCCGAGTTGGGGCCCGGCCGCTCTTTGCCTCAGCACGCGAGGGGGTGTTGAGCCGCACCCGGCGCGCCTTCTTTGCCTACTTTCTTGGGCAAGACCAAGAAAGTAGGTCGGCTCCCCGCAGGGGAGTCGAAACAGGCCGTTGCCTCGCACACCGATATCGCTCAAATCCAAGCGCCAAGGCATCCATTCACTGGCGAAGAAACAAGCCGTTGCTCCGCAGATCACGATCGCCAACACCAAGGCGCGAGGTTTCAGTGCATCGGAACGCGCAGCCGCCCGCCTACGCCGCAGGCGTACCACCACCACCGCTCGAACCGCCACCCTCCCCATCCCCATCATGCAAATGCTCAATAATCGCCGCCACCCGATCCCCCAGGTACTTATTGGCCGACTGCTCCAGCGCCCGCATCATCTCCGCCTCCACCGCTGCCATCGCCAGCGGCCGGATGCGCCATAGGATGTCGACCAGCCGCGGCACATCCTGCGGCGGCGGCAGCTTGCCTTCGCCGAAGCGGTCGAGTTCGCCTACCACCATGGCGACGAGGCGGTCCGATACCGCTTCGAAGTGGCTGCGTGCGTGTTCGATGATGCCCAGCACTTCTTCCAGCGGGAAGCCCGCGCGCGCGATCTCGGCGCCGGCCTGCAGCACGCGCGGGCTGCGCGCGAGGTAGCCGAGGCCGTCGGGTTCGAGCAGGCCGAGGGCGATGGCCTTGGCCTGCGCCGGGCGCGAGACCGAGCGGCCGAACAGCCGCGCCAGCGCCAGGGGCGAGTAGTGCCGTGGCGTTTCGTTGGACCAGGGACTGGCGATGGCCGATTCGAGGCCGAGGATGGAGCGCAGGTCGTGGCCTTCGACGATGGCCTTGAGCAGCTCCATGATGTTGGCCAGCGTGTAGCCGCGTGCCAGCAGATGGTTGATCAGCTTGAGCCGGCCCAGGTGGGCCTGGGTGTAGATGCCGACGCGGCCGCGCCGTTCGGGCGGGTCGATCAGGCCGCGGTCCTGGTAGGAACGCACATTGCGCACGGTGGTGCCGGCGGCGCGCGCCAGTTCGTCGATGGTGTACTCGGCTGCCGGCGGGCCGCCGGCCTTGCCGTCTTGCGCGGCGGCCGGGCTGGCGGGCGGTTGCGGGGAGCTGCGCTTGAAGAGGGCCATGTGGAAAATTCTACCGCGAGCGCCGTGGCGGCGCCGCTACAATGGACCGGCCCGTTCTCCCATGCCAGCCCACAACCCGCGCCGCGGCGCGGGGCGCGTCTCATGCACATCCATTGGCTCGAAGACTTCGTCTGCCTCGCCCAGGCCGGCAGCCTCGCGCGCGCCGCCGAGCTGCGCAACGTCACGCCGCCGGCCTTCGGCCGCCGCATCCAGGCGCTGGAGGTGTGGGCGGGCGCGCCGTTGATCGACCGCGGCGCCTTCCCGGTGCGGCTCACCGCCGAGGGGCGGCAGTTCCTCGAAGCGGCGCAGGAGGCCCTGGCCACGCTGGAGCAGGCGCGCGTGGCGCTGCGCGCCAGCCACCATGCCGATGCCGCCACGCTGACCATCGCCACCGGCAAGACGCTGGCGCGTTCGCTGGTGCCGGGCTGGCTGGCGGGCTTGCGCCAGGTCCTGCGCCAGGACCCGGAGGCGGCCGGGTTCCGCACGCGGCTGTCGACGTTCCCGATGCATGACGCGCTGGCCATGTTCGTCGAGGGCGATGCCGACTTCCTGCTGTGCTACAGCCCGCCCGACCTGCCCGTGACGCTGGACGATGCGCGCTACCGCTTCCACGCGGTCGGCGTCGAGCGGCTGGTGTGCGTGAGCGCGGCGGATGCCGGCGGCGGGCCCTTGTTCCGGCTGCAGGCGCGCGGCAAGGGCGCGGCGGTGCCGATGATCGCCTATGCCGAGACGTTGACGCTGGGCCGCATCGTCAACCAGGAGATCGCGCGGCGCAAGCTGGCGCCGCGCCTGGAGGTGATCGCCGTCAGCGATTTCGCCGAATCGGTGCACGAGATGGTGCGCCAGCGCATGGGCCTGGCCTGGCTGCCCGCCCGCCTGATCGCCGACGACCTGCACGCGGGCCGGCTGGTGCGCGCGGGTGCCGAGGCCGGCGGCGAGGCCGACCTGGCGCTCGACATCCGCCTCTACCGTCCGCGCGCGCCGATGCGCCCGCTTGCCGAGGCTTTCTGGCGCGCCGCCTCGGCCGCCTGAGCCGCGCATCACACCTTCGCGCGGGCCATTGCCGGATCGGCAAGGCGGCTTGCCAAAGCGGCATGGCCGGCTGCCCCGTGCTCACTAAGATCGGCGCTGAGCCAATTCCAAGAGCCGAGGAGCATCCCACATGAGCCGACTGCTGCGCGCCACCGGCGCCGCCACCCTGACCGTCCTTGCCATTGCCGCCAGCGCCAGCGCCCAGGCCGGCACCTGGCCGTCCAAGCCGATCAACCTGGTGGTGGGCTACACCGCCGGCGGCAGCGTCGACCTGGTCGCGCGCACCATCGCGCCAGAGCTGGGCAAGCGCCTCGGCCAGAGCGTGGTGATCGAGAACCTGGGCGGCGCCGGCGGCACCATCGGCGCGGCCCGCGTGATCAAGGCCGAGCCCGACGGCTATACCCTGCTGATGGGCTCGGGCAGCGAGGTGTCGATCGCCCGCCTGACCAATCCCGCGGTGCGCTACGACGGCGAGAAGGACCTCGCGCCGATCACCTTCGTCGGCACGCAGCCGATGGTGCTGGTGGGCAAGAACGGGCTGCCGGCCAGGAATGCCGACGAGCTGATCGCGCTGGCCAGGTCCCAGTCCGGCAAGCTGTCCTATGCCTCCTCCGGCGTGGGCACGCCGCTGAACCTGGCCGGCGAACTGATCAAGCAGCAGGGCAAGGTCAACATCACGCACGTGCCGTACAAGGGCGCCTCGGCCATGGCGACCGACCTGCTCGGCGGCCAGATCGACCTGGCGGTGATGGTGCTGTCCTCGGCGCTGCCGCATATCCAGGCGGGGCGCGTCCACGCCTACGGCGTGACCGAGGCCAAGCGCTCGACGGCCGCGCCCAACGTGCCGGCACTGGCCGAGAGCCAGGCGCTCAAGGGCGTGAACATGGGCGTCTGGTTCGGCCTGATGGCGCCGGCCGGCACGCCGCGTCCGGTGATCGACCGGCTCAACGGCGAGATGCAGGCCGTGCTGGCCCTGCCCGAGGTGAAGAAGAAGCTGGCCGAAGCCGGCGTCGAAGTGGCGCCGCGCGCGCCCGCCCAGTTCGCCGCCTTCGTCAAGAGCGAGACGGCGCGCTACCGCACCATCGTGCAGGCAGCGGGGATCCACGAGTAAGGTAAGTGGCGGGTGGTTTCGTCCAGTGCCATGAGCATCGCACTGCGCCGGTGTGCTCCCCTCTCCCGCCTGCGGGAGAGGGGCCGGGGGTGAGGGCCGGCGCTGGCCGGCCGCAGTGGTTTGGATCACACTGTCGGCTTCGCCCTAGTGCTCGCGTGCTGGACAACGCTGTCGGCTTCGTCCTGAGGCTCGCGTGCTGGACCACACCGGCGGCTTCGTCATGCGTGGCGCCTTGCTAGACCACCCCTCTCCCCCACCCTCTCCCCATGCGGGGAGAGGGAGCCAAGACCTTGTGCTTGGCGCGCGGTGTTGGTGCATCGCGCCGGCTTCGTCCAGCGTGATGGGATCCCCGCCCGCGATGGAATGCGCTATAGCTCGCTATAACCCGCTACAACCCGCTATAACCCTCTACACACCGCAGCAATCCGCATCCAGGCCGCCAGCGAGCGGCCGGCAACCCCTCCCGGCACTTCCGAACCCGATTCCTACCATGAGCCAAGACCAGGTCCGTCCCGCCTTCGATGCCTATCCCGTCGAGGTCGAGTTCCCCGATATCCAGCCCTATGCCGCGGGCAACACCGGCATCCCTTTCGTCTATACCTTCGACAGCGGCGTGGCCGGCCCGCATGTAATGGTCAACGCGCTCACGCACGGCAATGAAGTGTGCGGCGCCATCGCCGTCAAGGGCCTGCTCGATGCCGGCCTGCGCCCGCGCCGCGGCCGCCTGACGCTGTCATTCGCCAACGTCGAGGCCTACGGCCGATTCGATCCGGCCAGGCCGGATGCCTCGCGCTTCGTCGACCAGGACTTCAACCGCGTCTGGAGCGCGGCCATCCTCGATGACGCCGGCCGCGACTCGTCCGAGCTGCGCCGCGCGCGCGCCATGCGCCCGGTGGTCGACACGGCCGACCTGCTGCTGGACCTGCATTCGATGCACGAGAAGAGCCGCCCGCTGATCGTCTCGGGGCCGCTCGACAAGGGTGTGGCGCTGGCGCGCGCGCTGGGCACGCCGGCCGATGTCATCGTCGACGAGGGCCATCCCGAGGGCCGGCGCATGCGTGACTATGCCGATTTCGGCGATGCCGCCAGCGCGCGCAACGCCCTGCTGATCGAGTGCGGCCAGCACTGGGAAACGGCGGCGGTGGAGGTGGCGCGCGACAGCACGGCGCGCTTCCTGCTGCTGGCCGGCGTGGTCGACGAGGCCGACCTGCCGGCCGGCTGGCTGCGCCCGCTGCCGGCCGCGCAGCGCGTGGTGCGCGTGACCGAGCCGGTGGTTGCCACCAGCATGGATTTCCGTTTCGCCGGTCCCTACACCGGCCTGGAGACCTTCGCCGAGGCCGGGACCGTGATCGGCTGGAGCAACGGCGAACCGGTGCGCACGCCCTACCCCAACTGCGTGCTGGTGATGCCTTCGCTGCGCCAGCTGCGTCCCGGCGTGACCGTGGTGCGGCTGGGCCGGCTGGAGGCCTGAGCGGCCATGCCCGGCAGCCGCCGGGCATCGGGCCGCCGCGGAATCAGGACGGCTGCGCGGCCGCGGCCGAGGCGCCGGCCGGGTTCTGCTGCACGCGCGGCGAGTCGGGAAACAGCTGGCCGACCAGGTCGTCGATCTTGGACCCCGGCGGCACCAGGTTGCTGAGGTTGGTGCCGCCCGCGCTGCGATTGGCGTTGTAGATGGCCTTGCCCGCCCGCAGGCCGTCGCGGTAGATCGTGATGTCGGCCGAGTCGAGGAAGTTGGTCCAGTAGTTCTGGCCGCTGGCCAGGTAGACCGCCGTCATCTGGCAGGATTCCAGCGGTGCGCCAGGCGACAGCATGCGCACGTCGAAGCCGCGCGCCTTCAGCGCGTCGCGGAACTCGGGCAGGTAGGCATTGCGGGCCGACGAGCCGCTGATGACGCAGATCAGGGTATTGTCGGCGGCCGGCTGCTGCATCGCCGCGATGGGATCGATGCGTGCCAGGCCTTCCACCGGGGTGACGGCCTGGTAGGTCGAGCAGCCGGCGAGGATCAGGCCGAGGCCGGCGGCAAGCAGTGCTTTTTGCATGGGATGTCCTGGGGTCGGTCGGCGGGCGTCCAGCCGGGCCCGGCCCCCTGCCGGGACGCCGCACGGTCGCCTCCAGCCTGCACTGTATGTCCGCGCCGGCGGCGCCAATGGGCGGAACAGAGGGCAAAAGCCGACGCAATCGCCAGGGTGGCCGCGGCATGTCCACTGCAAGCAGAGCCCGGCCCGCGCCCGGCCGTCAGTTGGCCCCGCCGCGCACCAGGCAATCGACCAGCAGCGGCGCCGCGTCCACCAGGCCGGCGCCATTGCACTCCACCGCCACCTTCTGTCCGCGCCGCACCATCGAGGCGCGCTGCTCCACCACGCAGGAGCGGGTGCCGGGGCCGCAGATCTGCCGCTCGCGCAGGCGCGCGCGCACCACCTGGTTGGGATCGCTGCTGCGGATCTCCAGGTAGACGGCGTCGTTCTCGTCGCGCCGCACGCCGCTGGCGACTCCCTCGACGATGAAGTAGCTGCCGCGGTAGCGGTCGTCGGCCGCGCCGCCATTGTCGCGGTAGTCGTTCAGGATGGTGTCGGCCTGGTACTCCGGCAAGCGGTCGGCGGGCCGCGCCGGGTCGATGCTGACCGGATCCAGCACGCCGTTGCGCGGCACGCCGCGCGGCTGGCTGGCCGGGGTCTGCTCGCTCGCCGCTTCGTCATTGAGCGGGTCGGTGGTGCCCTGGTCCTTGCCGTTGCCGGCAAACCACAACATGGCCAGCACCGCCGCGCCGACGGCGAGAATGAGGCGCTGCTGCGTACGATTCAACATCTGCGATTCCTGTCTCGTCTCGATTCCCGGCGTGCTTCATGCGGCGCGCCTTCTCCTTGTCTTCACGCGGCCGCTGCCGGCCGCCGTGCCACTGCCCGGGTCTCCCGCCTGCCCTGTTCCACCCGGTGCCGCCTGCAGGTCGCCGGCATGGCGCCGGCATGGCGCCGGCCGGTGCCGCGGCGGGTCAGCCCCGATACTAAAGCGCGCTGGCTTCAAATTCCTTTCGATGCGCGCCGGCTTGGCCACCGCCGGCATGTTCCGTGGCCGCAAGTGCTGCACGGGACGTACCTCGCGGACGCCGGAACGATGGCAAGTGTACAGAACGGCATAAGACAGGGGCCGGATGGCCTGCGCCGGCATGCTGCCGGCGGCCGCCGGCGGTCTGAAGCGCCGGCAACGGCGAAGAGAGGCGGAAAGCGGAGAGCCGGAACAAGCGGAAAAAAAGGGCTGCGTCGCCGCAGCCCCCGGTATGCGTCGGCGGGTGCGGCCGAGGCCGCACCGCCCGTCTCAGCGCGCCTGTGCCGGCACGCCGCCGCGGTTGGCCTTGATCACCGTCAGCGCCGCCATATTGACGATGCGGCGCACCGTGGCGCTGTTGGTCAGGATGTTGACCGGCGCGTTGGCGCCCAGCAGGAAGGGGCCGACGGCGACATTGTTGCCGGCGGCGGTCTTCAGCAGGTTGTAGGCGATGTTGCCGGCGTCCACGTTGGGGCAGACCAGCAGGTTGGCCGCGCCCTTGAGCGAGGACATCGGCAGCACGCGCGCGCGCAGCGCCTCGTCGAGCGCGCAGTCGCCGTGCATCTCGCCGTCCACTTCCAGCTCCGGCGCCTGCGCCCGGATCAGCTCCAGCGCCTGCTGCATCTTCGAGCCGGAAGCCGAGCTGCCCGAACCGAAGTTGGAGCGCGACAGCAGCGCCGCCTTGGGCGCCAGGTTCATGCGCGCCATCTCCTGCGCGGCGGCGACCGTGAACTCGGCGATCTGCTCCGCGTTCGGGTCGTCGTTGACGTGGGTGTCGACCAGCGCCAGCGTGCGGTCGTCCAGCAGCAGGATGTTCATTGCCGCGTAGGTGCGCGCGCCCGGCTGGTGGCCGATGACCTGGTCGATGAAGCGCAGGTGGTCGTGGTAGGCGCCCACGGTGCCGCAGATCATGCCGTCGGCGTCGCCCAGGTGCACCATCATCGCGCCGATCAGCGTCAGCCGGCGGCGCATTTCCACGCGCGCCATCTCCTTGGTCACGCCCTTGCGGCACATCAGTTCCCAGTAGGTGGTCCAGTACTGGTGGAAGCGCTCGTCGTACTCGGGGTTGGTGACTTCCACGTCCTGGCCCAGGCGCAGGCGCAGGCCGTACTTCTCGATGCGCGACAGCAGCACCTCGGGGCGGCCCACCAGGATGGGGCGCGCCAGCTTTTCGTCCACCAGCACCTGCACCGCGCGCAGCACGCGCTCGTCCTCGCCTTCGGTGAAGACGATGCGGGCGCGGCCGCCCTCGCGCACGATCTGCTTGGCGGCGGCGAACAGCGGCTTCATGAAGGCGCCGGAACGGTAGACGAACTGCTGCAGCTGCTCGGTGTAGGCGTCCAGGTCGGCGATCGGGCGCGTGGCCACGCCGCTCTCCATGGCCGCCTTGGCTACCGCCGGCGCGATGCGCACGATCAGGCGCGGATCGAACGGCTTCGGGATCAGGTACTCGGGGCCGAAGGCCACGCCGTAGCCGCCGTAGGCCGCGGCCACCACCTCGTTCTGCTCTTCCTCGGCCAGCGCGGCGATGGCGTACACCGCGGCGTGTTCCATCTCCGGCGTGATGCTGGTCGCGCCCACGTCGAGCGCGCCGCGGAAGATGTAGGGGAAGCACAGCACGTTGTTGACCTGGTTGGGGAAGTCCGAACGCCCCGTGGCCACCACCGCGTCGTCGCGCACCGCGTGCACCTCGGCGGGCAGGATCTCGGGATTCGGGTTGGCCAGCGCCAGGATCAGCGGGCGCGCCGCCATCTTCACCACCATGTCCTGCTTGAGCACGCCGCCGGCCGACAGGCCGAGGAAGACGTCGGCGCCTTCGATCACTTCGGACAGCCGGCGTGCCTCGGTCTTCTGCGCGTAGCGGGCCTTGTGCGGGTCCATCAGCTCGGTGCGGCCCTCGTAGACCACGCCGGCCAGGTCGGTCACCCAGATGTTCTCGCGCGGCAGGCCCAGGTCCACCATCAGGTCCAGGCAGGCCAGCGCCGCCGCGCCCGCGCCCGAGGTGACCACCTTGATCTCGCGGATGTCCTTGCCCACCACCTTCAGGCCGTTGATGAAGGCGGCCGAGACGGTGATGGCGGTGCCGTGCTGGTCATCGTGGAAGACGGGGATCTTCATGCGCTCGCGCAGCTTCTGCTCGACGTAGAAGCACTCGGGCGCCTTGATGTCTTCCAGGTTGATGCCGCCGAAGGTGGCTTCCAGGCCGGCGATGATGTCGACCAGCTTGTCCGGGTCGGTCTCGTTGATCTCGATGTCGAAGACGTCGATGCCGGCGAATTTCTTGAACAGCACCGCCTTGCCTTCCATCACCGGCTTGGAGGCCAGCGCGCCGATATTGCCCAGGCCCAGCACCGCGGTGCCGTTGCTGATCACGCCCACCAGGTTGCCGCGCCCGGTGTAGCGGAAGGCGTTCATCGGATCGGCGACGATTTCCTCGCAGGGTGCGGCCACGCCAGGCGAATAGGCCAGGGCCAGGTCGGTCTGGGTCACCAGCGGCTTGCTGGCGACCACCGTGGTTTTGCCCGGCACGGGGTACTGGTGATAGTCGAGCGCGGCCTGGCGGAAAGTGGTCTGGCGATCCGTATCGGACATGGTCTGGTCTCCTGTCGGGGGGGGGGGCGCCGGGGTGGCGGCGCGGGTCGGTCCCGCCGGCGCGGCGCAGGCGGAAAAGTGGTGCAGCCGGCTTTTCTTGGGATTTTCCGTGGGGTCGGCTGCACGGATTGCCATCATTCTAGGCAGCAGGCATAAGAACAACATTTTGATTTGCTATGCTTCCATCATCTTTACCTGATGGCTGGGTGGCGGGCGATGGAAGCTTGGGAGCATTTCGATGCGGATGAGGTGGGCAGGCGCCTGGGCGGGCGCCTCAAGATGCGCCATCTCAAGCTGCTGCTGGCCATCGAGCGGCACGGCTCGCTGACGCGCGCGGCCGAGGCCATGGCCAGCAGCCAGCCGGCGGTGACCAATGCCCTGGCCGAGCTGGAGTCCATGTTCGGCGCGCCGCTGTTCGCGCGTGGCGCGCGCGGCATGTCGCCCACCGAGCTGGGCCGCGTGGTGCTGGACCGGGCCCGCGCCATGACGCAGGACCTGGACCACCTGGTGCGCGACATGCAGGCGGTGGTGGCCGGCCATGCCGCCCACCTGCACATCGGCGTGATTCCCTTCGTCTCCGGGCAGATGCTGTCGGCCGCCATCCGCCGCACCCGCCCCGAGGGCGGGCGCCGCCTCACCGTGACCCTGCACGAAGGCACCAGCGACCAGCTGCTGCCCATGCTGCGCGACCACGTGCTCGACATCGTGGTGGCGCGCGCGTCCTCGGCGGTGCCGCGCGACGAGGCCAGTTTCGAAGTGCTGTACCACCAGCAGCCGCGCCTGATCGCCAACCGGCGGCTGGCGGCGCGGCTGGCGCGCACGGCGCTGGACTGGGGCAGGCTGGCCGAGCTGGACTGGATCCTGGGCGCGCCCAATACCCCCATGCGCGAGCAGGTCGCCGACCTGTTCCTCGGCGCCGGCGTGGCGCCGCCCACGCCCATCGTCGAGAGCTACTCGTCCAAGCTGATCGCCGAGATGATCGCCGCCAGCGAGACGGCGGTGACCATCGTGCCGGCCGATATCGCCGAGGAACTGGTGCGCATCGCCGGCGTCGCCATCGTGCCCTACTCCTTCGGCTGGACCCTGCCGCCGGTGGCCATGTTCGTGCGCGCCGACCGGCCCGGGCGCCCGGTCGACCTGCTGTTCGCCGAGTCGCTGCGGCAGGTGTGCCGCGAGGGGCCGCTGCGCGTGGCGGCGCCGCCACTGACGCCGACGCCGGCGGGCGGCCCGCTATGAGCGCGGCCAGCGCGCGGGCGCCCGTGCCGCCCTGCCGCGCCCGTCAGTACACCCAGGGAATCAGGCGCCAGGTGCGCGCCCGGTAGACGGCGTATTCGTCGCCGAAGTGCGTGCCCAGCAGGGCTTCCTCCGCATGCATGCGCGCCACCAGCGGCGGCACCATCAGCAGCGCCAGCGCCACGCCGGCCAGCGAGCGGAACACCAGCGCCCAGCCCAGCGCATTGACCAGCAGGCCGAGATAGCTGGGATTGCGGATGGTGCCGTAGAGGCCCTCGGTCACCAGCGTGTGGCCGGGCTGGATCGCCACCAGCCCGCTGAAGCGCCGGCCCAGCACGAACACCGGCCACAAGCGCAGCACACCGCCGGCGACGAACAGCGCCAGGCCGAGCCAGCGCACGCCGTCGCCGCCGAAGACCCAGCGCTCGTGGTGGTCGCACCAGGCAGGCAGCCAGGCGGACAGCAGGCCGAGCACGCCGAACACCGGCAGCACCCAGCGGTTGGCGCGGTCCTCGCGCTCGCCCGCGCTGACATTGCCCTCGCTGAACAGCGCGGTGACGGCGAGCGCCAGCAGGAAGGCCGCCGCGCCCACCACCGCGGGATGCGACAGGAAGGCCGCGAGTCCGCCGGCGCCCAGCACGGCCAGGCCGAGATAGGCCAGCGTGCCGGCCGCGTTGAACAGGGCGAGCCTGGGGGTGGTGTGCAGGGCGAGATGCATGGTCGTCAGCGCGAAACCGGCAGGATCCAGGCGCTGCGGCGCCGCCGGCCGCGCGCATCGGCCTGAGGCACCTGAAGCACCTGAAGCACCTGAAGCACCTGAAGCACCTGAAGCACCTGAAGCACCGGCCGCACCCTTCATCGTAGTACGCGCGCCCACCCGCGGCGAGGGCCGGGCGCGACCGCCGCTCCCGCCGTCAATCCAGGCTCAGGTGCGCATTGCGGATGACCGCGGCCCAGCGTTCGCGCTCGGCGGCAACGAAGGCGGCGAAGTTCTCGGGCGACTGGCCGCCGGGAAGTCCCCCCAGCTTGCGGATCTGTGCCTGCAGATCGGGATCCTGCATCGTCCCGGTCAGCAGCGTCTTCCATTGCGAGACGATGGCCGGCGGCGTATTGGCGGCGACGAAGATCCCGACCCAGGCAGTCGACAGGAAATCGTCGAAGCCGGCCTGCGCCATGGTGGGTACCTCAGGCAAGGCGGGCACGCGCTGCGCGGCCGTGACGGCCAGCGCGCGCAGCTTGCCGGCGCGGATATGCGGCAGCGCCTGCGTCAGGTTGTCGAACTGGAAGGTGGTCTCTCCTGCCAGCAAGGCCGTGGTGGCCGGCGTCGAACCCTTGTAGGGCACGTGGATGGGATCGGTGCCCGTGCGCATCTTGAGCAGCTCGCCCGCCAGGTGGCTGGTCTGGCCGATGCCGGCCGAGCCGAAGGAGAGCCGCCCGGGCTGCTGCTTCAGCTGCGCGACCAGCTCGGCGACGCTGCGCACGGGCGATTGCGCATTGACCACCAGCACATTGGGAAAGGCGATCACGTCGGTGATCGGCAGCAGGTCGGACGGACGGTAGGCGAGGCGTTGGTAGGCGCTGTAGTTGATGGCCTGCGGACCGACATTGCCGGCCAGCAGCGTATAGCCGTCGGCCGGAGCGTGCAGGAAGACCTGCGTGCCGATGATGCCGCCGCTGCCGGGACGGTTGTCGATGACGACGGGTTGGCCGATGCGCGCGCCGAGCTTCTGCGCCAGCATGCGGATGGGGATATCGATGGTGCCGCCAGCCGCACCGGGAACGATGATGGTGACCGGCCGCGCCGGCCAGGCGGGTTCGGCGGCACCGGTGGCGGCCAGCGGGGCCAGCGGGGCGAGGGCGCACCACAGCGCCAGGGTGGCGCGCTTCGCGCGATGGACTGTCGTCTCCTCCAGGGGGCTCGTTCAACGCGTGTCGGCTCGGTCCGTCTTGCCGTGGACGGTGTCCGTGGCCGCCACGAAGCGGCCCAGGTGGGTCGACGCGTTGCCCAGCAGCAGGTCGTTGCCGACCAGCCGCTTGCTGTAGTGGCTGATCGGCGTTTCGTCCTGCAGCCCGATGGCGCCGTGCAATTGCAGGACATCGAGCGCGATCGCGCGGCCGGCCGTGCCGCACAGATGCTTGGCGGCACTGACGCCGCGCGCGCGTTCGGCGCCGCAGGCGGTGTGCCAGCCGGACAGCACGTGCCCCAGCAGATGGCGCGCGCCGTTCCATGCGCGATAGTGGTCGACCACGCGGTGCCGCAGGACCTGCTGCTCGGCCAGGGCGCGATCGAACTGCCGGCGTGTGCGCAGGTAGTCGACCGTGATGCCGAGCGCGCGGCGGGCGGCGCCGATGCTGTCCGCGCACAGGGCCAGGGTGGCGATGGCCAGGGCCTCCTCGAGGATGGCGGTGGCGTGTTCCGGGCCGCACAGCAGGGCGGAGGCGGGCAGGCGGACGTCATCGAGGCGGATCTCGGCGGCGCTGCGTCCATCGTGGAGCGGATAGGCGCGCGTGACGACACCCGCGCAAGCGGCCGGCACGGCGAACAGGCCGAGGCCGCCGTGTTCGAGCCCGGCCGCGACCAGCAGGTGGTCGGCCTGGGCGCCGCCCATCACCAGCGGGCACGCGCCGTCGAGCCGCCACGCCTCGCCGGCACGCCGCGCGGTGTAGGCCGGGCGAGGCGAACGCGCGAAGTCGGTGCCGGCGTCGCAGGCAAGCGCGCAGCGTGCTTCGCCGCTCGCCAGCGCGGCCAGCAGCGCGTCGCGCGCGGCTCCCTGCGGTACCGCAAGGAGGGCGTGGGTCGCCAGCGCCGCGCTCCAGACCAGGGGTTCCAGGACCAGCGCTTCGCCCGCCGTTTCGAGCAGCGGCAGCAGGTCTGCCACCGCGTGGCCCAGGCCGCCTGCCGCCTCCGGCACCAGCAGGCCGGTCAGGCCGAGCGCCGCGAAGCCGGCCCAGACCGAGGGGTCGAAGCCGCCGCGCGCGCCGAGGATTTCCTGCCGGCGCTCGAAGCGGTAGTGCTTGTCCAGCCAGCGGCGCATGGCATCGACCATCATAGCCTGCTGCGCGCCGAGGTGGCCGTGGCGCGCAACCTCCAGTTCCGTCCTGCCGCCGAAGATGGCCTTGGCGATGATCTCGCGCTGGATCTCCGTCGAGCCGCCGGCCAGCGAGCTGCCGCGATAGCGCCACAGATGGAGGGCATGGTTGCCGGCCGCGCCGTCGGCGCCGGACGGTCCGTCGAGCCGGCCCTCCACCGCGGCGGCATCGAAGGGCAGGGCGGCGGCCCCGTGCGCGTCCATGCGGAACAGGTGCAGGTCCTGCAACAGCTGGATGCCCTCGATCTTCAGCAGGGAGGCTTCCAGTTCCGGGCTGCCGCCCTCGGCGGCCTGCCGCACGGCCGGCCACCAGGCGGCTTCGAGCGCGCGCATGCGGATGTCCAGTTCGCCGTGCCGGCGCGCCAGCACGCCGGCCTCGGCGCGGCTGTCCGGATCCGCTTCCCGGCGCCGCAGGTGGACCAGCTCGGCGGTGTGGGCAAGCTCCGCCTTGCATTCGGCGACCCGCGCGACGAAGAGGCGCTCGATCACCAGCAGGCCCTTGGCGACGGCCCAGCCCTGGTCGACCTCGCCGACCACGTCGCCGGCCGGCACGCGCACATCGTCGAAGAACATCTGCACGTGAAAGTGCGCCCCGTTCATGTAGCGGATCGGCCGTACCGTCACGCCGGGCAGGCCCAGGTCGACCAGCAGCACCGAGATGCCGTCCTGCTTGCGCCGCGCGCCGGGATCGGTGCGGGCCAGCACCAGGGCCCGGTTCGCCCAGTGGCCCAGGCTTTGCCAGATCTTGCTGCCATTGAGGATCCAGGCATCGCCGTCACGGCGGGCCGTGGTGCGCATCGAGGCCAGGTCGGAGCCGGCATCCGGCTCGGAGTATCCCTGCGCCCAGAAGTCGTCGAAGGACAGCATGCCGGGCAGGAAGCGACGGCACTGGTCCGGCGTGCCATGGCGGATCAGCGTCGGCCCGATGGTGTCGATGCCGAGGTTCTCGACGTTGGGCGCATCGCTGGCGGCCAGCTCCTCGCGGAAGATGGCCTGCTGCACCAGCGACCAGCCCGGGCCGCCATGCTCGCGGGGCCAGCCGGGCGCGGCCCAGCCGCGCGCATGCAGGATGCGGTGCCAGCGCGCGGCCTGCTCGCGGGTGATCAGGCAATGCGCGCGCTTGGCGGCACGGATGTCGGGCGGCACCGCCTCCTGCAGAAAACGACGGACTTCCTGGCGGAACACGTTGTCGGCGCAGCCGACGGAGTCATGGTCCACGGCAATCGGCATGACTTGTCTCCTCATCGATGCGTTGGTTTCGGCGGGGCCATCGTGGCCCCTCAGCGCAAGTTGGCGGGCGTGTCGTGATGCAGGCTGCGACGCGGCGCCGCGCGCGGCGGGCGTCTTCCGGCCGGCCCTGCGCGCGGGGCTCGGTCCTGTCCTCAGTCCGGCCCTCAGTCTTGCCCTCAGTCTTGCCAGTAAGGCTTGCGCTTCTCGACGAAAGCAGCGATGCCTTCGCGCGCGTCATCGGTGGCCGCAACGTTGCCGAAGCTCTCGACGGCGCCTGCCACGCCGCGCCGGTAGTCGGCGTCGTTGGCCCGGTGGAAGGCCATGCGTCCCATGCGCATCACCACCGGCGACTTGGCGCACAGCGTGCGCGCCAGCGCGCGCGCCTGCTCCATGACGTCGGCGTCGGGCACCACCCGGCTGACCAGGCCGAGCGACATCGCTTCGGCGGCGCCGAAGGTGCGTCCGGTGAAGAGCAGGTCGAAGGCACGGTGGCGGCCGACGATGCGCGGCAGGTGCGTGTAGTGGATGGCGGGCGTCAGCCCCACGTCGATCTCCGAATAGCCGAAGGTGGCGCTCTCGGCGGCAACGATCAGGTCGCAGTGGATAGCCAGCGTCATGCCGCCGCCGCGCGCGGTGCCGCCGACCGCGGCGATGGACGGCTTGCCCAGGTGGAACTGCGCCTCGCACAGCCCGTTGTACAGCTTGTCGACCAGCGCATAGGCGCGCGCCGGCGGCGCGCCGTGCAGCGCGTCGAGCTGCAGCCCGGCGCAGAAGCGGCGCGGCACCGCGCTGCCGAGGATGACCGCGCGCACGTCGTCGTCCTGCGCGGCGCGGCGCAGGGCCTGCAGCAGGGCATCGATCATGCCTTCATTGAGTGCGTTGACGGGCGGGCTGTCGAGCAGGATCTCGGCGACCCGGTCGCGGACTTCGTAGGTGACGGTGGACATGGAGGCTTCCTCGTGTCAGGCGGCGGCAGGCCGTGCAGCCGGCGCCATGGCGGTATCGATAGGGGTATCGATGCTGGGATCGATGTCGGGATCGGCAGGGTCGGGAACGGAGCGGCCGGCATCGTCGCCGTCGCCGTCGCCGCAGCAGCCGGCCGAGGCCACCACGCCGCCGGCCTTCAGCCTGGCGATCGCCGCGGCGCCGTAGCCGGCCTGGCGCAAGATCTCGTCGGTGTGCTCGCCGAGCAGCGGCGGCGCGCGGTGCGCCTGGCGCGCCTCGCCGCGGAAGCGCACCGGCAGGCCGATGTTGCGGACCTTGCCCAGCAGCGGATGCTCGCACTCCACCACCAGCCCGCGCGCGGCGAGTTGCGGGTGGGCCAGCGCCTGGTCCAGCGTGTGGATGGGCGCGCAGGCCACGCCGGCGCGCCGCAGCGCTTCCAGCCAGTAGGCGACCGGCTGCGTGGCGATGCGGGCCTGCACCAGTGCCACGGTCTCGTCGAAATGCGCGACGCGCGCCGCATTGGTGGCGAAGCGCGGCGAGTCGGCCACCTCCTGCAGGCCGGCCACCGGGCAGAAGCGCTGCCACTGGGCATCGTTGCCGACGCCGATCATGACCGGGCCGTCGGCCGCCTCGAAGACCTGGTACGGCGCCATGGCGGGATGCGCGGTGCCCATCGGGCGCGGCGGCTTGCCGCTGCACCAGTAGTTCTGCGCGAGATAGCCCATGAAGCCCATCGCCGTGTCGAGCAGCGAGACCTCCAGGTGCATGCCGCGCCCGCTCCGCTGGCGTTCCAGCAGCGCGGCCAGGATGCCGCTGAAGGCATGCATGCCGGTGCCGAGATCGACCGGCGAGAAGCTGGCGCGCGCCAGCCTGCCGCCCGGCTCGCCCATGCTGCTGATCATGCCGCTGAAGGCTTGCAGCATGACGTCGTAGCCGGGCTCCTGGCCGAGCGGGCCGCTGCGTCCATAGCCGGAGATCTCGCAGTAGATCAGGCCAGGGTTGGTGGCAGAGAGCGTCTCGTAGTCCACCCCCAGCCGCCTGGCGGCGCCACTGCCGAAGCCCTGCAGCACCACGTCGGCCTTGGCCGCCAGCGCCTGCACGACCTGCCGGCCCTCGGCGGTCTTGAGGTCGACGGCGAGGCTGCGCTTGTTGTGGTTGACGGCCAGGAAGGTGGCGGACTGGCCACGGTCCTGCGGCAGCCAGGCGCGTGTGTCGTCGCCGCGGCCGACCGGTTCGACCTTGATGACCTCGGCGCCCAGTTCGCCGAGGTACTGGCCGCACAGCGGGCCGGCCAGCACCTTGCTCAGGTCGAGCACGCGGATTCCTTGCAATGCAATCATGTCTGTCGAGGGAAAAGAGGGAGGGGGCGGAGACGGGGCCGGAAGGCCTACTCGGGCTTGATGTCGATCGAGCGCGCCAGCGCGGTCCAGCGCGCGGCGTCGCGGTTCACATAGGCCTGCACCTCGGCCGGGGCGAGGTGGAAGGGCTCGGCGCCGCGCGCCACCAGCGACTGGCCGTAGCCGGCGTCGCGCGTGCACGCCGCCACCGCCTGCCGCAGGGCCTCGACGATGGCCGGCGGGGTCTTGGCCGACACCTGCAGCGACAGCCAGAACTTCAGGTCGAGCGCGGGATAGCCGGCCTCCTTCAGCGTCGGCACCTCGGGCAGCAGCGGCGAGCGCGCGGCCGAGGTGATGGCCAGCCCCTTGAGCTTGCCGCCGCGGATCTGGCCGATGCAGGTGGTCATGCTGTCGAAGAGGAAATCCACATTGCCCGCCATCACATCGCTGCTGGCCGGCGCGCTGCCCTTGTACGGCACCGCCACCGCGGTGAAGCCCGCGGCCTTCTGCAGCAGCGCGCCGTAGATATGCGGCGAGCTGCCCGCGCCGTAGGTGGCGTAGCTGAGGTAGTTCGGGCGCTGGCGGCCGAGCCGCACCAGCTCGGCCAGGCTGTGCACGCCGAGCTTGCTCGGATGCACCACCAGCACGTTCGGCACGGCCGCCACCACGCCGATGGCGGTGAGGTCGCGCTGCGGCTGGAAGCGCAGGTCGGGGAACATCAGCGGGTTGACCGCATGCATGCCGACCGTGTTCAGCAGGAGGGTATAGCCGTCGGCATTGGCATCGAGCACGCTCTGCGTGCCCAGGTTGCCGCCGGCGCCCGGCTTGTTCTCCACCACCACCGCCTGCCCGAGGCGCTGCGCCAGCGGGATCGCGATCAGGCGCGCGACGAAATCGCCCGGCCCGCCCGCGGCGAACGGCACCACCAGCCGGATCGGCCGCGCGGGCCACTGATCGGCCAGCAGCGGTGGCGTGAGCAAGGCGGCGCCTGCGCCAGCCAGGAAGGTACGGCGGTTGAGTCCCATCTTGTCTCCTGCGAGGGTCTGTGCCCGGCTCCGCGTGCATGGCGCGGGGCTGCCGCCACTATCGCGTGCGCTGGCATATATGTCCAAGATAGGTTATTGATGCAGGGTATCGTGGATTGATATACCCACATCCGGCCGCAGCGGCCCGCACGGTGCGCGCGGCGAAGGTGCGCGGACGGGATCACGGAGACACAAGGAGACGACGATGGGAATGCCCGTGGACGTGCGCGGCCTGCGCTGCTTTCTTGCCGTGGCCGCGTCCGGCTCGATCTCGCGCGCGGCCGAGGTGCTGCACCTGGCGCAGCCGGCGCTGAGCCTGCAGATCAAGCACCTGGAGGAGGCCCTGGGCGTGGCGCTGTTCACGCGCAGCCACAAGGGCGTGGTGCCGACCGCCGCCGGCCAGCGCTTCGAGAGCCATGCCAGGGAGATCCTGAAGCGGCTCGACCTGGCCTGCGAGGACGTGCGCGATCTGGTCACCGACCCCGAGGGCCGCGTCGCCATCGGCCTGCCGCAGTCGATGGCCAAGATCCTGACCGTGCCGCTGGTGCGCGAGACCATCCGGCGCTGGCCCAAGGTACGGCTGCAGGTGATCGAACTGAGCACCGGCTATATCCCCAGCCACCTGCTGAGCGGGCATATCGACATCGGCCTGACCTTCCAGGCCGGCAGCGGCTCCGGCCTGCTGTTCGACCACGTGGTCGACGAGGACCTGGTGCTGGTGGCGGCGCCGGGCCGCCTCGGCGCCGGCCGCGGGCGTGCAGCACCCGGTGCGCATGGTGCGCACGGTGCATCCGGCGAACCCCTGGCGGGCACCGTGCGCCTGCGCGACCTGCGGCGTTACCCGATGATCCTGCCGGCCGGCGAGCATGGCCTGCGCGCGCTGATCGACGGCTACCTGCGCACCCACGAGGTGGAACTGGACGTGCTGGCGGAAGTGAATGCCATCCCCGAACTGATCGCGCTGGCGGCGGCGGGCGTCGGCTGCACCATCCTGTCCTATGCCTCGGTCCACGCCGAGGTGCGCAACGGCTGGCTGTCGGCCGCCCGCATCAGCCACCCGGCCGTGTCGCGGCCGGTCTACCTGTGCCGCTCGGCCACCATGCCGCTGTCGATCGCGGCCTCGGCGGTGCTGGACCTGCTGGGCGAGATCGTGGCCGCGCAGATCGCCGACGGCAGCTGGCCGGCGCGCGTCGGCAGCGCGGCGCGCTGACGCCGCACGGGGGCGGGGAAGAAGACGGCGCCGCCACTCGCCCCCCGCACGGCGACGCGCGGGCCGCGCTCAGCGCGCGGCGGGCGCGCTCCGCGCCGCGGTCTTTCCCGCAGCCTCACCCGCCGCGCAGCCCCAGTCCAGGTCCTCGTGCAGGATGCGCCGGATCTCCAGGATGGCCGCGGCGGTCTCCTGCACGCTGTGCCCCGAGGGGATGATCTTTTCCGACGCCGCACCGTCCAGGTGGGCGCTGCGGTAGGGCACCACCCCGTCGTCGGAATCGGCCAGGGGCACCTTGGGGTCGCGCCGGGCGATGATGGAGTGGTAGCAGACGCGCGGCGAGATCGGCAGCGTGGCGGCGGTCTTGACGAAGGGATCGCCGGCGTTGAGGTTGTCGATGCTGCTGGGGATGCGCGGCATCTCGCCGTCGGGCCGGCCGGGGCGCGCGCCGGCCAGCGCGCGGGCCACGTCGTCGAAGCCTTCCAGCACGGTCAGCGGCAGCCGGATCAGGCTGGAGAACCAGCGCGCGATGCGGTTGCCGGCGATGTCGGTGCCGCGGTGCGGGGCGGCGATGAAGATGGCGCGCTCCACGCCCGGCAGCGGCGTGAAGCTCAACGCCGGCTCGATGCGGTCGCGGATCGCCGCCATCTTGTCGCTGTCGGCGTCGATCTCGTACTGGGTCGAGAACCAGTCCCACAGCTGCCCGCCCGACGACGACACCAGCAGCCGCGACAGCACGCCGCCCATGCTGTGGCCGATCAGCACGATGTCGTGCGAGGCCGCGGCGCGGCCCTGCGGGTCGAAGTGCGCCAGCGTTTCGGTGATGGCGTGGCGGATGGTGGCCTGGTTGATGGCCAGCGGCAGGTTGGTCGGGTAGTAGACCTGCCAGACCTGGAAGCGCTGGCGCAGCGTCTCGTCGCCCAGCACTTCGTTGGCCACGTTGACCCAGGCCTCGGGGCTGCTGGCCAGGCCGTGCAGCATCACGATGACACGGCGGTCCGGATCGTAGGGCTGCATCATGTACAGGTGCGGGCGGTCGATGCCGCGCCGCAGGCCCAGCAGCGTGCGCAGCGATTGCCCGGCGAAGTCCGAACGCGCCAGCCACAGGCCGTAGCCCGCGGTGTAGTTGGCCGCCAGCGGCACCTGCTGGCCGTGCAGGGCGAAGAAGGCGTCCTTGTAGGGGTCATGCGCGCTGATGAGTACGTCGCGCGTGGTGAGCACGTCCTCGAGGTCGTCGCCGGGAAAGCGCAGCAGCAGCGTCAGCGACGGCGACGGCATCTCGCTGAAATCGCGCGTGCGGTCGCGGTGCCAGCGCGCGCCGCGCGCCGCCGTGCCGTCCTCGCTCGCGGTGTCGGGCGCCTCGCCGCGGCTGGCCGACGAGGCCACCGGGTCGTCCTCCAGCACCGCCACCAGCTCCGCGCCGAAGCCGTCGCGCCGGTAGGTGCTGCGCAGGCCGGCAAAGGACAGCGAGGCAGCCGGGATCAGCTCGCGCGGCACGGTCACCCCCTCGGGCAGGCGCAGGCCGGTGATGTCCTTGTGGATGGTCCAGGCGCCGTGGCGCATCGGCGCCGTGGATTCGGCCGTGCCCTGCGTCGTGCTGGCGCGGAACAGCGCGATGGCGGCCTCCTGTGCCGCATAGTTGTAGTAGTCGCGCACCTGGGTCTGGCGTTCCTCGAAGGCACGCTCGCCCGGTCCGCGCGCGGTGAAGAACAGGTAGGCGTAGGCGAAGCGCGCGGTCTCCAGCCAGGCGTCGATGGCAGCCGCCTGCGTGGTGCCGGCGGCGTCCGGCGCGGCCTTCGCCAGCGTCATGGCCTGCTGCAGCCACAGCTCCGACAAGGTCGCCAGGCGGCGTTCGTCGCCGAGGACGGTGGTGCGCGCCAGTGCGTCGATGCAAGCGGTCGACGGCTTGCTGCACGGCCCCTGCTCGAGCCCCGCCACCCGCAGCGTCTCCTCGCTGGCGTCGCTGAGCCGCCCGCGCGTGAGGATGTCGCCGCGCTTCTGCGCGATGAACTGGCTGGCGCTGACCGACTTCACCTCGACCATCGCGCAGCCGTCGAGCAGCGCGGCGGCGGCCACCAGCAACACCAGCAGGACACCGCGCCAGCCGGGACGGCGCAGCCGGCCCCGGGCCGGGAACGTCATGGCGGCGCCCCTCACAGCCCGGCCTCCGCCGGCGCGATGCCCGGCACGCCGCGCCGGATCGCCTGCGAGAACGGCAGCGCGGGATGCGCATCGGCCTGCAGCGCGCGCGCATTGATATGGCCCAGCGCGTGCAGGGTGGCGTAATCGAAGCCGGGTGCGAGGCCGCCCTGGTCGTAGGCATACTCGGCGAAATAGCCGGACAGCAGCAAGCGGTAGTCGAGCGGCAGCCCCGGCACGATCTGGCGGGCGAGATCGAACACGATGGTGGTGCAGTTACTGGTGAGGGTGTTGTAGAAGGCCGGCGCGCGGCGCAAGGCCTCGGCGCGCGCCATATAGCCGAGGAAAAGCTGGCGCAGCGCCTGCGGCGAGGCCGCCAGCCGGTACAGGTAGACGTCCTCGCCGCGCGCATTGCTGCGCGTGCGCACGATGTCGCGCTCGTCGGCGGCGATGATCACCGACTCGAAGCGGCGGAAGAAACCGCCGATGGCCGAGAAACTCTCGTGCCGCTCCTTGCGGATCTCCAGCGACAGCACCACGCGCCCGCCCGCGCCGAAGTCGAAGGAAACCAGCGTGTGCGCGATCGCCGGCCCCATCCAGTACGACAGGATCAGGTCGGCCGAGCGCAGTTGCGACAGGTCATACTCGCGGGTCTCCCAGCGCGGCGTGTAGTCGGTCTCGCTGCGCCAGTCGAAGTTGCGCACATTGCGCAGCACCACGCGGTCGCCCTCGACCCGCGCCTCCAGCAGGCGCGCCACGTCGTCGGCCCAGACGCGCTCGTGCGAAGGCTTGATGGTGTGCCACCAGCCCAGCAATGCCAGCAGCGCGGCGCCGAAGGCGGCCAGCCACAAGTGCCGGGCGCGCGCACTGCGGCCCAGGCAGAGCGTGCCCAGGCAGGCCAGGCCCAGCAGCGTCCACGCGGCCACGGGCGGCACGCGCAACGCGCCGGCAGCGGGAAGCTGGAACCACAACGCCAGCCCGCCCCAGGCGGTGGCGGCAGCGACGGCTGCGGCCAGCAGCGTGCGCAGCGGCCAGGGGAGGCGGCTGTGCGGTGAGGTGTCGGGCAGGGATGGCTGGAACGGCTGGAACGGCTGGAACGGGGATCGGCTCACGAGGGTGGTTGGGATGGCGGATGGCGCATAGTGTAAAGGTTGGCCGGGAGGCACGCTGCCGTGGTGTCCGCCGCCAGCGCCGTTGCGCTGTGGGGGACGGGGAATCCCGCCTGGAGCGGAGCGCGCTGTCGGGCTGTTCTTCTACTTGACCGGCAATCTTGCTTCCTTCGGCACATAGCTGAATTCCCATTGCCGATAGGTCGACGCGGTGGCGAAGGCTGCCTGATCGTCCCGGAAGCCCGCCAGTTTGAGCGGCCGTTTCGATGACGTGCTGCGAACACCCATGATGCCGCCCCCGGGAGCGGAAACGGGCTCGAACGCGCGGCCCGTGAACGGATCCGGATAAGGCCGGCGCAGGTACCGGCGCACGACCGGGTAACGCGGGTCGCGCAGCAGATCGTCAAGTCTATCGGGGTAGGGCCGGGCGCCGGCGGGCGTACTCTCCGAGTACTGCCGGATGGCGTCACGATAGAGATTGCCCACGTACAACAGCTCGCCTTCGCGCGCGCGCTGATCCGATATCGCGGCATTGTCCAGCAGTTTGCCGAGCCCGAGCGTGATGCACAGCACCATCAGCAGCGCCCAGAAATAGGCCACGCCGCGTTGACGACGAGGGCGCGAGAGGCGGCCTACCATGCGCGGTAAGCGCTGCCATCCAGCGCGGTACCGGCCGCGCCGCTCTTCACGTCGACGATGCACTTGTCGTCCTCGCCGTCACCCATCACCGGTATCCAGCTGTCGGGGCGATTGGTGACCGGGTCGAGCGGCAGGGCGCGCAGGTAGCGGTGTTCGGTCAGCGCGCCCAATGTCTCCGGGTACCTGCCGGTGTCGCTGTAGTACTCGTCCAGCGCCCGCCGCATCACGGACAGGTTCTGCTTCAATGCGGCTTCTTTTGCGCGGTCACTCTGATGGACATAGCGTGGTGCGACGATCGACAGCAAGGTCGCGATGATGGCCAGCACGACCAGCAGCTCGATCAGTGTGAATCCGCGCAGGCGCTTCGCAGGCAATTTTCCGCTCCTCTTCCCGCTCATCTTCGCGCGCACCATTACCACTCCCGGTACGGAATGCCATTGCTCCCGGTCCTGCCGCTCAAGGAGAACACGTCGTACACGTCGGCGCCGGGTTGCGGATCGTCGGCTTCGCTGGCGTAACTGCGCGTGCCCCAGCTGTCCGCGGCGGTCACGGCGGGGGACCGGGTCATCGGATCGCGCGGAACGCGCCGCAGGAAATAGATCTTGCGGCCCTTCGGATCGCGCTGGTCGACGGCTCCGCTGACCAGCTGGTCGAGCGAGGCCGGATAGCCGGTCGAATCGAGCGAGCGTGCGATCCGTCCCTCGTCGCCCGCCCGTTTGTAGGCGTCGATCGCGGCACGGATGTCACGCAACGCCGTCTTGAGCTCGCGTTCCTTCTCGCGCTGCTGCTGCATCTTGAAGAGCGGAGTCGCGACCGATGCAATGATGGCGACCAGGGCGACCGTCACGATCATCTCGATCAGCGTGAAGCCGGAATGGTGGGATCGCTTCATCTCTCAGTCGGATATCGTCAGCGGTTTGGGCAGGGCGACGGTCCCGGCCAGTTGCGCGTTGTCGCGCTGGACCTTCAGGTTCTGCAGCGACAGGTTGACCGGGTCCTTCGAGGCCTGCCTGGCCTGGAACGTCAGCATGCCGAGCGAGCCGTCGGGCGTGGCCGCGCCGACCGTAATGTGGATGACGCCGTGCTCCTGGCGCGCATCCAGCGTCACCCCGGCGCGCGGTTCGACCTTCAGCAGCTGGATGCCCGGCTGGTCCGGCACGAGGTCGACCTGTGCGGTGTCGAAACCCGGTCCCATGGCGAGCAGGTTGATCGTGAAGGGGGTGTCCGGCGCGACTTGCGACGGCATGGCCAGATCGAAGCGGACGCCGTCGGGCTGCCCGGCGCGGGATGGGCCGCCCGCCTGCCGCGCACCGAGCGCCAGTGCAGCCGGGGACGAGGCGACGGCCGCGCCCGTCCCCGCGCCCGTCCCCGCCCCGGTCCCAGCCCCCGATGCGGAAGGCGAGGGCGCGGAGTCGACGGCAGCTTCGACTGGGCCGGGCGCGGGCAGGCTGTCCGAATCGCTGTACCGCGCCGCCGGCGTCAAGCGTAGCGGCCGGGTCGACACCTGCTCGGCCGTGCCGCTCGGGAACGCCTGCGCATAGGCGTTCGGCATTGCCAGCGAGCGGGCGATATGCGGCGTGATGAGCAGCACGATCTCCGTGCGCGTGGTGGTGTCGTTGCTGTTCGAGAACAGCCGCCCCAGCAGCGGGATCTTCCCCAGCCCGGGAATGTGCGTGCCGGATTCCTGCGTGCTGTTCTGGATCAGGCCGGCCAGCACCTGGGTTTCCCCTTCGTGCAGCCGCAGCACGGTGTTCGCATTGCGCGTGCCGATCTGGTAAGCCAGCAGGCCCGTGGCCGACGAGCGGACCTCCTTGACGATACTGCTGACTTCCAGTGCCACCTTGATCGTCACGTCGTTGTCGACGTGGATTTCCGGCTCGACATCGAGCTTCAGGCCGACATCCAGGTAGTTGACCGACTCGGTGATGGCGCTGGAGGTCTGGTTGACGGTCGAGGTGATGACCGGCACCTTGTCGCCGATCATCACGCTGGCCTTCTCGCGACTGATGACGCGGATGCGCGGATTGGCCAGCGTCCGCGTGCTGCCGCTGGTCTGGCGCAGGTTCAGCACCGCCAGCGGATCCGGGAACGTCAACGGGAAACTATCCCGGTTCAGATGCCTCAGGTCGCCGATGGTCATGCTGCCGGGCACGCCTGCCGGCCCGACCATGCTTGCGCTGACGCGGTCCGGAAACTGGATGCCGAGATTGAGCAGATCGTTGGCGTTGATCTCCAGCACCTCGACATCGAGAATGACCTCCGGACTGGCGATGTCGTACAGGTTCAGCAAGCGGGCGACGGTGTCCTGCACGGTCTCGCTGTCGCGCACCACCAGCATCTTCAGGCGGCCGTCCACGTACATCGACTTCGGCGCCACGATGGTGCGCAGCATTTCCTGGACCTTCTGCGGGTCGGCGCTGTTCAGGTAATAGGAGCGGACCACCAGATCGTCGTAGCGCTTCCGTTTCTCGTCGGTCGCCGGATAGATCAACAGCGTGGTGTCGTTCAACACCTTCTTGTCGAGCTGCGAGGTCTGCAGGACCAGGTTCAGCGCATCGATCACCGATGTGTCGCGCGCATAGATCGTGGTGCGCAGCTCTGGACTGACGTCCTTGTCCAGCACGAAGCCGATGCCGGAGGTATGGGTCAGGATCGCCAGCACCGAGCGGATGTCGACATCCTTCAGTTCTAGCGTGACCGGCTTCTGCAGCGATTGATTGAGCGCGGGCAGCACCATCGCGGCGCGCACGGATTGCGCCTCGATCTGCTGCAGCATCGCGCCGGCCTGCCGATGCCCAGGGTTTTCCGCCAGGATGGTGCCCAGCAACTGCCGGGCGGTGGCAGCATCGCCTTTGCCGAGTGCGGTACGGGCTTCGTCCAGCTCGATGCGTTCGCGCTGTTCGCGCGCGATCAGGCGGATGCCGCGCAGTGCCTCGCTATGCTGGGGATCGTAGCGAAGCACCTGCTGATACGCGGCGAGCGCCTCGTCGATGCGGTCGTTCGCGCGCGCCGTGGTGGCCTTCTGAATCAGCTGACGCACCTGGCGGTCGCGCTCGGCGATGAATTTCATCCGGTAGCGCTGCGGATTCTCCTTGGAGGCCTGCTGCATCTGCTCCAGCCCCTGGCCGATCTGGCCATCGTCGAGCAGCTTGTTGCCCTGGCGCCAGTCGGTATAGCCGGCACAGCCGCCGAGACAGGCCACCAGCATGGCGAGACCCCACCGCCGCGGCGATCGTCGAAGCGCGCCGCGGACGGGAGCCGCTCGGAACTCAAAACGCAGCAGGATCATGCTTGTGCCTGTCAATGGACGGGTTGAATGTGGATGTCTGCCGGACTGCTGCCAAGAAAGCGTTGGCCGACTTGACCAGATGCGCCGCCGTGCGGGCTGCCGGATGGAGCGCCGCTTGCGTTGCCTCCCATCGCGATCACCTGGGTTTCGCCGGAATGCACATGCTTGAGCGTGATGTGCGCGGACGAAATCGCCTGGATCGCCCAACTGCCATGCAGCAGGTCACCGGCCTTCAGCACGAGCGGTTCGCCGCCGCCGGACGCAAGAAAGACCTGTGTCTTGCCGTCCCGGATGATGCGGCCGAGATACACGATGTCCGGCGCAGCGGGTTCGGATGCAAGCGGAGCCGCTGGCAGCGGCGGCGCATCGTCCGGACCGGCCGGAGCCAACGGCGGCGGTGCGGATGGCCCGGATTCGGCTGGCGGCGCCGGGGGCGCGACGGGCTCGGGCAGTTGGGGTCGAAGCCAGGGCGGGTCGGATTGGGCTGGCTGTACCGGCGTGGGCAGGCGGATGCCGCCGGCCGGGCTGCCGGTCCATGCTGTCAGGATCGGGAGTTCGACCGGGGGCGGCCGCAGCAGGGCGACGGCCGTGCCGACCAGTGTGATGGCCAGCGCAAGCTGCACGGGTCTGGAGATGGTCAGCTTCATGCGGCCACCCTCACTCCGCCTGCCAGCGGTAGTACAGGTGGATCTCCAGCGCTTGATCGACCTTCAGCGATCCATCCGTGGCTTTTGCATAGGCGAGGCGGGCGATCGACAGATTCGGAAACGCGTTGAGCATGGCCTGCAGGAAGCTGCGCAGTGGCAGGTCTTGCCCTTGGGCGTCCATGCGCAGGACGAGGCGCTGGATCGGCAAGCCCGTCAACGGCTCATAGCGGTAATCGACACGGGCGACGACCACGCCGTGCTGGTCCGCGAGGAGGTTCAATGCGCGCAACTGGCCCGGGTACGCGTCGAATGCCGGCAAGGTGGCTGCATATTCCTTGGCGATCTGGCGCGGTCCGGCCTGCGCGGCCTTCGCGGTGCTCGGCCGTTCCCGTCCGGGTTCTGGCACCGAAGCCAGTTGCTTTGCCAACTGTCTTGTTTCACGGAGCAAGGGATAGTCGATCGCGAGGATCAATGACACCCAAAGCGTCAGCAGGCCCGCGATGACCAGATGGTGCGGCCCGATCCGGCCCCACACCCAGTTACCGCGCCAGGACACCACGTGCAGCACGTGTCGACGGTTCACAGCCCCCTCCATTCCGCAAGCAGCGAAAAAGACAGGGTCGGCGGCAGCGCACCGGACGATCCCGGCCCGCCCGGCAGGGGCGCAATGGAATGCTGGCCGGGAGGCGGGCTCGCATCGCCGTTCCGGGCCTGGCTGACCAACTGCACCGAAGACCAGGCGGGATCCTGATGCAAGGCCGTGACCAGCTCGAACACGCTTTGCGTCTGATCGGCGACGCCGCGGATATGCACACGGCGGATCGCACCGCTATCTGGCTCCAGCGTGAGCAGATCGACGCCCGCCGGCGTGGCGGCACGCAGGCTGTCCAGCATGTCCATCCACGGGTAGTGCATCTCGGCAAAGACGGTTTCGAGCGCCGCCGGGACGGCGGGTGCCGCCGGGCGCTGCTGCATTGCGGCGCGGCGTGCCAGGCGGGCGGCGCGTTCGACCATGTCTTGGCGCTGCGTGAGCAAGGCGTCGCGCCACCATAGCGCGTGGAGGCAGCCAGCGAGCGCGATGACGCCCACGGCAAGCCATGGCCCGCTCCAGCGCGATCGATCGGCGAAATTCCAGTGCAGACGCCCCATTCACACTCCGCAGAGCGCGTAGGCCAGGCGCGGATCGTCGTCCGGCGCGAAGCCGTCGAGCACCAGCACGTCGCCGCCGGGGGCGGCCGGGTGGCGCGCCGGGAATACCCAGGTCGTCTCCTCCGGCGTTGCCGGTGGCCGCGTGTCGGAACAGGGCTGAAGCGAGAAGCTTGTGATGTGGCCGTGCGCGAAGCCGATGCGCAGCAGGCGCGGTCCCTCGACGAGCGCGAGTACGCCTGTGTCGTGTTTCCAGCGCGCACGGAAGCGGTTCCACACGACACTCAGGGCGGGCTCGATCCGCGTGGTCCGGCAACCCCGGCGCCGGGCAAAGGCAGTCAGCTCGCGGATGACGTCGTTGGTCAGCAGCGCGGCCAGGCAAGGCTGCCCGAACGCGAGGGGCGAATAGCGGAGCTGGTAGCCGGCAAACGGCGTGCCGCCGGCACCCTGCTGGGCAAAGAGCGCGCCGGCCAGCGATCGGCAGAACGCATCGCTCGCCAGCCGCGGGTCCCAGGGCAGGAGCAGGTAGCGCACGTGCTCGATGCCGATGATCCACTCGATGTCCGCGCGTGCCGGATGCGCTTCCAGCCAGCTTTCCAGCGCTGCCAGCTGGTTCGGCAGATCGGACACGCCGGTGCCCCCGCTCAGGATCGCCTTGTCCTGCACCGACGAATGGAAGCGGCCCGCGCTCCGGCACACGGCCAGCGCGCCGTGTCCGAGATAGACGCGCAAGCGCTGCGGCCGCGCCGCGCTGGCCGCCTGGTTGCCAATCGCGTGGCCGATCGAATAGCCGATCGAATGACCGAGCCGGGCGATCCGCCGTGCCGCCGGCTTAATCGGCAAACGTGACACGATTGATCTCTTCCAAGGTGGTCTGCCCCTGCTTCACGGCTTCGATGGCCTGCTCGCGCATCGCGCGCAGGCCGCGCCGGCGCGCCATCTCCTTCAGCTGGCCGGTCGGCGCCTGCTGCAGGATGGCTTCGCGCAGATCGTCATCGAGCACCAGCACTTCGGCCAGCGCGCGGCGGCCACGATAGCCGCTGCCGCGGCAATTCGCACAGCCGGACCCCTTCAGCAGCCGGCCGTCCGCCAGTTGTTCGCGCGTGACGCGCGAATCGTGCAACGATGCCTCGTCCGGCACGAAGGGCGCCGCGCAGTGCGTGCAGATCAAGCGGACCAGGCGCTGGGCCACGATTCCGTTCAGGGCCGTCACGAAGCTGTACGGATCGATCTGCATATGCCGGAAGCGGCTCAGCACGTCGAACACGTTGTTGGCATGGACGGTGGTGTAGACCACGTGCCCGGTCAGCGCCGCCTGAATGGCGATCTCCGCCGTTTCGCGGTCACGGATCTCGCCGACCAGGATCCGGTCCGGGTCGTGCCGCAGGATAGAGCGCAGTCCGCGCGCGAACGTCAGGCCCTTCTTTTCGTTGACCGGAATCTGCAGGATGTCGTCGAGCTGGTACTCGACGGGATCCTCGATCGTGATGATCTTGTCGTCGCCACGCTTGATCTCGGAGAGCGTGGCATACAGCGTGGTCGTCTTGCCGGAGCCGGTGGGGCCGGTGACGAGCAACATCCCGTATGGATGATTGGCGAGGCGGCGCATCACCTCGCGCGTGGGCGTGTCGATCCCGAGCAGGTCCAGATTCAACTGCGCCATATCCGTCGTCAGCGATTGGCGGTCGAGAATGCGCAAGACCGCGTCTTCGCCGAACAGGCCCGGCATGATCGAGACGCGGAAATCGACCTCGCGCGAGTGGATCGACACGGAAAACCGGCCGTCCTGCGGAATGCGCTGCTCGCCGATGTCCAGTTCGGCCATGACCTTCAGGCGCGAGATGACCTGTTCGGCCACGTCGGCATCGCTCAGCACGCGAGCGGTCGAAATGACGCCATCGATGCGATAGCGGATCGACAGCCCGCGCAGCGAGTTCTCGAAATGAATATCGGACACCCGGTTGCGGTGCGCGTCGTACAGCGTCGAGTTCACCAGGCGCACGACCTGGCTGTCGTCGCTGGCGATCGAGGCAAGGGAGATCTCCTGCGCGCCGTTCGCACCGTCGGCGGCATGGTCCAGCCGGATCAACTGGGAGAGCGTCTCCTGGTCGCTGCCGAAACGGGCCAGCAATGCCTTCAGCTCGAGCGGATGCGCAAAGGCCAGATCGAAATAGCCGGACAGCCGGTAGCTTGCCAGCGAGACCAGGGCGGTATTCCACGGATCGTCGCAGACCAGGATGCGATGGCTTTCGCCATTACCATCATCATCATCAGCAGCACGATCGCCATCGTGCAGCACCGCGCAATTCTGCTGAAGGCACTCGGCGTAGCTGAAGCCGGAAAAGTCCGGCGTCATGGCTTCCATCTGCGCGAGCCGCAGCACGGCCATGCGGCTTTCGCCGGCGACCAGCGCCAGCATGTCGTCGGCCGGCAGGCCGCCGACCTTCTCGAGCGCGCACAGCAAAGGCTCGCCCTCCGTGCGGGCCAGCGACCGGGCCTGGGCGAGCAGGGCGGCGGTTGGTGTCGGGGGCGTTGGCGTCATTGGCGTCATTGGCGTCGCTGGCCTTCGCGCGCGGCTCATTGCAGGTTCCCCGCCAGGTCGAACACCGGCAGATAGAGCAGCACAACAATCGTGCCGATTCCCAACCCCATCACCAGCATCAGGAGCGGCTCCACCAGCCGGGCGAATCGCTCGATCCACTGCGTGATCTCCCGTTCATGGAACATCGCGGCCTGTTCGAGCATGCCGGCGATCTGGCCGTTGCGCTCACCTGCGCGCAGCAGGCGCAGCGCAACAGTGGTCATCAGCTGTTCCTGCGCCAGGCTTTCACTCACCTTCCTGCCCTGCGCGATGCGGGCCATCGCGCGCGTCAATCCATCCTGAAGCGGCAGCGGCAGCAGTTCCCGCGTCATGTCGAGCGACGGCAGCAGGGCGACACCGCCCTGCTGCAGCATGCCGAGCGAACGATAGAAGCGGGCAAGCTGCATGAGCGTCAGCGTCGCGCCGATCCAGCCGATCCGCGCGAACAGCGCCAGGCATCGTTGTTGCACGGCGGGGCGTACCAGCAAGGACGCCGCCGCCACGAGCAGGCCGAGCAGGCAGCCGAGGGAGGCGAGCGTATGGTCGCTGACAAAGAGCCCGATCTTCAGCAGCCACGCGGAGAGCACAGGCAGATCGGTCGGCGTCATCCCTTCGTAGACATGGGCGAAGCGCGGCGCGAGAAACCAGACCAGGAAGAAGGCGACGATGGTGCCTGTCAGCATCAGCAGCGCGGGATAGAGCGAGGCGGAAATCAGCTTCTGCCGGACGACGCTGACCTGCGCGTGGTACTGCAGGTAGCGCTCCAGCGCCTCCGCCATGCTGCCCGTCTGCTCGCTGGCGGCAATCATGGCAATGAACAGCGGGGAAAAGCACGCCGGATGCATGGCCAGGGCGGTCGAAAAAGACTTGCCCTCCTGCATCAGGCGCACGAGGTCGGGCAGCACATAGTGGCCCTGTTCTTCCGCGGCCGAGGCGTGCTGGTGGCGCCAGCGTTCATCCAGCGTCTCCAGCGCTTCGGTCAGGGACAGCCCCGCGCGCAGCAGCGCCAGCAGTTCATGGACGAACAGAGACAGGTCGAAGCGCTTGCCGCGCAAGAGGTCACGCAGGGAGGTGCGCGAGAGCGCGGCGCCCGCTTCACCGGACCGCGCGGCGCTGACGTCGACAATCTGCACGCCGGCCTGACCGGCGCGGCGCACGGCCTCCTGTTGCGCGTCGTGTCGATTGGCAGCCTGCAGATCGAACTGCTGCAATTGGCCACGTGCGTTCAAACCAAGCAATACGAATTTCGGCACAGTGCAGGGCGCCCCGTCGAGACAAGCGTCTGGAGAAAACGGCGGACTCAGTTGCGGATCCGCGGCGAGGCCGGTGCGTTCCGGCCCGGACCGTCCGACACGATGTCGTAATCACCACCGTGTGCCCCAGGGAAGGTGTAGCGGTACGGCTTGCCCCAGGGATCATCCGGGACGGCCTTCTTCAGGTAGGGACCGCTCCAGCCGGGCGTGCCGTCGGCCGGCGGCGTGGTCAGCAAGGCGAGCCCTTCCTGGGTGGTCGGGTAACGGCCGATGTCGAGCCTGAGCTGGTCCACGGCCTTGCTCAGCACATCGATCTGCGCCTTCGCCGTTGTTTCCTTGGATTTATCGACATTGGCAAAGAGCCGCGGACCGACGATGCCCGCGAGCAGGCCGATGATGACCAGTACCACCAGAAGCTCGAGCAAGGTAAAGCCGGCATGGCGCCCGATCGGCACGGCTTTGTCTTTCGGGAAGCGTTGGATGGCTGACAGGGGGCCGACAGTCAGGGGGCCGACAGTCGTCGCCAAGGTTCGACAGGCTTGTTCATGTATCGCACGGCGCATCATGTAAAGCCCTTTTGGCGATTTCTATGGTGTTCGAGACGCATGCATGATGTCTCGCCAGAAAAAATGTCGGCACACTCGACATGTCGGCAAGCATGGTTCCACGAATTGTGCGGTAACTAGAATCAGCAAATTCCCAAGGGTGGCGCGGAAAAATAAGATTAAAGACAAACCATTGAACTGCCGCCGATTTCTGGATTGAAAGACAGGTGATCGTTTGATAGCCTCCGCGCAGCGTCGCAATGTATGGATCACAGCAGTCATCGTAGGTGACTGCAGGCAATCGAAGGTAATTGCAGGCTGAGCAGCAATCCAACGCAAGAAGTAAAAGAAAAAGGACGTATTGCCATGCAGGGATTTGTCGAATCATCGAGGGGCCAATCGATCAAGCAGTCCGGTGCATTTCAGGTCGGCATGCCGCAAGCCAGACGCTTCCGTCTGCGCTTCGCATTGAGCGCCGCCGCCGGCGCTGCCCTCTTCGCTCTCTCGCCATTGGCCCATTCGGCCAGCACGGTCGAATACACGTATGACTCGCTGGGGCGCGTGACCAGGATCGTCTACAGCGACGGGGCCAGGAAGACGACCGTCACCTATAGCTACGACGCGACGGGCAACCGGACCAGCGTCGTCAGCACCAGCCCGTAACCGATTTTTTCCGCACTCGCCGCGCACGGAAACGCTTCGCAGCACGCGTGACGGCCCATCCGTATTGACGGGCGGGCTCGCGCACCCAGTCTGATCGAGCGGTCCTTGTCGACCAACGCCCTTGTCGTTTCGCGACAGGGGCGGGGTAGCGTGCGCGCCGGATTTTCACATCGCTTAAGACCCATCCCTATCTCCGAGGAACCTTCGATGATTGACGATGTACTCCGAGGCAAGCGGGCCGTGCCGCAAGGCGGTGCCGATCGCGCATCCCGATCCGGCTGTGCAAAGGTGCTGACGGCGCTGGCCGGCGCGCTGACGCTGTATCTCGGCGCTGCCGAAGCCGGCAACGTCCAATTTTCCACCACGCTCCCCGCGGTGGCGGAGCCGGCGCCTGCGACCGCTGCGAGCGCCGCTCAGGAAGCACCGATTCGCCGTGGCCGCGAGGCGTCCCCGCAAGGCGGGATGCGCCGGCTGATACTGGGCCAGGAGTTCGCGCCCCAGCCGAATACGCTCAGGGCGCTGCTGCCGCCGGTGAGCGCCGAGGTGGCCAGCGCTCACGATGCCAAGGTCGCGGCGACGTTGCCGGCGAACCTCAATGCGGGCGGTGCAATCGAAACGTTGCCGAGGCTCAACCTGAAACGCAGCAGGGCCGCCGCAAGCGGCAGCGACAACGTCAACCTGCAGAACTTCGCCGAGCCGAAGGAGACAGGGCGCAGCACGCGGTCGGTCGTTACCCGCGCGGCCAGCGACGACAACGTCGTGGCCCACATCGCGCCGGCCGGACCGGCATCGCTCGATGAGCTCGCGCGCGCGCTCCGCAATCATCCGGATCTGATCTACCAGTACGTCCGCAACAATATCGAGCTCGATCCGGTGCGCGGCATCCACAAGGGTGCACTGGGCGCGGTGCTCGACAACTACGGCAGCCCGGCCGACCAGGCGCAGCTGATGGCGTCGCTGCTGCGCATCTCCGGCTACGACACGCGCATCGTGCGCGGTGCGATCAAGCTCAACGCCCAGCAGTTCGCGGACTGGTTCGGGGTGCCGACCGGCAATGTCTGCGCGGTCGTGAGCCTGATGGCGCAGACGCAGATTCCGATCTACGACATCAGCGCCACGCAAACAGGTTCTTGCCCCGGAATGAATGCGCCGCTGACCAGCATTTCGATCGAGCACGTCTGGGTCAAGGCCAATATCGGCGGCACGTGGTACACGTTCGATCCAAGCTACAAGCCGCACGTTGTCAAGCAAGGTATCGATCTGAACGCGGCAGCGGGCTACAACGCGGCGGCCTTCCTGCAGAACGCCAAGTCCGGCGCAACGATCACGCCGGACCTGGTCCGCGGCCTGAATCGCGACAACATCCGCGCGGATCTCTCGCGCGTGTCGATGAACCTGGCCGACTGGATCCGCAAGAACAAGCCGACCGCGACGCTGAGCGACATCATCGGCGGCAAGTCCATCGTTCCGTTCTATGCGGGCGCGCTGCGGCAGACCCGGAACCCGCTGGCCGATACGAGCCGGAGTCAGGACGAATGGACCGAGATCCCGGCGGCGTTCAAGCCGACGGTGCGCGTGCTGTACCAGGGCATCGACCAGACCTTCACCTCCGATGCGATCTACGGCAAGCGGCTGACGATCACTTACAACGCCTCGAACCAACCGGTGCTCAGGCTCGATGGCCAGGCCATCGGCGCCCCCGGGAGCCCGGTGGCGCCGGGCACGGACAGCACCGTGACCTTCGTCGTCTGGCACAACGCCTATCCCAACGAACGCGCGGACCATGCGTTCGAACAGCGCATCAAGGGTGGCGGCACCTATCTGATCGTGAACGGCTGGGGGCCGACCGGACGGGGACTGTCGCAGTACTACCTGAAGAACCTGGAAGAACTCAGGGCGGCGGGCCATGCCGATACGAGCGAGGCCATGCTCGGTGCGAGCCTGGGCGTGATGGGCTCACAGTGGATCTCGCAGACGACGAACAGCGCCTCGATCACGGACCGCCTTGCCAATGCCTACACGGTGCAACAGCACCAGGTGGGTATCGCGGGCTATACCGAGGGCCCCTATGTCGACCTGCCGAGCAATATGAGCTCACCGGTGCAGATGACCGGTGATGCCAATCTCGAGCGAGCGGCGTTCGACAGCAACGGGATGCACTTGTCGATCCTCGAATCGACCGCGGTCAACCAGACCTCGGGCGTCCCGGCCGTCTCGACCGTGAAGCTGCTGGACCAGGCCATGAGCCAGGGACAGACGATCTACAAGGCCACCAGCGGGAACTTCGCCAGCGTTCAGCGTTCGCTCGCGAACTGCCAGGCGCATCTGGGCAATTTCCAGGGTTACCTGAACCAGGGCTTTCAGCTGCTGATACCCGCCAACTGCCAGTTGGCCGAGAACCGCTGGAAAGGGGCGGGCTACTTCGTGCGCGGCTTGGGGAAAGCGCGGCTGCTGGGGTCGACGATCGCCGGCGGGTACTCGGGCGGGTACTTCACCAAGCCAGTGCCGGCGCCGACCTACAACTTCAACACGATCAGCACTTCGAAGGCGCCGCTCAACCAGATCGAATATTTCGGACCCGGGAGTTCGCTCGGCGATCCCATCGATATGGTGCACGGGAGTTTCCTGTACGAGCATCAGGATCTCAAGACCGGCTATGGCGACGGAACCGGCACGCTGACATTCCAGCGCTTCTACAGCAGTGGGATGGGCGGGCAGACAGGGCCGCTCGGCAGAGGGTGGACGCACAACTACGACATGAGCATCCGGACAGCGTCCGATGGCTTCCTCGGCATGGGCGACCGGCTCGCGCTCGATGCGGTCGGCACGATCGTGGAGCACAGGGCGTCGCTGGATCTGCTGAACGATGCGGCGTCACCGGCGGACAAGTTCCTTGCTGCTGTGATCGCGCAACGCTGGTTTGGTGATCAGCTGGTCGACAACACGAAGATCGTCAAGCGCGGCCTGAATAGTGACGTGTTCGTGCGCCTGCCGGGTCAGACCGGTGGCGGCGCCTATAGCTCTCCGCCCGGGAAGGCGGCCTACCTGCTCGAGAACAGCAACGGATGGGTCCTCAAGACCTACGCCAAGGAAGGGGCGGGGACGCATGTATTCGATAAGGGCAGCGGGAGGATCAGGCAATTCGTCGATATCAGCGGCGAGACCATCACGTTCACCTGGAATGGAGACCGGCTTTTCCGTGTCGAGAACAGCGCCGGCCGGAAATTGACGTTCTATTACAACTCGAACGGGCGCCTCGGGAACGTTTTCGGCTTCATGAAGATGACGCAGTACGCGTACGATGGCAACGACAACCTGATCAGTGCGGCCCTCCCAGGTGGTTCCACGCGTTTCGAATATGACAAGCCCGGCCGGATGACAAAGTTCTTCGAACCGAGTTTTCCGACGGTACCGGTCGTGACCAATGTCTACGACACCCTCGGGCGGGTGCGTACCCAGACCAGTGCCGCAGGCAATCTGTTCCAGTACTACTTTGCCGGATCCCGTACGGAGGAAGTCGGCCCCGGCGGTACGGCGCGCACCTTCTATATCGACGGCGAAGGGAATCAACTGCAGATCGGAGATCCGGTCGGCAACTGGACGCTGAAGGACTACGATGGGCAAAGCCGCGTGGTACGCGAAACCAGGCCGGAAGGAAACCGCACCGAGTACGCGTACGACGACCGAAGCTGCGCGCTCGCCAATGGTAGCTGCACGCACAACGTGGCAACGGTCTCGCGCATCCCGCGTGCCGGCTCTGGCGATCCGGTGCTGACGCAGAAATTCACATATGAGCCGAGCTTTGGCCTGCCATTGTCGTCGACCGATGCGCGAGGCCTGACGACATCGTATGAATACCGGGTGCCGAGCTACGGCATTCAGTTGGCGAAGATCACCCGTCCTTCCGTAGGCGGCATGGCTCCCGTGACGGAAACGGTCTACGAAGAAGTCACCCCTGCAGGGAAAGGAAGCTATCTGCGCCCGATTCGCGTGACGGAGAAGATCGATGGCACGCGCAGCGTGTCGACCACCATCAGCTACGCAGCGGATGGAACGCCTGCGGTCACGACTCAGGACGCGGATGGACAGAAGATCAAGACCGTTACCACCTTTGACAACGAGGGCCGGCTGATTTCGAGTCAACGCGATGGCATGCCGCTGATCACGTACCGCTACGACAGTGGCGACAACGTCATCAACACGAATGCCAATCTGCTTGGTTCAACGGAATCCATGATCTACGACGAGAGCAATCGAGAAGTTCGTCGCATTACATACGGCAACGGCGGTGCGCTGGTGACGTGCAAGCGCTACAACGCGATGGGCGATGTGGTGCGCTCCTGGGGGCCGGCGCCGCCACCTGCCGGTACGCTGTATTGTCCCGCCGAGGCCGCACCGACACCGATCACCGATACGGCGTACGACGACCACCACCGGCCGGTTCGCGTCACGCAGTTCCTGCCCGCAGCCGATGGCGGCAATCGGGTCACGGAGACCGTCTACAACGCCGACGACAGCGTCAAGAGCGTGCGCAAGGCCGTGGGCACGGGTCTGCAGCAGAACTATGTGAGCTACGTCTACAACCCGAACGGCACGGTCGCGCTGACGACCGATGCGAAGGGCAATACGACCGTCAACCTGTACGACGGACACGACCGCCTCTATCGCACGCACTATCCGCTGGATGGCTCGCCGGGCTTTGGCGATGTGAACAACTACGAGCAGTACGCCTGGGATGCCAACAGCAACCTGATCGCACTGCGCAAACGTGATGGCCAGACCGTAACGCAGACCTTCGACGCCTTGAACCGCCTGAGCTCGCGCGCCTTTCCGGGGGGCGCGGGCAACGTGCAATACAGCTACGACCTGCGTGGCCTGAAAACCGCATCGCAGTTCAGCAACGGCAGCCACACGATCACCAACGCCTACAACGCGCTGGGGCAACTGACGCAGACCAGTGCCGGCGGGCGGACGCTGCGTTACAGCTATGACGCCACCGGCAACATGATCGACGTTGCCTGGCCGGACGGCTTCCATGTGTCGACCACGTACGACAACATTGGCCGCCCGGCGCAGCTGCTGGAGAACGGCACGGTGAGCCTGGCGAAGTACAGCTACGACCAGCTCAACCGCCGAACGCAAGTAGAGCTGGGCAACGGCACGCGCACTGAGCTGACCTACGACAACCAGGGCTGGCTGTCAGCCAAGAACCACCGGTTCACCAGCCGCACCGAAGACTGGATCGCGAACTTCACGCGCAACCAGCTGGGAGACATCACGCGCTTGAGCGTAACGAACGACCGGTACGGCTGGAAGCCATCGGCAGGAACCAGCACCTACACGGCCAACGGACTGAACCAGTACCGCACGGCCGGCGGCAAGGCGGTGACGTATGACCGCAACGGCAACCTGACCGGCGACGGCACCTGGACGTACGCGTACGACCTGGACAACCGCCTGCGGACGGCCACGCGCGCGGGCACGAGCGCCACGCTGGACTACGACCCGGAAGGCCGGATGATCCGCACCACGATCAACGGCACGGCGACGACGCTGCTGTACAACGGGCAGGATCTGGCTGCGGAGTACAACGCCGCCGGCGCGGTGGTCCGCCGCTATGTGTTCGGCCCGGGCATCGACGAGCCGCTGGTGCAGTACGAAGGCCCGGGCACAGCCTCCAAGAGCTGGCTGTACGCAAACCAGCAGGGCAGCATCGTGGCGCTGGCAAACAGCAGCGGCGCGACGACGAGCAGCCAGGCGTACGGGCCGTTCGGGGAGACGGAGGGCACGCCGGCATCGCGGTTTGGCTATACGGGGCAGCAGTACCTGGCGCCGCTCGGGTTGTACTATTACAAGGCGCGGATGTATTCGCCGGTGCTGGGGCGTTTCCTGCAGACGGATCCGATCGGGTACAAGGATGACCTGAATTGGTATGCGTATGTGGGGAACAACCCCATCAACGCCACCGATCCGAGCGGGTTAGCGGCGCTGTGCTCGACGAACAACCTGATGGGTGTGGAGTCGAAGGTCCAGCCGATCCCGACGCCGGCTGCGATAACGAACAGCTGGTCGCATCAGCAGTCAGCCAACTTGTCCGACGCCTTGTCTCAGGGGGTGGTCGGGCCGGGGATTGGGGCGGGGGTTGTTAAGGGGATTGGGGCAGCGGCAAAGGCAGCCGGGAAAGAGACTACGACTCTCTATCGAGCAGTAACGCAAGGTGAATTGAAGCAAATTCAGGCGACCGGCAAGTTTGAGGCTGGTCCGAATTCCCTGGGTGGTAAGTGGTTTGCTGAAAGTTCAGAGCATGCGGAGCAATGGGGCAATGTGATGAACGGCCCCGGTAACTCGACAGTGGTGCGTGCACAAATGCCAACGACCCAAGCTAACCAGCTCATGCGGGTAGAACGGCTAGACGGCATTGGCGCAGCGCGCTACGGCGAGCTAGATCAGTTGAAAGGAGTGACTATCAAATGGTAGCTATTGATCGTTGCCGAGGAGCTTGTGCAATGCGTGAGTCTGTTAAGGTGCATGTGCAGTGGTTGCCGGAAAAGATGGTAAATCTGCCTTCATCCAATACTTATTCGACCGTGGCGAAATTTCCTGAAGATGCAGCGACATGGCCAAACGAGGCGTGGAGCGTCGTATTGGAGTTCGATTCCCCGGAAATTGCGCATGCTGTGTCGTTCAATGCTACAGCCCGATTTCTCATGCCAACAGCTCCGTTTGAGCGGTTGAAGCCAGGATGTGTTTTTGAACTGTATGAGGGCTTCAAGCGTACGGCCATCGTTAGGGTGTTGTAAGCATTGACATATTCAAGGAGGAAGCTTCGCTTCTTGTCTTCTCTCATCAAGCCGGTGCCGAGAAATCCGGACCGGCTTTTTTCTGCCTATGCAGGAGCGGCGATGGGCCGCGTCGGTAGATCGCCACCAAATCAGCCGCCGGCGTCGCATTGGCAACCTGACATTGGCAAGAGCTGGCGACTGGTCAGCCGCTGGTCGGCGCCTTCCACTCTCAAAAGGCCACGGACAGCATTTGGTCACTTGAGCGTGGAATCCGGCTGCTCGGCCAGGTGATCGAGCAGCAGCGGGAAACGTAATCAGAGATATGAGCAATGCTCTGGGCGGAGGGTGACAGAGAGCTGTGAGGACTTTATTGGCTTGTTGGCTGCGATTTCTGGTGGTGTACAAGCTGCAGACGAGGCAGTTCTTGACGAATGGCTCCCGGAAGAGCCACCTGCGACGACACTATTTGCCGCTCTCGGTGATCGGATTGCAGGGGACTTTGGCAGCACCGGCGTTGATGCTAACCACCGTATGTTCTCGTTGATTGAGCAGGCGACTGAGTGCCTTAGCCGCATCGACGACGTACAGATCGGACCTGGGTGGCGTGAAAGCCGCGTCGAGACGGTACGGTCGTGAGAACCGAATGGGCTACCGTCGTTCCTAGAAGCGACGGGCTTCGTACCGCGTATCCAATCATCAAGCCATAGGAAGGAACATAATGTGGATCGAATTAAGGATCAAGGAATCTTCATCATCAGATTTTTCTGTTCGTCCCTACGATCCCAATGATGACGATGTTCGATCTATCTTGTGGGACGTTTGTCAGGCGATTGGGCAGCGTGGTGAATTCTTAGTTTCCGGGTTTGGGCAAGATCATTGGCCCGTAGATGTGCAGACAGATCTTCCTGTCTTCTTAGAACAGCTTCCCTCGGCAATCATGGCTGTTAGTGAAGGTATGCCGACAGAAATAGAATTCTACGAGCAAGGTATAGAAAGGTCGATTACCCTGATGCTTGAGGGGGGCGTTTATGTGGCTGCATGCAAGAGCTCGATGTCGACATGCTGGCAGACTAATTCAATTTCTGAAGAGGTTGACCGGGAAGAGCTCAAGGAAATGCTGCTGGCAGTGAGGGAGGTTTTTATGCGTTTCTTTGCTGATACAGCCCCGGGGCTGGTTAAGCATCCGTGGATACAACAATGGTTGAAAGGTACCTCTGGGTAAGAGTATGAAGCCAGATGCATTTTTGGAGGTCAGATTTAAAACAAAAGAAGAAGGGGGTAGGGCGAGTTCAATAACTGGAACGTATTACGCATGTCCGCTGTTTGTGGATGGAGAGGGATTCGAATGCAGATTGCTTATCGGTGGGAAAACACTGGAGCTGGGGGCGGCGTATGAAGTGCCCGTGAAATTTATGAATCGAGATCTCGTTTTACCGAGATTGAGTGTAGGTAAGACGGTAACTCTTTGGGAGGGCAAAGATGTGGGTTCAGGCAAAGTTCTAAGACTGGCCTAGCGTGGCAAAGGGATTGGGGGCTGTGCGTGGCAGTTCTCCGACAAGTGGCAATGCGGCCTTGTGCGCTCCCATCATCGTCACCGACATCATCCTCGGTTACTACCGGGCTCTGCCTCCACTTCGCGCAGGGGCAACTGACACAGACCAGTGCTGGCGGCCGGACTCCGCGTTACAGCTATGACGCCGCTGGCAACGTGATCGATGTCGTAGAGGTGGAGTGATATTCGAGACCCATTGGGTGGCGAGCGCCAAGACCGGTCAACGCGTCGAGTTCAAGGCGAAATTTCCGGGAGGCGAATGGACGAGAAAAACGAGCAGGTATCAGCTAAACGGCATGAGCTGATTGTGCTTGCGAATTCAATGCTCGCGGGCGAATTGAATTTGATTGAAGGGGTCCGCCAGATATGTGCTCTGCGATTTGCAGTTGAAGATCCAGAGAACGAGGTGTTCTTGGTGATTCGTGGCATTGATTCGGAAACCGATACGTTTCCATTAGGGGCAATGCGTGCGAACTGCAGTCCCGAGTACCTGAGTCGCATGGACAATGAGATGCAACGCTACTTGTCCGAGGCACAAGTGGATATTCTGGAAGCCTGCCGGGAGATCATTAAGGCGTTCTCTTGATATCGGAGTTTTCTTGCTGCCGCTATTCAGCGAATTCGCATAGCTGAGAAGGCCAAGCCGCCGCTCCGTGTTGGAGCGGCGGCTGGAAGCTAGACGGCCTGGGCCAGCTCACGAAAGTACGACCTGGGCAACCGCATACGGACGGCCACGCGCGCGGGCACGAGCGCCACGCTGGACTACGACCCGGAAGGCCGGATGCTCCGGACCACGATCAACGGCACGGCGACGACGCTGCTATACAACGGGCGGGAACTGGCCGCGGAATACGACGCCGCCGGCGCGGTGGCCCGCCGCTATGTGTTCGGCCCGGGCATCGACGAGCCGCTGGTGCAGTACGAAGGCCCGGGCACGGCGTCCAAATGCTGGCTGTACGCCGACCACCAGGGCAGCATCGTCGCGCAGACGAACCGCAGCGGCGCGACGACGAGCAGCCAGGCGTACGGGCCGTTCGGGGAGACCGAGGGCATGCCGGCGTCCCGCTTTGGCTATACGGGGCAGCAGTACCTGGCGCCGCTCGGGTTGTACTATTACAAGGCGCGGATGTATTCGCCGGTGCTGGGGCGCTTCCTGCAGACGGATCCGATCGGGTACAAGGATGACCTGAATTGGTATGCGTATGTGGGGAACAACCCGATCAACTTTGCCGATCCGATGGGGCTGGCGGCAGCCTCGGGGGATTTCTCGCAGGGGTTGTCGTTCAAGCCGGTCGCTGACGGTCCTCGTACGCTGGTTGCTGCTCTGCCACTGGTGCCGCTTCTCGCTGCGGGGTTGATCGCGACTGATATAGCGACAAGCGACGTGCCGATGATTGGCGGGGGGATCGGCAAGGGGATTGGGGCTACGGCAAACGTACTCAAGCTCAACGCTGCGCAGGCTAAGAACGTTGACCGCTTTACAAGTAAGCTGCCTTCTAATGCTAAGGATAGCGTTTCATTGAAGGCGCTCCCAAATGACGGCGTAGCTGCTCAAGCGATGTCACCGGGGCGAGTGCCGGGATCTTCAGCGGTATATGAGAAGCAGATCGATGCTGCTGGCGTGACTACACAGTACACCAAAACTACTTACGACCCAGCAGGGAAAATTGTCCATGTGAAGGATAAAATCACAGGAGGCGTGTACCCATGAACAAGAATCGTTTGGATACGGTCAGAGCATTGGTTGAGCTTTCATTTCCATTGGATGAGATTGAATCCCGCCTTCGAGAATTTGATTGGGATTTTGAAGGGGAGGCAATCGAATTGAGTCGTGCACATTTGATTGATGTGCTCAGGCGGTACCTAAGTCGAGAGTTGTCGGTGAGTGATGTGGAGCGATGGGCTAATTTAATTGAGGGGCGAGAAGATATTGCCCTTGAAAAGAGATCGGAGGAGAAGCTTGATGAGGTTTTGTATGAGCTTGCTAATCCAGCTTTAACGGTTCCACTGGATGAATCTCATGCCAGTGCCATCATTGAGGCTCTGTCCAAGTAGTTAGATACGCCATGACAACAGGGCAGTATCGTTGCGCTGACGATTAGCCAGGCGTATGGGCCGTTCGGGGAGACGGACGGTGCACCGGTGTCCCGCTTTGGCTATACCGGGCAGCAGTATCTGGCGCCGCTCGGGTCGTACTATTACAAGGCGCAGATGTATTCGCCGACGTTGGGCCGTTTCCTGCAGGCTGATCTGATTGGGTACCCACACGCCGTAACCCAATGCCTCAAACTACCAACGCCTGAATCCGCAGCGCCACGCGTGCGACCCGACAGCATACGAGTGTGGGCATGCGCCGGGCACGGGTCCCAGGACGAAGGATCAAAGGCCGGCACATGACGTTAGCGGGAAAGCCGTTCCGTGGAACAACCCCCGACAACCCCGCCGCTTGCCATATCAACCGACCGCTATGGACGTTATCGAATTCTTGAAGACCATCTACGTTGGCGATCGTGGCTGCAAGTCGGTGTTGATCGACGGCTGGAACTCTGAAGTCAAAGTTCAGGCAACGTGTATCTCTCGCGTTCGATCCGCTGCATGGGATCACTACACGGCCGAAGATCTACCTGACGGCTTCATCGTTTTCCTGGGCGTGAAGAGCGTGGCCTTCGAACCTAGTGGGGTGGTTCCGAACGACAGCATCAACGGTATCCGAGCCGAGCCACTCGTGGGCGATCCGGCAAAGTATCTTATTCTGATGAGCGTGGATGCGGTCGATGCCGTGGGCGATCACACGGAAGTCCAGATTCGAATACACGCAGACGCGATGGCGTTGGAGGATCACCGAAAACCAGAGCAGAGAATCACTCGATGACGATAGCCTCCGCCTTGCGCGGGCATTGTGGCTCCTATGCGCAACCCTGCAGCCGCAGACGTGCCGGCCGTCGAGCGTGCTGGAGGGGGGCGACGAGTGCGCGTGCCAAACCATCAAGCACGGCGACATTCGCTCCCAGCAACGGAAGCCATACGATCATCAGCGCCTACGACAGGCAGGGATGCCCGACGCAGACTGACGCAGTTTGAGACCTGAAGAAATGAAAGAGAGTTTCCACGATGCGGAGCTGCGCCAGATTCTGCGCAAGGAAATTGAATCCCATCGCATCACCGAGCTTGGGGATTCGTCGCCCTTCTTTGCGCAGCTTGCAAAGGCCTATCCAGCCCTTGGCTCGAGAGTTGACTGGGCGTTAGTGCCTAACTCAATTGAGCGCGTTGAGGAGGATGAATCTCTGCAAGCGGAGCAGTTTGTCAAGTTCTTCGATGAGGTCGTTCGGACATTCGGCCTGTGCGGAGATGCTGTTTATCTGGGTGATAGCGCGACTGATTTTGCACTGTCCGGTTCGCTGGAGTGCCTAAGGGAGATGTTCCCCGAGCTTCTTGCAATTCCGCAGCATCACTATCTGGTTGGCCCAGATTCCTCGTGGTGCCTATGCTTCACGATGGAGGGGGATATGGGATTCGGTTTCCGGCCGCCTTCCACATTAGCTCAGTAAGGAGAGACGCTCGCCCCCGCGCGAGCGCTTTTCGTCGAAGCATAGCTGGTCAACCTGCATATCATTTCCTCTTGCTGCCCGCAAAGCCATGTGCCCGGGTCTGCAGCAGAGCTGAGTGCCACACTGGACTACGACCCGGAAGGTCGGATGATCCGCACCACGATCAACGGCACGGCGACGACGCTGCAGTAAAACGGGCAGGAACTGGCCGCGGAGTACAACGCCGCCAGCGCGCTAGCCCGCCGCTATGTGTTTGGCCCGGGCATCGACGAGCCGCTGGTGCAGTACGAAGGCCCGGGCACGGCGTCCAAGAGCTGGCTGTATGCGAACCAGCAAGGCAGCATCGTAGCGCTGGCAAACAGCATCGGAGCGACTACCAGCAGCCAAGTGGGTGCGGATGTATTCGCCGACGTTGGGCCGCTTCCTGCAGACGGATCCGATCGGGTACAAGGGTGACCTGTTTTTGGGGTGAAATATTGAGCAAGTCAATTGGTTCGATCGCATGGCCGGATAATGCTGATGAATCCAGGCGGCTGTTGTCGACCTATATGGTTAAGGTCGTTGGGCAGCTTGGCATCTCATTCGGTAATCATCCTTGTAAGCCAGCATCTATTGTCAAGGGATTGATTTCTGGAAGGCTTTCTGATGAAAATAGGCGTGCCGCATTGGCTAGTTGGTGGGCCATTGCTGAAGAACATGGTGTTCGAAATTTCGAAGATAAGGAGGCGCTTATTGCCCGCCTGGCGATATGCCTTTTGTCTTCGGCTCAACAAGGGCCTTGGAACCTTGGTGATCAACTCTCGTGGTTCTTGGAGGTGATCGGACTTATCGGGGCAGACGTTGATAAGGCGATCGATACCATGGAGGAGCATTTTGAATTTATCGAGAGGGAGCGATCGAAAGCTCCTTGATCTGGCGAGGAAGGCCTTCTCGCAGGTAGTCTTTACGCATACGTCTCGAACGGCAGCCGCACGATCACCAACGTCTACGACGCGCTGGGGCAACTGCCGCAGACCAGTGCCGGCGGCCGGACGCTGCGTTACAGCTATGACGCCGCTGGCAACGTGACCGACATCGCCTGCCGGACGGGTTTCCATGTGTCGACCATATACGACAAGGCTGGCCGCCCGTTGCAGTTGCTGGAAAACGGCACCGCGAGCCTGGCGAAGTACAGCTATGACCGGCTCAACCGCCGAACGCGGGCGAAACTGGGGAACAGTACGCGTACTGAACTGGCCTACGACAACCAGGGCTGGCTGTCGGGCAAGAGCCACCGGTTCACCAGCAGCACCGAAGACTGGATTGAGGCTGGCCCAAATCCTCTGGGTGACAAGTGGTCTGCTCAATGATGGGATGGAGCGGTCATCACCGAACTTGGCCTGAGCGGTTGGGCCCCCCTCCAATTCTGGAGGACGAAGCGGACCACGCCCTAGCGGCCGTCCTCAACCAATCCATTCTCCTCCGTCCAGGCGGCGACAACCCCGATGTCCCGCGCCAGCAATTCCGCAGCCGTCTGCCCCAAATCGAACAGCACATCCATGGTGGCCGGACTGAGCGGGCAGAGCGCCCTATTGCCATCGTCGGCTTGTTCATCCTCATGCTGTTCGACGGCGTTGTTGCGCGCAAGCGTGAAGAGCATGTCCAAGCCTCTGGCGACCCGCACGGCGCGGTTCAGGCATTCGACGAGTGGGCCGGTGTTCGACAGTTGGCCCAGATAGGCGGCACGCTCAATGTGTTCGGCGAACGCATTGTCGCGATGCTCGAAGAGGCTTCGCCTGCGCGAAGACAATCCGGTGTCTGGGTGCTCAGGATGTGCGTGGGTCTTGCGCATGGCGGCCTCCAACGTTGGCACAGGAAGACGGAAGATGCCGCACCGATGCGGCTGTCCGCCAACGTTGTTCAGGTCGCCAAACCTGGCCCCTGTTGTTTCAGGGGCGAATGGAGAATAGCACGCTGCGCCGCGCCGGCAACGGCGCCAGGCGCACGGAACGCAAAGTGTTTCATCGCTCGAGAGCGATGGTCCGGTGCATCGTCAAATGCGATGCGCCGCTCCCGTGCCTGTGGTGCGCGGGCCGCACACCCGGCCCGCCACCCCTCACTTGCCGATACAAAACCGCGTAAAAATCGTCCCCAGCAGGTCATCGCTGGTGAATTCCCCGGTAATGCTGTTCAGGTGGTCCTGCGCCAGCCGCAGTTCCTCGGCGAAGAGGTCGAGTGCCTGGGCCTGCTGGTCGGCCTGTTCGGCGGCCATGTCGAGGTGGGACTGGGCGTTGCGCAGCGCCGTCAGGTGGCGTTCGCGGGCGAGGAAGGTGCCTTCGTTGCCGGACGATTGCCAGCCGACCAGGCGCAGCAGGTGGGCGCGCAGCAGTTCGATGCCGGCGCCGCTGCGCGCGGAGATCCAGACTTCGCTGGGATTGGGGCCGTTGGCGGCGACCACGTGCGGGCGGTTGCTGCTGAAGTGCGCGTCGCCGGCGGCGGGGGCGAGGTCGATCTTGTTGACCACGCGCAGGATGGGCGAGCCCGGCGGCAGCACGCCGCTGAGGCGGTCGTCGATCTGGTCGTCGATGGGGGACAGGCCGTTGCGCACGTAGTCGGTGGCGTCGACCAGGTGCAGCACGATGTCGGCGCGGCCGACGGCGTCCCAGGTGCGTTGGATGCCGATGCGCTCGACTTCGTCGTCGGTGTCGTCGCGCAGGCCGGCGGTGTCGATGATATGCAGCGGGATGCCTTCGATCTGGATGGTCTCGCGCACGCGGTCGCGCGTGGTGCCGGGGATGGGCGTGACGATGGCCAGCTCGGCGCCGGCCAGCGCGTTGAGCAGCGAGGACTTGCCGACGTTGGGCTGGCCGGCCAGCACCACCGACAGGCCTTCGCGCAGCAGCGCGCCCTGGCGCGCCTGTGCCAGCACGCCGGCGAGGTTGGCGCGGATCACGGCGAGCTGGCCGCGCGCGTCGGAGGCTTCGAGGAAGTCGAGTTCTTCCTCGGGGAAGTCGAGCGTGGCTTCCACCAGCATGCGCAGGTGGATGACCTTGTCGACCAGTTCGTGGATGGCCTTGGAGAAGACGCCTTCCATCGAGCGCGCGGCCGAGCGCGCGGCGGCTTCGGTGCTGGCTTCGATCAGGTCGGCCACGGCTTCGGCCTGGGCCAGGTCGAGCTTGTCGTTGAGGAAGGCGCGGCGCGTGAACTCGCCGGGCTCGGCCAGCCGCAGGCCGATGCCGCGGCCGGCTTCCAGGCAGCGCGCCAGCAGCATCTGCATCACCACCGGGCCGCCGTGGCCCTGCAGTTCGAGCACGTCTTCGCCGGTGTAGGAGTTCGGCGCGGGGAAGTACAGCGCGATGCCGTGGTCGATGACGTCGCCGGTGGCGTCGAGGAAGGGCAGGTAGGTGGCGTGGCGCGGCTTGAGCGTCTGGCCGCAGAGGGCGCGCGCGATGGGGGCCACGTCGGGGCCCGAGACGCGCACCACGCCGATGCCGCCGCGTCCGGGCGCGGTGGCGATGGCGGCGATGGGAGGCTGGGAGGCAGTCATGGGCGTATTGTCGCAGAAGGTGTGGCGGGCGGCGCCTGGCCGCCGGTGCGCCGGTGGCGGCGGGCAGGGCGGGGCAGGGCGTGGGCCTGGTGCTGTCAGGCCGGCTGGCCCGGCGCGGGCGCCTGGCCCAGGCATTCGCACAGCAGGCGGCGCGCCACGGCTGCGTCGATGACGCGGCCGAGCCGGGTCTGGCGCTTGACCAGCTTCGCGTGGAGGGCTGCGGTGCGGCGCGCCGGCAGCACCTCGGCCAGCGCTTCCAGGGTGTAGCGCAGCAGCTTGCCGCGGATGCGCAGCTTGTGCAGCCTGGCGGTGTCGTTCTCATGTGCGGCGCGCTTCAGCTGGCGCAGCCGCTTGCGCGTGCTCGCCACGCGCCGGCGGGCGAAGGGGCCCAGCGCGGGCGCCGCCGGCAGGTGCGGTCCCACGCCGCCGCGCAGGTGGACCAGGTCGCGCTGCAGTGCCGGCAGCGGCCAGTGGCGGCATTGGGCCAGCCGTGCCCGCATCTCCCCGTGCGCCTCGGCGCGGCGCGCGGCGGCGGTGTCCAGTACCGCCAGCAGCACCGGGTCGCCGGGCTGGCGGTCGAGCGCGGGTTTGAGCGTTTCCAGCGCGAACACGTCCCAGTCGCGTACCGGGCCGGCGGCATCGGCCAGCTCGCCGACCAGCTGGCGCCAGCGCCGCGCCATGCCGGCCGGCAGCGCGGGCGCGAAGGTCCAGGCCAGCGCGCGCAGGTGGCGGGTGGCCACGCGCAGCGCGTGCACGTCTTCCACCGCGTTGCGGCTGGCAAGCACCTCCAGGCACTCGCCGATGGCGGCGAGGTCCGCCTCGGCCAGGTCGGCGAAGGCGGCGTGCGGGCGCATCTTGCGGTCAAGCCGGAGCGGATCGGAGCGGGTGCGCATGGGTGGCGGAGATACGGCGGCTGATTGCGGCGGCGGAGTGCGGCGCTGGAAGGCACCAATGGGTACCAACGTTATCCAGTGTAGACGATGGGGCACAGCCGGCAGTGTGGGGTGCGGCACCCTGGACGGCGGCGGCGCTGCCAGGCGGCGGTGGCGCGCCGGTTGACGGCGATTGACGGCGATTGACAGCGCGCCCGCGCGCGGTTGCAATGGCCGCCATCGCCCCGGAAGGCAAGGAGACAGCGAAGATGATCGACCATACCGGCGTGCTCGTCGGCGATTTCGCCCGCAGCCGCGCGTTCTACACCGAGGCGCTGGGCGCCATCGGCTTCCTCAAGAACATGGAGTTGCCGGCCAGCGTCACCGGCCATACCGACATGGCGGGTTTCGGGCCGCCGGACAAGCCCGAGTTCTGGATCAGCGCCGGCACGCCCAACCGGCCGCCGGTGCATGTGGCCTTCCGCGTCGACAGCCGGGCGGCGGTCGATGCCTTCTATCGCGCGGCGCTGGCCGCCGGTGGCCGCGACAACGGCGCGCCGGGCATCCGCGCGCACTACCACCCAGACTACTACGGCGCCTTCGTGCTGGACCCGGACGGCCACAATATCGAGGCGGTCTGCCACCTGCCGGCCTGAGGCGCGGGCCTGTGGCGCCGGCCATCGCGCGCGCATCAACGGGTACGGCGGCCGGGGCAGCCGAGGCGGCCTGGGCGAGGCCGGGCGACGCTCAGCGGGTCGCGACGATGAACAGGCGCGGGAAGGGCAGCAGCACCGAGCCGTCGGGCAGCGTCGGGTAGGCCTGCGCCACGGCGTCCTGGTAGCGCGCCAGGTAGTCGGCGCGCTCGGCCTCGTCGAGGGCCTGCACGAAGGGGCGCAGGCCGCTGCCCTTGAACCATTCCACGATGGCCGCAGGCCCCGCCGCCAGCGGGTGGTGGTAGACCGTCAGCCACACGTCCACGCGCGCCGCATGCGGACGCAGCATGGCGTAGTACTCGGTCGGCGTGAACAGGCCGGTGCGGGCATTGGCGGCATCCGCCAGCTTGGCCGCCCAGGGGCCGGCGGCGGCCACCTCGCGCATCAGCCGGTGGGCGGGTTCGTCGAGCGAGTCGGGCATCTGCACCGCCAGGCTGCCGCCTGGGGCGAGCTTGCCGATCAGTTCCGGCAGCACCTTGCGATGGTCCGGCACCCACTGCAGCACGGCGTTGGCCAGGATCACGTCGACCGGCGCAGCCGGCTGCCAGTCCTCGATGCCGGCCAGGGTGAACGGTACCTGGGGCAGGCGCTGGCGCGCCGCCGCGATCATGTCGTCGGAGTTATCCACACCGGCGACCTCCGCGCCGGGAAAGCGCTGCATCAGCACCTCGGTGGAATTGCCGGGGCCGCAGCCCAGGTCGACGGCGCGCCGCACGTCCTGCGTCGGCACTGCCGCCAGCAGATCCCGTACCGGGCGGGTGCGTTCATCCTCGAACGCCACGTATTGTCTGGCAGACCAGCTCATCTTGCTTCCTCTTCTAGCGGATTTCCTGCGGAGGCTGCCGCCCGGCAATGGCTTCTGGGGCGTTGCGGGCGCTGCGGGCCTTGCCGGCCGTGTCAGGCCCCGGCAAGGGATGGCGCAAGCATAGGCGCGCTCATCTATGATTTCCAGCTCATCCCGAGCACAATATCCATACCCTGATGGTATGGATAAAGCAGGATGGTGAACCAGGTCCTGCGGGAGATGGCTGGATGATCGATCTGCGCCGCCTGCGCGCCTTCGTGGCGCTCGCCGAAGAAGGCAATATCACGCGTGCCGCCGAGCGGCTGGACATGCAGCAGCCGCCGCTGACGCGGCTGCTGCGCGGACTGGAGGCCGAGCTGGGCACGCGCCTGATGCAGCGCTTGCCGCGCGGCGTGCGGCCGACCGAGGCCGGCCAGGCGCTGCTGGAGGAGGCGCGCGTGCTGCTGGCGCGCGCCGAGGCCCTGCCCGGCGTGGTGCAGCGCGCCGCGCGGCGAACTGGGGCGGCTGGCGCTGGGCTTCACCAGCTCGGCCAGCTTCCACCCCTTCGTGCCGGCGGTGCTGCGCGCCTTCCGCGCGCGCATGCCGGGCGTGGCGGTGGCGCTGGAGGAGGCCGGCACCGTCGAGCTGGCCGACGCGGTGCTGCACGAGCGGCTCGATGCCGCCTTCGTGCGCTCCCCGGCGGGCGGCCTGCCCGACCTGCTGCTCGATCCGGTGCTCGACGAGCCCATGCTGGCCGCCTTGCCCGCCCATCACCCGCTGGCGGCCGATGCCGGCAGTGCGGCCGCGCCGCTGCCGCTGACCGCGTTGGAGCGCGAGCCCTTCATCCTGTACCGGCGCCCGACCGGCCCCGGCCTCTACGACAGCATCCTCGCCGCCTGCCGCGCGGCCGGCTTCAGCCCGCTGGTGGCGCAGGAAGCGCCGCGCCTGCCGGCCACGCTCAGCCTGGTGGCCGCCGGGCTCGGGGTGTCGGTAGTGCCCGCTTCGATGCGCCGGCTGGGCGGGGAGGACATCGTCTACCGCGACCTGGACTGCCCCGCGCTGTCCGCCCCGCTGCACCTGGCGCTGCGGCGGGGCAATCCGTCGCCTGCGCTGGCGCGGCTGCGGGAGCTGGTGCGGGAGTTGGCGGCGGCGCAAGCGGGCACGGTCCAGACGCCCCGCTGAGTCGTGTCGCCCCCCGCGTGGCGGGCCGGTCAACACATTGCTTGCAAGTAGATCGCGCGCGACCTATATTTTGCCCATGGATACGCAAGACACCCCGCTCAAGCTGCCGGCGACGGCGCAACTGCTGGACCACCAGTTCTGCTTCTCGGTGTACGCCACCTCGCTCGCCTTGAACAAGCTGTATCGCAAGCTGCTGCGTCCGTTAGGACTGACTTACCCGCAATACCTTGTGATGCTGGTGTTGTGGGAGCAGGACGAGGTGACGGTCTCCGATATCGGCGCCCGCCTGAACCTCGATTCGGCCACCCTGACGCCCCTGCTCAAGCGGCTCGAAGCGCAGGGCTTGCTGAAACGGGCACGCGCCGCGGCCGACGAACGGCAGGTGATCGTCAGCCTGACCGAAGCGGGCCGGGCGATGAAGGCGCCGGCGCGGCAGGTACCGGAATCGCTGCTGTGCGCCTCGGCCTGCAGCATCGATGAGCTGGTCACGCTGAAGCGGGAGCTGGACACGCTGCGTGAACGCTTCGCCAAGGAGGCGATGCAACCTTAGGCGCGGCAAGGCCGGCGGCGGCCCAGGCTGCCGTTGGCTGGCAGATCATATGTAGTGCGCGATTCAATCGCTAGCAATTCAAAGCGGGTGCGGTGCCTCCCCGGCGATGGCGGCGACTCCCGTGACCTCGGCAGCAATCAGCAGCAATCAGCAATCAGCAATCAGCAATCAGCAACAAAAACCCAGACCCACTCTAGCCAACCAAGGAGTCCACCATGTCGATCGAAAAAGTCCTCTACCGCGCCCAGGCCCAGGCAACCGGCGGCCGCGACGGCCGCGCCGTCTCGTCCGACGGCGTGCTTGACGTCAAGCTGACCACCCCGCGCGAACTCGGCGGCGCCGGCGGCGACGGCACCAATCCCGAGCAGCTGTTCGCCGCGGGTTACTCGGCCTGCTTCATCGGCGCGCTGAAGTACGTGGCCGCGCAGCAGAAGATCGCCTTGCCGGCCGAGACGTCGATCACCGGCAAGGTCGGCATCGGTGCCATCTCCAGCGGCTTCGGCATCGAGGTGGAACTACAGATCTCGCTGCCGGGCATCGACCGCGCGGTGGCCCAGGGCCTGGTCGACAAGGCGCACACCGTGTGCCCCTACTCCAACGCCACGCGCGGCAATATCGACGTGACGCTGACCCTGGCCTGAGGCGACCGACGCGATCGGCGTGATGGCGTGATGGCGTGATGGCGTGATGGCGTGATGGCGGTGCCGCCCGGCGCGGCACGCAACGCCCGCCGCCCGGCGCGCAAAGAAAAAGCCCGGCACGAGCCGGGCTTTTTTGCACGTCAGGGGAGGCGCGCTCAGCTCTTGGCTGCCGCCGCGGCCCTGCCCTTGCCGAGCATGCGGTTGATCTGCCACTGCTGGGCGATCGACAGCACGTTGTTCACCACCCAGTACAGCACCAGGCCGGCCGGGAAGAAGAAGAACATGAAGGAGAACACCAGCGGCATGACCATCATGACCTTGGCCTGCACGGGGTCCGGCGGGGTCGGGTTCAGCTTGGTCTGCACGAACATCGACACGGCCATCACGATCGGCAGGATGTAGAACGGATCCGGCACCGACAGGTCATGGATCCAGCCCAGCCACGGCGCGCCGCGCATTTCCACCGACGACAGCAGCACCCAGTACAGCGCGATGAACACCGGGATCTGGATCACGATGGGCAGGCAGCCGCCGAGCGGGTTGACCTTCTCGGTGCGGTACAGCGCCATCATCTCCTGGTTCATCTTCTGCGGATCGCCCTTGTGGCGCTCGCGGATGGCCGTCATGCGCGGCTGCAGGTCCTTCATCTTGCCCATCGAGCGGTAGCTCGCGGCCGACAGCGGGAAGAACACCAGCTTGATCAGCACCGTCAGCAGGATGATCGACCAGCCCCAGTTGCCGAGGAAGCCATGCAGCTTCTCCAGCAGCCAGAAGATCGGCTTGGCCAGCACGGTCAGCCAGCCGTAGTCCTTCACCAGCTCCAGGCCCGGGGTGATCTTCTCCAGCATGCGCTCTTCCTGCGGGCCGGCGAACAGGCGCGCATCGGTGGTCACCGTGGCGCCCGGCGCGATCTGGCCCAGCGGCTGCTGGATGCCCACGCGGAACAGGTTGGCGTCGATCGCTTCCACGTAGAAGCTGTGCTGCTTGCCGGTCTGCGGGATCCAGGCCGAGGCGAAGTAGTGCTGCACCATCGCCACCCAGCCGTTGTCGGCCGCGGCCGGCACGTCGGCCTTGCCCTTGGCGATGTCCTCGAACTTGATCTTGTGGTACTTGTTCGCGTCGCTGTAGACCGCCGGACCGGTGAAGGTGCTGTAGAACTGCGACTGCTCGATCTTGCTGCCGTCGCGCACCAGTTCCAGGTACAGCGTCGGCGAGATCGCCTGGGTGCCGTCGTTGGTCACCGCGAAGCGCGTGTCGACGACGTAGCTGCCCTTGCGGAAGATGTACGTCTTGACCAGCTTGATGCCGCCCTTGTCGGCCGTCAGCGCCACTTCCAGCGTGTCCGCGCTGCCGAGGGTGCGCGGGCCGGGAGCGGCCGTGAACACCGTGGTGTGGTTCGGCAGGTCGCCGCCGATCAGGCCCGAGCGGGCCACGTAGGTGCGCGCGCTGTCGCGTTCGAACAGCACCACCGGCTTGCCGTCCTTCTCATACTGGTTCAGCAGTTCCAGGCGCGACAGGATGCCGCCCGCGGTGTCGATGGTGGCACGCACCTCATCGGTGGTCACCACGATCTGCTCGCCGGCGGGCTGGGCCGCGGCCTGCGGCGCGGCAGCGGGCGCGGCCGCCGCGGAGGCGCCGGCGGCCTTGGGCACGTCGCCCTGGGTGGCCGCGTTGGCGGCCTGGCCCGAAGCGGCTGCCTGCTGCTGGTTGGCGCTCGGGAAGAACATCGACGGATGACCCGTGGCGCGCTGCCAGTTGTCGTAGAGCAGCACGAGGGACATCGCGAAGATGACCCACAGTATGGTGCGTTTGATATCCATGTCTCGCAGTGGTCAGGGGGATTCAGGGTCGGGGCAGCCGGACGGTGATGCGCGCCGCCGGCTCGGAGGCGCTCGCTTCGGGCATGACGCCAGGCACGGGATCATACCCGCCCTGTGCGAACGGATGACAACGGCAGAGCCGGCGGGCAGCCATCCAGCTGCCGCGGCCGGCGCCGTGGCGTTCGATCGCCTCGCGGGCGTAGTCGGAACAGGTCGGCAGGAAGCGGCACTGCGAGCCGAAAAACGGGCTCAGGGCGATCTTGTAGACGCGCAGCAGGGCTAGCAGGAGTCGCTTCATGATGACGGCTCGTTCGGGCGGCGGCTAGGCGGTCGGCGCCGCGGCCGGCGGGTGCGCGCCCGCGGGGGCGGGCTGCACCGGTGGCGGCAGCGGCCGCGCGGCCACATCCAGCAGCGCGCCGATCTCGGCCAGGCAGGCCCGGCGGATGGCGGCGCGGCTGGAAAAGTCCGCGCGTGGGAACTTGGCCTGCAGGCGCAGCAGTACGTCGCGGCCGGCAAGTTGGTCCTGCCGCAGGCGGAACAGTTCCCTCGCCATGCGCTTGACCAGGTTGCGCTCGGCCGCGCGCGGGGCGAATTTCTTGCCCGTCACCAGCCCCAGTCGTGCCTGCGGGAGCCCGTTGGGGCGCACGTAGAGCACGAAGTGCTGGCTGCGGCGACGGGGCCGCAAAGCAAAAACGGATGAAAACTCATCCGTCTTTGTCAGCCTTACGGCTTTGGGAAAGGCATGGGCGGGCACGCTGGGCAAAGCTAGCGGATTGCTGCGCTTGGCTGCAGTGCTCCCGGCCGTCCTGCAGGCGAGGCGGCGGCCGGACGCGGCGCAGGCTGCGCCGCTCCGGCCGGTCGCCCGGCCCTTAGACTGCCAGGCGCTTGCGGCCCTTGGCGCGACGCGCGTTGATGACGGCACGGCCGCCACGGGTCTTCATGCGCACACGGAAACCATGGGTACGCTTGCGGCGGGTAACGGAAGGTTGGTAGGTACGTTTCATGTTGCACTCTCTGGTTGATCCGGGCTCGCCCGGGCACCGGCCGGTGGCCGGGGCGCCATGGCCGCCGCATATGGTTCGCTTGGGGCTGCCGCGTAGGCGGACTTGCCGACGTCTGCGGTTGTCTTTTGCTGCCGGCCGTGCGTCTTGCGACGCTGCTGACCTGTCGGGATCGAGCCGGCGTGCCGGCCTTGCTGTCTCTTCCTGGTCAGGCTGCTTCGGCCTGCTGTCCGTCCCGGCCATCCGGCCCGCGGGCGCGGACGGTACGGATCAGGTCAGACCCGGCGATGCGCATACGTGATCCCCTGCCGCATCGCAGAACCCGCCATTTAAACGATTTTTGCCGGAAGTGTCAAGGCGAGGAGCTGAGTATACGACGTATACGTCGCCTGGCGTGGCGTCAGGTAAACGCGTTGCGTGTGTCATTGTCCACAATGCCCGGTGGGTAAGTGAGCACGTCGCGGGCCGCGCTCCACAGGCCTGTCCACAGGAGAAAAAGCAGTCTTTCCATTTGTTTACGGGACCTTGCGCGCACCGCCAGGTCGCGTCAAATCAAGGGTTGTGCACAACGATCCACTGCTTCTACACAACTTGTCCACAGACTTATCCTTTGTGGATAACTTGGAGCGAGGGGTACAATCCGGGTCCAAACATCAGACGGGGTGGCGTGGCTCACGCGCAGCCCGGGTCCGCGCATGGCGCGCCAGCATTGGGAGAGGTGGCGAGGTGATCGCCCGTATACCCGTATACGAAGTTGTATACGTGTGGTTTACGGTCCGGTCGCCCCGCCATTTCCTATTTCCCATCTGCCGGCGGCGAAGGTCACCATGCAAGGTCCCGGACGGGAAGCGCAGGCGTGAGCCGCATCGGTCGTCGGGATCGCAAAACAAAACAATGCAAGATTTCTGGCAGGCGGCAGCCGCGCAACTCGAGCGCGAACTGACGCCGCAACAATTCAAGACCTGGATCAAGCCGCTGGCGCCGGTCGCCTTCGACGAGGAGGCGCACACGCTGCGCATCGCCGCGCCCAACCGCTTCAAGCTGGATTGGGTCAAGAGCCAGTTCGCCAGCCGCATCACGGCACTCGCCTGCGAGTACTGGGAGGCGGATGTGAGCGTGCACTTCGTGCTCGACCCCACGGCCTCGGGGCGGGCGGCGGCGTACGCGCAGGCGAACGGCCTGGCCGGCACGCACCTGGTACCGCCGGCGGGCGTGCCGGGCGGTGGCTATCCGGGCGCGGCGCCGGTCCAGCCCGGCCAGATGCAGGCGGGCATGCCGGGCGGCCAGTACCCGGCAGGCGGCCCCGGCTTCGCCCCGGGCGCGCAGCCGTTCGGCCAGGGCGGCCAGGGTGGCCATCCGGCCGGCGCAGCCGGCTTCGGCGGCGGCGCCTACCCCGCCGGCATGGGCGGGGCGGTCGGCCATGGCGCCATGAACCCGATGGGCGGCATGGGCGGCATGGGCGGTGCGGCCATGGCCGATATCGACGTGGCCCAGATGGACCCGGCGGAGGCCGCCGCGCGTTCCTACCGCGTGCCGGCCCAGCCGGGCGGCGCGGGCATGGGCGGCATGGGGCCCGGTGGCGCCGGCATGGGCGGCGCCCAGCAGCCGTCGGACACCGTGCACGAGCGCTCGCGCCTGAATCCCATCCTGACCTTCGACAACTTCGTCACCGGTAAGGCCAACCAGCTCGCGCGCGCCGCTGCCATCCAGGTGGCCAACAACCCGGGCAAGTCCTACAACCCGCTGTATCTCTATGGCGGCGTGGGCCTGGGCAAGACCCACCTGATCCACGCCATCGGCAACTTCATGCTGATGGAGAACCCGCGCGCGCGCATCCGCTACATCCACGCCGAGCAGTACGTCTCCGACGTGGTCAAGGCCTACCAGCGCAAGGCCTTCGACGAGTTCAAGCGCTACTACCACTCGCTCGACCTGCTGCTGATCGACGATATCCAGTTCTTCTCGGGCAAGAACCGCACGCAGGAAGAGTTCTTCTACGCCTTCGAGGCCCTGATCGCCAACCGGGCGCAGGTGATCATCACCAGCGATACCTATCCCAAGGAGATCACCGGCATCGACGATCGCCTGATCTCGCGCTTCGACTCCGGGCTGACCGTGGCCATCGAGCCGCCCGAGCTGGAGATGCGCGTGGCGATCCTGATGAAGAAGGCCGCCGCCGAGAACGTCAGCGTGCCGGAGGAGGTCGCCTTCTTCGTCGCCAAGCACCTGCGCTCCAACGTGCGCGAGCTGGAAGGCGCGCTGCGCAAGATCCTGGCCTTCTCCAACTTCCATGGCAAGGACATCACCATCGAGGTCACGCGCGAGGCGCTCAAGGACCTGCTGACGGTGCAGAACCGCCAGATCTCGGTGGAGAACATCCAGAAGACCTGCGCGGACTTCTACAACATCAAGGTCGCGGACATGTACAGCAAGAAGCGGCCCGCCAATATCGCGCGGCCGCGCCAGATCGCCATGTACCTGGCCAAGGAACTGACGCAGAAGAGCCTGCCCGAGATCGGCGAGCTGTTCGGCGGGCGCGATCACACCACCGTGCTGCACGCGGTGCGCAAGATCGCCGACGAGCGCAGCAAGGACGCGCAGCTCAACCACGAGCTGCACGTGCTGGAGCAGACGCTGAAGGGCTGAGCACCGGGCACGGACCATGTGCATGGAATGTGCATGGGATGCAAAGAATCTGCACCCCCGGCTCCCCCCGGGAGCGAGGGTGCGAATTTGCCTGAACCGCCATGCGGGGCTGGCATACTGTAGGGTGCGCGCCGGCCTTGCGGGCCGGCTGCCCCGAATGGGATAGCAGTACGCGGAATCAACCAGAAGCACCGCCGGCACGGGTGCCATGGTCGCCAGAGCTAAGGCTTTGCGGTGAGTCGGGACGAACTGCCGGGAAATCCACCAATAAATGCCTCATGGGGCATTTTGTTCGTGGAAAATCGTGATGTACGGAGCACATATCGCCTGCGGCATGTGCCCGGCGCACGGCCCGGCGAGCGTCGCCCCGCTTCACCGCAGCGGCTTATCCTTTGGTACAATGGCACATTAACTCCTTGATTCCAAAGTAAATTTGGATCGATGTGAATCACGGAGCCAATGGCCCTGCGGTCGCCGACGACAAACGACGAAGGATAAACTCAATGCAATTGGTCAAAACCTCGCGAGACAACCTGCTGCGACCGCTGCAAATCGTGAGCGGCATCGTGGAGCGCCGCCACACCCTCCCGATCCTGGCCAACCTGCTGATCCGCAAGTCGGGGGCCAACGTTTCCTTCCTCTCGACCGATATCGAGATCCAGATCACCACCCATGCCGAGTGCGGCGTGGGCAGTGACAGCGTGGCCACCACCGTGGCCGCGCGCAAGCTGCTCGACATCCTGCGCGCCATGCCCGACGGCGACGTCGCCCTGTCGCTCAACGACAAGCGCATGACCGTGCAGTCCGGCAAGAGCCGCTTCGCGCTGCAGACGCTGGCCGCCGAGGAATTTCCCACCGTGGCCGAGGCGAGCGAGTTCAACGCCACCGTCACGCTGCCGCAGAAGACCTTCAAGCACCTGCTCGCCATGGTCCACTTCGCCATGGCCCAGCAGGACATCCGCTACTACCTGAACGGCATGCTGCTGGTGGTGGACGGCAAGAAGGTCATGGCCGTGGCCACCGACGGCCACCGCCTGGCCTACTGCGGCGTGGAGCTGGATCAGGAAGCGGCGGGCGCCGGCGCGCGCCAGGAAGTCATCATCCCGCGCAAGACCATCCTGGAACTGCAGCGCCTGCTCGAGGACACCGACGATCCCGTGCAGGTCCAGCTCGCCGCCAACCAGATCAAGTTCACCTTCGCCAACGTGGAGCTGATCTCCAAGCTGGTGGAGGGCAAGTTCCCCGATTTCCAGCGCGTGATCCCGAAGGGCTACAAGAACGCCTTCGCGATCGACCGCGTGCAGCTGCAGCAGGCGCTGCAGCGCACCGCCATCCTGACCACCGACAAGTTCAAGGGTGTGCGCTGCATCCTCAGCACCCACACGCTGAAGATCAGCTCCACCAACGCGGACCAGGAAGAAGCCCAGGAAGAACTCGAACTCGACTATTCGGGCGACGCCCTGGATATCGGCTTCAACGTGACCTACCTGCTCGACGTGCTCGGCAACCTCAAGAGCGAGCAGGTGCAGGTCTCCCTCGGCGACTCGAATTCGAGCGCGCTGATCACCGTGCCGGATGACGACAACTTCAAGTACGTCGTCATGCCGATGCGCATCTGATGCGACGGCAGCAGTCGAGCCTGGACGACACAAGGAACGACGAGATTCGCCACACCGGAGCATCCAACGGCACGCCACGGCAGCCGGCCCGCAGGGCCGGACATGCCGCCGCAGCAGGGGCCGGATCCGCGGGATCCGCCCCTTTTGCCGTTTTTAAGTAACCCGCACGCGGACCGACCGACGCCCGCCCCGGCCCACGACGCCGGCGCCGGCCCGGTTCCCGCCATTGCCGTGAGTAGGAAAACATGACCGAACAGCAGAAACCGCAACAGGAAAACAGCTACGGAGCCTCCTCGATCCAGATCCTGGAAGGCCTGGAGGCGGTGCGCAAGCGTCCCGGCATGTACATCGGCGACACCTCCGACGGCACCGGCCTGCACCACCTCGTGTTCGAGGTGCTGGACAACTCCATCGACGAGGCGCTGGCCGGCTACTGCACCGAGATCCAGGTCACCATCCACACCGACAACTCGATCTCGATCGTCGACAACGGCCGCGGCATCCCGCCCGACGTCAAGTTCGACGACAAGCACGAGCCCAAGCGCAGCGCGGCCGAGATCGCCATGACCGAGCTGCACGCCGGCGGCAAGTTCAACCAGAACAGCTACAAGGTCTCCGGCGGCCTGCACGGCGTGGGCGTGTCCTGCGTCAACGCGCTGTCCAAGTGGCTGCGCCTGACCGTGCGCCGCGACGGCAAGGTCCACCTGCTCGAGTTCGCCCAGGGCGCGGTGCAGAACCGCCTGGTCGAGAGCGCCACCGGCACCGACGGCCAGCCGGTCGAAGTCTCGCCGATGAAGGTGACCGGCGCCACCGACAAGCGTGGCACCGAGGTGCACTTCCTCGCCGACGAGGCCATCTTCACCAACGTCGAGTTCCACTACGAGGTGCTGTCCAAGCGCATCCGCGAGCTCTCCTTCCTCAACAACGGTGTGCACATCCGGCTGACCGACCAGCGCACCGGCAAGGAAGAGGACTTCGCCTTCTCGGGCGGGGTCAAGGGCTTCGTCGAGTACATCAACCGCGCCAAGACCACGCTGCACCCGACCATCTTCTACGCCAATGCCGAGAAGGACGGCATCGCGGTGGAAGTGGCCATGCAGTGGAACGACGGCTACAACGAGCAGGTGCTCTGCTTCACCAACAACATTCCGCAGCGCGATGGCGGCACCCACCTGACCGGCCTGCGCGCGGCGATGACGCGCGTCATCAACAAGTACATCGAAGAGAACGAGATCGCCAAGAAGGCCAAGGTCGAGACCACCGGCGACGACATGCGCGAAGGCCTGGCCTGCGTGCTGTCGGTCAAGGTGCCCGAGCCCAAGTTCAGCTCGCAGACCAAGGACAAGCTGGTCTCGTCCGAAGTGCGCCTGCCGGTGGAAGAGCTGGTCTCCAAGGCGCTGACCGACTTCCTGCTGGAAACGCCGGCCGACGCCAAGATCATCTGCAGCAAGATCGTCGACTCGGCGCGCGCGCGCGAAGCCGCGCGCAAGGCGCGCGAGATGACGCGCCGCAAGGGCGTGCTGGACGGCATCGGCCTGCCCGGCAAGCTGGCCGACTGCCAGGAGAAGGACCCGGCCATGTCCGAACTGTTCCTGGTCGAGGGTGACTCCGCAGGCGGCTCCGCCAAGCAGGGCCGCGACCGGAAGTTCCAGGCCATCCTGCCGCTCAAGGGCAAGATCCTCAACGTCGAGCGCGCCCGCTTCGACAAGATGCTGTCGAGCCAGGAAGTGCTGACGCTGATCACCGCGCTCGGCACCGGCATCGGCAAGGACGACTACAACCTCGACAAGCTGCGCTACCACCGCATCATCATCATGACCGATGCGGACGTCGACGGCTCGCACATCCGCACGCTGCTGCTGACCTTCTTCTACCGCCAGATGCCCGACATCATCGAGCGCGGCTACGTCTACATCGCGCAGCCGCCGCTGTACAAGGTCAAGCACGGCAAGGAAGAGCGCTACATCAAGGACGACACCGAGCTCAACGCCTACATGCTGCGCCTGGCGCTGGAGAAGGCCGCCCTGGCGCGCCCCGACGGCAGCGAGATCAGCGGCGAAGCGCTGGGTGAACTGGCCCGCCAGTACCAGCTCGCCGAAGGCGTGATCGGCCGCCTGTCGCGCATCGTCGACAGCGACGCGCTGCGCGCCATCGCCGACGGCATCACGCTCGACCTCGACAGCGCCGCCGCCGCCGAGGCCTCCGCCGTGGCGCTCAAGGCCAAGCTCGCCGAGATGCACGCCAAGACGCTCAGCGGCGCCGCCGTCAACAACGATGGCACCGCCGACGTCTACGCCCAGTTCGACGAGAAGACCGACAAGCACCGCCTGATGATCGCGCGCCGCCAGCACGGCAACGTGCGCCTGTCGCACCTGGACGCCGACTTCGTCCACGGCGCCGACTACGCCGCGCTGGCCAAGGCCGCCCAGACCTTCCAGGGCCTGATCCCCGACGGCACCAAGGTGCGCCGCGGCGAGGGCGACAAGCAGCGCGACCAGACCGTGGGCGACTTCCACGCCGCCATGACCTGGCTGCTGTCCGAAGCCGAACGCGGCGTCTCGCGCCAGCGCTACAAGGGCCTGGGCGAGATGAACCCCGAGCAGCTCTACGAAACCACGCTGGACGTGACTCAGCGCCGCCTGCTCAAGGTGCAGATCGAAGACGCCATCGCGGCCGACCAGATCTTCACCACGCTGATGGGCGACGAGGTGGAACCGCGCCGCAACTTCATCGAGAGCAATGCGCTGGTGGCGCGGAATATCGACGTTTGATGTTGCCTTGTTGTTAGGCGAGTAACCTGAGAGTCTCGGACCCATAAGTTGAGAAACTTATGGGTTTTTTTCTAGATAGTTGTTAAAGGTGAATTTACTGGAGTGGCTTGCTCGTTCTTAGAGGATGAGGCCTTTTTAGCTCTAGAGTGGTGCGAGGTACGTCACCTTTTGGCTGGCCGTATATTGACGTCTTTGGGGGATACACCTGCACGGCCTGCATCGCTCCTTCATAGTTCATCTCCTTAAGCGGACTGAACCATCCTCGACAACCACTATCATTTGAATTCGTCCATGGGTTAGCGCCCGAGAAATCCGTGCTCCGGCCTCGGCAGTTGTCCGGGCAACACCCAGCAGCCGGCAGACCGCCTTCGCCAATCCATCCTGCGACGTGCCACCTTGCTGCATCAGGATATACACGGCTGCGTTGCCCAATTCCTCAAGGCCAATCTCGTCGATGCTGCGACGCGTTTCCGGGTCGCTTCCCGGCACCCGGACACTGTCCCAGGTGCTCGGATTGGCATGCGCAGGCCAATAGAAGGTGACCCCATTGTCTGTCGTACGGATTACCTGGCTCGGCATCAATGCGCTCAGGTGTGCCTCGATGCGACTTCCAATTCGCGACAGCCCCCACGCGCGCGTCACGCGCTTAAAAACTGCAGCCTGCGACACAGGCCCTTCGCTTTCGACCACCTTGAGTAGTTGACCGGCAAGGGCCGCCATCGAGCCCCCCTCGTAGAAGAGGTCTGGATTGCCTTGGTCCAGACTGGTCAGCTCATACTCGGGTAGCTGCACTGCGAGGGCGCTCGGCTCTGCAACCGATTCGGCCCCGGCATACAAGGCATGCTGCCCTTCCTCGCTCCGAGCCTCTTCCTGCGCCTCAATAATTGGCTCTCTCTCGGTCGGCACGGTCGCGACCAATTCTTCGAGTCGAGCCAGAAGCTTTCGCATCGGCTCTTCCGGATTCAGCCACCAGTCGGTTGACCAGATTCGGTAGAGTTCCCAACCCAGCCCTTCGAGGACATGCTGGCGAAGTCGGTCACGGTCACGGGCCGTAGCCCCCGAGTGGTACGTCCGGCCATCGCACTCAATTCCCAGTAGATAACGCCCTGGCGCGCGAGGGTCAACCACGCCAATATCAATCCGGTATCCGGATACTCCAACCTGCGGATGGATCGTCCAGCCCTTCTCGCGAAGCGCCGCAATCACCTGTCGCTCGAACGGACTGTCGGGTTCTCTTCCCGTCGGCATGCTCTGTTCAACTAGAGCACGCGGGCCGCGTATGGCGAACTCGAGATAGTTCTTCAGGTCCCGTACGCCGCTAGCGCGCACTCGAGATAGGTCAATTTGCTCGGGGAGTAGCGTACTGAAAATAACCACGCCGACTCGGGCACGTGATACGGCCACGTTGAGGCGCCTATGTCCCCCCTCGAGGTTTAGAGGCCCGAAGTTGAGGCTAACCTTTCCGGAAGCGTCAGGACCGTAGGTAATTGAGAAGAAAATGATGTCGCGCTCATCACCTTGAACATTTTCCAGGTTCTTAATGAAGAGGGGTTCTTGCCTCGCTTGCGAAATAGCTTGGTCCAGCGGTTGTGAGGCCCTGCGGCGCTCATCAAGCATGCGTTCAATCAAGCTTTGCTGTGCCTGGTTGAAAGTCACCACGCCCAACGTCAAGTCGCGCCTCGTTGGGTCGAGATAGTGATGCTCAATCGCTTTGACGATGGCGTTCGCCTCAGCCCGATTGGTTCTGGAGCCGCCACGGTCATAGACACCTTGAACGCGCTCGAAGCGCACGCTCTGGTCGTCCGTGACCGGCGACGGGAATGTCACGAGTTCGTTATCGTAATAAGTGACGTTGCTGAAGGTAATCAACCCCTCGTGCTTGCTTCGGTAGTGCCAGTTCAACCGAAGCTCCGGCAGCCCGATACTCAGACACTCGTCGAGAATGCTCTCGAGGTCTTGAATATCGTCACTGTCCTGCGCGTCTTCGGAATCGTCAGCCCGACTGAAGAAGCTAGTCGGCGGCAGCTGCTTGGGATCTCCGACGCAAACGAGTTGCTTGCCGCGGGCGATTGCGCCAACTGCATCCCAAACCGGAATCTGGGACGCCTCGTCGAAGATAACCACGTCGAATTGGGCATGAGAGGCATCCAGGTATTGCGCGACCGACAGGGGGGACATCAGCAGACATGGTTTCAACCGGGTCATCAGGCTTGGCAGGTTCTGCACCAATTGCCGAATTGGCATGTGTTTGCGCTGCTTCTGCAGTTCACGCCGTAGCTTCCCCAATTCCGAATCCGCCCCGGGGACTACACCGACACTGGCGGGAATCTGGCCTGCCAGCTTTGCCGCAATATATTGCTGGGTTAGCTTCTGGAAACGCTCGTCGGCTTCCTTGAACTCGGCAATCTTGCGGTCATGCTCGGCGCTCGCGAAGTTGCAGAGCACCGGCTCCCGGTCAATCGCCTTCCGCAGCCACCAGCTCTGATAGCTGTATTCGAAGAATGTTGCCACGCTGGACAGTGGCACCTCTCCTGCTTCTAGCGCATCCACAATACCCTGCAACCCGCTATTGATTGCGTTGGCCCGAGATTTCCGCCACAGACACCATGGCTGCAATTGACGCGTTGCTGAATGCCACCCCTGAAGCAGGCCCAGAAGTCGAGGAATTACGCCTGCGGCGGTCGGTTCAAGCCCGAGGTCTGCGTGGCAATGCCCAAGCTCAACGACCCGACGCAGTTGAACAGTGGCCTCCCGGTAGCAATCGCGGTAAGCCAGCAAAGCCGCCCCAAGAGGCATGTCCGCTTTCAGCATGCTTCTATTGTCCGAGACGAGCGGCTGGAGCCTTGCTCGGAGCATCTGGGTGAACTCAATGTCATTGCCTGCAATGGCCGTCACCGCATCAGAAAATGCGGTCGCCCATTGCCCCGCGGCTTCGACGACATTCCAATCCGTCTTGGATGCAGCAAAGGCTTCGTGCAGCAGCTGCGATGCTTCCGAAGACATGGACTCAATGGCCTTGTCTTCGGCGTTGATAGTGGCCAATGCTGAAATGACGGCCGGAACATCGGCGCCTTGCGGACGGCGTTGGTCCTGACGATACAGGCGCAATCGTCCAGTAACTGTTCGCTGGGCGAGAAAGCTCTTCGGCCACCAAGTATTGGTCGCTGCAGCCCATTGCAGTTTCAGTTCGGTAGCGTTCAATGTGGCTACGTCATCCACGTAGAGCTTGCTCAGCGGCGCCCATGCCTCGTTACGCGCCAAGCCATGCTGACGCAGGCTGGCAAGCTTGCTGCGAACAGACTCGTCATGCGCTGACCGGGCAACATCAACGGGAACTGTCGGTGCGGCGGAAAGCGCGTCGGCCAGCGCGTCGAACTTACCCAGCCCATTCAAGGAGAAGGCAACCTTGGGAAGGCCAAGCAAATCCAACAGGTTTGATGCAGCCTCATCTAGTTTCTTGATTTGAGCCTCAATCGTGAAGACCGCGTCAAGGAACTCTTGCTGCCAGGTCGGCGTCCACTCGGTCTTGTGGATGGCGGCCAGTGGGCTACTCTGCAGACCAATCAGTTGCCCGGCCAGTGCGCTCATCTGGCGACAGGTTTCGCGCAATGATTCAAGCTGAGCCCGGTCGTGTGCGTCGGCGTCCGTCCATGGCATCGCGCCCGGCCGCATTTCCGCATATTGCAGACTGGTCCCGATGGCTTCGTAAATGGTCAGGTCGTTCGAATGGATACGGTGCAGTGCACTCGCCACGCCATTAAGGTCGGTGCGTAGAGCGAGCAGCCGTTCGGACTCTCGCTCCCAGTCCTTCACCGTGCGCCCACCTGCGGCATCGAGCGCGATACCGAGTTGCTTCAGGACGTCAGCCTTCTTCGCCTTGGAAGAGTGCAGTTCCAGGCAGAACGGGCCAAGGCCCAAGCTGCTGAGCCGGCGGTGCACCACCTCGAGCGCAGCCATCTTCTCGGAGACGAACAGTACGGTTTTCCCGGTCGCCAGCAGATGTGCAATCAGGTTCGAGATAGTCTGGCTCTTGCCTGTCCCAGGAGGGCCTTCAACAACAAGATTCTTGCCGTCGGCGGCCACGCAGACCGCGCGCAATTGCGAAGAGTCCGATAGGAGTGGCGTGAATAGGTCTTGCGGTCGAAATCTCTCGTCCAGTGTGCTGGGCTCGAACCCCGTCGCGCTATCCGCAAATGCTTGGCCGGGGTTGTTAATCAGATGGGCAACAACACTGCTTTCCTGGAGTTGCTTCTGGCGGTCCTGGAGGTCCTTCCACATCAAGTATTTCGTGAATGAGAAAATACCAAGGTGGACTTGCTCCTTGACCTCCCATCCCTTCAGTTCGCCCACATGTAGTCGGAAGGTTTGCAGTATGCGATTGACATCGATGCCGCGGTCATCGGTCGGCACAATGTCAAACGACGGCAATCTCAGGCTGAAGTCCTGCAACAACTTCTGGAGCAGCGTCGGGTTCACGAGGGCATCGTCGTCATGACGGACTAGCCGGAAGCCGCTCCTGACGGACTGACGGGACAGCGTGACCGGAATGAGCAGTATCGGGGCAAGGTGACTGGACTCGGCATCCTTATTCTCCTGCCACTGCAACATCCCGAATGCGAGAAACAGCGTATTGGCGCCACCTTCCTCCATCCCCGTGCTGGCGGCCCTGAAAATCTCGAGAAGCTTGCCTTCCAAGGCCCCTTCGCTGATATCAGTGACGATTTCGTTCCGGCTGAGAGCGTCGGCTGCCAGGTCATCGACGGCTGAGGTGCCATTGCGTCCGGCGTACACGTTGGCATCCCGGCCATCCGCACCTGTCATCATTTCTGGCAATGCGCGAACGCGAAACTCGCTTCCCTCAGCAAGCCTGTCTTCCAGCGCGCCAGGGTCAGGGCAAATGACGCTCAACGTGGTTTTGGACGGTCTGAAATTCAGAAGCTTGTTTCGCAGCGTCAGGTCGAGGAGCTTGCTCTTCCATTTCGCCAAGCGTCCTTCCGGTGTGTCAGGTGTCAAGTCGTCACGCAGCGGCACCACAACAGGGTCCAATGGTGGCAACTGGGGAACGTCCTCGATGACAGGGACATCAACTTTGGCGATCGGGATGGCAAGTTCGTCGATGTGTGACGAGCGGGACGGTAGTGGGCGAATCTGTATTTCACGTGCGCGCCGAATATCCACCGCATACGCAAAGTGCTCCTCGTCGTTCAGATGCTCGTCGCCACGGGAGCTGGCCCAGCGCAGGGACGGCTTCTGGCTGCCCGCTACGCCGGTGGTCTCGAAAACCATGAATTCACCCGACTTCACCCGTTTGCGAATCGCCTGAACGTCATCCACCAGTGCAGTAGGAAAACAGGTCTCTATCAACCATACGCCCACCCAGGCATGGCCTTCCTTGAACAGCACAACAGGATGCAGGCCGGCTTGCTCCAGGCACGACGCAAACAGCATGGCAAGGTCAAGGCAGGTCGCCAGCTTGCCGTCCAAGATGCGCTCGGGTGTCCGGATTTTCTGGCCATCGCTACCGAACGAGGCCGGCGGGTTGGAGTATTGAATGTCCTCGGCAGCCACAGTGCTGTAGATGGCCGATACCTGTTTCCAGACCTTCTCGCGATTCTTGGACTGATAGCCGTCTATCGAGAGGTCGGCGGACGTCAGACGTAACAATCCGGATGCCCGGGCGATGAGCCTGTCCACGACCCGCGAGTTCGGCATGCAGAACGCGGCCAGCAACTCGGGTAAGGACCGCGTACCGGCCCACTGATCGTAGGCGAGTACATCAATATTGCGGGTTGCCGTTGCGAGTTCAGTGCCCTGGGCGCTCAGCGATGCGGAAATGATGGCGCGTTCAGACTCATCGAGCTGGCTCAAATACTGGTGGTCAGGACGCAGGTCGACAGGTGCCAAGCGGCGACTCTCGCCCGGTGCCAGTGCTTCGAATCGGAAGCGGGCATGCTCAGCAAAGGCTGGCACACATTTGACGACCAGTTCAACCTCCGAGAGGGTTGCCTTCCCGTCATTGATCACCACAATTTCGCGGATTACCGGGACATTGTTCTGAATTGCTGCATAACCTATCGTAGCGTCCGCAATCACTTGGACACTAGGTAGTGTCGCTTCGGCAATCGTCAAAATCTCCGCTTCATCTGCCTGTCCTTGCGCCATGGCCCCGTCCCCCTTCCTATTCGTGACTGGCTCGACTGGGCGCCCCGTGGCGTCACATTGGCTGAGCCGCGATACTGGTTGTCCTGCTGCCGATAAGGCTGTCGCAAGGAGCTGTCCCGCTGTGTGTAGTGCCGATTCATTATATCTGTGCACTTCCGGGGGGCAGTCAGACTACGATTTCTTGTTGTGGCGGCCGAACGCGTCAATTCTTGTGTCTCACCACCGAACGTCCTACGGCCGCAAGAGCAGTCAAAGCGTATTCGTAGTCGCGCAGCCTATGCATTCTGTTACCGAGCCCTTCCGAGCGGTACGTGGCTGCCGGGAAGAAGGCAATTGCGATTGGTATCTGTAGATACTCCAGATGCTTGAATATCGCCAATTGTGCAAGCCGCAAACGACTGGCTCTAAAGGAATAGAGACGAGCGATGAGTCCTCGGTGAGGGGAAAGGTGCAATGAAGTCTGGTGCTTGCGCCACCTGCTTGAAAGCTCTGCCAGAGCTGACCACGGTAGCTAGGTGTCAGCGCAATGCTGACGAGCTGTTCGAGCGAACCTGTCCTCCCAATTGTGGCCCGGCCACCCGGTCTAGCCCTATTGTTCCAACCGTCTGCTTGCGCTCGACGATCGCACGGAACACAGGCAGAGTCACAAGACAGTCATGTCCGGATGCGGTTTCCAACACGATTGAGCCATTCACACTGGCAAAAAAACGCCCCGCACAAGCGGGGCGTTCTTCCTGGCACCGGCAGCCCTCACTGCGACAACCGCGTCACCTTCAGCGCCGGATCGGCCGCGATGGCCGCTTCGGAGAACGGCAGCCGGTTCCAGTGCTTGCCCGAGTACGCGCGCATCTGGTCGAACGCGTGCGGCGAGGCGTGGTCGGTCGATTCGCCGTAGGTGAGGATGGCGTCGGCGACCGGGCCCTGGTCGTCGAAGGTCACGGTCTGGATGTAGCTGGTGCCGAAATACACCGGCAGCCCCTTCGGCCCGATCGGCAGGGTTTGCAGCTTGTTGAGCACGCCTTCGTATTCCTCGCCGCCGTGCAGGGCGATGGAGCCGTCCGGTGCGTGCGCGGCCTGTACCGTGCCCAGCGGCGCATCCAGCGCGAAGCCCGCCTTGCGCACCGCGCCCACGGCTTCCTTCAGCGCCTTGAACACCGCCGTGCGTACCGTCGCGTCGTTCATGCGCAGGCCGCGCGGCGTGTGGACCGGGTCGGCCGGGTCGAACTCGACGGCGTGCACCTGCGCGATGTCCTTGGCGCGCATCCAGAACTCGCGGAACAGGTGCGCGGCGCGGGCGTCGGCGTTGCTGGTGCGGTTCCACTGGCCGAGGGCGGCGCAGCCGTCGCGCACGTCGGCATCCGGGGCCGGCGTGGCCTTGCATGCCGCGAGCAGGTCGCCCAGCACCAGTTGTCCCGCCAGGTTGGCATTGCTGAAGATCATCGCCTGCAGGTTCGGCAGGTCGATGCGGTTGCCGGGCAGTCCGTCGGTGCCGGCCAGGCGGCGGCCGATCTCGATCAGGCCGATGCGCGTGCGCAGCCGCTGCGGTACGTCGACCGAGCCCATCACCGGCGAGAAGCCGGTCAGTTTCTGCGCGGGGTTGGTCAGCCACGAGCTGTCATTGCTGTTGGCGACGTAGTCGTCGCGCTCGAGCACCGGCATGCGCGCGGGCGCCACCAGCCCGGGTACCGGCGAAGCCGGATCGACCTGCCAGTTGCAGGTGCCGCGCGAGCCGTCGAGCAGCACCAGGCCCGCGTCCTTGAAGAGTTTGCCGGCCAGCGGCGACGGGGCACAGCGCTGGAGCTCCGCGGCCGGCACGTCCGGCGTGGTCGACACGTCGGCGAACAGCGCGCGGCCGTTGCGGTCGGTGGCGATGGTGTTGACCCAGGGAATGCCCAGGTTGCCGATGGCCTGGCGGATGCCGGCCACGTCCCGGGCCTGCCCGATATGCAGCCAGCTGTCGACCGAGCGCGTGTTGTTGCGGTTGGCGTCGCGCAGGGCGTAGGCCTTCTGCGTGGTCCACGGCATGCCGCCGCTCGGCATCGACAGCACCGGGCCGTAGATGGTGTCGTAGAAGGTGTGCGTGCGGCGCTCGAGGCGGCCGTCCGGCAGCTTCACGTCGAAGGCGACCGTGCGGGTGGTCATCTTGTGCGGCGTGCCGTCGACCAGGTAGGTGGTCGGGTCGCCTTCGGCCAGCTTCAGTTCGAACAAGGTGAAGCGGCGGCCGGTGGAGACGGTGTGCGTCCACGCCACGTCCTTGTTGAAGCCGATGCTCACCACCGGGAAGGCCGCGATCGAGGCGCCCATCACGTCGAGCTTGCCGGGCACCGTCAGGTGGACCTGGTAGAAGCGGTTGGTGGTCGTCCACGGGAAGTGCGGATTGCCGAGCAGCACGCCGCGCCGGTTGGCGGTGGCGTCAGCGCCGAAGGCCCAGCCGTTGGAGCCGATCGGCATGTCGCGCAGCTGCAGTTCGCGGTCCAGCGCCACGGTGTCGACGGCCTGCGGCGGAATCTCGCGCTCGGCCACCGGCGTGCGGCCCGGCGGCTGCGCGGCGACGATGCCCGCCAGCATGGCGCCGGCGCTGGCCTGGATCGCCTTCTCTTCGCCCATGCGCATCATGTCGCCCAGCGTGAGCGGACGCACCCAGGCGGCATTGCGGCAGGCAGCCGGGAAGTTGGCGGGCGGCGTGTCCTTGAGATAGCGGTTGAAGCCGGCGATGTAGCCGCGCAGCAGCTCGCGCGCCTCGGGCGACATCTGCGCATAACCGGCGCGCAGGCCGTCCTCGTCGAAGATGCCCTTGAAGAAGGCGTCCGACTGCAGGTTGGGGATCGGCTTGAACGAGACCGTCACGGTGCCCTCTGGCCCGAAGGTCTTCGAGCGCTCGCCGTTGACGGTGACCACCTGGTCGGCCAGCAGGCACAGGTTGTCCTGCGCGTAGGCATAGGCCATGCCATAGCCGAGGCTGGCGTAGTCGTTGGCGCGGATGTGCGGAATGCCGAAGCCGGTGCGGCGGATCTCGGCGGACAGGCCGGTGTCGCTGAGCGACCCCCAGCGGCCATCGGTGGAACTGGCGCAGCCGGCCAGCGCCGCGAGCGCGGCCATGGCGAGCGTGCCGCGCAGCGCGAATCCCTGCATCATGCGTTGTCTCCTGTTGTCGGTCGTGTCTTGTGTCGCTCTAGTCTTGCGGCGGCGCGCAGGCGCAGCCACCGCCGTATCGTCGACTGGGGCCCGCCCGGAGGAAAGAGGTATTCCCGCCAGAGTTGGGGTCAATCCCGCCACGCAGGAGGCCTCCGCCCCGCCTCCCCCTATACTCTGCGGCATGCCGACCATCGACCTGCTGACCTTTCCCGACGCCGGCCTCTCCACGCTGGCGACCGTCGCCGACACCCTCGGCGTGGCCAATGCGCTCGCCTCCATGCATGCCGGCAAGCGTGCCGATGCCGCCAGCCCGGTGTTCGGGTGGCGGCTGGTCGCGCGCGACCCGGCCCGCTGGCAGGCCGCCGCCGAGACCCTGGCCTGCCGCTGCCAGCCGCTGCCGGCAGACGACGCCGCGCTGGGCGACGCGCTGGTCGTCCCGCCCCTGCATTTCGACCACATCAGCACGCTGGAGCAGCGCCTGGCCCTGCTGGAGTGGGAACGCGCCACCATCCGGCGCTACCTGGACGCCGGCAGGCTGGTGGCCTCGTCCTTCACCGGCGTGGCGCTGCTGGCCGGCGCGCTGCCCGCCGGCCGGCGCCTGACGGTGACGTGGCTGATCGCCGGCTGGCTGCACGGCAACTACCCGCAGCTGAAGGTGGTGGCGGAGCAGGCCATCGTCAGCAGCGGCAACGTGCTGACGGCGCGCGCGATGGAGCACGGCGTGGCGCTCACGCAGCGCCTGGTCGGCCGCCTGGCCGACACCCGGCTGGCACGCACCCTCGGCCAGGCCGTGCTCGACCACCCGTCGCGCGGCGAGTCCACCGCCATCTGGCTGCGCAGCAAGCCCGCCATCCGCACCAGCGTGGTACTGCGGGCGCGGCGCTACCTGCAGCAGCACCTGCACGAGCCGTTCGACCTGGCCAAGCTGGCCGCCGCCGCCTCGACCAGCGAGCGCACGCTGCTGCGGCATTTCACCAAGACCCTGGGCACCTCGCCGCTGCAATTGCTGCACCGGCTGCGCGTGGAGCGCGCCTGCCACCTGCTGGAAGTCAGCACGCTGAGCCTGACGGCAATCGCCGAACAGTGCGGTTATCACGACATGTCCGCCTTCCGGCGCCTGATCCGGCGCCACACCGGCCAGCCGCCGGGCGCCCACCGGCGCGCGCATTCGGTGCGCGCCGAGCTGCGCGGCTGAGGGGCGGGGCGCTGCACAGCGCGCTCCCGTCTTCCCCACCCCCTGATCAGGGAAACCTATAAGCCAGAACTACCCGGACGGGTGGGACCGGGCCGGCCGCCCGCTGCCTACACTGCAGGCACAACGATAAGCCACCGGAGACAGCCATGACCGACCACCCCGCCCGCCACGGTCCCTGAGCGGCCGCCCCGCGCCGGCCGCAGCGCCGGCTGCCTGACGCACCAGACGTACCGCTTGCCACCTGCCACGCGCTCCGCCTTCGCGCCGGAGCGAAGGCGTCCTTTTGCTCCTCGAAAAGCGAGACTGCGCATGAGCACCTCATACGATCCCGACCCCGCCGCCGGCACGCCGCCGGCGCCTGCCCACGCCGGCGCGGCGCGGAAGCTGCTGATCAACATCGACAACGGCGGCACCCTCACCGACATCTGCGTGATGGGCGGCGGCGAGGTGGTCCGCACCAAGACGCTGACCACGCCGCACGACCTGTCCCAATGCCTGTTCGACGGCCTGCGCAAGGCCTCGGAAGCCGTCTACGGCCGCGAGGACCTGGAAGCCTTGCTGCTGTCCACGGCCGCCATCCGCTATTCCACCACGCAGGGCACCAACGCCCTGGTCGAGCGCAAGGGGCCGCGCCTGGGCCTGGTGGTGGGCGGCACGCTGTCGGTCGAGCAGGTGCGCGCCGCCGACGGCGCCGCCGCGCTGTTCGACAGCGTGCTCGGCGACCGTGCCGTGGCGCTGCCGAGCGGCCTGCAGGACGATGCGCTGGACGACGAAGCGGTGCGCCAGGTCGGCGAGCTGGCGGCGGCGGGGGCCAACCGCCTGGTGGTGGCGATCGGCGGCCCGCGCCGCGCCGCCCTGGAGCAGCAGATCAAGCGCAAGCTGCTGCGCACCTTCCCGCCGCATCTGCTGGGCGCGCTGCCCATCCTCTACGCCCACGAAGTGGCCGACGACGCGGACGACGCCCGCCGTACCTGGACCGCGCTGCTCAACGCTTTCCTGCACCCGGCCATGGAGCGCTTCCTGTACAGCGCCGAGCAGAAGCTGCGCGAGGCGCGCGCGCAGAGCCCGCTGCTGGTCTTCCGCAACGACGGCCTGGCCGGGCGGGTGGCCAAGACCATCGCGCTGAAGACCTACAGCTCGGGGCCGCGCGGCGGCATGGAGGGCACGCGCGTGCTGGCCGCACACTACGGCTTCGGCCACCTGCTGTCGATGGACATCGGCGGCACCACCACGGACATCGGCCTGGTCGATGCCGACGGCGTGCGCGCCGACCGGCGCGGCCGCGTCGAGGGCGTGGCCACGGCCTTTCCCCTGTGCGACGTGGTCAGCGCGGGCGTGGGGGGCAGTTCCATCCTGCGCGCCGACGGCGCGGCGATCCGCGTGGGGCCCGACAGCGTGGGCAGCGCCCCCGGACCGGCCTGCTTCGGGCTGGGCGGCACGCTCGCCACCATCACCGACGCCTTCCTGCTGTCCGGCCTGCTCGATCCGGATTCCTTCTTCGGCGGCAAGCTGCGCCTGGACCAGGAGCGTGCCCGGCAGGCCGTGCACACCCATATCGCCGATCCGCTGCGCATGGGCGGCCAGGAGGCCATCGCGGCGATGGAAGCGGCCTGGGTGGCCAAGGTGGCCGACAGCCTCAAGGCCTATGCAGAGATCCGCCCGGACACCACGCTGGCGGCCTTCGGCGGCGCCGGCGCGCTGGTGGCCTGCCGCGTGGCCGAGGCGATCGGCGTGCGCCAGGTGCTGATCCCGGGCCTGGCAGCCGTGTTCTCGGCCTACGGCATCGGCTTCTCGGACGTCGGCCACACCGTGTCGGCGCCGCTGGCGCAGGCCAGCGACGCCGCCCTGCAGGAGGCCGCGACGGTCCTGCGTGCGCAGGCCGAGCGCGCCATGTTCGGCGAGGACGCCGCCATCGACGACTGCGCGCTGCGCTACACCCTCGAAGCAGTGACGGCCGACGGCGAGGTCCAGGCCCATGCGCTGCCGGACGGCGCGGCCCGGACGCTGCCGCGTGGCCTGCCCGTGGGCGCGGCACTGTCGCTCTCGCTGACGGCGGTCAAGCCGATGGACCGCCCCGCCATGACGGGACGCTTCGGCGGCACCAGCCAGCCGGCCGTGCCCGGTGGCAGCCGCCGCGTGGCCGTGGGCGGCCGCGAGTCCGAGCTGCCGCTGTACCGCGTGGAAGACCAGCCCAAGGGCGTGGCGGTGCGCGCCGCCGGTCCCGCGGTGCTGGAGGAAGCCTTCTTCACCGGCCGCATCGATGCCGGCTGGACCTTCGAAATCAACGCCAGCGGCGACATCCTGCTCAGCCGCGGCACGGAGAGCGTGCAATGAACGTCCTGATCACCGAGACCCTGCGCATCAACCTCGACAGCGAGCAGTGGGAGTGCCGCCGCTGCGGCCATGTGCACGGCAGCGCGCGCGACAACTACAAGCGCGGCCTGCTGGTGTACGACCGCGATCCGCGCGAGATCCACAAGCCGCTGCTGGATACGCGCCTGTACGCCCGCACCTATTCGCCCGATCCCGACTGGTGCCGCATCCTGGAGTACTACTGCCCCGACTGCGGCACGCTGGTGGAGGCCGAATACCTGCCGCCCGGCCATCCGCCGCTGCACGACATCGAACTCGACATCGACGCCCTCAAGGCGCAGTGGAAGGACCGCCCCGAGATGCAGGAGCCCGCGCAGGCGCCCGACCTGGCGCTGGAGCGCGTCAAGCTGCAGCGTGCGCTGCACGCCGCCGCGCACCATCCGCGCCACCTCGGTGCGCCGGCGGACGCCGGCTCCGCGCCTTCCACGCCCGATACCCCCACCCCCTGACCCGACCACGGAGCCACAGATGAAACGCGTTTCCGTCGACATTGGCGGCACCTTCACCGACTGCTTCGTCGCCTGGGGCGAGCAGTGCGTGGAAGGCAAGGCCCTCACCACGCACCACAACCTCGCCGTGGGCTTCAACGACGCGCTGGCCGATGCCTGCCGGCAGCTCGCGCTGACGCCCCAGCAGCTGCTGCCCGAGGTGGACTCGGTGCGCTACGCCACCACGCTGGGCACCAACGCGCTGATCGAGCGCAAGGGCCCGCGCGTGGGCCTGCTGGTCACCACCGGTTTCAAGCACACCGTACCGCTGTCGCGTGCACGCGGCTATGGCGAGGGCTTGAGCGAGCCGGAGCAGATGGACATCCCGAACGCCGCCCGCCCCGATGCCCTGGTTCCCATCCCGATGATCCGCGAGGTGCGCGAGCGCGTCGACTACCTGGGCCAGGTGTTCTGGGCGCTGGACGAAGACGATGTGCGGCTGCGCATCCGCGAGCTGGTCGATGCCGGGGCCGAGGCGCTGGTGGTCATGTTCACCAACAGCGTGGTCAACCCCGCGCACGAACTGCGCGTGCGCGAGATCTTCCTGGAGGAATACCCGGCCCACATGCTGGGCGCGGTGCCGGTGCTGCTGTCGCACCAGGTGGTGGGGCGCAAGGGCGAGTACGCGCGCGCCACCTCCACCATCGTCGACGCCTTCCTGCACCAGATCATGTACCACGGCCTGGGCACGCTCGAACTCAACCTGCGCCAGCAGGGCTACCTCAAGCCGATGCTGGTCAACCACAATTCGGGCGGCATGGCCCAGCTCAACTCCACCGATGCGCTGCAGACGGTGCACTCGGGGCCGGTTTCCGGCATCGCCGCCAGCGAGTACCTGGCGGCCGCGGCCGAGCTGGGCAATGTGGTGGCCACCGACATGGGCGGCACCAGCTTCGACATCGGCATCGTGGTGCAGGGCGGGCTGAAGTTCTATGACTTCAACCCGGTGATCGACCGCTGGCTGGTCAGCGTGCCGATGGTGCACCTGGTGGCGCTGGGCGCCGGCGGCGGTTCCATCGCGCGCTACGAGCGCATGTACAAGACCGTGGAGATCGGGCCGCAGTCGGCCGGCTCCGATCCCGGTCCGGCCTGCTATGACCGCGGCGGCCAGCATCCCACCGTGACCGATGCCGACCTGCTGCTGGGCTACCTCGACCCGAAGCACTACGCCAACGGCCGCATTCCGCTCAATGTGCGGCGCGCCCGCCAGGTCATGCGCGACGCCCTGTGCGATGAGCTCGGCCTCGACGTGATCGAGGTCGCCAAGCTGGTCAAGAAGCAGGTCGACGCCGCCATGGCCAACGGCATCGCCACCGAGCTGCGCACGCGCGGCTACGAGCCCAAGGACTTCACCGTGCTGGCCTACGGCGGCAACGGTCCGTTGCATGCCTGCGGCATCGCTTCCGCGCTGGGCGTCAGCAAGGTGCTGGCACCGCCGTACTCGTCGACCTTCTCGGCCTGCGGCGCCGGCACCGTGAACCAGATGCACATCCACGAGATGAACACCTGGACCGTGCTGTTCAATCCGAATACGCGCAGCTTCTTCGGCGACTTCGACGCCTTCAACCGCGGCGTCGAGGAACTGGAGCGGCGCGGGCGCGAGGACCTGGTGCGCCAGGGGCTCGACCCGGCACTGATCCGCTACCGGCTGGAGCTGGACATGCGCTACGGCAACCAGCGCGTGCAGACCGCGGTGGTCACGCCGCTGGCGCGGCTGCGCTCGCAGCGCGACGTGCTGCAGCTGATGGAGCTGTTCCACGCGCGCTATGGCGAGCGCTTCGGCGAAGGCTCGCAGAGCCCGGAGACCGGCGTGCGCATCAATACCCTGCGCGTGTGCGCCTATGTCGAGCAGCCCTCGGTCCGCTTCGCCAGCCTGGCCATCCGCGGCGAGCCGCTGGCCCCGCCGGAGCCGGTGGCCTGGCGCGAGTGCCACTTCGTCGGCCACGACGCACCGCTGCAGACCGCGGTGTACGACGACCGCGCGCGCGCCGAAGGCACGCAGATCGATGGCCCCGCCGTGATCACCACGCGCGCCACCACCTACCTGGTCGAACCCGGCTGGACCTACCGCGCCGTGGCGCAGGGCGGTGCCTGGTTCCTGCGCCGGTAGGCGCCGCACGACACCTTGCGCAAGGCCGTGCGCACGACGTCGCACACGATGCATAAGACGATGCAGGCGACGATGCCCACGGCGGCGCACACGACAGAACAGATGGAGACGGAGTTCAGCATGTCACACGAAAGCAATGCCGAAGAGCGCGCCCTGCTCGACAAATTCCTCGCCGACAACACGCTCTTCCTCGGCCCGGATCCCGAGATCATGCGCAACCACAGCGTCCTGCCGCGCTCGCCGCAGGAGGATGCGGTGCTGCGCCGCGGCCTCGACCCGCACCAGGTCCACCATGTGCGCGGCCTGATCAACGCGGCCCTGTCCGAGGCCTTCACCATGGTCAACCAGATGGGCGCCGCCCCGGGCGCCAAGTGGGGTGACCTGGTCACCGCCATCTATACCGCGCAGGGCGACCTGTCGATGATCGCGCCGCACGGCATCATCGCCTTCGCCGCCTGCTGCTTCTACCCGATCCGCTTCATCGTCAAGAACTGGACCAACGACCCGACGGTGGGTGTGCGCGACGGCGACGGCTTCATCCACAACGACGCGCGCTACGGCGGCATCCACAACACCGACCAGTCGATGATGATGCCGCTGTACTACCGCGGCGAACTGGTGTGCTGGCTGTCCTCGACCATCCACGAAGGCGAGAACGGCGCCACCGAGCCCGGTGGCCTGCCGGCCGCGGCGGAGAGCAAGTACGACGAGGGCATCAAGATGCCGCCGTTCAAGATCGTCGAGAACTTCGAGCTCAAGCGCGACCTCGTCACCTTCCTGCAGAACTCGGTGCGCGATCCGCGCCTGCAGCTCGAGGACATGAAGGTCAAGCTGCACGCCGTGCTGCGCCTGCGCGAGCGCATCATCGCCATCCTCGACCAGTACGGCCGCGACGCGCTGATCGGCACGCTGCGCACCCACCTGGAGGATGTCGAGGGCGAGATGCGGCGGCGCATCGGCGAGCTGCCGGATGGCACCACGCGCGTGCTGCAGTTCATGGACTCCACGCTGCGCGAGAACGCGCTGCAGAAGATCTCGTGCGCCATCACCGTCAAGGGCGAGCGCATGACCATGGACTTCCGCGGCTCCTCGCCGCAGTTCCTCAACCGCTCGGTCAACACCAACCTGGCCTCCTTCAAGGCCGCGCTGTGCACCGGCCTGCTGCAGAACATCTGGCCGGACCTGCCGCACACCATGGCGGTGCTGTCGCCCATCGAGATCCTGACCGACCGCAACTCCATCCTCGATGCCGAGGGCGAGATGCCGCAGGCGATGAGCCTGATGCCGCTGTTCAAGGGCTGCGTGGTGTGGACCATCCCGATGAACAAGCTGAGCTACAGCCTGCCGCACCGCTACTCGGCCATCATCGCCTCGCAGTACGACCAGGCCGCCACCTTCATCTATGGCGGCCTGACCCAGCACGGCGACGTCACCGGCAACTTCTGCGCCGACATCAACGGCAACGGCCAGGGCGCGCGCAGCCATGCCGACGGCGAGCACTCGATCTCGCCGGTGTTCGGCTTCATGTGCGATACCGGCGAGCACGAGGTGGCCGAGGAAGACACGCCCATCATCCGGCTCGGCGCCCAGCGCCTGGCCAAGGACCGCATCGGCTGGGGCAAGTACCGCGGCGGCATGGGCTACGAGCAGATCGCGACCGCGCGCGGGTCCGGCCTGTGGGGCTTCATGACCGGTTGCGAGGGCTCCAAGTTCCCGTCGGCGCAGGGCCTGTTCGGCGGCTATTCCTGCCCCAGCTACCAGCTGATGAAGATCAAGGGCATCAATATCTTCGAGGTGCTGAAGGCCGCGCCGAAGACGGTCGAGGTGTTCGACATCGTCGAGCTGATGAACAAGCGGCCGATCCCTGGCGCGCAGTACAGCAGCCACGACATGGGCATGACCTTCGAGCTCTGCAACGAGGGCGAGATCTACATGATCTGCCAGGGCTCGGGCGGCGGCTACGGCGACGTGCTCGAACGCGATCCGGAGCTGGTCATGCAGGACCTGCGCGAGGACCTGATGTCGCACGAGAACGCGCGCGACATCTACCGCGTGGCCTACGACGCGCAGACCCTGGTGGTGGATGTCGAGGCCACCACCGAGCTGCGCGCGGCGGCGCGCCGCGAGCGCATCGCGCGCGGCAAGCCCTTCGATGCCTTCTGCCGTGAATGGGTCAAGCCGGAACCGCCGGCGGGCCTGCCTTACTTCGGCAGCTGGGACGATCCGAAGACCATCTACATGACCACCATGGGGCAGCGCGTGAAGGTGCCGGCCGAGCAGATGCAGGGCGCCTTCATGCTCAACGCCAAGGATGTGCGCATCGCCGAGCTGGAGGCGCGGCTGGCCGCGCTCGAGGGCGGTGCGCCGGCGCTGCCGCGCTGAGGCGCGGCGCATCCGGTCCATTCCACGGGCCCGCCGCATGCTGGTGCAGCGCACAGGAAGCGAGGCAGGCGGCAGGCCCTGGCAACGAAACAGGTGAGACATCATGGATAGCTTGAAGCAAGCCGCGCAGGCGCGGCGGCTGCTGTGGCTCGAGCATGGCGGCTACGCCGCCCGGCTGCTGGCCGGCGGCGAGGCGCCCTGGCGCGACGTGGCGGCGACGCTGGCCTGGATGCGCCAGGCACAGGGCCTGCTGCGCTCCGACGTCGTCACGCTGCCGGCCGGCGAGGTGGCGCGCGCGCTGCTCGCGCAGGCGCCGGGTGCGCCTGCCGCGTCGGCCTCGTCGAGCTTAAGGCAGGCGATGGCGGACAAGGCGGCACGGCCGGCCGGCCCGCTGCGCGTGTGGCTCGCCGACGCCGCCTTGCGCGATCACGTGGCGGCGCTGCTGGCCGGGCTGCGCGCCGCGCTGCCCGGCACGCTCATCGCGCTGGCTGTGCCGGCACCGCGCCAGTGGCTGCGGCTCGCGGCGGCCGCGGCCGGTGTGGCGGGGGAGGGACAAGGTGAGGTCGATGAGGCCGATGAGGACAGCCTCGACGCCGCCGCCTCCTACAGCGCCGACTTCCTGCGCCACTTCGGCGCCAGCGGCATCGATGCGGTGCTGCTGCAGGAAGACCGCCCCTGGCCCGATGCGGACAGCGCCGCGCTGTGCCTGGAGCTGTACCAGCCGGTCGCCAATGTGGCCGCGCACTACGGCTGGAGCTACGGGCTGCAACTGCCCGAGGCGATCGCGCTGCCGGGCGGACATCTGCCCGGTTTCGTCATCGCGCCGGCGCCGCTCGAAGGCGTGCTGAGCGGCGTGGCGGTGCCGGCCGGCATCTGGCAGGGCGAGCCGCTGCCCGCGGCGCCCGCCGGCGCCTTCGACCACGCCACGATTCCGCCTGCAGCCGAGCCGGAGTCGGTACTGGCCGCGCTGGCGCGGCTGCGCGAGAGGAGCGGGGCATGGTGAGCGAAGGCCAGTGGCTGTGGAGTCCAGCCGCGGAGCAGGCGCGCGCCTCCAACCTGCAGCGCTACATGGACTGGCTCGGTGAGGCACGCGGCCAGCCGTGCCACGACTACGCCGCGCTCCACCGCTGGTCGGTGCAGCAGCCCGATGCCTTCTGGCGCTCGATCTGGGACTGGTGCGGCGTGCGCTATGACGGCGATGCGACACGCGTCACCGACGGCGCGCCGATGCCGCATACGCGCTGGTTTCCCGACGCGCGCGTCAACTATGCCGAGCACGTGCTGCGGCACGAGGAACAGGCGGAGGCCGATGGCGAGGGCGGGCGCATCGCCTTCCATCACGCCACCGAAGCGCAGCCGCTGCGCGCCATGAGCCTGCGCGAGCTGGGCAGCCAGGTGCGCCGTCTCGCCACCCGCCTGCGCGAACTCGGCGTGCAGCCGGGCGACCGCGTCGCCGCCTACCTGCCCAATGTGCCCGCCTGCGCCGTCGCCATGCTGGCCACGGCCAGCATCGGCGCGGTGTGGTCGTCGGCGGCGATCGACTTCGGCGTGCGCTCGGTGGTGGACCGCCTGCGCCAGATCGCTCCCAAGGTGCTGATCGCCGCCGACGGCTACCGCTTCGGCGGCAAGGACTTCGCCCGCCGCGACGAAGTGGTGCAGATCGCGCAGGCGCTGCCGTCGCTGCAGCAGCTGGTGTGGCTGCCGGTGCTGGGCGGCGGCGTGCCGGCCGACCTGCCGGACCTGCCTTGCCGCGTGCAGGCCTGGGACGCGCTGCTGGCCGGGCCCGAGGTGCCGCGCGCGGCCTTCCGCTATGCGCGCGTGGATGCCGCCCACCCGCTGTGGATCGTGTTCTCGTCCGGTACCACCGGCCTGCCCAAGCCCATCGTCCATGGCCACACCGGCGTGCTGGTCGAGCACCTGAAGCTGATGCACCTGCATATGGACCTGCGCGCCGGCGACGTGATGTTCTTCTACAGCACCACCGGCTGGATGATGTGGAACCTGCTGGTGGCCGCGCTGATGACCGGAGCCGCGGCCGTGCTGTACGACGGCAGCCCGGTGCATGGCGGCCCCGGCTGCCTGTGGCGGCTGGCGGCGGACGCCGGCGCCACCAGCTTCGGCGCCAGCCCCACCTATGTGCAGATGATGGAGAAGGACGGGCTCGAGCCGGGCCGGCACTTCGACCTCGCGCGCCTGCGCAGCGTGGTGCTGAGCGGGGCGCCCAGCACGCCGGAGACCTTCGACTGGTTCTACCGCAGCGTCAAGCGCGACCTCTGGGTGACCTCGCAATCGGGCGGCACCGAGTTGTGCAGCGGCCTGGTCGGCGCCGTGCCGCTGCTGCCGGTGCATGCCGGCGAGATCCAGGCGCGCATGCTCGGCATGGCGGTCGAGGTGTGGAACGACGCCGGCGAACCGGTCGTCGACGAGGTCGGCGAACTGGTGGTCACGCGGCCGGCGCCCTCCATGCCCATCGGCTTCTGGAACGACGCGGACGGGGCACGCTACCGCGAGTCCTACTTCGAGGTCTTCCCCGGCACCTGGCGCCATGGCGACTTCATGCGCCTGACGCCGCAGGGCGGTTGCTACATCTACGGCCGCTCCGATTCCACTCTCAACCGCTACGGCGTGCGCATCGGCTCGGCCGAGATCTATCGCGTGGTGGAAGAGATGGAGGAGGTGGCCGACAGCCTGGTGGTCTGCTGCGAGCTGCCGGGCGGGCGTTTCTTCATGCCCTTGTTCCTGCGGCTGCGCGACGGCGTGCCGCTCGACGACGCGCTGCGCGCGCGCATCGCGCAGCGCTTGCGCACCCTGTGCAGCCCGCGCCATGTGCCGGACGTGATGGTGGCGATGGCGCGCATCCCCTACACCCTGACCGGCAAGAAGATGGAGGTGCCCGTGCGCAAGATCCTGATGGGCCGCCCGCCCGAGCAGGCGGCCAGCCGCGATGCCATGGCCGACCCGGCGGCGCTGGATGCCTATGTCGCCTTCGCGCGCACGGAGGTGCCGGCATGAGCGCGGTGGAAGCCATGGCCGCCATGGCAGAGCCGGCCGGACCCGGTGCGGCCTGCCCGCAGGAGCATCCGCGCGCCGGCTACGCCGGGCTGGCACCGTTGTGCTGCAACCCCCTCGCCGCCTTGGCCGCCTTCGCGCGCGTGGGCGGCTGGTCGCCGCCGCTGCCCGAGCGCGGTGAGGCGGCGGATGCCGCCGCCGGCGCGCCGGCCCGGGTCCCGCGGGAAACCCCGCTTGCCCCCGCGCAGGGCGGCCGCTAAGCTCGTTGGCGAGCCTTCCCGCCCGCCATCCCCTCCCGCACTGACCGTGGCCGACCTTCCCGCCCCTCCGCAACGCGGCAGCCGTACCGGCGCGCCGCGCCGCCGTGCGTCCGGCTCGGGCGTGGAGATCCGCGAGCACAAGCTGTTCGCGCCACCGGCACGGCCCGGCGCCATCGTGCGCCATGCCTTGCTGGAGCGCGTGCTGGCGCTGGGCGCGCCGCGCGTGGTGATCGTGCAGGCCTCGCTGGGCGGGGGCAAGTCCACCTTCCTGCAGCAGGCCATGGACACGTGCCGCGTCCGCCGCTGGGCCACCGGCTGGCTCACGCTGGACGAGGACGACGACGACCCGCACCGCTTCGAAGTCCATTTCGCCGCGCTGGTCGCCCGCCTGGCCGAGCAGGCCGGCGCCGCCGTGGCCGGCGTGGCGGCGCGCGTGGCGGCCGACAAGATGCTGGACTGGACGCTGGGGCAGCTCGCCCGCATCGCCACGCCGGCAGCCTTGTGCCTGGACGATGTGCAATGCCTGCACAACCCGGTGATCCTGCGTTTCCTGCGCGACCTGCTGCGCGCGCTGCCGCCGCGCTGCCGCGTCTTCATCGGTTCGCGCAGCCTGCCCGACATCGGCCTCAGCTCGTTGCTGGTCGCCGAGCAGGCCATGGTGCTGCGCACCGAGGACCTGCGCTTTTCCGCCGCCGAGTCCGCGGCCTTCCTGGGGGCGGAGGGGGGCCGCGCGCAGGCCGACGCGGACGCGGACGGCATCGACGCCGAGACCGCCGCCGCGATCCATCGCCGCACCGAAGGCTGGCCCGCCGGCCTGCAACTGTTCCGGCTGTCGATGGCGCGGCCCGGCATGGCGCGCGCCCTCGACGAACTGCACGCCCTGCGCGAGCGCGAGCCGCTGGCGCTGGCCGGATACCTGTCGGAGAACGTGCTGTCGATGCAGCCGCCGGAGATGCAGGATTTCCTGCAGAAGACAGCGCTGCTGCGGCGCCTGAGCGGTCCGCTGTGCGACGAGGTGGCTGGCGGCGCGGACGGCACCGCCAGGCTGCGCCAGCTGGAGCAGTCCGGCCTGTTCCTGGAGGCCCTGCAGGGCAGCCCCGGCTGGTACCGCTACCACAGCCTGTTCGCCAGCTTCCTCGCCGAGCGGCTGACGCGCGAGGATCCGGACCAGGCCAGCGCCGTGCACCGGCGCGCGGCCCACTGGCATGCGCGGCACGGCACGCCGGAAGAGGCGATGTTCCATGCGGTGGAGGCACGCGAATTCGCGCTGGCCATGGAGATCCTCGACGGGTGGGCACCGCGCCTGATCACCAGCGCCGAGCTGGTCACGGTGGTGGACTGGTTCGACCGCCTGCCGCCGCACGAGATCGTCCAGCGCGAGGGGCTGGCCATCAAGATCGCCTGGGCGCTGGTGTTCCTGCGCCGCGCCGCCGGCCCGCACCCGCTGCTGGCCCACCTGGCGCGCAGCGGCGCGGAAGATGGGCGCGACGGGAAGGCAGGAGACAGCGGGGATAGCGGAGACAGCGGGGACGGGGGAGCGGGCGCCGGCGCGGCCGGGCACAGTCCGGTCGTCGTGCTGGCCATGGCCGCCATGTTCGGCGGCGACCTGCGCGGGGCCGCCCGGCTGGCCGACGTGCCCGCGGTGCAGGAGCCGGCGCCGGATCGCTTCGTCGCCTTCGAGCGTGGCGCCGCGGCCAACCTGCTGGCCTTCCGCGCGATGGCCCAATGGCAGGAAGAGGACATCCGCCGGCTGCTGGTGCTGGCCGACAGCCACAACGAACGCGCCCAGGCCGCCTTCAGCCAGGGCTACACGCTCGCCTTGCGCTGCCTGCTGCAGGTCATCCGCGCCCGGCCCCTGGAGGCCACCGGCGCGCCGCCCTATCCGCCGGGCCTGCGGCCGCGCCTGGAACGCGGCATGGCCGCCGCCGCGCTGGGGGCGGTACGCATCTGGGCCAGCTACGAGGCCGACCAGCTCGATGCCGCGGAGGCCCTGGCCGCCCAGTTCGAACAGGACATCACGCGCGCCGCGGTGCCGGAGTTCGTCGCCCTCTCGATGGTGGCGATCGCGCGCCTGCACCAGCTGCGCGGACGCCCCGCGCGCGCCAGCGACACGCTCGACACGCTGGAACGGATCGGTTTCGAAAGCCGCTGGAGCGTGGTGCGCGAGATGGTGGCCTGGGAGCGGCTGCGCATGGCGGCCGCCGCGGGCGACGCCGCGCTGGTGGACAAGCTGCTGCGCCAGGTGCCCGGCCAGGAGGCGCCGCCCGACGGCAGCTGGCTATCGGTCACGGAGCTGTTGAGCGGGCCGGTGCTCGGACGCATCCGCCTGGCGCTGTACCAGCGCCATCTCAGCCAGGCCGCCGGACTGCTGGAGGCGGCCCAGGCCATGACGCCGGCGCGGCCGTTGCTGAGCCTCAAGCTGTCCGTGCTGCAGGCGCAACTGCTGCACTACCAGGGCCAGCCGCGCCAGGCCGGCCGCCTGCTGCTGCAGGCCCGCGAGACGGCGCGCGCCGGCGGCTGCCTGCGCGCCCTGCTCGACGAAGGCGCCGAAGTCGCCAGCCTGCTGGCGCCGCCGCCCGAGCCCGCCGCCGTGGCGGCGGCACTGCCGGCAGCATTCCCGGCTGCGGGATTGGCCGCTGGCCTGGCCGACCCGCTCCCCGCCGGTGGCACCGGCAACGGCGAACTCTCGCAGCGCGAGCGCGAGATCCTGCGCCTGCTGTGCAGCGGCGCATCGAACCGGGAAATGTCGCAGCAGCTCTACCTGTCCGAGAACACCGTCAAGTTCCACCTGAAGAACCTCTACCTCAAGCTCGGCGTCAAGAACCGCGCGCAGGCCATCCTGCGTGTGCGTCCGCCGGGCCCGTCAGGGCCATCAGGCCGCTAGGGGTGGTCCGCCACACGGCCTTCACCTGCATCGGCCCTGCCGCCCCCGCCTGGGGCCGCACCGCTTACTCCGCCTGCTCGCCGTCCCGCGCGCCGCCGTAGTGCCGCATCTCCAGCGGCGCCATGCCATAAGCCCGCCGGAACGCGCGCGTGAAATCCGACGCGCTCTGGAAGCCCACGGCATAGGCCACCTCCTGCACCGTCAGGCCGGGGTAGCGCACCAGGTCGTCGGCCGCCGCGCGCAGGCGCAGGTGGCGGATGTAGGCGCCCAGGCCGCCTTCGTGCTGGAACAGGCGGTACAGGCTGGGGCGTGACAGGCCGAGCGCCTGCAGCACGGACTCGGGGGTCAGCTCGCTGTCGGTCAGGTGGGCGTGCACGAAGCGGCGGGCGTGGTCGAAGGCCATGGCGCGGGCGATGGCGCGCTTGCCGCCGCGCAGCCCGGCGGCCTCGGCGTAGGCGGCCGCGATCAGCTCCACCAGGGCGAGCAGCTCGCGGCAGGCGGCCTCGGCGGCCAGGTGGCGGATGCCGTCGGCCAGGCGCAGCGCGCGCGCGAGGATCAGGCGCACGGTGGGCTGGTGCGGGCCGAGCACGCGCCCGTGCAGCGCGCCGGGGTCGGGGAACAGGTGCTGCAGGCGTGTGCCCGGTACGAACAGGGTGGCGTGGCGGCAGGCGTCGCGCTGCGCGAAGATGGGCTGGTCGAGGTCGATCGCCAGGATGCCGACTTCCTGCGCTGAACCGGCACGGTTGGCCGGCCGCCCCACCACGCAGCCGTTGGCGCCGCTGAGCACCATGTGGAAGGCGATGCGGCGCAGGTTGTCGCGCGAGATGCGGGCGATGGTGCGTTCCTGCGTGACCTGGTCGGTCTCCGAGTCGGTGAACAGCAGGTCGCCGACCTCGTAGCGGTCCATCACGCCGTGGAACGGCAGGGCGATGGTCGCGCGCGAAGGCAGCACGTCGATGATCATGCCCAGCCGCTCGCGCCAGGCCAGCAGCTGGCCGGCCGCCGGCGCGACGCTCACGTCGAAGTGCCCATGCACGATGGCCAGCGGTGGCGCCGGTCCGGCGCCCGTCTGGCTGGGCGGAGGCGGTGTGTCGTCTGCCATGGCGGGGGCGATGTGGGGCGGCGCTCAGGGACGGCGCTCAGGGACGGCGATCAAGGACGGCGATCAAGGACGGCGATCAAGGACGGCGGTAAGCGGTCCGGCAAGGTGCCCGCTAAAGGGTGCCGCAAGAGCGCGGGACGCTGCCGGCAACGATGATACTGCGCTGCATGCCGGCGCCGCTGGCGCGCCGGGCGGGTGCCGGGCCGGCTGTGTCCGGCCGGTGCTGCAGCCGCTCAGCCGCTCAGCCGCTCAGCCGCTCAGCCGGCGCGGGCCGTGTCCAGCTGGCGCGCCAGTGCCGCGTCCACGCCCCCGGCGCAGCGGCGCGCCGCTTCCCAGATCTCGCGCGTCAGGTCGCCCGCATCCGTCTCGCGCGCCAGCGCGGCCGCCTCGCCCGACCACAGCACCGAGAAGTCGTCGCGGCCCGCTTTCTCGAAGGCCGCGCGCAGCGGGTCGACGGCGCCGGTGGCGAGCGGAAAGGCGGGCGCCACCTCGCTCATCGGGCCCTGCTCGCGCATGAAGCGCGTCAGCAGGCCGCGCGCGGGCCGGCCGGTGTAGAGATTGGTCAGGCGCGTGGTGTCGTCGCGTCCCGCGCGCACCGCGGCGCGATGCAGCGCCGAGCGCCCGGCCTGCGGCGTCAGCAGGTAGGCGGTGCCGATCTGGGCGGCGCTCGCGCCCAGCGCGAAGGCAGCGGCCACGCCGCGCCCGTCGGCGATGGCGCCGGCAGCGATCACCGGCACGCGCACCGCGTCGACGATCTGCGGCAGCAGCGCGAACAGGCCCGGCTGCGCATGGATATCCCCGGTCAGGAACATGCCGCGGTGGCCGCCCGCCTCGTTGCCCTGCGCGATGATGGCGTCGACCCCGCGCGCTTCCAGCCAGCGCGCCTCTTCCACCGTGGTGGCGGACGACAGGATCATGGCCCCGGTGGCCCGTACCCGTTGCAGCAGGCCGGCTTCCGGCAGGCCGAAATGAAAGCTGACCACGGGCGGCCGGGTCTCCTCCACGACCGCGCACATGGCCTCGTCGAAGGGCGCCCGGCCCGGGCCGCTGCCGGCCGCCGACAGCTCGAGGCCGATCTCGCCGTAGTAGGGTGCCAGCTGCTCGCGCCAGCGCGCCTGGGCGGCGTCGTCGGGCGGCGGCGCGGTGTGGCTGAAGAAATTGACGTTGAAGGGCGCCGGCGTGGCCGCGCGGATCGCCGCGATCTGCTCGCGCAGCTGCGCCGGCGACAGTGCCGCGCAGGCCAGCGAGCCGAGGCCGCCGGCCTCGCACACGGCGATGGCGAGCGGGCTCAGGGAGCCCACCATCGGGGCCTGGATGATGGGGAGACGGGAGGGCAGGAAGGACATGGCGACTCGCTGGGGGTGGCGTCGAGGGAGCGGGCGGTGGCGGCCCTGCTTCAATCCGGGTTCAGCTCGCAGAAGCGCAGCCGGTTGCCGAAGGGGTCGGCCACCTGCAACTGGCGTCCCCAGTCCAGCGTGTCGATGCCGGGACGGGCATAGGGATAGTCCTGGGCGGCCAGTTCCGCATGCAGCGCGTCGATGTCCTGCACCGGCACGAACACCGTCGAGCCCGGCGTGCTGTCGCCGTGATGCTCGCTCAGGTGCAGCGTCAGGCCGTCGCGGCGGATCTGCGCGTACAGCGGGAAGCTGGCCTCGAAGCGGTGCTCCCAGTCGAGCGTGAAGCCGAGGAAGTCGAGGTAGAAGGCCTTGGCGTGCTCGACCGAGAAGATGCGCAGGATGGGGATGGCGGACGACAGGTGCATGGCGCGGGTCCTGGGAGAGGAGAGCGTGGGTGCCGGCCAGCGGGGAGCGAGGCAGTGGCTGCCGCATCCTTGCCGCCTGCGGGCGGGGTTTGCCCGGGGCGTGCCGTCGGCGCGCCAGGCGAGGCAATCGCCACATTCTAGCCGTGCCGCGTGGCCGCCGCTTGCGGCCGTCTCCGCATTCCCGCTCCGGCACAGGCTGTGCCGGCGGCAGCGGCAGGTGCGCCAGCCGCTACCAGCCGCTCCCGGCCGGCGCCGTGCCCGCCCGTCGTCAGTTGCCGCCCGAGCTGGCCGCCACGGTGGTGGTGGCGCCCGCCGCCGGCACGGCGGGGATCGCCTGGCCGGCCACGGCCAGGCGCGCGGTCGGCGTCAGCACGATCTTGATCGGCCTGCGCGCCAGGGGCTGGGCCTGGGCCAGCGTTTGCGACTGTGCCGTGGCGGCGGCCGGCGCAGCCGGTGCCGGCTGGGCCGGCTGGGCCGGCGGCACCGAGTTGGCCGAGTTGGCCGAACGAGCCTCCTGCGCCGCGCGCAGGGCCTGCTTCCTGACCGCCTGCGCCACCAGCGCCGATTCCTTGTCGACCTCGCGCCGCGCCGCCGCCGGCAGCTTGGCCACGCGTACCAGCGACTGCGCATCGTGGCGGCGGCCGCTGGCCGTCAGCCAGATCGCCGCACGGCTCACCGCCACCGGGCTGGCGCCGTCCAGCTCCAGCGCCTGCATCACCGGCGCCTTGGCCTCCTGCAGCGCGCCCGCGCGCATCAGCGCATAGCCCAGCGCGCTGGCGATCTGCGGGTTCAGCGGCTCCAGCGCCAGCGCCTGGCGCAGCTCGCCGGCCGCCAGTGCGAAGTCGCCCTGGCGCGTGGCGATCATGCCCAGGCCGTAGTGGCTGTCCACCGCCTTGCCCTGGCGGTTCAGGTCGCGGTAGGCCTGCGCCGCCTCGGCTTCCTGCCCGGTCTCGCGCAGCGCGGCGGCGCGCAGCGCCAGCAGGTCGGCGTCGGCGCCGAAGCGCTGCTGGTAGGCCGCGATATGCGCCAGCGAGGCGTAGTAGCGCCGCTCACGCTGCAGCGCCTGGATCTGCTCCAGCGTGCGCCCCCGTTCGGCGCGTGCCGCCGCCGAGGTGGTCAGCGCCGCCGCGTCGGCCCTGGCGGTGTTGGCCGTGCCGCCCGCCGCCGGCCGGGCGGCGGGCGCGCCGTCGTTCTGCACAGCGCTGCCGGCGCAGCCGGCCAGCAAGGCCGCCGCCGTGGCGGCGGCCATCCAGAGCCCCTTGGGTCCTCTGGGTCCTCTGGGTCCTTTGGGTCCTTTGGGTCCCTTGCGGCCCGGCTTGTCGTTCCTGTTCATGATGCTTCCCTTTGTCCTGATCCGTAGTATCGGTGAGTCGGCTCGCCGCGGCGGACGTTCCAAGGGAAAGGAGAATCGCAATATGCGTGCCATTGCCCCGGCCGGCGGCCGCGCCTGCCCGCGCTCCGCCGCCGGCAGGCGCCAGGCAAGGCAAGGCGGGCACCGGGTATGGGCTAGCGCTTAGACGGATACGTGTTACGCGTTACGTAACATGGCGATGGGGCGCCGTCTGCGCGCACGCAGCGGACGGGCGACGATGGCGTCGTGCTGGCGAGCGGTCGTGGCCCGGACAGGGGGCGAGAGCCGCGCGGGGCTGCGCGGCCATCGCTTCAGCCGCGCGCCTCGCCGCGGGCCCGCGCCGCCAGTGCCACCACCAGCGCCAGGCCCACCAGCCCGGCCGCCACCGCGAAGGTCGCCCGCATGCCTGCCGCCACCGCGGCGGGTGGCGCGGCAGTGATATCGCCGCCGCCGGCGGCATGGGCGAACACCGCGCCCATCACCGCGGCGCCGGTGACCAGCCCGAGGTTGCGCGCCAGGTTCAGCAGGCCGGAGACGACACCGCGCCGGTCCGCGCCGATGCCGCGCATCACCGCGGTATTGTTGGCCGCCTGGAACAGCGCGTAGCCCACCGTCACCACCACGATCGCGGCCAGGTAGGCGGTCACGCCCAGCGTGGCCGGCAGCAGTGCCAGCAGCGCCGTGCCGATTACCATCGCCGCCAGCCCGGCCGCGACCGCGCGCGCGGCGCCGTAGCGGTCGACCAGGCGTCCCGCGGGCAGGCCGCCCAGCGCCGACACCAGCGGACCGGCGGACAGCGCCAGCCCCACCCGCGCCGCATCCAGGCCCAGGCCGCGCGCCAGGTAGAAGGGGCCCACCACCAGCGTCGCCATCATCACCGTGGCCACCAGCGCGCTGGCCAGCAGCCCCGCGCGCAGCACGGGCTCGCGCAGCATGCCCAGGCGCAGCAGCGGCGCCGCCGCGCGCGCCTGGACCCGCACGAAGAGCGCGCCGATGGCCAGCGCCGCCGCCAGCAGCGCGCCATTGCGCGGGCCGAAGCGGCCGTGGCCGGTGGTCATGGCGAGCGCATAGGCGGCCAGCGCCAGCGCCAGCAGCAGCGTGCCGAGCGGATCGAGCTGGCCGGCGCCGCCTTGCCTGCGGTCGGGATCGGGCGGCAGGCCGCGCCGTGCCAGCCACCACGCCAGCAGCCCCAGCGGCACGTTGGCCAGGAACAGGGCGCGCCAGCCGCCGCCGGCGATTAGCAGGCCGCCCAGCGAAGGCCCCAGCGCCGTGCCCACCGCCGACATGGTGCCGAGCAGGCCCATGGCGCTGCCGGCGCGTTCCTGCGGCACCGCCTCGCCCACCAGCGCCAGCGTCAGCGCCATCAGGATGGCCGCGCCCAGCCCCTGCAGCGCGCGCGCCGCCACCAGCCACCCCAGCGCCGGCGCGGCGCCGCCCAGCCCCGAGGCCGCGGCGAAGAGGAGGAGGCCGGCCAGCAGCAGGCGCCGGCGTCCGGCCAGGTCGCCCAGCCGGCCCATGCTGACCACCAGCGCGGTCACCGCCAGCAGGTAGGCCAGCACCACCCACTGCACGGCCTGGAACGGCGCGGCGAAGGCCTGCGCCAGCGCCGGCAGGGCCACGTTGGCGCTGCTGGTGCCGAGCGAGGACAGCAGCATGGACAAGGACAGCCCGGCCAGCGCCAGCCGCGGCGAAGCGCGGTCCCGGTTGCGTCCGGATGCCGGTGGCTCGCTGCCGGCGTCGATCGATCGGAAAGTGGTCATCAGGTCTCCACGCCTGCGGGGGCAGGCCATGGGGCAACAGCCTAGGCCTCGGCGAGCGCAGGCGGAAGGCGCATGGATCGCAAGGTATTCCTGCATTTGACGCCATCTCATGGCGGCGCCAAGATGGCGCCATGAGCACGCCCGACTTCAATCTCCTCCTCACCCTGCACGTGCTGCTGGACGAAGGCAGCGTGGCGCGCGCCGCGCAACGCCTGGGCCTCAGCGCCTCGGCCATGAGCCGCGCGCTGGCGCGCCTGCGCGCCACCACCGGCGATCCGCTGCTGGTGCGCGCCGGGCGCGGCCTGGTGCCCACGCCGCGCGCGCTGGCGCTGCGCGAGCAGGCCGGGCAGCTGGTGCAGGAGGTCGAAGCGGTGCTGCGCCCCGCCGCGCGGCCGCGCCTGGCGCAGGTCGAGCGCACCTTCACGCTGCGCACCAGCGAAGGCTTCGTCGAGAACTTCGGCCCTGGCCTGCTCGCGCGCATCGCGCAGCAGGCCCCCGGCGTGCGGCTGCGTTTCGTGCAGAAGCCCGACAAGGACAGCGCGCCGCTGCGCGACGGCACGGTCGACCTGGAGACCGGCGTGGTCAGCGAGGAAAGCGGCCCCGAGCTGCGCGTGCAGGCCCTGTTCCGCGATCGCTTCATCGGCGTGGTGCGCCAGGGGAATCCGCTCAGCCGCGGCAAGGTCACCGCCGCGCGCTACGCCGCCGGCCAGCACATCAGCGTCTCGCGGCGCGGGCGCGACAGGGGCGCCATCGACGACGCGCTGCAGGCCATGGGCCTGGCGCGCCACGTCGCCACCATCGTCGGCGGCTTCGCCACCGCGCTCGCGCTGGCGCGCGCCACCGATCTCATCGCCAGCGTGCCCGAGCGCCACACCGGCAACCTGCGCGCCGGCCTGCACAGCTTCGCGCTGCCGGTGGCCACGCCCGAGCTGACCGTTTCCATGCTGTGGCATCCGCGCCTGCACGCCGACCCGGTGCACCAGTGGCTGCGCGGCTGCGTGCGCGAGGTGTGCACCGGGCAGGTGGGCGAGCTGGCGCCACGCGAGAAGGAGGCGACGGGCGGGAAGGATGGGAAGGGCGGTGGCAAGGGCGGCAAGGGTGGCAAAGGCAGGGCGCGCGGCTAGCGTGAGCCTGATGCCGCGCCGCCTGCGCGGCCCGCGGCGTGCCTGCTAAAGCATCCTGAAACCCGGCTTTCGCAAAGCGAAATTGGCCGCCGGGGGGAAATCGCCGATGCTTGTGGCCTGCATCCGCGCGCGGGCATGGCGCCGCGACGGCCACCGCCACCGCTTCGATGGCCGTTTCCATGGCCGCCGCCCGCCGCGGATGCCCGCACAGAACAAGCCAGGAGACACTGCCCCATGATGCAGTCCCGCACCATCGGCGACCTCAAGGTCACCCGCATCCTCGAATACGCCGGCCCCACCCACGATCCCGCCTTCCTGTTTCCCGACATCGACCGCTCGGTGCTGGACGCCAATGCCGGCCTGATGGCGCCGCACCACTGGATCCCGCACATGAACAAGCTGATCGTGACGATCCAGTTCTGGGTGGTGCACGCGGGCAACCACATCATCGTGGTCGATACCGGGGTGGGCAACTTCAAGCCGCGGCCCGGCATCGCGCGCATGAACATGCTGAACACCCTGGTGCGCGAATGGATGACCGCGGCCGGCGCGCCGCCGGAGCGGGTCACCCACGTCGTCATGACGCACCTGCACGCCGACCACGTGGGCTGGAACACCACCTGGCAGGACAACCGCTGGGTGCCCACCTTCCCCAATGCGCGCTACTACATTCCCAAGGACGACTTCGTCTTCTGCGAGCAGGGCCGCAACAAGGAGCCCGGCGTGGTCGACGTGTTCGGCGAGTCCTTCTTCGACAGCGTGATGCCGGTGGTCAACGAGGGCCTGGCCGAGATGATCGTGCCCGGGCAGGAGATCGCCGACTGCCTGCAGGTGGAGGACGCCGCCGGCCACAGCCCGGGCCAGGTCGCCTTCCGCGTGCGCTCGCGCGGCGAGGAGGCCGTGTTCTGCGGCGACATCCTGCACAGCCCGCTGCAGATCGTGCGCCCGGACGTGAACTCCGGCTACTGCATCCGCCCGGACCTGGCGCGCAGCACGCGCCTGGGCTTCCTGCACCAGGCCGCCGACAGCGGCGCGCTGGTGCTGCCGGTGCACTTCGGCGAGCCGTACTGCGGCTACGTGCGCCGCGAAGGGCAGGGCTTCCGCTTCGAGCCGGCCGGCTGGTAGCGCGGCGCGGCCCCGCGTATTGCCGCAGCTTTCCGCGTCTTCCCGCATGTTGCCGCGGCGGGTCGCGCGGTTATCATCCGGGCAATACGATCGAGCCGCGAGACCTGCAGCATGGCTGTTCCCTTCGATATCACCGACTTCCGCCTCTTCGTCAACGTGGCGGAGTCACGCAGCCTGACGCGCGGCGCCGAGCGCTCCTTCCTGTCGGTGCCGGCGGTCAGCAACCGCATCAAGAACCTGGAAGACACGCTGGGCGTGCGCCTGCTGGAGCGCTCGCCGCAGGGCGTGGCGCTGACCGCGGCCGGCGAGGTCTACCTGCAGCACGCGCGCGTGGTGCTGGCCGAGCTGGAGCGCCTGACCGGCAACCTGCAGCCCTACACCGCGGGCCTGAGCGGGCAGCTCAAGCTGGTGGGCAACACCACGGCCATCACCGAATACCTGCCGCCGGTGATCGGCGACTACCTCGCCACCCACCCCGACGTGCGCATCGACGTGCGCGAGCGCCTCAGCGACGACATCGTGCGCGTGGTGCGCGAGGGCGGCGCCGACCTCGGCATCATCTCCGGCAACGTGCCCACGGCCGGCCTGCAGGCGGTGCCCTTCGTCAAGAGCGCGCTGATCCTGGTGGCGCCGCTCGGTCATCCGCTGCTGGCCCGGCCGGCGGTGTGGTTCGAGCAGTCGCTCGAGTACGCCTTCGTGGCCCTGCTCGAAGCCACCGCCTACCAGATGTTCCTGACGCGCGCGGCGGGCGCGCTGCACAAGCCGATGACCATCCGCGTCCACGTGGCCAGCTACGACGCCACCTGCCGCATGGTGGCCGCCGGCGCCGGCATCGCCATCATGCCCAAGGCCGCCTTCGCGCGCCTGCGCGGCGAGCAGCCGCTCGGCAGCTGCGACCTGCTCGACGACTGGGCCGTGCGCACCTTCCAGCTCTGCGCGCGCGATCTCGAAGGCCTGTCCAGCTTCGCGCGCGAGTTCGCCAACCGCCTGATCGGGCGCTACGCGCCGGGTGGCGGCGCGGCGTAGCGGAGCAACGGTGTAGCGGTGTAGCGGTGTAGAACCGTAGCGGCGTTGCCTGACGGGGTGGCGCCGCGCTGACACCGTCCTTCGCCGCGCGCCCGCGCGGCGTCGCGTGCCGGCCAACGGGGCCGGCGCTTCCATGGTCGCCACGATCTCCGCTTACGTTGCCATCCGAACCGCCAAGACATCCTGGCGCGCGCTGCGCCGCGCATCGCCACGCGTCGGCGTGCCATGTCACTGCCTGCCGGCAGCCTGGCCTTAACGCGGCGCTAAGGGTGCTTGTCGATCGCGAAATTGTGAGTCGCGCGGCGCGGTGGCAACCTTCTCGCATCCACAGAACAACGACGCGAGACATGATCGACAAGCTTTACGAAACGGCGCGCGCGGCCGTGGCCGACGTGGCCGACGGTGCCACCGTCGCCATCGGCGGGTTCGGCGGCGCCGGCATGCCGGACGAACTGATCGATGCCCTGATCGAGCAGGGCGCGCGGGATCTCACCGTGGTCAGCAACAACGCCGGCAATGGCGACACGGGCCTCGCCGCGCTGCTGGCGGCGCGCCGCGTGCGCAAGCTGATGTGCTCCTTCCCGCGCCAGCGCGATGCCCATGTGTTCGAGGGCCTGTACCGCGCCGGCGAGATCGAGCTGGAGGTGATCCCGCAAGGCACGCTGGCCGAGCGCCTGCGCGCGGCCGGCTGCGGCATCGGCGGCTTCTACACGCCGACCGGCCACGGCACGCTGCTGGCCGAAGGCAAGGAAGCGCGCCGCATCGGCACGCGCGACTACGTGCTCGAATTTCCCATCGCCGTCGACGTCGCCCTGATCAACGCCGAGGCGGCGGACCGCTGGGGCAACCTGGTCTACCGCAAGACCGCGCGCAACTTCGCGCCGGTGATGGCCATGGCCGCCACCATCACCATCGCCGCGGTCAGGCGCGTGTGCGAGCTGGGCGAACTGGATCCCGAGACCGTCGTCACGCCCGGCATCTTCGTCAAGCGCGTGGTGCTGCGCGACGGCGCGCCGCCGGCCGCGGAGCCGGCCGTGCGCGTGCCGGCCGTCGTGCCAGCCGGCGTGGCCATCAATACTTGGGGGAGGTGAGGCGCATGGACCAAGTGGCAAGAAACCTGCTGGCCGCGCGCGTGGCGCGCGATATCCCCAACGGGGCCTACGTGAACCTCGGCATCGGCCTGCCCACCCTGGTGGCCAACCACCTGCCCAAGCATCGCGAGGTGATCCTGCACAGCGAGAACGGCGTGCTCGGCCAATGGTCGGCGGCCGAGCCCGGGCAGGAAGACTGGGACCTGATCAACGCCGGCAAGGAAGCCATCCGCCTGGAGCGCGGCGCGGCCTTTTTCCACCATGCCGACTCCTTCGGCATGATGCGCGGCGGCCACCTCGACATCTGCGTGCTCGGCGCCTTCCAGGTCTCGGAGCGCGGCGACCTCGCCAACTGGCATACCGGCGCGCCCGATGCCATTCCGGCGGTGGGCGGCGCCATGGACCTGGCCATCGGCGCCAAGCAGGTGTTCGTGATGATGGACCACCTGAGCAAGGACGGCGCCAGCAAGCTGCGCCGCCAGTGCAGCTATCCGCTGACCGGCCTCGCCTGCGTGAGCCGCGTCTACACCGAACTGGGCACCTTCGCCATCGGTCCGCACGGCGTGGCGGTGCTGGAACTCGTCGGCGACATGTCGCCGCAGGCCCTGCAGTCGGTCACCGACGTGGCGCTCGACTTCACGCGCCTGGCATCGCCCGAGTACGCCTGAACGCCCGGACGCATGAATGCCCGGACGCCGGCGTGGCAGCCGCTGCCGCGCCGGCGTTCGGGAGAGTACACAAGACGGGCCGAAAATCAGGCCGCAAGACAGGCCGCAAGACAGGCCGCAGCAGCGGCTACAAGACAGACAAGACAGACAGGAGACGACAATGATGGATTGGTACAAGTCCGGCACGCCGCAGCAGAAGAAGACCTTCTGGGCCTGCTATTCCGGCTGGGCACTCGATTCCTTCGACATGCAGATGTTCAGCTTCCTGCTGCCCGCGCTGACCGCGGCCTGGGGGCTGGGCAAGGCGGAAGTCGGCGTGCTCGGCACCGTGGCGCTGGTGGTCACCGCCATCGGCGGCTGGGGCGCCGGCATTCTCGCCGACCGCTACGGCCGCGCGCGCATCCTGGTGTTCGCCATCGTCTGGTTCACCTTCTTCGGTGTGCTGGCCGGCTTCGCGCAGACCTACAACCAGCTGCTGGTGGCGCGCACGCTGCAGGGGCTCGGCTTCGGCGGCGAGTGGGCGGTGGGCGCGGCGCTGATGGCCGAGGTGATCGATCCCCGCCACCGCGGCAAGGCCATGGGCTACGTGCAATCCGGCTTCGCCGTGGGCTGGGCGCTGGCGGTGGTGGTGGCCACCGCGCTGCTGGCCTGGCTGCCGCACGACATGGCGTGGCGCATGGCCTTCTGGTTCGGCGTGATCCCCGCCTCGATCGTGCTCTTCATCCGCCGCCATATCCGCGACTCGGCCATGTTCGAGCGCGCCCGCCGCAGCCGCGCGCCGCGCGCTTCGCTGGCCTCGGTGTTCAACCGCCAGTACGCCCGCTCGCTGATCCTCTCCAGCGTGCTGGTGATCGGCCTGCAGGCCGGCTGCTACGCCATCCTGGTGTGGCTGCCCTCGCTGCTGGCGCAGCGCCAGGTGGCTGCCTCGTCGATGATCGTCACCGTCTTCATCATGGCCTTCGGCTCGTTCTGCGGCTTCGCCGTCGCCGCCGACCTGGCCGACCGCATCGGCCGCCGGCCCACGCTGATCGGCCTGGCGGTGTGCGCCTGGATCGTCACCGCCAGCTACATGCTGCTGCCGCTCAACCCGGTGCTGGCCGCCGTGCTCGGCTTCCTGGTCGGCTTCTCCGCCATCGGCATGTTCGCCGCGCTCGGCCCCTTCCTCAGCGAGCTGTTCCCCACCCATGTGCGCACCACCTGCATGGGCTTCGCCTACAACGTCGGCAAGTCGGTCGGCGCGGGCTCGGTGGTCGGCGTCGGCGTGCTGTCCACCCACATCGGGCTGGCCAATGCCATGGGCGCGTTCTGCCTGGTCGCCTACGCCATCGCCGTGTTCGGCATCCTGCTGCTGCCCGAGACGCGCGGCATCGCCATCGAAGCGATCGGCGCGGCGGAGGACGAGCCGGCCGCGGTGGCCCTCGCCGACGCCGCGCGGGCGCATACTTGAACACCTGAAAGAGACGGCCGGTACGGCGACGCTATGCGATGCCACGCAGCGCTGCCAGGTGCCGGCCCACCGATTCCACCCTGAGGAGACACGATGATCCGCATGCTGTACCTGCTGGTGAAGCCTGAAGGCATGTCCGACGCCACCTTCCGCGCCGAATGCCAGCGCCACTACGACATGTCGCACGGCATTCCCGGCCTGCACCGCTACGAGGTGCGCCTGGTCGCCGAGCAGCCCACCGACACGCACGTGCCGTTCTTCGACATCGGCCACGTGGACGCCATCGGCGAATGCTGGTTCGAGAACGAAGCGGCCTACGCCACCTACCTGGCCTCGGACGTCCGCAAGGCATGGTTCGAGCACGGCAAGACCTTCATCGGCCGGCTCAAGCCGTTCCGCACCGAAACCGTCGGCGGCGACGACACGGCCTGAGCACGGCGGGCGCCGGCCAGGCTTGCCGATATCCACGAGCCCGACGACTGCCTCGACGAAGACGCCAGCCATCGACAACGCCGACCCCATCGACCCCATCGAAACCACCCAGGAGACACCATGCTGTTCCACGTACAGATGGACGTGAAGATTCCCGACACCCTGCCGGCCGAGCAGGCCGACGCCATCAAGGCCGCCGAGAAGGCGCGCGCCATCGAGATCCAGCAGGCCGGCAAGTGGCCGCACCTGTGGCGCGTGGTGGGCCGCTACGCCAACGTCAGCATCTTCGACGTGGAGAGCAACGACGAGCTGCACGCGCTGCTGTCGTCGCTGCCGCTGTTCCCCTACATGACCATCCAGGTCACGCCGCTGGCGCGGCATCCGTCGGCGATCTGAGCGCGGGCGGCCATGGTGCGCCGGGGCGGCGCGCCTGCCAGCTGTCCCGACGCATTGGTGCCTGCGTGGTAATCGGCAGGTGGAAGCACGACGCTGCCATCGGCCGTACTTTGGTGCCTACAATCCGGATTGTGTATCAGGAAAAAACAGCCTATGCTTTGTAAAGTAAAAATACAGGCCATAGACTGTATGCGCGAATTCACGGTCCGCACGCCCGAGCAACTCCCAGCCATGCTCCGAGGCTTCCGCAAGCAAGCCGGCCTGACCCAGGCCGAACTGGCTGCCCGTCTGGGCGTACGCCAGCAGACATTGTCGGGGCTGGAGCGCAACGCGGAAAGCGTCAGCGCCGGGCGCCTGTTGACGCTGCTGTCGGTATTGGGTGTCGAACTCGTGCTTCGGCAAGCGGACGCTGCCGCGCAGGCCGCGCCCCCGCCAACCGATCTTCCTCAGTGGTGACGCCGATGGGGCGCCGCTCTCGCACGCGCAGCCTCGGACTCTGGATGAACGGCGTCTATGTCGGCAACTGGCAGTTCCAGCCGCAACACGGGGACGTACTGCAATATGCGGAGGCCTGGCTTTCGGCGCCCGAAGGGCGTCCGCTGTCCTTGTCGCTGCCGTTCACGCCGGGCAACGCCGCGCATCGGGGTGACGCCGTGCGCGCCTACTTCGAAAACCTGCTGCCCGACAGTCGGGAGATACGCGATCGCATTGCACGGCGTTTCCGCACGGAAACGACCGATGCCTTCGATCTGTTGGCACAAGTCGGGCGCGACTGTGCGGGCGCACTGCAATTGCTGCCGGACGGCATGGCGCCGACAGGCGTCGCCACGATCGATGGGGAACCACTGAACGAAGCGCAGATGGCGAGGGCATTGCGCGGAGCGGTCATGCAGCAGCCGCCAGCCGGGGCCGATGATGGTGAGTTCCGCATATCGATCGCCGGCGCCCAGGAGAAGACTGCTTTCCTGTGGGCGGACGGTCAATGGTTGCGCCCCAGAGGCTCCACGCCCACCAGTCATATCTTCAAGCTCCCCATGGGACTGGTCGGCAATATGCAACTGGACCTGGGCGAATCGGTCGAGAATGAATGGCTGTGCGCACAGATCCTCGCGGCCTATGGCATGCCCGTGGCCGCTTGCCGGCCGCTCATGTTCGAGAACCAGAAGGTGCTCTGTGTCGAACGCTTCGATCGCATGTGGTCGAAGGGAAGCAAGCCCTGGCTCATCCGCCTGCCTCAGGAGGACATGTGCCAGGCCACCGCCACGCCGCCATATCGGAAGTACGAAGCCGATGGTGGCCCGGGGATCGACCGCATCATGCGTCTGCTCGATGGCTCGATGCATCGTGAGGCGGATCGCCTGCGCTTTTTCCAGGCACAGGTTCTGTTCTGGATGCTGTGCGCCCCCGACGGACATGCCAAGAATTTCAGCTTGGCGTTGCGTCCTGGTGGCGCCTACCAGCTGACACCCCTATACGATGTGATGTCGGCCTATCCACTGCTTGGCGAAGGACCAGGGAAACTCTCGCCGCACAAGGTCCGCCTGGCGATGGCGGTCCGTTCCAGCAACGCACATTGGCGAGTACGGGACATCCGGCGGCGGCACTGGCTGGAACTGGGGCGCCGCCACGCCATCGTCACGCCGGAGGGCGGCGACGCGGAGTCCGTGGTCAACGGTCTCGCAGCAAGCACGCCTGCGGTAGTCACCCGCGTGCGCAGCCTGTTGCCAGCGGGGTTCCCTTCGGCACTGGCCGACACCATCCTTGGTGGATTGCAGGCGGCGGCGGACAAGCTTGCGGCCTGAGTCCAGAGCGCGTCTCCGGATACCGTTCCCGCCCATCCCCGAAATGGCGCGCTATGCCAGCGCGTCGTCGAAAGCGGGCCCTCTCCGGCGTCAGCAGCGGCCCGATGTCCGTTTCGTAGACATGGTGCCCGCTGTCGATGAGCAAGCCGGGTCGTCCAACATCGACTCGCCGGTCTTGTGGCCGCATCTGCCTTTCGATGCGATGGCCATGAGGATGCGGGGCTCGAAGCCGTGCACCGCACAGGGCGTCATGTGCATGAAGCAAAGCCAGCCCCGCAGGGCTGGCTTTTTTCCGGGTGCAATCAATGCACCGCCGGCAGTTCAGTCATGCGCCCCGTCGGTGTACGGGTCGCGCGGATCATTGGTCCTGGCGCTGTCGGCATAGACATCGAACTTGCCGGCCTTCGCGCCATCGGTGTAGGGATCGCGCGCGCCGGTGCGATAGGTGATGCCGGCGCGGTTGTCGGTGGCGCGCGTGCCGTCGTGCAGGCTGGCGGCATTGGCATCGGCGGCGATGGCCGCCAGGGCGGCGATGGCGATCGGGATCAGGATTTTCATGATGCGCTCCAGGTGAGTGGTGATGACTTCCGCGGTGCGCTGCCTCGGCCTTGTGGCGGGCATCGCGCCGGGGCATGGCGGCCGCGCCGGTTGCCGCGGTGTTGCAGCGCGCGGCGGCGGGTGGGCCATGCATCCGTAGGACCGGGCCGGCGGCGGACTTATTCCCCCGGATCGCCGACGGCGTCGCGCAAGGCCTGCGCGAACGCGCGCACGTGCGCCGGCTCGGCGTCGCTGATGGCCCAGAAGTCCATGCCGGCCGCGCACCAGCGCACCATCGCGTAGCCGTCCGCCGAGCGGTTGGCGGGCGTGCAGGCGCCCTCGGCGGCGGGCAGGACATAGAGGTCGATCGGGTGCCGCTGGTCGCGATAGACCAGCACCGCGACGCGGCGATGCGCCACGTAGTCCATGCGACCCCCGGCCAGCGGGAAGCCGCGGGTCGCCAGGTCGACCACGGGCGGCGCATAGTCGAGGCGGCCGTTGAACCATGGCTTCACGGTATGCTGGTCCGTCGACACCACGTCGACCGGATGCTGGGACAGCAGCGCGCGCACATGGCTCGCCACGATCTCCTGGCCGAGCCGTTCGTCGTGCCGCGCCGGCACCGGCGCGAGCAGGGCGAACAGCAGCGCGGAGGCGGCAAGCCCGGCCAGGCCGCCGCCTGCCCAGGGCAGCGCGGGGCCGATGGCCGGACGCAGCCATGGCGTCCCGCGCGGCCATTGCTGCAATGGGCGTGATGGCTGCCATTGCGGGCGTTGCCATTGCGGCCAGCGTAGCCAGCGCAGCCAGCGTGTGCGGCGCGGCTGGCGTGCCGGATCCGCCGGATCCGCCTGATCTGCCTGATCTGCCTGGTGTGGCAGGTCGGCCTGGCGAGCATCGCCGGCCAGCCGCGCCATCACGCGCGCGCGCAAATCCGGCGGCGCGCGATGATAGAGCGAGTCGTCGCGCAACAGTTCATGCAGCAGTTCGTGCAGTGGTTGGTTCAGCCGCTCATGCTGCTGCGCAGGCAGCGGGCGGCCGGTCGGGTCATGGCTCATGATTTGCTCCCATCGGATGGCCGGATGCCGGCGCGCGCGCCAGCGCGGCGCCGTCCGCCTGCGCGGCACGCAGCGCGGCGCAGAGCAGGTGGCGGCCGCGCGACAGCCGCGACATCACGGTGCCGAGCGGAATGCCGGCGATGCCGGCGATATCCCTGTAGCTGAGGTCTTCCAATTCGCGCAGCACCAGGACCTCGCGGTACTCCACCGGCAGTTGTTCGAGCGCGTGGTGCACCAGGCGGCTAGCTTCCCGGCGCATCACCAGGACCTCGGGATCGCTGCCGATGCCGTCGACCCAGCCCGGCAGGCGCGTGTCGCCGTGCAGGGTGTCGTCGTAAGGCGTGCCGTCGGCGGCATCGCTGCGCCGCCGCCATTCGGTAAACCAGGTATTGCGCACGATGGCGAGCAGCCAGGCGCGCGCGTTGTCGCCGCGGAAGCTGTCGAAGAAGCGGAAGGCGCGCAGGCAGGCTTCCTGCACGATATCGTCCGCCTCGCTGGCGCTGCCGCTCAGCCAGCGCGCCAGGTTGTAGGCGGCATCCAGGTGCGGCAACGCCACCTGCTCGAAGCGGCGGGACTCGTCGGTCGGGGCCACGGCATTCTCCTGTCCCTCATACCTGTCTTACCGGGCGCGGCCGCGCGCTATTCCCGCAGCGGCCGCCACAGCCGGCACCGGCGCGTGCGGGGCGCCGCTTGCGGCGCCCCGCACGATGGACTACGACTCAAGCAGGTAGTCCGGCACCACCTGGGTGAGCCGCAGCACGCCCTGCGGATCGAAGTAGAAATGCATGGTCGCGTACGACACGTTGTCCTCGGCAAAGCGGTAGCTCCATACCTGGCGCCGCATGCGCGGGAAGCGGCTGGTGTCGACCGGCTTGCCGTAGTGGGCCAGCACGTCCTGCATGGTCCACTCGCCGACCTTGGCTTCGCCGGCCTCCGCGCCGCTCAGCATCGGATGCACGCGGATCACGTGCCCGGAGGGGTCGAGGCTGGCGGACCACTTGGTCTGGCTCGGCCCGGGGTAGAGCCAGCGCTGGGAGCCGTCGGGCAGGCGATAGGTTTCGCGCGGCGGTCCGAGCCTGGCCTGCAGCGCGTCGCTGCCGGCGCCGGGCGCCACCGTGCGCCAGGCGGGATCCGCGCAGGCGAACAGCAGGGGCAGGGCGCACAGCGCCAGCCACAGTCCCGCGCGGCGGGGGCGCGGCGCATGGGCGGATCGGGTCAGGGAAGCGGGCTTCATGATGGCACTCCGACGGTCTCAGTCTGGTTGAGGAAGGCCTCCCCCGTGGCCGCGTGAAGGCCCGGCTGCCTGGTGGCGGCGCGGGCGGGCAGCAGCCGCACGCCGGCGCCTGCCGGTGGCCGCTTGCCGCGATATGCCGCGCGATAGGCCTCGCGATAGGCCTGGAACAGCCGCACCGCCCGGCAGAGCGCCGCGCGCGGATGGCAGTGCCAGTCCCGCACCTGCTCGCTGCGGCTTTCGCCGGACAGGCACCAGGTGCAGAAGTGCTCGCAGTTGTTGCTCAGGAGCCGGTAGTCGTTCTCGTCGAGCCGGGAACGCGCACGCCGCACCACCTCCGGGCCCGGGTAGCCGGGCCGGGGATCGGCGTCGATCCACACGGGCTGGCCGGCGGTGAAGCCGGCCAGGGCCACTTCCTCCACTGGTCCGCGCTGCAGCGCGCCGCCGAATCCCGCGTAATGCACGACCTTGCCGTCTCCCACGTAGATGCCGTGGTGGCAATAGCCGCAGCGCAGCGTGACGAGGTGGGTGCCGGGGGCCGGGGGGAAGTGGGTGTCGGGCATGGTGCGCTCCTCGCGGGTGGAGGTGGCCGGCACCGATGGCGGCATCGCCATGGCGGCGTTGCTGTCCGTGCCGGCACCTGTATGACGCCGGCAGGACGGGATTTATTCGCGCGGCGGTTCAGGCTGGCGGGGCCGCGCCGCCCTCCGCCGCCCTGCGCCGGCCCCGCTCAGCCCAGGTGCTGCACGAACCAGTCCCGCGCCGCCGCGATGGCGCGCCCGGCATGCGTGGTGTAGGGATCGAAGTGCCCGCCCGGCAGCAGGCACAGCCGCTTCGGCTCCAGCGCCCGTTCGTAGGCCGCCAGCGCCAGGTCGGTCGGGGTCACCGTGTCGTGCTCGGCCACCACCATCAGCAGCGGGGTCGGGCTGACGCGGTCGATCCACGCGCCCGGCTCGTACTCGCTGGCCAGCTCGCTGGAGCGCAGCGTGACGCGGTTGTCCCAGCCATCGGCCAGCGTCCAGGCCGCGCTGTAGAAGGCCTGCGCGTCATCGCTGCCGTAGATGCCCGCCTCGCCGTCCTGGTCGATCACGCGCCGGTAGCGCGGCGGCTCGCCGCGGTAGCGCGCCGCGCGGTCCTGCGCGAAGGCCGCGCGCACCGCGTGCAGCTGCGGCCCGGCGCGGCGCAGCAGGCTCTGGTAGCCGCTGATGGTCGGCACCTGCGCCACCACGCAGCGCACGCGGCGGTCGTGCGCGCCCACGGAGATGGCGTGGCCGCCGCTGTAGCTGGAGCCCCACACGCCCACGCGCGCCGGATCCACCTGCGGCAGCGCCATGGCCCAGCTGATGACGTCGCGCAGGTCGTCCACCTGCTGGCGCGGATCGATCTCGCCGCGCAGCGCGCCGCCGCTGCGGCCGAAGTTGCGGTGGTCGTACAGCACCACCGCGAAGCCAGCCTCGGCGAAGGCCGCGGCGAAGCGGTCGAGATACAGCTCCTTGACCGCCGCGAAGCCGTGGCTCATGACGATCAGCGGGGCCGCTGCCGCGGATGTAGTCGATGCTGCTGCGGTCGCTGCGGCCGGCAGCGCCGGGAGGTAAAGCCAGCCATCCAGCTCGATGCCGTTGGCCGGGATGCGGTGCGATTCACGGGTGGGTCCTGCCATGTCGGCTCCTGCTTGCGTGGGTAGCGAAGGGATGCCGCCGCGCGGCGGGCCCGTGCCGAAGAGGCCGGCCCACGCGGCGAAGCGATACCCCGCAGCATAGGCCGCCGCGCCCGCCCCGTCTGCCGCCGGCGCGCCACGAACTTGCGCGGATCAGCCAGCCTGGCGCCGCAGCTCGCGCGGCGAGTACCCGGTCAGCCGCCGGAAGGCCGTGGCGAACGCCCCCGCCGAGCCATAGCCCAGGTCCGCCGCCACGCGCGCCACCGCCTCGCCCTCGCGCAGGCGCGGCATGGCGGCGAACACCCGTGCCTGCTGCCGCCACAAGGCAAAGCTGGTACCGAACTCCGCCTGGAACAAGCGCGACAAGGTGCGCGTCGACGCCCCCACCAGCCGCCCCCACGCCTCCAGGCCACGCTCGTCGCCCGGATCGTGCAGCAGGCCCAGGCAGATCTTCTGCAGGCGGCCGTCCCTGGGCATGGCAAGCTGCAGCGGGATCGCCGGCGCCAGCGCCAGCTCGTCCAGCAGCAACTGCATCAGGTGCGCCTCGCGCCCATCCGCCGGCGTCGCCCGCGTCACCGGCCGCGCCTGCAGCACCAGCTCGCGCAGCAGCGGCGCCACCACCAGGCTGCGCGGCTGCGCCGGCATGCGCGCCGCGCACAAGGCCGGCGCCACGTACACCGTGCGCAACGCCACCGCACCCCGCGCGCGCAAGCGGTGCGGCGCGCCGGCCGGCATCCACAAGGCCTGCTGCGGCGAGATCACCCAGAAGCCGTCTGCGCAGCGCAGCTCCATCACGCCGCTCACCGCATGGATCAGCTGCGGCGCCTCATGCCAGTGCTCGGGCATCTCGTGGCCGTCGGGGTAGGCGCGGGCGACCGGCTGGAGCAGGGTGTCGGGGGTGGGGAGGACGGGGAGGTGGGTGGGTGGGGGCATGGTCGGCGGGGCGGATGGGGCGCGACTATCGTCTCATGGCTTGGCAGGGGCTGTCGTGCGTTCAGGGAGCGCTCGGATGCGGTAGAGGGTGCCCTGCCGGGCGTGTCTCGCTCGCACACTGCCGCGGCATCGTCGCCGTGCCGATCGTCCGATGCACCCCCCCGATCAGGAGGGGGCCGATTCCCCTAAAGCCGCACGCCCGGCCACCGATACTAAATGCCGAGCCCACGGCATTCCGCCCGGCATCCCGCCGTACCAGGGCCTAGCCAAAGACCTGCCATGGCCACCTCTTCCCTCTGGCCCGAGCTCGAGAACGACATCCTCGCGCGCATGCCCTCCGCGGCCGAGCAACCGATCGCCTCGGGCGAGCTGATCGACCGCGTCCAGCAGTTGCATCCGCGCCAGCCGCCCAGCCGCGACACCATCCGCCGCGCGCTGGAGCAACTGGAGCTGGAGGGCTATGTCGGCAAATCCGGCGAGGCACGTGCCCGCAAGTGGTGGAAGACCGGCAAGCCGCGCGCCGCGAACGGTGTGGCGCGGCGCCCGCCGCTCGAGTTGGCGATCGCGCTGCTGACCTTGCAGCGCCACGCGCCCAATCACCTGCCCAGCCATGTGACCGGCCTGCTCACCGAGTACTTCACCGGCGCCGAGAAGGTGCTGCAGGAGAGCCCGGTCGATCCCACCCTGGTCGACGCGCGCGCCTGGGCCACCAAGACGGTGCGCATCGATGCCGGCTATCCCTTCGTCTCGCCGCCCGTCGAGAGCGGGATCCTGAACGAGATCCGCCGCGCCCTGTACGCGACCAAGGTGCTGTCGGTGTCCTACCGCAACTCGCGGCTGGAGACCGCGGCGCCGGCTTCGTACGAGGTGGTGCCGCTGGCGCTGGTCGAACGCGGCCCGGTGCTCTACGTGGTGGCGAGCCGGCGCAGCAGCAGCACCGGCGCCTTCCGCCGCTACCAGCTGCGCCTGGACCGTTTCGTCGACGCCACCTGCACGGATGTGCCCGGCGAGCCCGATCCCGCCTTCGACCTGGACGCCTACGTGCGCCACAACCAGTTCTTCTCCTTCTTTCCACAGGAGCCGATCCGCATCGCGCTGCGCGTGCGCGAGGACGTGGGCCTGCGCGACCGCTTCCGCGAGCAGCGTCTGTCCGACGACCAGTGCATCGAGGAAGAGGCCGGCGGCTTCCGCCTGAGCGCGACCGTGATCCCCTCGGTGGAACTGCGCAACCTGCTGATGGAGCGCGCCGCGCGGGTCGAGGTGCTGGCCCCGGCCGAGCTGCGCGCGGAAATCGCGCAGGGCCTGCGGCAGGCCTGCCGCTACTACGACGACCTGCCGGCGCAGCCGTGAAGCGCGCACGGCCACCCCGCTCAGAACGGTGCCAAGGGGGTGGCGGGCCAGGGATAGACCACGGTGAACTCGGCCGACAGGTCGAGCGAACCGGTCTGGCGCCGATGCAGGCGCAGGCGTTCCCGCATCTGCGGGCGGAAGGTCTCGACCAGGTCCACCACATGCGTCTGCGCGGCCACCAGCACGCGGCGCGGCGCGGCGTAGGCGCGCTCGCAGGCGGTCCACAGCACCTCCATGGTGCGCTTGGCCAGCGCGTCTCGGTCGGTGCCCTGTTCCCGCGTCAGCACGCACAAGGCATTGGTGGCGGCCAGTTCCTCCAGGCCCACGGGCAGGCCGGGCTCGGCCGACAGCATCGGCTCGATCGCCGTGCGCGCCAGGATGTTCAGCGCCGTGGCCAGGCTGCGCTCGCCCGCCAGCACCCAGCAGCCGACCCGGTCGAGCGGCAGGTGCTGGGTCGAGCCCAGCACCAGGGCGATCTCGACAGTGCGGCGCTGGCGCGCCTTGCGCATGGCGTCCACCGGGCCCATCGCGTTCCAGCGCGCACCGCCGAACACGCCGCTCAGGCGCGTGGCATCCACCAGGTGGATGACGATATCGGGCCGGCGCGCCGCGCGCTCGTCGACGCTCCATTGCAGCCGCCCGTCGAGCGAGTCCAGGTCCGGCAGCAGGCCGGCGGCCTCGGCCTCGGAGAAGCCCCAGCGGCGCAGCAGGATGCGCTGCGCGACGGCTTGCGGTTGGACGTTGTGTACGGTGAGATGGGCATCGATGCGCGACATAGACGGATTGGCTCTCCCTCGGATTGGATGAGGCCAGTGTGGCGCGGCATCTGCGCAAGGCGTGCGCAGATATCTGCGCAGAATGCAGGGCAGGCGGGAGAGGGCGGACAGGTACCGCCAGGCACTACCGAGGGCGCTAGCGAGGGCACTAGCGAGGGCACTACCGAGGACACCAGCGGGCGCATGCCGGTGACGCTGCCGGAGCGCCGGTCCATGCCGCCGGTACAGAAGACGCAGCCAACGCAGCCAACGCAGCCAACGCGGAACATGCCGGCCCCGCCATCGCGCGGGGCCGGCCAGGAGGACAGCTTGTGAACACCAGACCACGGCACACCATCGTCACGCAAGGGCGCCTCGCCCTGCGCGGGCAGCGCCTGCGCGCCGCGCGGACGCGCGCACAGGGCGTGCAGATCGTCGATATCGAACAGCTCGCCGCGCGCCTGGCCGGCGGCTTCATCGCGCCGCTGGACGACGACACCCTGCGCGCCGCCATCCAGGCCGTGCTGCCCGGCACGCCGCTCGGCGAGCTCGACACCATCAAGGACCTGCCCGGCATGGTCGGCGCCGCCGCCGACACACTGCGCAAGGCCTGGCGCGCCGGCATCGACCTGCAGGCGCGCGCCGGCGACCACGCGCGGCTGGCGGCCATGGCCGCCCTGGAGCGCGCCGTGCTGGCCCAGCTGCCGCCGGGCATGCTCCATCCGCCCGCGCTGGCCGCCGCCGCCCAGGCGCGCCTGGCGCACGCCCCCGCGCTGCTCGGCCGCGTCGACGTCGACGGCCTGGCCGACCTGCCGCCCTGCTGGCGCCCGCTGCTGCTGGCGCTGGCCGCCGTGCTGCCGCTGCGCTGGCTGGCCGGGCCGCGCCCTGTGCCGGCATGGCTCGACGGCAGCGCGGTGGCGGTCGAGCGCAGCGCGCCCTGCGCGCCGGCGCGCAGCGTGGTCAGCGCCGCCACCGCGCAGCACGAGGCCATCGAAGCGATGCGCTGGGCGCGCGCGCTGCTGGCATCCGGGCAGGCGCGCCCGGAGGAGATCGCCATCGCCGCGGTGACGCCGGCCGACTATGACGACCACTTCCTCGCGCTGCGCTCCGACAGCGGGCTCGACCTGCACTTCGTGCATGGCGTGACGGTTGCTGCCAGCCGCGACGGCCAGGCCGCCGCCGCGCTGGCCGACGTCCTGCTGCGCGGCCTGAGCCAGGCGCGCCTGCGCCGCCTCGCCACCCTGTGCGCCGGTGGCGCGGGCCTGCTGGGCCAGCTGCCCGAGAACTGGACGCGGGCGCTGCCGGCCGACGCGCCGCTCAGCAGCGCCGCCGCCTGGACGCGGCTGCTGGACCGCCTCGGCACCACCGGCACCACCGACGCCACCGGCGCCACCGGCGCCACCGAGTGGCCGGAGGCCAAGGCACTCGGCGCCACGCTGCGCGCCGTGGTGGCGCTGCTGTCGCGCGGCCATGACGGCGCGGCCGAGGCCGGCGAGGCGCTGCTCGGCGGGCGCGCGCTCGCCATCTGGCGCCGCGCCCTGCTGGCCGGTCCGGCGGCAGCGCTCGACGTCACGCTGGCCGGGCTCAAGCAGGACGACGGCCTGGAGGCCTGCGTGTGCGCCGCCTGGATGCCCGCCAGCGCGCTGGCGTCGGCGCCGCGCCGCTTCGTGCGGCTGCTCGGCCTCAACTCCTCGCACTGGCCGCGCGGGCGCGCGGAAGACCGCCTGCTGTCCGAGCACATCGTGCCGGCGGCCGAGCTCGATCCGCTGCCCGTCGCCGCCGCCGACCGGCGCGACTTCGGCATCATCCTCGCCACCACCGAGAGCGAGGTGGTGCTGTCGCGCGCACGCCGCGACGGCGAGGGGCGCCTGCTGGGCCGCAGCCCGCTGCTGCACGGCCAGCCCGACGAAACCTATCTGCGCCGCAACGCGGCACCGGCACAGGCCTGCAGCGAGGGCGACCGCCTGCTGGCCCGCCCCGACGAATTCGCGCGGCTGCCGCAGGCCGAGGCCGCGCAGCGCTGCTGGCTCGACTGGCAGCGCACCGAGCTCACGCCGCACGACGGCCTGGTGCGCGCCGGCCATCCCGCGCTGGCCGCCGTGCTGGCGCGCCCGCAGTCGGCCAGCTCGCTCAGCCGCCTGCTGCGTAATCCGCTCGGCTACCTGTGGCAGTACGGTCTGGGCTGGCGCGCGCCGGAAGACGGCACGGAGCGGCTCACGCTCGATCCGCCCAGCCTGGGCAACCTGGTCCACCTGACACTGGACCTGGCCCTGCAGGCGCTGGAGGCACAGGGAACGCAGGGAACGCAGGGAACGGAGGAAGGGGGGCTGGCTGCCGCCAGCCCGCAGCGCATCGCCGCCGCCGTGCAGGCGGCCGCGGCCGAGGCCGCGCGGCAATGGGAGGCCGGCGAGGCCGTGCCGCCGGCGCTGATCTGGCGCCGCACCCTGGAAGACGTGCGCGCCATCAGCACCACCGCGCTGGCCGCCAGCCAGGGGCGGCTGCCCGCCGCGCGCGCCTTCGGTGAAGTCCCCTTCGGCGGCATGGCGCCCAAGACCGGCAGCGCCGTGCCCTGGGACCACCAGGCCAGCGTCGAGATCCCCGGCACCGGCCTGCGCATCCGCGGCTATATCGACCGCCTCGATATCTCCGGCGACGGCCGCCGCGCGCTGGTGCTCGACTACAAGACCGGCGCCGTCCCGGACACCGGCAGCGAGGGCAAGGAGAAGCCCTTCGTGCTCAACGGCGGCAAGGAACTGCAGCGCTGCCTGTACGCCTTCGCCGTGCGGGCCCTGCTGGGCGACGGCGTCGAGATCAGCGCCGCGCTGCTCTACCCGCGCGACGGCGTCGAGCTGGTGCTGGACGATCCGCAGGGCACGCTGGATACCGTGGTGGCCAGCCTGCGGGCCGCGCGCGACGCGCTGCTGGGCGGTGCCACCGTGATCGGCATCGACAGCGGCAGCGACTACGACGACCTGGGCTTCGCCCTGCCGGCCAATGCCAAGGCCGGCTACCTGCGGCGCAAGCTCGCCGCCGCCACCGCACGCCTGGGCGACGCCGCCCGCATCTGGGAAGCCGCATGATGACCACCGCCATGCCTGTCCTCCTCGACCAAGCCGCCCGCCGCACCGCCATCGCCGCGCATGAGCGCTCCCTGCTGGTGGAAGCCGGCGCGGGCTCCGGCAAGACTGCCGTGATGGCCGGCCGCATCGCGCTGCTGCTGGCGCGGGGCATCGCGCCCGCGCACATCGCCGCGGTGACCTTCACCGAGCTGGCGGCCAGCGAATTGCTGATCCGCGTGCGCGAGTTCGTCGCCGCGCTGGCCTCGGGCCAGGTGCCGGCCGAGATGCGCGCCGCGCTGCCCGCCGGTCCGGATGCCCGCCAGCTCGAACACCTGCAGGCCGCCAGCCACGCCATCGACGAGATGACGTGCTCCACCATCCACGGCTTCTGCCAGCGCCTGATCCGGCCCTATCCGGTGGAAGCCGGCATCGACCCCGGCGCCACGCTGATGGACCGCGACCAGGCCGACCTGGTCTACCGCGAACTGGCCGACGCCTGGCTGCGCGCGGCCCTCGCCGATGCCGGCGCAGCGGGAGCGGCCGACCCGCAGGGCGGCAGCCTGCTCGCCCAGCTGGCCTGGCGCGAGCCGGCGGCCACCGTAGCGCTGGCCGGCAAGGTGCTGGACCTGCTGCGCCAGCATCGCCAGGCCGGCGTGCGCGCGCCCGAGGCACTGGCGCCGCGGCTGGCGGCCTTCCGCGCCGCGGTGCAGGACTTCCAGGCCTTGCTGGCCGAGTGCGCAACGGTGGACGAAGCCGAGACCGCCGCCATCGTCGCGGGGTTTGCCGGGATGGCGCAGGCCATTCCCGCGCGCTGGGAAGGACACGGCAACGAGCACGCCGCCCAGCAACTGGCCGCGCTGGTGCTCACGCGGCCCGCCGCCGTGCTGCTGACGGCCAGCGGCGGCTTTGCCGCCTACAAGAAGAAGGGCAAGTGGAGCGCCGCCGCGCGCGCCGCCGGCCTGCGGGCTGCCGACGGCGAGGCCATGGCCCAGCGTGCCACCGCCTGCTATGCCGCCTGCCGCGATGCCTGGCTGGCGCTGCAGCAGCACACCGCCTCGTGGGTGCTGGCCGGCCTGGTCGAGGCCCTGCGCCCGGTCGCCGACCAGTTCCGCGACTACAAGCGCCAGGCCGGCCTGCTCGACTTCGATGACCTGATCCACGCCGCGCGCGACCTGCTGCGCGACCACGAGCCGGTGCGCCGCGCGCTGGCCGGGCGCTTCACCCACGTGCTGGTCGACGAGTTCCAGGACACCGACCCGCTGCAGTCCGAGATCTTCTGGCGCCTGTGCGGCGAGCCCGTCGCCGGTGGCGATGGCGGCGAGATCGGCGGCGACGGCGGCGACGGTGGCGACGGCGGCGACGGCGGCACGGACTGGCGCGCCTACCGCATCCGCCCGGGCGCGCTGTTCCTGGTGGGCGATCCCAAGCAGGCCATCTACCGCTTCCGCGGCGCCGACGTGGCCGCCTATGTGGAGGCGCGCACGGCCTTCGCGCGCCAGGACGGCGACAGCGTGCTCGCCATCGCCACCAACTTCCGCTCGCGCGCCACCATCCTCGACTGGGTCAACGCGCGCTTCGCCGACCTGCTGTCCGAGGCGCAGGGCCAGCCCGGCTTCACCGCCCTGCAGCCCTTCCATGCCGATGCCGGCGAGCGGCCCTGCGTGGCCGCGCTGGACGTGGCGGCCGCCGACGAGGACGGCGCCGCCAGCGCCGAGCAACAGCGCGACGCCGAGGCCGAAGCCGTGGCCGAGCTGTGCGCCCGCCTGATCGGCAGCGAGCCCGTCATCGACCGCCGCAGCGGCCAGGCCCGCCCCTGCCGCCCCGGCGACATCGCCCTGCTGGCCCCCACCGGCAGCGAACTGTGGCGCTACGAAGAAGCGCTGGAGCGGCGCGGCGTGCCGGTCGCCACGCAGGCCGGCAAGGGCCTGTACCGGCGCCAGGAGATCCAGGACCTGATCGCCGTCACGCGCGTGCTGGCCGACCCGCGCGACACGCTCGCGCTGGGCGCGCTGCTGCGCGGGCCGCTGGTCGGCCTGAGCGAGGAAGAGCTGCTCGATATCGTGTGGGCGCTGCCGCGCACCGACGAGGAGATCGCCGCCGGCAAGCTGGCCGCGCTCACCCTCCACCTCGAGGCGCAGGCCATCGCCCATCCGCTCGCACGCCACATCGTCGAGACCCTGCAGGCGCTGCGCCGCCGCGCCAACGCCACCACCCCGCACGCGCTGATCGCGCAGGCGGTCGAGGCGCTGCGCGTGCGCCCGCTGCTGCAGCAGCGCCACCGCGGCCAGGCCGAGCGCGCGCTGGCCAACGTCGACCTCTACCTCAATCTCTGCCGCGCCTACGCGGTGCGCGGCCTGCGCGCGCTGGCCCAGGCCATGACCGCCGCCTGGAGCGACGAAGCGCGCGCCCCGGAAGGCCGCCCCGATGCGCAGGAAGAGGCGGTGGCGCTCTACACCATGCACGCCGCCAAGGGCCTCGAATGGCCGGTGGTGGTGCCGATCAACACCATGACCCAGGTGAAGGCGGCCGACAGCACCGTGGTGGAGCGCCACACCGGCCATCTCTTCTGCCCCGTCTTCGGCACCGACCCGGTCGGCCTGGAAGCCGCGCGCCAGGCCGAGCAGGACGAGCTGCAGCGCGAGCGCCTGCGCCTCTGGTACGTGGCCGCCACCCGCGCGCGCGAACTGCTGGTGCTGCCGCGCCTGGACGTGCCGCCGCCGCGCAGCAACGCGTGGATCGCGCTGCCGCAGTTCCCGCTGCAGGCACTGCCCGCGCTCGACCTGTCCCACCTGCCTGCCGACCCCGGCGCTGGCGGCCTCGGCGCCGCCGAAACCGCCAGCGCGCAGACGCCCGAGGTCTTCGCGCAGCAGGCCGAAGCCATCGCCGCCGGCCGGCGCCGGCTCGCCTGGGTGGCCCCCAGCCGCGACGAAGGCGCCGGCACGCCGCTGCTGCGCCCGCTCGACACGGAGCGCATCGCCAGCAGCCTCGACGACGCGCCGTCCGCCGCCGCGTCCGATTGCGCGCAGGCGACGGCGCAGGCGACGGCACAGGACGAGCGGCAAGAGGCCAAGGTGCAAGAGGCCAAGGTGCAGGGCGGCCGCGAGCGCGGCCTGCTGATCCACAAGCTGCTCGAAGAAGTGCTGAACGGCGAAACCGCCGACGTCCCCGACACGCTCGCCGCGCGCGCCGCCGAGCTGATCGGCATGCTGGGCCTGCCGCCGTGCGCCGACCCCGCCCGGGGTCCCGCCGCCGAGGAGATCGCCGCCAGCGTCGCCCGCACCCTGGCCTTGCCCGAGGTCGCCGCGCTGCGGTCCGCGCTGGTACCCGAGTACACGCTGTACGCGGCCACCGCCTGGGACGACCAGGAAGAAGCCACCGCCGGCATCGCCGACGCCATCGCCTTCGGCGACGACGGCCGCCCGCAGGTGGTCATCGACTGGAAGAGCGACGTCGATCCCGCGCCGCAGACCGTCGAGCACTACCGCGCGCAGGTGCGGCAGTACCTGGCCATGAGCGGGGCGCGGCGGGGGCTCATCGTGATGGTGACGTCGGGACGGGTGATCGAGGTGGAGAGCTTCCGCGCATGACAAGCACACCACGCCAGAGCGCCAGCAGGAGAACACCATGCCCCAACTGATCGAACACATCGACGCCATCGCCCGCCGCAAGCAGCGTGACGTCCTCTATCTCTCCTTCTTCGACGACGACGCCGACTGGCGCCGGCCGGGCAACTGGCGGGCCAACCCCACGCGCGCCCAGGTCATCGACTGGCTGGATGCCAACGGCGTCGGCTGGTGCGAGTGCGGCGAGATCGCCAGCGAAACGGCCATGCGCAGCTATGGCGGCACGCTCTATCTCGACGTGCCCTTCGATCTCGCCGACCCGGCCTACCAGGCGCTGGCCGCCTTCCTCGAGCATCCCGACGGCACGCTGCGCCTGCCCGGCATGAAGTTCTGGGCGGTCTCGCTCGAAGTGGCGATGCGCAATGCGCACCATGACGAGCCGGGGTTCTGGGAGGCTTGGGCGGAGCGGTTCTGAGGGAGGTTGGACTTGGTGATGCGTTTGCCTGCACCGGGATCGCAGCGAGACATCGCAGCGATCGCCTGGTGGGTTGATCCGGGCCTGACAAGGCCGATTTTCCAAGAGGAGACAAGAAGATGAGTCAATGCCGATTCTGCGGTTCGCGCAGCTATGGCAGTGGTTGCACCTACAGTCCGCACAAGCGTCACGAACACAATGGCGACGAAAAAAAGTGCGAGTTCTGTGGATCGAGCAGCCATGGACGGGGTTGCACCTACAGCCCGACCAAAACACACCGCCATGGCAGTGGCAACAACAAGTGCCGCTGGTGCGGTTCCAGTGCCACCGGCTCGGGGTGCACCTACAGTCCGAGCCGGACACACGAACGCTGATCGCGCGGGACGGCGGGCAGGGTGCTTGCTACAGCCGCTCCACCAGGATCCCCGCCGCCCGCTCCGACAACACCAGCACCAGCTTCATCGTCGCCCGCGTGGCGCCGACGAAGAGCCGGCGCACGGCCTGGTCGTCCAGCGTTTCAAAGTCGACCTCGGCCAGCACCACGGCCGGTGCCGACTGGCCCTTGAAGCGGTGGACCGTCTCGGCCAGCACGTCGCCGTCGGAGTAGACCGGCCGGCCGTGCACGTCGTACTCGCCGGTGAAGGTGCGCAGCGTATGCGGGCCGAGCTGGTTGAAGCCCAGCAGGCGCGAGCTCTCTCGGCCGCGGTAGCTGAGCAGGGCCACGTCGCCCTTGCGGAAGCCCGCCGCGTAGCACTGGCGGATGCCGTCCTTCACGCATTCGCGCAGGGTGGCGTCGTCGCGGTAGACCAGGAATTCCACCTCGGCGGCCGCGAGCGGCGCGGCCGCCTCGATCTTCACCTCGGGCGGCACGATGGCCTGCAGCAGCTTCACCACCGGGCGCGGACTGCGGAAGTTGCTCTCGGCACGCAGCCGCACCCAGCCGGGCAGTTCCACCGGCGGCTGGCCGTACAGGTTCTGCAGCGGGTCTTCCAGCCACAGCACGCGGCCGTCGGGGCGGGCGTGGCGCAGCACCAGGTCGCGCCAGGCGGGAGCGAAGTCCTGGCCCTCGTCCACGATCACGCTGTCGAACAGGAAGGCCGGCGTCACCTCCCGTTCCGCGGCCGCGGCCACCAGTCGGCCGAAGGCATCCGGCTGCTGGAAGTCCGGCGTGATGCCGGCCGCGCGCAGCAACTGGTCGCACAGCATGTGGAAGGTGCCGACATGGCCGCCGGCCGGCGCGATGCGCGCGAAGTGGTCGGCCAGCGGGCGGTTGAAGCAGACATAGAGCGGGCGCTTGCCGGCCTCGATGGCGGCGCGGTACTCGGCCAGCGCCAGCTGCGTCTTGCCCGATCCCGCCGTGCCGGTCACGCGCAGGCGGAAGGGCTCCAGATCGAGCTGGCGCGCCCAGTGCGCCAGTCCGCCCGAGACGCGCGTGACCATGGCGCGCGCCTGGCCCACCAGGGCGCTGACGTCGGTCTCGAGCTGGATGATGTCGCACAGGAAGCGGTCCACGCGCGCCGCCAGCGCATCGTCCTCGCCCACCGGCAGCACCTGCTGGATCCACTGGCACAGCGCGTCGCGCCGCTGCGCATCGATGATGCGCTCGGGCGACAGCCCGGCCGTGGCCGGCGAGCGCACCACGTGGTCCGGGCAGTACAGCAGGTGCTCCAGCCGGATCGGCTGCGCCGGCAGCGCGCGCCCCAGCTTGCCGCGCAGGCCGTCCGCGGTGCGGCCCATCTGCACCGGCACCGACTTCAGCCTGCCGCCATAGTTCTTGGCCAGCCCCTCGTCGGTCTCGACCAGGTAGCCGCTCTTCTGCTCGATCAGCATCAGGTGGCCGGCGCGGTTCATCACCACGAAATCGATCTCGCCGTAGATGGCGTGGGCGCGCTCCACATTGGTCCAGTGCACCGCGTGGTAGACGGTGTAGCCGTCCGGCAGGCCCTTGGCCAGCACCGCCAGCGTATCGAGCTCTCGCTGCAGCGGACCGTCCGCTTCCATGGTCTCCCAGCCGTCGGGAACGACGCGTGCCATCTGGATTCTCCGTCTTGGTGAGGTGGCCGATGTAGCCGATGTAGCCGATGTGGATGATGTGGCGGGAGGATACCGCATGGCGCTGCAGGCAGCGCTCCCGCTCCATGTGCGATGCAATCGGCGAGGTCGATGCATCCGGCCAGGCGGTCCCCCTCGCATGGGGGGCTAAGGATGCGCGCATGCCTTCCGATATAGGGCTGCGCGGACAAAGCTCTTCCCGGCGGCGGCGGGGCCGGATACGCATGGGCGGCCGCGGCCGCAGCGAAGAGGAATGCAATGGACATATCGGCAATCACCACCGCATTGCCCGAGCGGCGCGACGACATCGCGCGCCTGCAACTGCTGTCAAGCAGCGGCCGGCTGCCGACGGTCGCCGTGCTGGGCAAGTACAACCACGGCAAAAGCACGCTGCTGAATGCCTTGATCGGCAACGAGGTCTTCAAGGTGTCCGACGTGCGCGAGACCGTGCGCGTGCAGGCTCACGAGAGCCAGGGCATCCGCTGGCTCGATACGCCGGGGCTCGGCGCCGACGTGGCCGGTGGTGACGACGCGCTCGCGCGCGAAGGCAATGCGCGAGAGGCGGATATCCGCCTGTTCATCCATGCCGCCGGCGAGGGCGAGCTGGATGCCGAGGAGCAGGCGTGCCTGGAGGCCCTGTGCGCGGACGACGAGTGCTCGTCCCGGCAGACTGTCGTGGTGCTCACCCGCATGGCGCAGGTCGACGAGGCCGACATGGCAGCGATCCTCGGCGCCTTGCGCCAGCAGACCGGCGACCTGCCCGTGTTTCCCGTGTCCGCATCGCGCTATACGCGCGGGACCCGCGAGAACAAGCCCTTGCTGGCGGGCCGCAGCGGCGTGCCGGAGCTGCTGGCCTTCCTGCGCGAATGCGCCGACGAGGTAACGGAGCGGCGCGAGCGCTCGCGCCGCGCGCTGGGTGAGCTGCTGCTCGAAGCTGTGCGGCAAAAGCGGGCGGCATGCGAGGCTGCGCGCGGGCGCCTGCGCAAGGACATGGCTTCGCGCCTGGCGGCGTTCAAGCACGACTACGTCGATATGCGCACCAGGCTTCGACGGGAACTCAAGGGAAACTGAATCATGCTGCCCTTTCTGGCTGCCGCGGCAGCCATCGCGGCCGTCACCGCCGCCGTCAAGCACTTCTCCAGCGATGACGACACGTCGCACTCGTCGTCCGGAGGTTCCCAGCGCGACGAAGACGGCGAGCGCCGAGCCGCGCAGCGCGCACTGGTGCGCCGCAATGCCACCGTGCAGTTGAACAGCCTGCTGGCACGCCACGGGCTGGATCCCGGCGACGCTGCCATCCAGCGCTTGGTCGAGCGCTTCGTGACACACAACGCCGCCAGCGAGGAGAATCCGTTCACCGACCACTTCGCTCGCACACCGCCGATGCGGGAGCTGGCGGCCCGCGTCGAAGCCGCCTCCCAGGAACTCGACACGTTCGATGCCGCCGAGCTGGCACTGCAACGCCTGCTGAACGGGGACGTCCGATGAGCGCGTTGGAAAAGGCCCGCACGCCGGAACGCGCTTTTCTCGATGCGCTCGCCAGCTTCGACGTGATCGCCCGGGACGTGGCGCCGCAGGTGGCGCGGCTGGAGCACTGGCGCAGCACGCTGCGGACCGCGCTGGAACTTGCACCGCCGCCGAAAGGCCTGAAGCCAGGCAGCGCGCTGGCCAGCCAGGCCGAGCACGTGCGCACCCTGCTGCGCGACAGCATGGCCCGCTGGGAAGAGGATCTCGCCCGGCGCGCCCCCATGCGTCAGCTGGCCGAGACCTTCGGCGACCGCGCGGTGCTGCTGGTATTCGGCAAGGTCAACGCCGGCAAGAGTTCGTTCTGCAATTACCTGGTCGACAGGTTCCGTGCGCTGGGCATGCCGGTCGAGGCCTTCGTGGTGCGCGATGGCGCGCTGGAGGCACTCGATCAGCCCTTCAGCGTCGGCGCCACGGAGACCACGGCGACCATCCAGGGCGTCCGCGTCGGCGAGCAACTGGTGCTGCTCGATTCGCCGGGCCTGCATTCGATCACCGCGGAGAACGGCGATCTGACACAGCGCTTCATCGACAGTGCCGATGGCGTGCTGTGGCTGACCAGCTCCACGTCGCCAGGCCAGGTGCAGGAGCTGGCGGAACTGAAGCGCCAGCTGGCGCAAGGCAAGCCCCTGCTGCCGGTGATCACCAAGAGCGATATCGACGACGAGGACGAGGTCGACGGACAGATCGTCATGCGTTGCATCAACAAGACTGCCGACAACCGCCACAGCCAGCAGGCAGATGTGTTGAAGCGGGCGCGCCAGTGCCTGGAGGCGGCGCAGCTGGACCCCGCGCTGGTGCGCGAGCCGGTGTCGCTGTCGGTGCAGATGGCGCGTCTGGACGATACCGCCGCCGGGCGCGCGGCGGCCGGCATCGATACGCTGTTCCGGGCCTTGCTCGAGATCGTCGCCCCCGCGAGCGGCTACAAGCGCACCAAGGCGGCCACGCTCGTCCTCAACCATCTCGAAGCGGATGTGCTGGCGCCGCTGGAGCGCGACATCCTGCCGCAACTGGCCAGGCTCGAAGATTCCGCGCACCAGGCGACCGCCCTGCTGGCCGAGCGCACGCCGCGCATCGCGTCGGCCGTGGTGGCGGAAGTGCTGGGCGGCCTGTCCGAGCTGCTGGAAGCGCACAAGGAGAGCCGCGACATCGATGCGCTCTATCGTGCGCTGTCGGCGCGCGGGCGCGACGCGGTCGAGCACCATGTGCGGAAGGAACTGGCCGACTATGCCGAGCAGCTGCGCGAGATCGCCCTCGACCTGAATGCCGACGGCGCGCAATACGATGAAGAGACCATCGAAGTGATGGTGCGCAGCGGCGGCGTCAAGAAGGCCGCCGTGGCCACCGGCGCGGGACTGATCGGCACGGTGCTGGGGACTCTTGCGGGCGGACCGCTCGGTGGCGTGATCGGCGGTGCCGTGGCAGGCTGGCTGGGCGACAAGGGCGGCGATCGCCTGCTGGAAACCCATCGCAAGACCATCCCGGTCGGCATCAGCTACGACCGGCTCTACGCCAGCCTGGAGCAGGAACTGCGCCGCGTGCTGCCCGATGCCGTCGCCACCTGCGTCGGCGAATGCCGCAAGGCCATCGGCTTCGTCGCAGCGGAGGCCCGCGGACTGGCGGCCATCGTCGACGCCAGCCGCAGCAATCTCGCCGTCATCAAGGAGGCTATCCGCCATGAGTCCGTTTGAAATCTACCAGGTGCTGCTGAACGACGCCGAACCACTCGCGGCACGCCATCTGGAGGGCGCGCCGGCCGTGATCGCCCGCCTACGCGCGGCCGTCGCCGAGAAGACCATCCACGTCATGCTGTTCGGCGCCTACAACGCCGGCAAGAGCACGCTCATCAATGCGCTGAGCGGCGCCATCGTTGCCAAGGTGGACGACGTGCCGACCACGGCCGCGGTGCAGCCCTATCCGTGGAACGGCCATGTCCTGCTCGACACGCCGGGAATCAATGCACCGATCGAGCATGAGACCGTCACGCTGGACGAAATGCGCGAGCAGGCCCACCTGGTGCTCTTCGTGCTGCGCCAGGAAGACCAGGATGCGCAGGACATCGTCGAGCGCCTGCTCGACATCATCGAAAGCGGGCATCCGCTCTTCGTGCTGCTGAACTACCGGGGCGAAGCGGACATTGCCGCGCTGATCGAGCGCTTCGCCGCAACGCTGGCGCGCGCCGGTGCGGCGCGCGGCATTCCGGAGGCAATGCTGGCCGCCGTGCCGGTGCTGATGATGAACCTCCGTTCGGCCGAGCGTGGCCGTGTCGATGGCAAGCCGCTGCTGCTCGAGCACGCGCGCTACGACATGTTCATCGACCGCTTCGCGCAATGGCTGGGTGAGTACGAGGACGAGCACAAGCGGTTGGCGGGCACGCACGCGCTGATCACGCGCGAGCTGCTCGATCCGGTGCGGGCGGCGCTCGGCAACGGTCGCGCGGGCGGCGCGGATGGCAAGGCCGAGTTGCTCGCCGCGCAACTAGCGCACCTGCGGCGCGACCACAACGTGCTGCGGCTGGCCGCCACCAGCCGGCTGCGGCGAGAGCTCCAGCAGAGCCGCGCCGCGCTCGGCGTCGCGCTCGATGAAGCGGGTTCGGAGGCCGAGCTCACGGCAAAGGCATCGACACTGGTCGGGGAGCTGGCCGAGACCATGCGGAAATGGCTGGAGCTTGAACTCGCCTCGCAGCACAAGGCGCGCATCGATGCGGCGCTGGGCGACAACGTGCTGGACGCCACCCAGTTCCAGTCGCTCGACGAGAAGTCCTGGGGGCGCCTGGTCGGCCCCGCGCTGGAGCAGCTCAAGAACGTCGACAGCGGCCATATCAAGCAACTGCTGATGTGGGGGCGCCAGCTGAAGATCCCCGGCCTCAAGGGTCGCTGGGAGAAGACGTTCGACAAATGGGCAGGCCGTGCCGGCCCGGCCATCAGTGTGGTGGTCGCACTCGGCCAGATGGGGCTGGCCGAAATGGAGGAGCGGCGCGAGAACGAGCGCGCCCGCGCGCGCGCCATCCAGCGCAGCCAGTGCCTCGACCAGATCTCGGCCGACATCTTCGCCGGCCTGCAAGCCAGCCTGTACGAAGCCATCGACGGCATCTTCGCGCAGCAGGCGCAGCCGGTGGAGGCCGACCTGAAGACAGCGGAGGCCGAGGCGTCGGCGCTGGAGCGCGACCGGGTTCGCTGGGCGGCCATCGCGGACGGTTTCGCGGCGGCGAGGTTCTGAGCGGCGGGCGGGCAGGCAGGTTCGCGGTACCGGCAGCACGCTCGCGATTGCCGCGACCTGCCCGCGCCGGCTCTTTGGGGGGCGGAGCAGCAACGGTGGCGAGTTCGGTGCGCAACTGCGCGCTCCGCCCAGCGACACATCCTGTCGCACCCCCGTGGACAATGGCCTGCCATGCCCACGGAGAACCGCCCCATGCTGCGCCACCACCGAAGCCGCTCCCACCGCGATCCCCAGGACGTCTCGCCCGCCGTGCGGCTCTGGCTGCTGCGCCTGCTGGTGCCGCTCGGCGCGCATCGGGAGTTCATCCAGCGCTCGGGCTTCGGCAACGATGCGCTGGCCCACGCGATCGGCCTCGGTGCCTTTGTCGACCCGGAAGACCTGGAGTTCGACGCGGAGGCGGTGCGCCGCCGGCTGCGCAAGCTGCACCAGGAGGCCGAGCGCAACGCCGGTGATGCTGGCGCCGGCGGCGATCGCGACATGCCCGCCTTCCTGGCGCGCAACATCGCCCGCCTGGCCGAAGTGGTCGGCTTGTCGGCGCTGGACTGCCGCATCCTGGCCTTCGTGGTCCTGCTCAAGAACGAGCGCCTGCTCGACGACACCGCCGACTGGCTCGGTTCCCTGTCGGCCGCCAAGGTCTTCGACACCCTCGCCGTGCTGCTCGACGAGCCCGAGCCCGCGGTGCGCGCCGCGCTCGGCCCGCACGGCGTGCTGGCCCGCTCCGGCCTGGTGTCGATCGACCGCAGCTGCCGCTACACCCTGAACGGCAAGCTCGAACTGCTCTCGGACAGCTTCGCCGACCACATCGTCTCCACCGATGCCGACCCCATCGGCCTGCTGCGCGACACCGTCGCGGTGGCGGCGCCGGCCACGCTGCGGCTTGACGACTACGAACACGTGCGCAGCTCGCTCGCGGTGCTGCTGCCCTATCTGCGCCAGGCCATGGCGGCAGGCCGCCCGGGCGTCAACGTCTTCCTCTACGGCCCGCCCGGCACCGGCAAGAGCGAGCTGGCCAAGGTGCTGGCGCGGGAGATCGGCACCGAGCTGTTCGAGGTGGCCAGCGAAGACGACGACGGCGATCCCATCAGCGGCGAGCGCCGCCTGCGCGCCTACCGCGCCGGGCAGAGCTTCCTCGGCCAGCGCCGCGCGCTGATCCTGTTCGACGAAGTCGAAGACGTGTTCCAGGATGGCGACGGCCTGTTCGGCCTGGGCGGGCGCAAGAGCACCGCGCAGACGCGCAAGGCATGGATCAACCGCACGCTGGAAGCCAACCCGGTGCCCACGCTGTGGCTGTCCAACTCGGCGCGCGGCCTGGATGGCGCCTTCCTGCGCCGCTTCGACATGGTGATGGAACTGCCGGTGCCGCCGCGCCGGCAGCGTACCCGTATCATCGAGGGCGCCTGCGCCGGCCTGCTGGACGCCCGCGCCGTGGCCCGCATGGCCGAGTCCGAAGTGCTGGCGCCTGCCGTCGTCACGCGCGCCGCCGCGGTGGTGCAGGCCATCCGCCAGGAGCTCGGCCCGGACGGCACCGCCAGCGCGATGGCACTGCTGATCGGCAACACCCTGCGCGCGCAAGGCCACCCGGACCTCGCCCGGCCGGGCGCCGAGCGCCTGCCCGAGCTCTACGATCCCACCCTGGTCCACGCCGACGCCGATCTCGACGCCCTGGCCGCCGGCCTGCAGCGCTCCCGCGCCGGCCGCCTGTGCCTGGTTGGCCCGCCGGGCACCGGCAAGACCGCCTTCGGGCGCTGGCTGGCCGAGCGGCTCGCGGTGCCGCTGCACGTCAAGCGCGTCTCCGACCTGGTCTCGCCCTACGTCGGCGAAAGCGAGCAGAACCTCGCCCACGCCTTCCGCCGCGCGGCCGAAGACGGCGCGCTGCTGCTGATCGACGAAGTCGACAGCTTCCTGCAGGACCGCCGCGGCGCGCAGCGCAGTTGGGAAGTCAGCCTGGTCAACGAAATGCTCACGCAGATGGAAGCCTTTCCCGGCGTCTTCGTCGCCTCCACCAACCTGATGGACGGCCTCGATCCCGCCGCGCTGCGCCGCTTCGACCTCAAGGTGGCATTCCACCCCCTGAAATCCGATCAAGCCTGGACGCTGCTGTGCCGATATGCAGAGCAGCTCGCGCTGCCGGCGCCGGAAGCCGCGCTGCTGCCCCGCGTGTCGCAGCTGGCGCGCCTGGCCACGCTGACGCCCGGCGACTACGCCGCGGTGGCGCGGCGGCACCGCTTCAACGCGCTGGCCTCGGCCGCCGATTTCGTCGCGGCGCTGGAGGGCGAATGCGCGCTCAAGGACGGCGGCAAGGCGGCGATCGGGTTCCGGTAGCCGCGGCGCGATCGCACATGGCATCATCGAAACACGGGTCCCGTGCCACGGGAACCCGACCCCAACAACGACACGCCATCCGCCTTCGCGCGGATGGCGGGCAAGCTCCCACGCACCGCCACATGCCCAAGCGACCGGATACGCTGGAGACCACCCTGCTGGCCGTGGAACTGCTGCGCCGCATCCCGCGCCACCGCAAGATCTCCGCCGTCGAGCTGCACGAACAGCTCAAGCACGCCGGCATCGAACGCGAACTGCGCACCATCCAGCGCCAGCTGGAAAAGCTCAGCGAACAGTTCGACATCGAACGCGACGACCGCAGCAAGCCCTTCGGCTACCGCTGGAAAGAGCGCGCCAGCGGCCTCTCGCTGCCGGTGCTCAGCGAACAGGAATCGCTGATGCTGATGCTGGCCGAACAGCACCTGCGCCACCTGCTGCCCAGCAGCCTGATGCAGTCCATGGACGGCTTCTTCCAGCAGGCCCGCGCCAACCTTTCACCCCACGGCGGCAACGCCACGGGCAATGTGACGGGCAGGGGCAACCGGCGCGAGCGCGAATGGCTCAACAAGGTGCGCGTGGTCAGCACCACCCAGCCCCTGCTGCCGCCCAAGATCCGGCCCGGCGTGTTCGAAACGGTGAGCAACGCCCTCTACGCCAACCGCTGGCTGGCGCTCGACTACAAGAACGCCGCCGGCAAGCGCAAGACCGCCAGCGTGATGCCGCTCGGCCTCGCGCAGCAAGGCGTGCGCCTCTACCTGGTGTGCCGCTACGAAGGCTATGACAACGAACGCATCCTGGCGCTGCACCGCATCCTGTCGGCCGAGGCATCCGTGCACACATTTGAGCGTCCGCGCGATTTCGATCTGCAGCGATACGACGCCGACGGGCATTTCGGCTTCGGCGATGGCAAGCGGATCCGGCTCATGTTCCGCATCGCCAAGGAGGCCGGCCTGCATCTGCTGGAGTCGCCGTTGTCGAGCGATCAGCAGGTGCGGGAGGTGGGGGATGGTTTTGAGATTTCTGCGACGGTGGTGGAGACGGCGCAGTTGGAGTGGTGGTTGCGGGGGTTCGGGGAGGCGGTGGGGGAGGTCAGGCGAGAGGCACTCTCCATGTGACTCCTGAAGCGGGAAGTCTGCCGGCGAGCGATGAGTTTGCCGAGGCGGCGGACGGGAAGAGGACACGAGACGAGCATCAGATCAACACCAGACGAACACCAGACGAACACCAGACGGGCAAAGCAAGCGATGACTGACCAGGCCTTTGATATTGAACATTTCCACTTGCTCAACTCCTGGAAAGGGGAGGTCCGAGACAAGAACGACGCACAGCATGAGCACGTCTACGAGAGGCTGAAGGCGGCTTACGGGCTGACCAAGCAGTGGGCGGAACGGGTGCAGAAGAGGCTGTTTCCGCAGGGCAAGACGCGTGTGGTGCAGCGTCCGACCCACCAATGGACCGAGCGCTTCCTTTCCTATAACTGGGCGCGCATCTACCCGACGAAGGACGCACCTGCCGGACTGGCGTACACCGTGGGGATGGAGGCCGGGCACGGCTTTGTCGTCAAGATCGACGTCGTCAACAAGGCGGTGAGCGATCCCTCGCTGCGTGGCCGGTACGAGGAGATGCGCGGTGAGTTCACGGCATCGGGGATCGTCAAGGTCATGCCGACGGAGCAGGGTGTGCAGATGGGACTGGATGGCCTGGTGGACTGGGCCGTGCAGGCGATCCAGTCCTTCACCCCGACTTACGATCAACTGGTGGAGCGACTGGGATTCGCCAACGGCCAGGACGATCGGAGCCTGCTGGCCAAGTTCCGCGGCCACCAGGATTTCGAGGCGCGGCAGCCGAAATGGAGCGCGCAGACCACCGCGCTGTTCCTGCGCATGGCAAGCGCCCTGCACGAAGCCGGGCTGGACTGGTGGTACACGCGCGCAACGAACAGCCAGCTGCGCTTCGGCCGCAAGGAGCTCGGAGCGGGAAAAGGAACGCCGGTCGGATCGTTCTATCTGCAGCATGAAGGCATCCGCGTCCGTCAGGTGCTGACGTCGCCCGGCGGCGAAGCGGAGACCGCCATGATCTCGGACGATCTGCTGCAGCGGATCGAGGCGGTCATCGACGGCGACGGCGGCTGGCAGGAGCGGCTGGGCAATCGTCCGGACCGGCCCGGACACTGGCCGGTGGATTACCTGGCGAACGGCGATGCGGGCGAGGCAGCCGACGAGCCGGACGAGCCGGACGAGCCGGACGTGGGGGCGTTGGAGCGCGCGAGTAACACGATCTTCTACGGCCCGCCCGGCACCGGAAAGACGCGCGCGCTGCAGGAATGGATCAAGACACACTACACCGGAGAGTCCGGCGCCCGGCACGCCTTCGTCACCTTTCACCAGTCCTATGGCTATGAGGAGTTCGTCGAAGGCCTGCGCCCGGTGCTGGCCGACGATGCGGCTCGCATTGCCGCAGGGGCGAATGGAGAGGAGAAGGCCGAAGCGATCGAAGCGACCGAAGCGACCCAAGCGACCGAAGCCAAAGGCGACGTGCAGTACGAGATCCGCCGCGGGATCTTCTGGAATCTCTGCGACCAGGCCCGCCAGGACCCGGGCCAGCGCTACGCCATGGTCATCGACGAGATCAACCGCGGCAACATCAGCAAGATCTTCGGCGAACTGATCACCCTGATCGAGGCGGACAAGCGCGAAGGCGCACCCTACGAGGCGAAGGTGACGCTGCCCTATTCGCAGCAATCCTTCACCATTCCACCGAACGTCGATCTCATCGGCTCGATGAACACCGCGGACCGCTCGCTGGCGCTGGTGGACACCGCGCTGCGTCGGCGCTTCGAGTTCATCGAGTACATGCCGGATCCGTCGTTGCTGACGGGCATCAGGGTCTCGCGCCATGGCATCGACATCGACCTGGAAGCGATGCTGGCCAAGATCAACCAGCGCATCGAAGCGCTGTACGACCGCGACCACACCATCGGCCACGCCTACCTGATGCCGCTGAAGACGCTGCCCGAGGGAGCGGACGCCTTCCAACAGCTGGCCGCCATCTTCCGCCGCAAGATACTGCCGCTGCTGGAGGAATACTTCTTCGAAGACTGGCAGAAGATCCGCCTGGTCCTTGGCGACAACCAGAAGACGAGCGAGGAGAAGCAGTTTATTCGGGCGCTCCAGAAGTCAGATGACCTGACTGCGTTGTTCGGTTCGGGGCATAACCTGGATCAATACTCCGTTCGACCGCGCTATGAGCTCAACATCTCTGCCTTCTCCGATCCGGAGGCATATGTCGGAATCTATCGCGAAGCGGCGCGTCGCTCCGAGATGGAAGAATGAACGCGCTGACACTGCACGAGTTCGACTGCGTGGTGAGCGAGGCGCACGGCGCCACCCGCCACGCCGTGCCGGAACGCGTGTTCGCCTGGCTGGAAAGCCAGTGCTTCCACGAAGGCGACGATCGCCCCGCCTGGCTGCGGCCGGCGCGCGTCGATGGCCGCAGGGCCGTGCAGGTGCGCCACTACGCCGGCGTGGTCCAGGCCCCCTGCGGCTTCCAGATCGAGGTGCTGCCCAAGATCGGCAGGCACACCTCGGCGGACGAAGCGAGGGCGCGGCTGATCGACATGCTCAAGTGCCTGGGCGGCTTCCGCCACCTGCAGACGGCGCAGGCCGATCTGTCCACAGTGCGCATGCCGCTGCTGGACGTCTTCATCCGCTCCTTCCTGGCGAGCGTGCAGAGCGTGGTGAAGCGTGGTGTGCGCAATGACTACGTCACGCACCAGGACAACCTGGCGGCCCTGCGCGGCAAGCTGCTGATGGCGCCGCACCTGACGCAGAACCTGGCCCGCCGCGACCGCTTCTTCACCGCGCACGACGAGTACTCGCCCAATCGCCCGGAGAACCGCCTGCTGCACGCCGCCCTGCGCGCCGCCATCGCCATCTCGCGCGCCCAGGAGAACCAGCGGCTGGCCCGCGAACTGTGCTTCGTCTTCGCCGACGTACCGCCGTCGTCGTCGATTTCCGGCGACCTGCGCGCGATCCGCCTGGATCGCGGCATGGCGCACTACGAAGCGGCGCTCGACTGGGCCAGGCTGATCCTGCAGGGCTTCGGCCCGGTCACCAGCGCCGGTGCGCAGCAGGCGCCATCGCTGCTGTTCCCCATGGAGCAACTCTTCGAAGCCTACGTGCGCAAGCACCTCGCCAGCCAGTTGCGCGATGGCCACGTGCTGACGGCCCAGGCCAGCCAGCACCATCTTGTTTCCCACCGGCAGGCGCAATGGTTCCGCCTGAAGCCGGACCTGCTGATCCGCGCCGGCCGCAATACCCGCGTGGTGCTGGACACCAAATGGAAGCTGCTGGACGCGAGCCAGAACACGGCGCGCGACAAGTACCAGCTCAGCCAGGCCGATTTCTACCAGCTCTATGCCTACGGCCACCACTACCTGGACGGCCAGGGCGACCTGGCCCTGATCTATCCGCGCACGGACGCCTTCGCCCAGGCACTGCCCGTGTTCGACTTCCCTCGCACGCCGGGCATGCGGATGTGGGTGCTGCCGTTCTGCCTGAAGACAAAGCGGCTGATGCTGCCGGCGTCGCTCGCATTGGATCAGGTCCTGCAGCGGCCGGCCGACTGAGCGGGCTCGATCCCTACCCGCTCGCCCAGGGCGTTCCTGGTGCCGATATGGCGCGGATATGGCGCCAGCGCTATCGTCAGGATCGTCCTGCCATGCCTGCTGTCTGCTCGGCCTGACAGCCTTCCAGCCTCCACGCTTGGCCGCGCTCGCGGGCCCGTCACGTGCAGCCTCCCGCACCGCCGCTGCTGACGATGGGAAATGTGGTGCTCCCAGTTGGGATTCTTCGGTTCCGCACGATCCGCCGTTGGCCGCAAGATGCCGGGCTGGATCGCGCGCCTGCAGACGGTGCAGCAGGCACGGCGTCGATGCCATCGGTACGCCGACAGGCGCACCGGACTCGCTGCCCGCCATGCTCTGTCTGGCATTCCAAGCCCGCCATTCCCAGCCCGCTAATCCCAGCCCGCTAATCCCAGCCCGCCAATCCATGCCCGAGCCCGCTGAACTGCACTACCGTGTTTCGGAAGACGACTTTGTTGCCGTGCGGCGCGTGCTGGCCTGGCCCCAGGCGTGGGTCCGCCTGCTTGCGCTGGTCATCTACCCCATCGCCGGCGCGGTCTTTGCCGGCGTAGCTTGGTCGCGCGGCGAACTGGTGTGGATGGCCGGCGCGCTGGCCTACGCGGTATCGCCATGGGTATTGCGCTACGCCGTGGCCACGCCGCTGTCACGCCGCTGCTATCGCCGCTCTCCAACGCTGGGCATGGCGGCCACGATGCGCGTCGACGACGATGGCGTGGCCCTGGCCTCCGCCTGCGGCCGGATGCGGCTGCAATGGGCGGACATCGTGCGCTGGTACCAGGACGAGCGGCTGCTGCTGCTGTTCATCCAGCCGAGCTATTGCTTCGTGATTCCCAAGCGTGCCGACGCCGATGGCCACGTCCTGCCGCGCCTGTGCGGGCTGTTGCGGCAGCACCTGGGGCGCGCGCCAGGGTGCCGGACCGGGGCGGCCGCACTGGAGCTCGGCAAGGCACCCTGTCACGCCAAACGCTTACCCCTGTAGACATGCCACCATGCTCACCCCCATGAAATCGACCTCCTTCCTCGCTTCACTCTGCCTCGCTGCCGGCATCACAGCACTCTCCGCCCAGGCGCTCGCCGCGCCGCCTGCCGCCCAGGGAACGGCAGGGGCAGGGGCAGGGGCAATGGCAGCGGCAGCGGCAGCGGCAGAGGCGGAATATGTCCCCACCGCGCAGGACTTCATCGGCCGATGGGAACTCACCGGCGCAGGCCTGCGCCGGCCGCCGGATCTCAAGAGCCCGGAAACGCCGGAGCAGAAGAACGGCGCCGCGGCCTGGCAGCAGACCACGCTGGCCTTCTACCGCGCCTTCGACTACCTGGAAATCAAGCCGGACGGCAGCTTCAATTTCCACCAGCCCGGCGATGGGGCTGCCGCGCGCTGCGTCTGGTGCGGCAAGTGGACGTTCCACGACGGATCGCTCTGGCTGGACCAGGGCACCGGTCCCAGGCTCGACATCTTCGCCCGCCAAGGCGACATGCGCATGAGCTACACGAAGGAGACCGCCGAGGTCTCGTACTACAAATGGCTGGTCTGGTCCTGGACGAAGCTGCCCTGAGCCTGTGACGGTGGTTCACCAGCGGCCGTGGAGAGTTTTGCCGTGCCGCCGGGCTGCATGGCCTTCGGCCCGCCGCGTCGAAGCAGGCGCCAGCTAGCCCGGCCGTTAGCGGTAGTTGGCGGCAGCAGGCGGCAGCCGTGGCCGGAGCCGTTGGACCGGGTGGGCCTGGGCGACAACTACTCGATCCACACCCGGTTCCGCCCCGCCTCCTTGGCCCGGTACAACGCCCGGTCCGCCACCACGAAGGCCTCGCGATACCCCCGATCGCACGGCCCGTTGCGCAAGGTGTGCGAGCCGCCGATGCTCAGCGTCACCCGCCCATACGGCGAGCCCCGATGCGCGATGGCGAAGCGCTCCACACCGGCGCGCACGCTCTCCAGCACCGCGCCCAGCGCCGGCCGCTGCGCCGCGCCCACCAGCAGCGCGAACTCTTCGCCGCCGACGCGGCCGGCCACCATCTGGTGCTTCTCGGCCTCTTCGCGCAGCAGCGCCGACACCTGCCGCAGGCAGGCGTCGCCGGCCGGGTGGCCGTAGGCGTCGTTGTACTGCTTGAACCAGTCCACGTCGATCATCACCGCGCCCAGCCCCTCGCCTGCGCGCGTGTCCTGCCACTGGCGGTGGATGCGCTCCAGCGTCTGGCGGCGGTTGAAGAGCTGCGTGAGCGGATCGACGGCGGCCGCGGTGCGCAGCTTCAGGTCGTTCTCGATCATCGCGCCCAGGTGGCGCAGCGCGTCCACCTGGCGCGGCTCCAGCCGGCGCGGCTGCGGATCGAGCGCGGCCAGCGCGCCCACCACCTCACCGTCCGGCAGGCGGATCGGCACCGCCGCATAGAAACGCGCATGCGGCGCCTCCTGCACCAGCATGCACTCCTGCACCTCGGGCCGCAGCATCGTGTCCTCCACCACGAAGACCCCGCCCGAACGGATCGCGTACTCGCACAAGGAGTTGTGGCGCGGGATGGGCCGCACCGCCAGGCCCGCCTCGCCGCGGTAGTGCTGGTGGTTGCGGTCGATCAGCGTCACCAGCGCCAGCGACGCGCCGGTCGCCACCTTGATGATCTCCGCCGCGTGGCGGAAGCACTCGCGCATCACCTGGTCGTCATGCAGCAGCCACTCGGTGACGGAAGGGGCGGGGTTGTCGCTGGCGGAATCCGAGGCATGTGCTTCAGGAGGCGCTAGGGCGAAGGAGGGCAGCATCTGGCAGCGAGGGCGGGGAGGGCGGGAGTCCGGGTGCCTAACGGCAGTGGGGGGCGAAAGTTTAGCGACGGTGGGGCCCGTGCTGGTCCGAGCGGGGAACGCGCGCGGCAGGGGGAGCGGCAGCCGCTGCGGTGCGGAGGGGCGCCGGCGTCACAGCCTTCCGGCATCGGGCTTTCGGTTGGCAGACATTTGTGAGGGACGTCATTCCTTGGATTGCCGATGCCGTCGCCGCAGCAGTCGCCTTCCATCCGGCGGGTCTCGCCGGCCCGCTTCACCGGAGCCGGGCCGGATGACCGAATGCCGCCGCGGCAGGCCCTACCTCACCGGATGCTGGGCCAGATACAGCAACCATGTCAGCGCCAGCATCAGCAGCAAGGACGCGCAGGCCCAAGCCAGCAGGACCCTTCCCGCCCGAGGCTTGCTGCCCGCAATGGCCAGAAGCACCCCCCAACCGAGCGGCATGGCCACGTACACGGCCAGCGAGGCGCTGGTCAACCAGGGCGGACACGACTCCCGGCACACATCGGTGCCCGCCAGGCGCTCGACAACGCCGACCACCATGTCGAAGACAAGGCCGAGCAATAGCCCGACCAGGAAAAGGAACGCCCGCAGCAAAGCCCGCAGGAGCACGCGAAGGAAAGCCCGCTTCATCATCGGATCTCGAAAAAGAGAATGGTCTTCGCCCGGCGCAGGTCGGAGTACAGCGGAATCCACGGATCCTGGATGCCCAGCGCGAAACGCAGCCCGTTCAGCAAGGAACTCGCCATGCCGTGGTTCGTCAGCCGCGAGCCGTTCCACAGATCGATATGGCCCCCGCTCGCCCGCGCCGCCGACTCCCCGGTCCGCGCCCAATAGCCATCGAAGGCAACGATCCCCGTCCGGCCCCGGATGCGCGCCTGCCAGTCCCTGCCGGTGATGTCCTCCGGCCGCGCCGGCAAGCCGCAGAACGGCCGCCTGGCCAGCCACGAGCCCATCTGGTCGGCACGCACCGCGGTGAACTTGCCATCGAGCAGGATGCGCCCGAACACATTGCCCGGCTTCACCGTGACGTTGGCCGGCGTGAACGACCGCATCTCCACGCCCAGCTTGTGCAAGGTCACGCTCAAGCGGATCGCGCACTGGTTGCCGAAGCCGGGCGGCACCCCGCCGCTGGCGGGATCGCGATACGGGTTGCCGGTGACGTAGCCCTGCCAGAGGTCGGCGAAGGTCACCGTTGGGGTGGAAGGTGGGCAGGCGGGGGCGGCGGAAGCGAGGGTGATTGTCGGGCAGGCCAGGGCGGCACTGGCGAATGAACGGAAGCGGAAGAAGGGCAGGCGCCAAGCGAGAGTCATCGAAGCAAGCTGCCGAGCAGCCATTACGAGCCAGAAGAGAACGGGCGTCCTGCGTGGCAGGACGGCGTTCATTCTCGTTGTGCTTGTGGCCGTGGAAAAGACCAAGGCCCCCCGCTTCAGCGCATTCAGGAACAAGCGCGATCAGTTTCCGACGATTCCGAATTCTGGGCGAATGCGATGGACGTAAAAGGACCGCATTGTCTTTGCGACAGGAGCGCGCTGCGATGCGGAAACCCAAACCGACCAGCCGGCCTTGCGGCCATGTCCTCCACACCGATCCCCACCTCTACGTGCTCGCGCGCTACGCGCCCCGCCCGGATGAGCCGGACTACTGCCGGGCCTCATGCGAAGCCCTGGATGCCGAAAACCCGGAAATGGGCAACGGACTGGTCTTCTACCTCTCGCCGTTCGACGCGTACCTGGACGCGGCATTCCGGTCCGCCCCAGGCGAGCCCTTCCACGTCGTCCCCGCGGTGGCCTTCGACCCGCGCGAGATGATCTGCGAGCACGACGGCAAACTCCACTACTTCCTGCACTTCGGCTGGTGCGCCAGCGACGGCAAGCTGGTCATGCGCCGCCAAGGCAGCCTGGCGAGCGTGTACTTGCGCGAGACCCTGCAGGTGCCGCCGGCCAAGCTGCACACCATCGACCTGACGATCCGCGCCGACGACCTGGCGCACCACCGCTACACGCGCGAACAAGCCGGGCTATACGCCTACACCGAGACCTTCGAGCAGATCCTGGCGCTGGACGAGCGCAGCCGGAGGCAACAGGTGGGACGCGCCATCGAGAACATGCCGGAAAGAACGACGGCGGATGCGCAGGTCAACCAGCTGGCCATGTATGACCCGGAGGCTGCGCAGTGGCATTTCATTCCGTTTGAGGTGTTTGTGTCGAGGTTGGGTGAGGGGAGGCGGACGGCATGACGAATTTCCCAGAGTGTGAACTATCCACTGCTCGTCGCTCATCGCTCAGCTGGAAGCTAAAGCTGAAAATCCCCAATGCATCGAAAATGCGGATAACGTGGCCGGCTATGTCATTGTCTAGACTTCGCGTTGCGGTTGGTCTCCTGGCCGGGCTTCTCGCGATGCCGGCGCTGGCCTGCAGCTTCACCATTGCATTCAATACGCAGTTCGAGCCCGGCGCAGACCGCCTGCCGGCCTCTGAAGTGCGCAGGCTTGCAGAGTGGTTGATCGACGAGCCGGGCAAGTACGAGAACCAAGACAAGTTTCTCATCATCCTGTATGCCGCACCCACCTCAGGCATCAGTGATGCGCTGGCGCGCAAGCGTGCCTCTCATTTGAGGCATTGGCTGACAATGCTCCATGTGCCAGATAGCAGAATCATCCAGGAGGTCGCTCGCTACAAGCCGGGGAAATCGGCCGAGCCACCAAACTTCGCGCAAGTGGATTTCCTGCCGGGGTGCCCGCATCCGTGCTGTCCCGGGATGGTGCCCATCGTGAAGTAGCACTGGGCAATGGACAGCATGAAACGCGGAGGTCCAAGGGGCTCGGAGATCGTGAAAGCGCAGTTGCCCAAGGCATTCCACGCTGTCGCGGGCATTGCCATGCTGCTTGCTATGCCCGCGCTGGCTTGTAGCTTCGATATCTCCTTCAACTCCGAGTTCGAGCCGGGCAAGGATCGTCTTGCGGCATCGGAAGTCCGTCGTATGGCGGAGTGGCTGATCGACTCTCCGGGAAAGTACGAGAACCAAAAGGAGTTCCACATCTTCCTGTATGCCGCACCTGGCTTGGGCGTCAGTCAAGCCCTGGCACACCGGCGGGCATCCCATTTGCAACATTGGCTGACCACGCTCCGCGTGCCGGAGAGCAATATCTCCGTGGAGGTCGGCCGCTATCGGCCAGGGGTAACGTATGAGCCCTTGAATTTCGCGCAAGTGGACTTCATGCCGGGCTGCCCGCATCCGTGTTGCCCTGGAATGGTGCCCATCGTGAAGTAAGTAGCCCTAGGGCAACGGACAGCAGGCACGCGGAGGCCAAAGCATGATGAAGATCGCGAAAGCGCGGTTGCCGAAGGCACTCCGCGCTGCCTCCGGCGTCGCCTTGCTGCAGGAGCCGCCGGCCAAGCTGCACGCCATCGACCTGAAGATCCGCGCCGACGACCTGGCGTACCACCGCTACGGAGACCGAGATGCTGAAAGCCATTGTCTTGCTGCTCGTCGGGCTTTCATGGAACGCCTACGCGTGCAAGCTCCCCTATATCGAGTATGAGCCGGTGTTCGAGGTTGGGGATCGTGCTCTGTCTGGAAGCGAAGTGAAGCGTATGGCCTTCTGGCGCAGCGATACACGTCGAGCCTTTCCCGCAGGCTTTCGCGTAGACATCGTGGTTTGGCAGAACAGCTACGCCGGCATTTCGGCGTCACTTGCATAGGATCGGTCCGAGCATCTGAGAACCCTGCTACGGAATCTCGGCGTACCGCAAGACGACATCGTAGAGGTGGGGATTCGAAGAAACACCATGCGGCTTAGCAAGCCCGGGGCTGAGGCGCTCTTCAACCGTGCCGAATTACACCTGGCTCCGCGCTGTCCGCATGCGTGCTGCGACCTGGGCGATCTCAGGTAGAGGGCATCGTCTTATACACAAGCCATGATGCGTCAATTGGCCGTGCTCTTGATTCTTGGCGTTTCCTTGAATGCCTGCGCTTGCAAGCCTCCGTACATAGAATATGAATCGTTCTTCGAGTCCGGCTCGGGATCACTATCCAGCGAGGAGATACGACGCATGCTGGATTGGCGCGACAAGACGCGCCAGGCCTTCCCGGCAGGATTCGAGGTTCTCATTGAGGTGTGGGAAAACCCCAGTGCAGGTATCCCACCATCGCTCGTCTCGCGTCGCGTGGCGTTCCTGCGCGGCTTGCTTGAGAACCTGGGCGTGGCGCGTCGGGATATCGGCCCGGAAGACGTGTATCAGAGCAGGGAAAAGATCCTCGTCATGGAGCACGAGCGATTCCTCAACACTGCATCGTTGATTCTTCAGCCACGCTGCCCGCATCTCTGCTGCGATCAAGGGAACCTTCGCTAGGTGCCGTCGGATGGTACACAGAGCGGCACAAGCGAAGCGATGACCTGCGGCGATTCTCTGGCACAGGCTTGACTCAGGTGAATAGACGAATCCCCGCGACATTCACGCCATGACCGATGGAAGCTTCGCTGCGCTCGCCCTGGCTGGTGTTCTAGCCGGCCAATTGCCGGCCAGGCACGGGGTGCGTCGTTAAGCTGAAGGCGCTGCGAGACGCAGCGCTTCCGCATTCTGCTCGACTTATAGTCCTACGACATCTTTCCCGCCGGCTTATGCCCCTGCCTTCCGTATGCCATGGTGATAGGAGGGCGATCGTCTCGAGGCAGATCAAGGTTCTCCAGTAGCCGTTTCCTTCCTCTCCAACACGGCCGCCATTTGCCCGGTGTCATTTCGATGACACATTGCTATTTCCCGTACGTCGAGGCGGTGGCCACTTGCCCCCGAGCTACATCGGTAGATCTCGGCAACTCTTGAACTAGACGTTTTCCGCCTACCTCACGATCCGATCGTACCGTTGGGGGGGCAATGGTAGCCACGATCTGCGCAAGACGTGCGCAGATCGTGCGGCATCCTTTCGACAGACCGCTCGCGGCGCCCCATGAAATGACGCATGTCATGCATGTCATGCAAGCCTTGCTGACGTCCGCAACCGATGTCGCAGCTGAGATGCGGCTTGACCGGACCGCTCTTGGCAAGAGCCTGAGCTAGTTCCAAAGCCGCTTCGACCGTCGCCCCTCGTTCCCTACTTTAGAGGTATCCCAGGGGACGTCATTCGAACCGTAATCCATTGGCTGATAGATAGCGTGCGGTGTCAGTTCTATCGTTCCACACGGCAGTCCAACCCGTTTTGAATTCCAAGCAAAAATCATTGTGCACACGATGAGTGATCATGCGTCCCAGGCTGGAAAACGACCCGCGCCTGAGCGCCCCAGACCTGCTGAGCCCCTGCGCGCACCGACCAATCAGCAGTTCCTTACCCAAGAGCCCCGTTTCCAGTTGGATCGCGATCTGGTGCTATCTCAAGGCACCTCGCTGCGGCTCTCTGAATGCCTCACCAAACTCCGTCATCGCAAGACGATCTATGTCGACTGGAATTTCGGCTCAGTCGATCCGATGGGACTCAGCACCATCCTCAATTTCTATGGGCCGCCCGGCACCGGCAAGACCATGGCTGCCGAGGCCCTCGCAGGCACCCTGCAAATGCCGTTCATGCCTCTAGGCATCGCTGAACTGGAAAGCAAGTTCATGGGCGACACTGCGAAGAACATACAGGCGGCCTTCGAGGCGGCGCGCATGGAAGGCGCGCTACTCTTCTTTGACGAAGCGGACACCTTGCTCGGGAAGCGGCTGTCGTCTGTCACGCAGGGCGTCGACAACGAGGTCAATGCGATGCGCTCGACGTTGCTCATCGAACTCGAACGTTTTGACGGCATCGTCGTCTTCGCCACCAACTTCGCCAAGAACTACGACGAGGCATTCCGCAGCCGCATCAGCTATCACGTGCATTTCGACCTCCCCGATCTTGCTGCACGCAAACGCTTGTGGGGCCGGATGCTGGTGCCCGATATCCCGATCGAAAGCACGCGCGATGCGTTGGTCACTCATGCTGCGACATTAAGCGACGGGTTCTCAGGACGCGAGATCCGCACGTGCATGCGCTTGGCCTTGCCCAAGGCACTGCAAGATGCCGAGCGCCTGTCGCGTCCAGCCGCCCTTGCCACCACGCACATCGAAGCAGCGATCGGCGAAGTCCGCCGTGCAAACACGGAGATCTCCAGTACTCAGCCTGTTGCTAAATCGGCAGCCGGCGATGTAACCATCAGCCGGCAGCTGCTTGGCGTCACTCACGTACAGTAAGAAGAGGAAAAAAATGGGATTCCTGTCCTCGATCGCATCCGGCTTTCGGAGTGTGGTCTCAGCAGTAGCTACCGGCGCCAGAAAGGTCTATGAAACGGCCAAGGAGGTGGCGGGCAAGGCTATTGGATGGTTGGCGGACGAGGCCGAAACTTTCGTGGGCTCAGTCAAGGAAACTTGGAAGAAGGTGCGCCCTGTGTTGGCTGCCATCAAGCCATACTTCAAAGACGCCGCAGCATTAGCCTTGAAGAACAACCTCCCTTGGCTCGGCGCCGCCATCCTCGTGCTGGACAGGGTGCTGACGGAACTGTTTAAGCTCGAGAACAGCCCGGTACTAAAAAGGCTCGATGCCGCAATCCAGTGGTCCATCCGCTGGGCACGTGAATTCAAGTCGCGCATGACAGAGGCGGAGGCTGCTGAAGCGCGCCGTCATCGCAAGATATTTGACGAAGCCCAGGCGAGCCTTCCCGCGAAAGTCAAGCGCGAAATTGATATGGCGTCACTGATCAATGACTACGCCTTGGCTTGCGAGGGCGTTGAGGCAATGCTCGAAGCCGAAGAAATTGCCGACTTCGATCACTACCTCCGCCTGCGTGCCACTCAAAAACTGTTGCGCATGGCCGAAGACACGCTTCGCTCAGCCAAGGACGTGGAATCCATTTCCGATGACGATATCTTCTTGGTAAGGATTGCTTCTGCACTAATCGCGCCGACGCCGACACTGACGCAGTCCGAGGGGGAACATCTGGACCAGATCATTCAGAAGCGCTACCGGAAGAACCTACTGCCGTTCGTGTTCGAAGAGCTCACAAAGTCCTGGGACTTGGCTCTTCAGGCGGACGAGAAGCGATGGGAGCTGGAAAATCGGAGAGTGGCAAAGGACCGCGTGCTTAAGCGCCAACTCGAAACCCAGCAGCTTCTGGGTGAACTGTCGGCAGAGGAGGCATCAATGCTGACAGATTTGCAGGCGACAGTTCCCGGCCTCACGGCTGCCACCGAAGCCCTCGCAAAGCTCAATCGGGAGCGCCGAAACTACGTGTACGCGAGCGAAGGTTTCCTGCAACTGCTGGAAAAGAGCGAAGAGCAACTCGCAAGCGAAGACAAGACGTACTTGATCAGCCAGGGGCGTGAGGTCGGCATGATCCTGATCGACTGCGCTCAGAACGGGAAGCCGTGGGATGGCCTTACCGCCGAGCAACAGTCGCTCATCATCGACTTTGCCAATATCTTCGAAAGCGCATCGCACGCACGCGGAAACCTGTTGGAGGTAGAGAGCCATGCTTGAGCTACTGGATCAGTTGCGCCATTTCCTGACGCCTCAATTGCAACCGCTGGAACCTCTGCAGATAGCATTCTTCACCATCATCTTTGGTTTCGCGGCGTACACCTGCCTCGGGCTCAGACACGCGAAGCCGGAGAACTGGGAGCGCAACTGGCATCGCGAAGCGGGCGATGATGCAGCGAACCTAGACGTCGAGCATGGTTCGGTCAACGACCTCTGCGCAGCAGTGGCTACCAAGCAGGAGAAGCTGGCCGATATCATGCCCGGCATGCTTCTCATCGTGGGTCTGCTCGGCACGTTCATCGGCCTGGGCATGGCACTGGACAAGGCCTCGATGATCCTGTCTGATGCATCCGGTGGCGGCAACGTGGACGCCATGATGGGCAACCTTATGTCGATGATGCACGGCCTCGGGTCCAAGTTCAAAACATCGACCTGGGGCATTGCGGCCTTCCTGATCCTCAAGACTTGGAGCAGCCGCGTCAACTACGACGGGCACCGCCTGTCCTGGTGCGTGGCAAAGATGAAGGGCGAGGTTGACCGTCGGCACAGTGAAGCACGCAACCTGCAGCAGGAAGACAATGCGCGCATTGTCGACGCCATCGGAATGCTGGGAAGTACGATGAAGCAGATCGCCGAGTTGCAGGCCAACGCGATCGTCGAGCGGCACCTAGAAATGCTGGAAGCCCAGAAGCACGCGCACAAACAGCAGATTGCGCAGCTGAGCGACGTAGCCGACGAGTCGAAGAAGACGCGTGATGCCATGGAATCGTTCGTTGACGGGGTATCGGGAAGCACCGCTGCTGTCGCCGACGCCGCGAAGAAGATGGCCAAAGCAGCAGCTGACACCGTTCGCTCGACCAATGATCTCCAGTCTGTCATCGGCGAGTTGCGCACCGGCGTGAGTGAGGTGATCGGCGACATGAATCGGGAGCTGGGCAAGACGATCGACAACATGGGGCACTCGTTCGCCGAGCATATGAACATCATCTCGGAACGTCTGGGGGGCGCCGCCAACGACATATCGAGTTCGATCAATCGACTATCGTCCAACGTCGACGAGACGCTGCAGGGTGTCAAAAAATCGATCGAGGATTCGCAGGCGACTCAAACCAAGGCATTCGTCCTATTCAATAGCACAAGCACAACGCTTGAGGGCAATATTGAGGCCATGACCGGCCTGGTGACAGAACTGCGCAAAGACATTACCAACGGTCTAGGATCAGTCGCAACAACAGGCCGGAAGATCGCTGAGATTTCCACCGCAATCGTCGAAGCGAGCGAAAAGACTGTCATGGCTATCGGCAAGACCGTCGAAGATAGCAAGGCGATATCCAGCGATCTCGGCAACGCGACGAGCGCCATGCAAGGCGTTGCAATAGCCCTGCAGAAGAACGTGGGACAGGACGATCTTGTGAAAGCCGTGAACAGCATCGACCGCCAGGTTTCGGATCTGCTAGGCAAGGCATCGCGCCCGGCCGCGTCGAGACGCCGCCTCACCCTTGATGCCTGAAGGCACATTCCATGAAAGAGAAGCCAAACGAGTGGGTGGCCATTGCGGACCTGATGGCTGGCGTGATGGCTGTGGTGATGTTGCTGCTGGTCCTATCGGTCGTTCAGCGACAGTACGCGGAGATTCGCCACAAGGCGGAAATGGAACAGGGTTCGGCCGCCTATCGCAAGCACATCACCGAGATGCTGCAGGACATGAAACAGACGTTCTCAAGCCAGGGCTTGGAGGGGCTAGTTTCAATCGATTCGGACGCCGGCAAGATCACGCTGCGCGACGGCGTCTTTTCACGTGGAAGCGCCTGCATCACGCCTGAGGCAAAGATGGCCATCGCACAGATAGAAGCGAAAGTCGCCGACTATCTTGCGCGGATCCCCGGCGGTCAAATCTACGTGGAAGGCCATACCGACAATCTTCAAGTCTCCCGGCCAGTGACCGACTTCGCTCACTATTGCACCGTCTATGATGACAACTACACGTTGTCCGCGGCTCGTGCACGTGAAGCTCGGCGCTTGCTGATCGGCAAGCTCGGTAGTCAAGTTGCTAAGCGCGTGGTTGTGGCGGGCTTCGGCGACTCGCATCCGCTAGCGAACGTCGCGTCAGAAGACGCGCGCAACCGGCGAGTGGAAGTTCGATTCGTGGTGCAGCAGAACAGCTGAACGCTTGTACGAGCACCCAGAGCCCCGCGTAGTTTGGATGCACGATGGCTTGCTTTATGTTCCGCCTACATCGGCCATTGCACGTGCAGATTCGTGCGAGAGCCGGGGCCGGGGCCGGAACCGCTGACGACCCATAGAGCAATGGCATGGCCGCGTCCTTCGTCAAGGCCATGCAGCGTGACTACATAGTCGTCATGGACAAGCCGGAAGCGCCAATAGCACTCTCCCAATTTACCGCTGCATTCGAACACTACAACGAACATCACCCGCACAAAGCGTTGAGATATTGCACACCGGGGGAGCTTCGGCGAGCTGCCGCCATCAATTTAGCAATGTCCGGGTGTCCTGAGCTACGGAAGCAAGTCCATGATCAATGTCCGCCAAGGCCATACTCCACACGAAGCCCAGCGTTCCGCTGCAATATCCGGATTGTTTCCAATTGATTTAGTAGGTCATTCTTGAGCGATTGAACCTGTTCGTGAAGATGTAGCAATTGAATGCCGCGTCTATTGGAAGACAATGCGTCAACCACATCGTTCTCCGCTTCTCGGATTTCCGCTTCTAGTCGCAGTGCTATTTTCCTATTGCTATCGATTTCATTGAGTTTTGTGTAAAAATCATTCTCGATTCGGAGGGCTAGTGCGACGCCTATCAGCGCCATAGCCATAGGAATAACCGCCAACTCCACAAATTTTGCCTGCCGGGTGTAGGCAATAGACAAGGACATGAGTATTCCTTTTGCGCCATCATCCAGCTTTCTAGCGTGTACCTCAAGCAGCTTGGTATCGTGGCTGGCAACAGTCTCCAGCCACCAATGAAAAAGAAACATCGTTAGGAGCAGGGCAATGCCAAGGCATAGCGGGATCCATGGTCTTTTTTTCCATTGCACCCCGGCAAACTGATAAACCAACGTCAGCAGCATGACGCCGAAGACGGCCGCAGAAGAAAATACAGCAAGAGTGAACTTGTCCATTCACGCCACCTTTTTATGAATATTGGAGCCTATCAGATTTTAATCAATTCTAGTGCCACCATAATGTGGGGGTGTATGGCACTTGATACGAGATATGCTAGGCGGCCTCAAATCTGAAGTGCAACACCTTGCCATTCGGTAAGGTGTAATGAATGACGAAAGCGAAGTACCAACAACTACAACTCGAAGAGCGCATGCGCATCGAGATTTGGAAGGCAGCAGATCTCAGCCTGGGAGGCATTGCTCGCAGGCTTGGTCACGCGCCCTCGACACTGATGCGTGAGCTTCGTCGCAATGCCACCGCCCGTGGCGGCTATGGCGCAATGCGCGCGCAAGCCTGCCGTACATAACGCCTCAAAGCCAGCCGTCCAGCCCCTAGGCTTGCTACTGATGGCGTGCGGCGGGGCGTGGTGCGTCACTTCCTCGATCAGATGTGGTCGCCTCAGGAAATCTCCGCTACGCTCAAGCGGGGCTTTCCTGACCAACCCGACCTCAACGTGTCCCACGAGACCATCTACATCGCCATCTACGCCTATCCGCGAGGTGAGCCGCGCCGCTAACTCATCGCCTGCTTGCGACAGGTCCGGGCCAAGCGTCTGCCGCGCTCGCGCGGAACCGACCGGTGCAGCCAGATGTCCCGACATGGTCAGCGTCTACGTGCGCCCGTTTGAGGTCAATGATCGGCTCATGCCCGGGCACAGGGAGGGCGACCTCACTAAGGGGGGCAACCCATCGGCCGTAGGCGTACTGGTCGAGTGCATGAGCCGCGTCGTACTGCTGGTCAAGATGCAGGACGCTACCGCTGATCGGCTCTGGCCGGCTTTACCGTGAAGCTGCGATCCTTGGTGGCGCCGCTGCGTCAGACCCTGACTTACGACCAGGACCGGGAGATGACCCGGCACGCCGAACTGAGCACTTCGCACTTGAAGCCGCCCCTAGATTGCCTTGCCGAAATTCTCCGCAGTAAGGAGCCGGCACCAAGCAGTCTTACCCAGAGCAGGGGAAGGCGACGACGAGGCCGTGATTTCAGAGTCGGTCATAGTAAATCCAATGCCGAGGTAATCGGACAAGGAGAGCGCCTTGAGATCGGGCCAGATGACCTCGGCGAGGCGGCCGGCCCCCCCCCCGCATAAGGCTTGTAGGACGAGCCGCCAAGGCTCGGGGGGCAGTTGTCGGCACTTAGGCCCAATCGAGAGCCTCGCCTCTCACCGAGGCGAGGCCGAAGGAACCTAGGCGTATAGCTCGGAGCCGGACACTGCCGCACCCAGCCTATCGAACCACTGCCGCTCCCCAATCGGCGTCCCGAGCTGCGCCATCGCTTCGCCGAAGTACGGCATGTCACCCCACAGTGATGCGTCCCCAACGACGAACACGCGATTCTGCGCGCGCGTGACGGCGACATTGAGGAGGTTGGGTTTGGTCGCCGCCCATTTCGCCGATCCCGCGCTGTCGTGATCGGCACCGAGCACGAAGACGACGACATATTCCTCTTTGCCCTGAAACGTGTGCACTGTGCCTATCCGCTCCCTGCACCAGGACGCCCAGGCCTTTTTGCTCGGAGCACGCTCGCCGGCCTCCGCTTGCCAATCGATCGCACGCAAGCGATCTTGCAGCGCGCGCTTGATCGCCTTGAAGGGCGAGATGACATACAGTGGAGGCAGTGTGCCGGAGGCCTGATACAGCCGCACTACCAGCTTCGCCACGATCTCGACCTGCTCGGGCACCACCTGCTTGCTGGCTGTTTTGCCGGACACATCGATCCACGCACTGTTTCCCAGGCGGAGCGGATCGGATGACGGCATACGCTCGGTCAGCCCGTACACCATCTTGCCGTGATAGGCGATCCGGTTCGCGATCGAGAACATCGGGTCGAGGCAGCGCCGGTGGACCCGCAATGGGCTGCCGATCCACAGCGGCGGCGCGCCCTCCACGGGTACCGCAGTACCAAACGGATTGGCAGAGTCGGCCAATTGCTGTGCGGAGGTCATGGTGGGTGCGCAGCGCTTGTCGGAGGTGTGTGCCGACAGTTCCGCCAGTGCGTCGATCAATCGGCTCGGCACGGTGAAGACTGGCTCGATCTGTAGCGGGTCGCCGACGACCATGGCCCTTCGTGATCGCCATAGCGCACCGACCGCTGCCTGCGGCACGGCCTGGCCGGCCTCGTCGATGAACAGCCAGCCGATCGAGCCGGGGCCCATGCCGCGGAACTGCCGTGCGAACGACGCAAAGGTCGATGAGACCACGGGTACCATCAAGAACAAGCTCTGCCAGAGGAGCAGAGCTTGCTCTGGCCTTTGTAACGGCGGGCCGCTGAGCATCTTGCTGAGCGCGACCAAGTTCCCGCCGAAGCCGCCCCCCTTCTTTAAGACTTCGGCTAGCCAGGCCTCGTGCAAGGCCAAGGCAGCCACGGTCAATCCGGAGCGCAGTTGCGCCAAGGCTGAGTCTTGCCAGAGCCCGTCGCGCTGTACCTCGTCAGCTTCGATCGTTTCGGCGACACCCGGCACGCGCATCTCGGGGAATTGCTCGCGATATGCGGCCAGCTTGTCCTGCTTTTCACGCCAGCTGGTGCGGGCCTTGTGCAGGTCTTGCTCGGCGCGTGCATGGAGCGCTTGTGCGTCGCGTAGGGTCGAACCTGTTGCGGCGGCTTCGGCGCGGCAGCGGGCTGCCAGCTTACGCGCCGCGATCTGTTCCCCGGCATTACGAGCCACATCGCCGGCATGCTGCCGAGCGGCGGCCGTGCGGAACAGCCTGGACAGCATCCCTGGCTTCGCGCGATCGAGCAGGCGCTCTTCTTCGCGCAGGTCGGCGAGGGCGCTGTCGGCTGCCTGATGGGCGCTTTGGCTGCGTTCGGCGGCGGCATTGGCCTGCTCAACCTGCTGCGATGACGAGGCGAGCGCCGCCGAAGCCGTCCGCGTGGCCGCTTCCTCCGTCACCTCAGACCAGGCGGCCTGCAGTTCGGCGTAGTCCTTTCGTTGGTCGAGTGCCTGCTGCAAGGCCTGGTCTGCGCGCTGGAAGGCCCGTTTGGCCTCGTCGAAGGTCGGGCCAACATACTGGGCGCGCCATGTCCAGATCGTCTGGTAGTCATCGGAAGCGGTCCGATTGTCGGAACCCCGGGCGTCGAAGAAGACGCGATCCACAAATCGACGGCGGTTCTTCGAATTGCCCAGCGCACAGGACACCAGTCCCCACGGTACGTCTTTGGGCTGCAGTCTGGTGAACTTGGCACGGCTGTTCTGTGCCGCGAGCTTGTGCGCAACCGGCTGCAGATAGCCGATCTCCTGCCATGCCTCGCCCAGCTGCTTGCGCTTGGGCAAGTCGGCGGAAATGTTCTCCACTGCCGCATTGTTCGACGATGCCACCACCATCTCAAATCCCGTGAGCTCCTGGCGCAGGACACCGACGGTCGCATGGCTGCCATCGGCAAACTCCACGCGCTCGCGCACTGGGAATGCGCGGTCGGCGCTTGGCAAGCGGGCCAGCTCGCGTGCGCGGCGGACAATGTTCTCGCAGATCATGTCCCGCAGCAGCGTCGTCTTGCCGGTGCCCGGCGGGCCGTTGACGGAGAACAGTCCGCTATCCTTGAGCCGATCGAACGCCGTATTGATGGCGAATTGCTGCATCAGGCTCATCTTGCGCGTCGCGTCTTCCGGCCAGTGCCCCGCATTCATCTTGGCGGGATGCAGTGCCCGTATGATCTCCTGGCGGCCGGCATCGGTGTACAGGTCGACGCGCCGGCTGGGATCGCCCGGTAGCAAGTAGGCGCGCACGGTTTCAGGAACTTTTCCCTCACGCACGGACGCTATGCACCGCTCGATGTCCTCGATGAAGAAGCTGTTCAGGATGTCGATCTTCTGCGCTTCCTCTTCGGTATCGTCGTCGTCTTCGTCACCGCTCTCATTTTTCGCCGGACCGTTAGGCTTGTTCGGCGACAACGACGCTGGACCACTCCCGCTCGCTGGCGTGCCGCGGCTTGCCGTTTCTCCGTGCTCCTTTCGCTCCTTCGAGTTGATCTCAAGAAGTGCTACAAGAGACGACGGCGGCCACAAGCAGCCCGCCCAATCCAGCAGCAACGCATTCAACGTACGTAGCTCGTCGCCCGTCAGGGGGAGCGGTTTGGCCTCGTCGCCGCCGCTGGTGCGTTGCTGGCGGCGTTCAGATGCGAAATCGGCCAAACGGTCCGCCAGGCCGCGTCGCGCTGCGTCGAAGGTCCCAGCGCTGAGAGCGCCGAGTCCCGCTTGCTCTGCGGTGCCGATCGCCCACGGCACGGTCGACACGGAAATTGGATCAAGCACCGGCTCCCCATAGGGGCTCAGCGATACGCGCGCAATGCACGTGCGGCCATCCAACGTGGTGCGCTCTTCCTCCTCCACGGCATCGGACGTACCGTCGGATGGCAACGCACGGGCGAAATCTATGATCCGCTGCATGTCGAACACGCCGAGATACAGCTTGAATCCCGTCAGCTCGCGCCCTTCGGGCACGGTCACGTTCTGCCAGGGCATGGGCCCGTCGGGCGCGAGGGCATCAGGCTGGATCCATCGGACCGCACCGTCGTCCTCGTCCGCCTTGTCCAGCACCTGCTTCAGGTCGAACGGGATGAAGAACTCGATCTTGTGCCAGTAATCGAGAATGTCGAGGAGTTGTTCTTGTTCGGCCATGCGTTGAGGATTCCCTGGTCTTGGCTGTTTGTTTGTCTCTGTGCATATTCTCGCACTCTCGATCACGTAGCGAGGCTGTGAAAAGCGGGGGTTTTTTGAAGGCGACGTTGGATGCAGCCGTCCTACTGCATATCCCTCAAGAACAAGGGGACGAGGGCGGCCGGCCTTGAGTAAAATGCCGTGGCAACGTACTGAAAATCAGATGTTTCCCACGAAACATCGCACTGCCGGGCCATATCCTCCAAGCCCGCACCTGAACCGATGAACCACCAAGCCCTCTCGTCATTCATCTGGTCCGTCGCAGACCTGCTCCGCGGCGACTACAAGCAGTCGGAATACGGCCGCGTCATCTTGCCGTTCACCGTGCTGCGCCGCCTGGACTGCGTGCTGGAGCCGACCAAGAAGGCAGTCCTCGCCGAGCGGGATGCCAAGACCAAGGCCGGCCTGAATCCGGATCCCTTCCTGCTGCGCAAGGCGGGAGGCATTGGCTTCTACAACACGAGCGAGCTCGACCTGATCAAGCTGCTGGGCGACCAGGATCACATCCGTCAGAACCTCTATGCCTACGTCCAAGCCTTTTCGCCAGCGGCGCGCGATATTTTCGAGCGCTTCGACTTCTTCACCCAGGTGGAGCGTCTGGCCAAGTCGAACCTGCTCTATCTGGTAACGGAGAAGTTCGCCAACATCGACCTGCATCCCGAGACGGTGGACAACGCCAGCATGGGGCTGGTGTTCGAAGAGCTGATCCGCAAGTTCGCCGAAATCAGCAACGAGACGGCAGGGGAGCACTTCACCCCGCGCGAAGTCATCCGCCTGATGGTGAACCTGCTGTTCATCGAGGATGACGACGTGCTTTCGCCGGGCAACGCCGTGGTGCGCACCATCTATGACCCGACGGCCGGCACGGGTGGCATGCTTTCGGTGGCGGGCGAGTACCTGCTCGAACACAACCCCCAGGCGCGGTTGACCATGTTCGGCCAGGAACTCAACGACGAGTCCTACGCCATCTGCAAGGCAGACATGCTCATCAAGGGCCAGCCGGTGGAGAACATCATCGCCGGCAATACGCTCAGCGAAGACGGTCACGGCGGACGCCAGTTCGACTACATGCTCTCCAATCCGCCGTTCGGCGTGGAGTGGAAGAAGGTCGAGAAGGTCGTGCGCCAGGAGCATGAAAGCAAGGGCTTCGACGGCCGCTTCGGGCCGGGCCTGCCACGCGTGTCGGACGGCTCCATGCTGTTCCTGCTGCACCTGATCTCCAAGATGCGCCCGCTGCAGGACGGCGGCAGCCGTTTCGGCATCGTGCTCAACGGCTCGCCGCTCTTCACCGGCGGTGCCGGCTCTGGCGAAAGCGAGATCCGCCGCTATGTACTGGAGAACGACCTGGTGGAAGCCATTGTCGGCTTGCCCACCGACATGTTCTACAACACGGGCATCTCCACCTATGTCTGGATCCTGTCCAACAAGAAGCCGGCCGACCGCAAGGGCTATGTGCAGCTGATCGATGCCAGCAGCTTCTGGCAGAAGATGCGCAAGAGCCTGGGCAGCAAGCGCAAGGAGATGAGCGACGACCACATCGCCACCGTGACTCGCCTGTTCGGTGATTTCACAGAAGCCGAGCTGGTGACGGTGTTCGATGCGGCAGGCCAGCAGGTCGGCGAAGCGAAGCTGGTCACGGGTACGGACAATGCGCCGGCTGTGCCGGAGGGCGGCAAGCTCAAGCGTGTGCCGATTGCGCGGATCTTCAAGAACGAGGACTTCGGCTATACGACCATCACCGTTGAACGGCCGCTGCGCGATGAGGCGGGCGAGGTCGTGGTGGGACTGAAGGGCAAGCAGAAAGGCAAGCCGCAGCCCGATAGCGCGCTACGTGATACTGAGAATGTGCCGCTGGCCGAAGACATTGGTGCGTACTTCGAGCGTGAGGTACTGCCGCACGCAGCGGATGCCTGGATCGACGAGGAGAAAAGTAAGGTGGGCTACGAGATCCCGTTCAACCGGCACTTCTATGTGTTTGAGGCACCGAGGAGCTTGTGCGCGATAGACGAGGAGTTGAAGGTGACATCGGCAAGCATTATGAAGATGCTAGCGGAGTTGGCGGAATGAGAATGCCAAGGTATCCAGAGTACAGAAAGAGTGGGGTGCACTGGTGTGCGGAGGTGCCATCGACTTGGGAGATATGTGCTCTTAAGCGGATTGTTCTCAAGGTCGAGTCCGGTGTCAGCGTTAATGCAGTTGATGCACCGGCGAATCCGTACTCTCCGGGTGTTCTTAAGACTAGTTGTGTCTATGGGGGGGTGTTCGACCCCAGTGAGAATAAGGCCGTGCTCGAAGACGAATTCGGTCGCGTCGCTTGTCCAGTCAAGGCGGGGGCTTTAATTGTAAGTCGGATGAATACGCCTGCTCTTGTTGGAGCTGCGGGCCTAGTTCGAGAAAGTAATGAAAATCTGTATTTGCCAGATCGCCTTTGGCAAGTTCATTTCGATGCGGTTGCCCCGGCTTTTGTTCACTACTGGACGCTTTCACTTGCCTATCGCACTCAGGTTGAAATGGCCTGTGATGGTACCAGCTCAAGCATGCAAAATCTGGCCCAAAGCGACTTTATGCGGTTCACAATTGCGCTGCCGAGTCGCGATGAACAGACCGCTGTTGTTAGCTTTCTTGACCATGAAGTCGCTAAAATTGACGCACTTATTTCTGAACAGAAAAGGCTCATCGCCTTGCTGGTCGAGAAGCATCAAGCTACGATCGCTCACGCTGTCGCACGTGGTTTGAACTCTGATGTCCAGTTGAAGGATTCTGGGGTGGAGTGGCTCGGGGAAATTCCAGTGCACTGGAAGACGGGGAAGATCCAGTCCTTCGCGCGTCGTGAGTCGGGTCACACGCCAAGCCGGCAAAATCCTGAGTACTGGAAAAATTGCACGATTCCTTGGTTCTCACTCGCTGACGTTTGGCAAATACGGGAAGGTAACGTCAGATATGTCTATGAGACGAAGGAGATGATTAGTGAGTTGGGTATTGCGAACTCCTCGGCTCGATTGCTTCCGGCGGGTACGGTGATTCTCTCTCGGACAGCCTCTGTTGGCTACTCTGCCATCATGGGGTGTGATATGGCGACTACGCAGGACTTCATTAATTGGGTCTGCGGGCCGCAACTTGTGCCGGAATTTCTCCTGTATGTGCTACGTGGGATGAGGTCGGAGTTCGATAGACTTATGATGGGCTCTACACATCAGACTATCTATATGCCAGATGTTGCGAAGCTTGCAATGGCCTTGCCCCCAAAAAATGAGCAGCAGGAGATCGTCGAATTTCTCGATTTTTCCCTTGCTAAGCTTGAAGTGCTTAAGCGCGAAGCGGAGCGGATGATATCTCTTCTCAAGGAACGGCGCGGCGCCATAATCGCGGCGGCCGTCACCGGCCAGATCGACGTTCGCAAGGCAGGTGCCCGCCCGATGGTCGCACGGGAACTCGCAGCTGCATGAGCGACATCCAACTCTTCCGCCTAAACGCCGGCAAAGTCACAGAACTCACCGGCCAAGCGGCCCCACTGGAAAAGACCCTGCAGACCCTCTTCGAGAGTCAGATGGAGCCCCTGCTAGGCGTGCGCTTCCTCGCGACCGAGTACACCACCGGCAAAACCCACAAAGGCCGCATCGACTCGCTGGGCCTGGACGAAAACGGCTGCCCAGTCATCGTCGAATACAAGCGCCACAGCAATGAGAACGTCATCAACCAGGGCTTGTTCTATCTCGACTGGCTGCTGGACCATCAGGCCGAGTTCCGCTGGCTGGTGATGGAGAAACTGGGCAAGGCAGTGGCTGACCAGATCGAGTGGTCCGGCACGCGCTTGCTGTGCATCGCCGCCGACTACACCCGCTACGACCAGCACGCCGTCCAGCAGATCCCTCGCAACATCGAGCTCCTCCGCTACAAGTTGTTCGGTGACGACCTGCTGTTGCTGGAGCTGGTGAATGCGCAGAGCGTGCCAGACGCAACGGCCGTGAAGCCGGCCGCGGCGAAGGCGTTGCCCGAAGAACCGGTCCAGCCGAAGGCTGCAAGTAAGGACAAGTCCCTGGCCGAGCAATTGGAGTTGGCCACGCCGGAAATCCGCGCCCTGTACACGCAGATCGTCTCCTTCCTGCAGGCGCTGGGCGAAGACGTTCAGGAGAAGCAACTCAAGCTCTACACCGCCTTCCGGCGCCTGAAGAACTTCGCCTGTGTGATCGTCTACCCCTATCGGCTCGTCGTAACGCTAAAGCTTGACCCCGCTACGGTCGTCATGGAAGGGGAGTTCAGCCGAGACGTCAGCCAGGTCGGCCACTGGGGCACCGGCGACGTGGAGCTCAGCCTGCGCAACGCGCACGACCTGGAGCGCGCCAAGCCTTTGCTGGAGCGAAGCTACACAGAGAACTGACGCTGCCATCGGCAAGCAGGCCGCACCGAACAATTCGAAGAACACGCATCAGGGAAGACCATGAGCCAGAAGAACCTGCACCAGGAGCATCACTTCGAGGAGGAGATCTGCCAGCACCTGGCCAAGCATGGCTGGCTGTACGCCGAAGGCGATGCCGCCCAGTTCGACCGCGCCAACGGTCTGTTCCGCCCAGACCTGCTGGCCTGGGTAGAAGCCACTCAGCCTGAGAGCTACCAGCGCCTGGCCAAGACTCACGGCGCTGCGCTGCCCCAGGTGCTGGCCGAGCGCGTGCGCAAGAACCTCAACGAGCGCGGCACGCTGGACGTGCTGCGGCGCGGCGTGGAGATGCTGGGCCTGAAAGAGCCGCTGATGCTGGCGCAGTTCAAGCCGGCGCTGGCCATCAACCCAGCCATCCAGGCGCACTACGCGGCCAACCGGCTGCGCGTGGTGCGGCAAGTCTGCCACTCGCCGAACCAGCCTAAGGACGAGCTGGACTTGGTGCTGTTCCTCAACGGCATTCCAGTGGCTACCGCCGAGCTGAAATCCGACTTCACGCAGAGCGTGCACGATGCGGTGGACCAGTACCGCTTCGACCGCCCGCCGCAGCCCAAGGGCGGTGTGCTGGAGCCCTTGCTTGCCTTCCCGGGCGGCGCGCTGGTGCACTTCGCCGTCAGCCAGTCGGAAGTGATGATGGCCACCAAGCTGGCGGGGCCGGCCACCACCTTCCTGCCCTTCAACCGAGGCAATGCCGGCGGCGCCGGCAATGCGCCGAACCCCGATGGCTTCCGCACGGCCTACTTGTGGGAGGAAGTCTGGTCGCGCGAGAGCTGGCTGGACATCCTGCATCGCTATCTGATCGGCAAGCGCGACGACAAGAAGCAGCTCAAGGCCGTCATCTTCCCGCGCTATCACCAGCTCGACGCCACGCGCAAGCTGGTGGCAGACGTCCTTGTCAACGGCCCCGGCAACCGCTACCTGATCCAGCATTCCGCCGGCTCCGGCAAGACCAACTCCATTGCCTGGACGGCGCATTTCCTGGCCGACCTGCACGACGCCCAGCACAACAAGCTGTTCGACAGCGTACTGGTGGTGAGCGACCGCACCGTGCTCGATGCACAGTTACAGGAAGCGATCTTCGATTTCGAGCGCACCACCGGTGTGGTGGCTAGCGTCACCAACGAGCACGGCAGCAAGAGCGCCCAACTCTCGCAGGCGCTGAAGGACGGCAAGAAGATCATCGTCTGCACCATCCAGACCTTCCCCTTCGCGCTGAAAGCCGTGCAGAGCCTGGCTGCCACGGAGGGCAAACGTTTTGCGGTGATTGCTGACGAAGCCCATAGCTCCCAGACAGGCGAGGCCGCCTCCAAGCTCAAGGAGTTGTTGTCGGCGGAGGAGTGGGCGGAGCTCCAGGACGGAGGAGAGGTGGATACGGAAGCGCTGCTGGCCGCCCAGATGGAAGCCCGCACCGGCGCGAAGGGCTTGACCTACGTCGCCTTTACCGCCACCCCCAAAGGCAAGACGCTGGAACTGTTCGGGCGCAAGGGGGCGGATGGCATGCCGCAGCCCTTCCATGTCTATTCCATGCGCCAAGCCATCGAGGAAGGCTTCATCCTCGACGTGCTGAAGAACTACACCAGCTACAAACTGGCCTTCAAGCTCGCCCACGACGGCCAGGAGTTCGACGACAAGCAGGTCGAACGCAGCGCCGCCATGAAAGGCGTGATGCAGTGGGTGCGGCTGCATCCCTACAACATCGCCAGCAAAGTGCAGATCATTGTCGAGCACTACCGCGAGAACGTGCAGCCGCTGCTCGAGGGCAGGGCCAAGGCCATGGTCGTGGTCGGCAGCCGCAAAGAGGCCGTGCGCTGGCAGAAGGCCATCCGAGCCTACATCGCCAAGCAGAACTACCCGCTGGGCGTGCTGGTCGCCTTCTCCGGCGAAGTGGATGACCCCGAAAGCTACCCGGAGCCCGTCACCGAGGCTAGCCGAGACCTGAACCCCGGCCTCAAGGGCCGCGACATCCGCGATGCCTTTGCCGAGCCGGACTACCACTTGCTGCTGGTGGCCAACAAGTTCCAAACCGGCTTCGACCAGCCGCTGCTGTGCGGCATGTACGTCGACAAGATGCTCGGCGGCATCCAGGCCGTGCAGACCCTGTCGCGCCTGAACCGCGCCCATCCCGGCAAAGACACCACCTACATCCTCGACTTCGTCAACGAACCGGCCGAGATCCTCAAGGCCTTCAAGACCTACTACGAGACGGCCGAACTGGAGGCTCAGACCGACCCCCACCTCGTCTACGACCTGCGCGCCAAGCTGGATGCCGCGGGCTACTACGACGAATTCGAGGTAGACCGCGTCGCCAAGGTAGACCTGGACCCCAACGGCACGCAAAAAGCCCTCGACGCCGCCATCGCGCCGGTGGCCGACCGCCTGCTCAAGCGCTACAAGGCCGCGCAGCAGGAACAGTCCGCCGCCACAGAGGCCGGCGACGACAAAGCCGCGAAGGCCGCAAAAGACCAGCTCGATGCGCTGGTGCTGTTCAAGAACGACATGGGCGCCTTCGTGCGCCTGTATGCCTTCCTGAGCCAGATCTTCGACTACGGCAACACCGACATCGAAAAGCGCTTCCTCTTCTACAAGCGCCTCATCCCCCTGCTGGACTTCGGCCGCGAGCGCGACACCGTAGACCTGAGCAAGGTCGTGCTCACGCACCACACGCTGAAGCACCGCGGCAAGCAACCCATGGGCCTGAACCACGACGGCAGCTACAAGCTGACGCCGATGGACGCCGTCGGCAGCGGCTCGGTGCAGGAGAAGCAGCAAGCCTACCTCGACGAGATTATCGACAAGGTCAACGGTCTCTTCGAAGGCGAACTGACCGACGATGACCAGCTCGTTTATGTGAATGGTGTGCTCAAGGGCAAGCTGCTGGAGAACGAGACGCTAGTGCAGCAAGCGGCCAGCAACAGCAAGGAGCAGTTCGCCAATTCGCCGGACCTGAAGGATGCACTGATGCACGCGATCATGGATGCGCTGGAGGCGCACACGAGTATGAGTACGCAGGCGTTGGGGTCGGAGAGGGTGCGGCAGGGGTTGAGGGAGATTTTGCTTGGGCCGGCGCAGTTGTATGAGGCGCTGCGAGCGCGCGCTTGACTGTGCTGGCCTCAGCAAATCGTTCTGCCAACAGGTGCCACATATCGTCGCGTCGGTGCGGCCACGAACCATAGGCTTTCTCAGGAGTGATTGCCCCCCTCGTCCTTCATGAGTGCAATCAGCTCTAGATTCCTCTTGCGGACGCCGGCGCCAGATGGCAAACAGCACGCACATCTTTGAGCTACAGCTTCTTAAACGAATCGTGACCGTATCCTTGGACGCGGTCACCTCCTTGGGTTGATAGTTCCTTGGCGCGCCTGAACCTTCGTGGCAAGCGGTAGTTTAGCGCATTGAACGGGAGTTATTCGTTGTGAAACTTATTAGGCATCCTTGCTAGATTCCTTCTGGCTTGTGGAGTCTATATTTCCAGCGTGTTGTTCTTAGAAGGCCTCGGTTAGCTCGTCGGTTGTGCCTCGTGCAAAGCCAGCAAGTTTACTCTTCTGATTGACAAAATAATCATGGACGAAGGAAATGACCTCAAGGCGATCTTCGTAAATGATGTGGAGCTGATTGCTGTAGTGCTCTGATCTGGGGAATACCCGCCAGTGAACCGGCTCCCCTAGAAACTCATCGACCTCATTGTCACTTCGAATTACGATTATCCTGTCGTTCAATTCAATGATCGCGCCGAACGGTGCGGTTCCCGTTGCGACTACTTGGTTAGCGCCAATTTTTGTGTTAATGGTGCCGCGACGATCAAATGTCTCATCATCGATCAACTTGATCTGCGCATTTGGTGACTTTTTTGGTGTCGAGTGTTGGTAATCTGCAACCTCAATTCCATTTTCGGTGATTCGATATATCTTTTCTCGTGCTCCCCAAGAAAATCCATCGCTGCTGGGCGCCTGGCTGCTTGTGACGTTAAAATAATCACCTACACTAACGACTCGGTCAAAAGTGCGAACAGTCTTCGAGGTATTTTTTTCTTTTTCTTCTTTGAATTTGGCCAGGAATGCTCCCTTAGCCGTCCAGCCCATCACGCTCTGAAAGGCCCATTCACATGCGTTGCACGGCTGTTTGGATAGCCTAGTTTCGCTGCTGAGAACGTCATCTGTCTCTTTTCGGTTAAACGAAAATTCAAAGAGCCCGTCATCGCCGGCTGCAGCGGCGATCGCAGTATATCTATCGGAGGCCTTGACTTGAAAAATTCTAGCATCATGATGCTTGATGCCAGAACTCTTGGGTCCCTTCGAAGATGCGCTACCCCGCGGGGTGGAGTAGAGACCTTCGTCGCCACATGCAAAAAATTGGTTATAGTATATTTCTGTGTCTATCGGCAGAAAATTGAATGGGCTTCGCTCTTTTTGCCAAAATCCGGCCCAGTCTCTGAAATTCGAACTGAGGGCGGTTGAGGCGAGTTTTGATAGCTGTGCCTTTATGGGGGTTGCTATCTGAGGGTCCAGAAGGATTTTTCGAACCTTTGGGTTGTAAAAGAGATCGCTGTCGGAGAATGCAACGCGAACGGCTGTCTGAATGTCATTGCTTTTGTCAGCAATCGCATTAACTGCTTGGCGCCAATCAATCTTGTTGATTGCGCCGTTATCCTCGAGAAGCAGCAGCTCGCCGGAATATATCTGCGAATCCCAGAATTCACCGGGAATGGTTAGCTTCACAGGGCGCATCTCTTGCCTCGATGGAGTTTAGATTTCTGCGCAACCGTGATATAGCCGATCTCGCACCATGCGGCCAAGACGTCATGGCTCGGCTTGTCAAATGGAGATAGCCAGGGCGCTACCGGATAGCCATGCCAGTTGTCCTGTTGGTCGCCAACAAATTTGGCCACGAACAAATCCTCACAATCCGGGTGAGGCGAGACCCCTAACTTTGCCGCACGACTGCCAACCGCGTGTACCCCCCAATAGAAGCGCCCACATGTCCAAGTTTCGGCCAGCGATTGTTGGTAGCATGCCTGCTCTTCCGGGAGACCAATGTGCCATTGCGATTTCTGAGCGGCGAATTGCTGATTTCTGTGCTGGGAGTTGGGTGTATAGGGCAAGGCTTCACCTTCTCTTTCGTTCGTCCCTCGTGTGGAAGCCTAGCTTCCAAGGTGCCACGACCTTAGCACACACCGCTACTGGGCCCAATCCGTCTGACGAAGGGGGGAGGTGGCAAGGGGGCCTTAAGAGCTGTCGGACGCACCTTTTGTGCCTCGAATTTGTGACAGCGTGTGCGAGTTGCGGGGAGGGAGGATAGGGGAGACAGCAATCAATAAGCTAGAGAGCATTCAATCCGTTGGTCGCGTGTTGGAGTCATGCCCGCATGACCCACCAGTATTGACGCACGTTTGACTGAACGCGAACAACGGGCTATACGCGGTGTTCGATCTGAAAGGCAAAGATGCGGGCTTGCAATATTCAGAAATCATTGCCGATCACTCCAGATGTGCTGTTTTCAGCGTGAGTAGCGATTCAGCAGGCCGGCCGCCGCTTCAATCCCTAGAGCCGAGTCTGGGGCCACACTACTCGACCCTGAGGCGAAAGCCTCGACGGCTGCGCTCGTGCGTAAGGCCCGCGAGGGACAAGCGCCGACGAAGTCTTACTTGCGGCAGACTTCCGCCACTAGGGTACCGGGCTCCGCTTACTTCGGCGCGTAGGCAAACCGCTCCTCGGTGTACTTGCTCTTCGTCATGGCACGACTTCCTTGTCTCCAAGGTGAACATTACGCTGAAATCTTCCAGCTTCACATGGCACGGATTCCCGGGAGAGCAGCAGATGCTCGCTCGTCTTGGGTGCGGGTTCGACGCTTACTGCCCGACTTCTTTAGCCGCAATCGCTTCCATCAGCTCCAAATTCTTCTGGTACCCCCGAAGCCCATGATGAATGTGCCGATGGCACGTTGGACAGATTGCCGCCACGTGACGCGGATGATCGAGACCGCCGTCTGAAACGCGTGTCGTGTGATGGGGTTCCAAGTAGGGAGTTCCATCCTTCCGCTGGAAGTTCGCCGGTTGGAGGCATGACTCGCAGATTCCTGCCGCACGCAGCAATACATAGTCCTTCACCCGCTTACTGCGATGGTAGAGCCGCCTGAGCGCAGTCTTCCCCGTTGCGCTTTGCGCATCGTGAAACGCCTCCATAGCTCGCTGACGAGCCTCTTCCAAGTTGACAGGCATCGGATCATCTGTTTCTTCGTCGAAACCAGCGCTGCTCTCATCATCCAGCAGTGCTACAGGGACAAGTTGGAACACAATCACATCGCGCTGCGCTCCATTCTTGTCGGGGCCACGTCGAATTGAGTGACCAGCATAGGCGTGCTCGCCGAGGTATTCCTGGCCTTTGCCCTTGCCGAGCGATTTGAACAAGTGCAGCGCTTTTCCATGTATTGCATGGTCGCGGATGGCCAAGTTGCCACGAGTGAACGTCATGTTGCCGGCTTGGCCCTCGCCGGTGTATGAGAACACGCCGAGTTCATCGCGGCCATCAACATAGCCATACTGCTCGCCGCTTTCCCCTGTGAAAACGAATATGGCTCGTGCAGTACTCGATGGTGCAATGCCACTCTGGTAGCTGCCGCCGAAGGGTTCGTGGATGTCGGTCCGTCTGTCGTAAATCTTCCCGAGCGAAAAGAATGGCGCTTCAGCGTGCTCCCGCGTTTGGCGTTCGTTTGGAAGCCGCACGATCTTGAAGCCCCGTTCCTCAAGATAGGAATTTGTGGGGTTGCCACCGTAAAAGCCGCTGACCGAGAGACCGGTAGCCATGGAAACAATCTGTTTCGGTGGATACAGCAAGCCTTCCTCCGAGATCGCGTACAACTGCGACCTCTTGCGTTCCCATCCCTCCCACTCCTTGGTTGCGCGGAGTTCTCGATCGAACTCCTTCATCGCCAAGGTGATAGCAGACCTGTCGACCCTTGGAATACTCAACGTCTTGCCCCCAATTGCCCGAGATTTCGGCATGCACAGGCATGCTCGTTTTCTTGCGTATCAGTATGTCGCTAAGAATTTTCCTATGCAACATTTGGGGAGCGTACTGATAGGGGCGGAATGATTTCCCTATGCGATTTTTTCGATGTCGGAATGTGGGGGGCTTCGTCGCGCCAAGCGCCTAGCACCGCCCCCAAGCCGTCAAGCGGTCGATATCGAGATGAAGGGGCGGTTTCCGCGGCGAGGCGCTGAAGGGCTTGAGGCTATTGAGTTGTGGGGCTGGCTAGGGTGCGACGCGGCGCCGTGAGGATGCTACGAGTACTGGAGACGTGTGCCGCTGGAGACGTGACTTTCTCGCAACTACTTCTCGGCTTCTTTCACTTTTTCCAAGTCCCTGGCAATCCGTTCCCGAACTGGCGACGTATGCCCATGCTCCTCGTCCGTCTTTCCAGTGACAAGCCAGTACGCATACTGCGGCCAGACTCGGCCGATCGCCTCGACCATGCCTTGAACAACCCGCTGATCATCGTGATAGGTGTTCTTCCAACTGGCAGCCTTGATACCAGTCAGATCCTCCATGTGCTTGAACCGACGATGACTATCCGTCACGAAATCTATCAACTCAACAACCCGATGGCGCATATCTATTAGCATAATTTGTGCTCATCGTCTAAATTTGTGCTAATCAGGCGGGGCTGCCGACGAGCCTTCGCGTAGCACTGATCAGTCCCGGGAGGGCGGTCAGAAGCCTCGTGCAGCATGGCGGTCACAGCCGAGAGCCTGTTCACTCATCGAATTCCGGTTCTTGCGAGCATGGCTCGCGAAGCCAAACAGACAGTCCGATGACGAAGCATCGGACTGAGGGCTATCTGCATCCGCGCGATACGCTTAAGCGCGAGCACGGCCACGCATATCGCGCATGTCGAAGGCATAGCCGCCGCATTATCGCCCATGCCAGCAGGCCGGGCGGGTGGCATCGCTATGGATGCGCGACGTAGTGCAAATGGATTGGCGGAGGGATTGGGCGGGGATCGTATTGAGGGCTACAGCGCCGCAGCTGTGGCAATTTCCACCACCGAAACCCCCAACGCCTCCGCAATCGCAACCAAGTGCATCACCCCGATGTTCTGCTCGCCCCGTTCCACCGAGCCCATATAAGACCGGTCAATCCCGGCACGCAGTGCAAGTTCTTCCTGTGACATTCCGTGTTCCTTGCGGATCTGTCTGATGGCTTGTCCTAACTGGACGAGAGGTGCGGCACCGCCGTGCCGAGGGGATGCGATTGGCATCCCGTGATCCTGTCGCTATGATGACGATCTAACCACGGACGATCTTACCCAAAACCTTGCTCAAAGGAGTTGCCCATGACCGCTCGTCAACGCCGCCTACGTGTTGCCACCGCTCCCGCAGATGCCTCCTTGCTGGCCGACCGTCTTGAGACGCTCGACGAGCCCGTACTGGAGCATGAGGAAGACGAACCCCACCGCGACATCATCCTCCAATCCTGCGACGAACTCCTGCGCGTCAGCGCCGGCCTGGATGCCTTGCTGACCTTGCTGGAACTGCAGGCAGGCGAGAGCTTTGACAGCAATGGCCTTCACGCCTTGCTCCTGCCGCTGAAGTTGCAGATGGATGAGGCGGTAGACCGCGTCCAGGCCCTGTACTGAACCATCGAGGAGACAACCGCGCGGGCCCTGGCTTACCCCAAAGCCACCGCCCGTGCGCACCTGCCGCCCTCGTTGACTTCCCCATCCCGGCGTTCCGCCATCCCCACCGCCCATCACTCCAGCTTGTTCAGGGCCGCGTCCAACGGTGTCGTCTCGCCCACTTCCAGCACCGTCAGCAGTTCGAGGCCGACAGCCTGTGCCTCAAGACCCATGTCTCATACAGGGCAGCCCTGGCCCGGCGCAGGCCGGGCAACACCGCAGGCAGAACAGGCTGGAGAGCGGCAATAGAGGGCTTCCACCTCTTCAGGATTGAGTTCGAAGTTGGCAGTGAGCTTGATGGTGTGTTTCGCGATCAGGATACGAAGCCATTGGTCACCCTGCGACTTTGGCGGCGCGGCGGCGCTTGATGGCCGCAAGGGCGCTATGCGCGTCTTTGACCTTGCCGGCAGCGACATCGGCAAGGCCACTGCTGGCGTCGTTGATCAGCGCCCGGTGGATGCGTTCGCGTTCCAATTGATGGTAGTAGTCCAACCGCTGGGCGTCGATGATGGCCACGTAGCTTTCACCGTGCTTGGTGATGATCTTCTCGGCGCCGGCCTTCACCTGGTCAGCCAGTTCGGACAGATTCGCTCTGGCTTGCGACAGCGGAATCAGGTCTCCGGCAGAAATCGCCATGGCTGGCTCCTTGATGATGTCTGAATAAGAACTTGCACAGCATGCGCGCGCTGGGATCCTCTTGAGGGATCGAAGCCGACCCGCGGTCACCTATGACGGGCCGGTCGCGATGCCCGCCGGGTCGTGTCGCGCTGGCTCTTGGCTTGATGCGGCCAAAGTGCCTTGACCACCGTCACCTCTTTTCCGTCGGCTAAGGACCGGGACAACAAGGGTTCGGGCAGTCCGGCTCGAAGCCAATGCCTGCGATGTCGGCTCGCTCAGGCTTCGAGCCTTTGAATGCAAAGGTTCGGATTTCAAGGCGATCTGGCTTGACGCCAAGCTGACCGAGCAGAAGTCTGAGATGGCCTTCGCGTTGCTGTGTGAGGTGTACTGATACCCCGAGAGATGGCGCGATCTTCAGTTCACCCAGATAGGCCCCCTTGCCATGGAAGTTCTCCTCGATGGCGGCATGCCAATGCGCGAGCTTGCGGACGTTGGATGCCGTGAGCGTGGAGGCTCCGCGCTCGAACTGCACCTCGGTATCGAGTCCCAGGGGCTTGCAGGCGAGCGCGTTCAGCGAGACGGCCAGGCATGCCGTTGCCATCAGCGGCTTAGGTACGATCATCCCGGAACCCCACGATGTAGGTGGCCACGTTCTCTGCGCTCTCGATACGGAAACGATTCGAGTCCCAATAAAGCAGGAGCAGAAAAGACAGACAATCAGGCGCTTCCGAATCTGCGGCGACGTTTGCGGAACGTTGCAGACAGGGCTGTGCGCTGTTGGAGAGTGCCGCCCAAGCTGTATTGGGACTAGCCAGTAGACCGAGTCCTGGCCCAATGCCAAGCAAACAACCGCGCGGACCCTAGCCTACGTCGAGCCCCCACCCCCCTGCCGCCCACGCCGACTCCCCCCAGCCCGCCGATCCGCCAACGGCAACCCACCCCGCTCCGCCATCCCAGCCGCCCGCTGCTCCAGCTTCCCCAGGATCGCTTCCAGCTGCGCCACTTCCCCCGCTTCCAGCGCCCCCAGCAGTTCAAGATTGACCGCCTGCGTCACCGGAAAGACTTCCCGATACAGCGCCAGCCCTTCGGCCGTCAGCGCCAGCGAGACATGGCGCGCGTCGCCCGCGCGGGTAGTGCGGCTGACCAGTTTTTTCTGCACCAGCTCGGACACGGTGCGCGAGGCGCGCGGGCGGTCCAGGTGGGCCAGCGTGGCCAGGGCGGATAGCGTGGGGGCGGGGCCGCTGGCGTGGGCGCCTAGCAGGGCCAGCAGCCGCCATTCGCGGCGCGTGATGCCGAAGCGGCCTTCGCATTGGCGGATGACGATGCCGCCGGCGCCGGCCAGCACGGCGCTGAGGCGGTAGAGGAGCAGGTCTTCGATCGACTGGGGCTGGGTCAGGCGCGTGCGGTCCGGCATGGTGGGGTGGGGCGGGTGGCCATGGGTTACTGGCCACTGGTTTACACGGGGGATGGTTGTTTTGAACAACTGATTGTGCGCAACGTACATTGCCCTGACAACCCGGGTTGTCGGCAGGCCGGCGCGGTGGCGCCGGCGGCCTGGCCCAGGGTGCCCACCAGCCGGTGGAGGAGGGATGTCGTGGCGGCGCGCGGGTTCCGCTGGCCGTCCGTACGCGGTCGGTGGCCTCGTGTGTGGCGATGGGGGCTGTGCATCGCGGATGCGTGGGCCCTGCGCGGGGCGCGCATCGTCATCGCCATCGCTTTCCAACCGGCGCTTAGAGGAGTTGGAGACATGTCTGTTTGCCGTTCCCTGCCCCCTGGCCCGCAGGACGGGCCGCGTTCCTGCTGGCGGTCCCGATGGCCTGCCGCGTCGCTGCGCCGGCCGTTGTCGCTTGCGCCGTCCGCGGGCCGTCCGCGTCGCGCGGTGCTGCGCCGCTTGCTGGGCGCGCTGTCTTGGTTGCCGGCGCTGCCCTTGCTGTCGATGGGCCTGCCTGGTGCTGCTGGCGTGGCGCACGCGCAGGACCTGTATCCCAGCAAGCCGGTCCGCTTCGTCAACAACTTCCCGCCGGGCGGGCCGTCGGACATCCTGGCGCGTTCGGTGGCGCAGGTGCTGCAGGGCGAGCTGAAGCAGCCGTTCGTGGTGGAGAACAAGCCCGGCGCGGCTGGCAACCTGGGGGCGGGCGCGGTGGCGCGCAGTCCGGCGGATGGTTATACGGTGCTGTTCGGCATCGATACCACTTTCACGGTGAATCCGCACCTCTACGCCAGCATGCCGTTCCAGCCTGGGGAGATGAAGCCGTTGATGATCCTGGCTACCTCGGGCCTGCTGGTGGGGGTGAATCCGGCCACGGGCATCGGCAGCATGGCCGACCTGCTGGCGCGCGCCAAGGCGAAGACGTTGAACTTCAGTTCGGCGGGCAGCGGCAGCCCGGGGCATATCGCGGTGGAGTCGTTCCGCCGCGCCACGGGGGCCACTTTGAACAACGTGCCGTACAAGGGCAGTTCGCCGGCGGCCACGGCGGTGGTGGCGGGCGAGGTGGATGGCGGCATGCTGGCCACGCCGGCGCTGCTGCCTTTCGTGAAGGCGGGGCGGGTGAAGGCGCTGGCGGTGACGGGCGCGCAGCGCTCGACCTTGCTGCCGGAGGTGCCGACGGTGACGGAGCTGGGCTTCAAGGCGCTGGAGCATGAGGTGCTGTACGTGGCGATGGTGCCGGCGGCCACGCCGGAGCCGGTGCAGCGCGTGCTGGAGCGCGCCATGGCGGATGCGCTGGCGCGGCCGGAGGTGCGCGCGCGGCTGGCGGCGCTGGATATGCGTCCGGATGGCGCGGTCGGCGCGGCGGCGGCGCAGCGCATGGCGGCGCTGTCGGAGCGCTACCGGCAGTTGATTGCCGCCGCCGGTATTCGTGCGGATTGAGGGGCGCGGATTGAGCGGCGCGGATTGAGTATCGAGGACTGAGCGTCGCCCGGCCGCGGCCGCCACGCGCATGACTTTCTGAACGCCGGCGCGCGTGTCCGTCGCGCCGCGCCGGTTATCGAGTGAACGATGAAACCCAACCTGATCTACATCGTGGCCGACGATCTCGGCTATGCCGACCTCGGCTGCTACGGCGGCCGCGTGCCCGTCTCGCCAGTCCTCGACAGCCTGGCCGCCAACGGCTTGCTGCTGACGCAGGGCTATGCCAATTCGCCGGTGTGCTCGCCCACCCGCTTCGCGCTGATGACGGCGCGCTACCAGTACCGCCTGCGCGGCGCGGCGGAGGAGCCCATCAGCAGCAAGCGTATCGGCAGGCCGCAGGGTTTGCCGCCCTCGCATCCGACGCTGCCGTCGCTGCTGCGCGATGCGGGCTACCGCACCGCGCTGATCGGCAAGTGGCACCTGGGCTTCGCGCCGGACTTCGGCCCGCTCTTGTCCGGCTACGACGAGTTCTTCGGGCCGATGGCCGGCGGCGTGGACTACTTCACCCATTGCGATTCCACCGGCCGCCATGACCTGTGGCACAACGAGGAACCGCACCAGGAGCCCGGCTACCTGACCGACCTGCTGTCGCGCCGCGCGGTGGACTTCGTGGAGCGCATGGCGGCGCAGGACGCGCCCTTCTTCCTCAGCCTGCACTACACCGCGCCGCACTGGCCGTGGGAGACGCGCGACGACGCCGCGCTGGCGCCGCAGGTGAAGGACAACCTGTTCCACCTGGACGGCGGCAATATCCACACCTACCGCCGCATGATCCACCACATGGACGAAGGCATCGGCTGGCTGGTGGAGGCGCTGCGCCGGCTCGGCCGGCTCGACAACACGCTGATCGTCTTCACCAGCGACAACGGCGGCGAGCGCTTCTCCGACAACTGGCCGCTGGTGGGCGGCAAGATGGACCTGACCGAAGGCGGCATCCGCGTGCCCTGGATCGCCCACTGGCCGGCGGTGATCGCGCCGGGCGGCAGCAGCGCCCAGCCCTGCATGACCATGGACTGGTCCGCGACGATGCTGGACGCCGCCGGCGTGGCGCCGCATCCCGACTACCCGCTCGACGGCATCTCGCTGCTGCCGCTGCTGCGCGACGCCGGCCACCGCTTCCCGCGCCCGCTCTACTGGCGCATGAAGCACCGCGACCAGCGCGCCCTGCGCGACGGCGACTGGAAGTACCTGCAGGTGGACGGCCACGACTACCTGTTCGACCTCAGCCAGGACGAGCGCGAACGCGCTAACCGCGCCGCGCGCGAGCCCGGGCGGCTGGCGGCGATGCGTGAGGCGTGGCTGGCGTGGAACGCGCAGATGCCGGCGATTCCGGAGGAGGCGCTGGTGAGCCTGGGGTATTCGGCGAAGGATATGCCGCAGCGCTGAGGGGAAGCGGCTGCAGGAACCTGCCGCGCGGATGCCGTATGCTCTGCTTCATCACCGTCACGCAGGCAATGCAGAGCAAGATGCCGTTTGCAGGAAATCCGCAGCACGTAGGGACCGCCCGGGGGCGGTGTATCGAGCGTCTCGAACGCATCGGCCGCATCGGCCTGGTCCTGCTGGGCGCGTTGTTGCTGGGCGACGCCGTCGGCCTGATGTCGCTGGGCCTGTTCAACTTCGGCGTGATCCTGCCCACCGCGATCGGCGCGGCCTTCCTGTTGCTGGGCTGGCGCTGGCCCGCCGTGGCGCGCTGGCGCGCGGCGCGGCGGTGGCGGCAGCGCTTGTGGCGGGCGGGGTGGACGGCCTTCGGGCTGTGGCTGGTGTCGGTGGCGGTGTTCTTCCACACGCTGCACGGCGAGATCGTCGCGGCGGCGCCGGAGGCTGCGGCGGCGCGCGCGACGGCGGCGAAGTCCATCGTGATCCTGGGCGCCGGCACGCCCAACTGCGCGGCCTCGCCCACGCTGGCGGCGCGCCTGGACGCGGGCCTGATGCTGGCGCGCCAGCTGCCGGCCGCCTGGGTGGTGGTGAGCGGCGGCGAGGATTTCCTGCGCGGCTGCCGCGAGGCGGACGTGATGGCCGACTACCTGCTCGCGCGCGGCCTGGCGCCCATCCGCCTGATCCGCGAGGGCCGCGCCACCAGCACCGACGAGAACCTGCGCTTCAGCCGCGAGCTGCTGGCGCAACAGGGCGTGCCGGCCACCGAGCCGGTCATCGTGGTGACCAGCGATTTCCACCTGATGCGTGCCGAGCGCATCGCGCGCAAGGCGGGCTTCACGCAGGTGGCGGGCGCGGCCGCGCCGACGCCGCTGTACCTGCGCTATAACGCCTGGCTGCGGGAGTATTTCGCGCTGATCAGCGGGCGGGTGCTGGGGGAGTATTGAAGCAGCCGCCGGGCGCCTCCGGCGTACCCCATCAGGATGCGGATCGATGGCGCTCAGCGCCCCATCCTGCAGCCCCAGCCATGGCCAAACCGTCACTCCGGCGGTCAGCCTTGCGCCCGGCCTCAACGGACCTGCCCTGTCGCGGGCGCAGAAGACCTTCCAATCCCTGATCCGCCAGATCGACAAGCGGCGCCAGCGCCTGCGCGGCTGGGAGGCGACGCTGCCGGTGTTCCAGCAGCGCTATGTCAATGAGCGAGCTGTTCGAGGCGCGTTTCGTGCGCAAGGACGGGACGGACGGGGAGTAAGGCCACACCTGTGGCCGACGGGCGCACCGCGATTCCGCTGGGCATTGCGGAACGCGGTGCGTGGCCACTTGCGCTTAGCGTTCGGCGTACAACAAGCGCACCAGCATCGTCGCCAGATTGGTCTGGGTGGTGGCGTTGTGCACGGCGGTGCTGGTCGGCTGCAGGCCGTCGGTGTCGATGACGCTCTTGTCGGCTTCGATGTTCCACAAGTGGCCGTTTGCCGGGTAGCGCTTGCGTCCGGTGAATGGCGACTCGCTGCCCACCAGGTCCTTGCACACGCCGGGACGCTCCATGGCGTCGACGGCCTTCTGGTTGTACGGGTACTCACGCACTAGTCCGCACATGTCGAGCGTATCGGCACCGGTCTCCACCGCGTAGCGCAACACGAAGAAGTGGAAGGGAGCTGGGGACCAGTAGTCGACGTTGAGCAACCCGGACAAGGTCGCCGGATCTCCGCAGCCGACGGCGTTGCAGTTCGCGAATCCGAGCTGATGCGTCTTGTATGGGCCGAAGTGGCCGATCGTCCTTCCGCTCGAGTCGTCCTCCGGGTGGTCGGGTTGCAGGTTGCCGACGTAGCGGGCGATCGGGTAGGTCCACTTGGTCGCCCAGTCGTCCAGGCTTGTGATGTTCACCCAGGTCGGCTTTCCAGCCGAGGGGGAGAGACGGGCCGGATCCTGGTAGAGGTCGTAGTAGGCATCGGCGCCGATGGCCGCGTTCAAGGTGACGATCAATGCCTTGTCTCCCAGCGGCTGATAGTTCTCGCGGAATTTGGGTAGCAGGGCGCGCGACACCAGCCGGCCGCCGAACGAATGCCCGGTCACCAGCATGCGGCTCGAAGCCGGCCCCGCCTGCACAGCGGCGGCGATGGTGGCGAGGTCCGCGGCAACGGTGCCTTGCGCGATCCGATCTGCGGCGCGGCCACGATCTGCCACCGTGAACACGCTGGGAATCGACGCCTCGATCAGTTCGCCGCGCCAGCCGACATAGATGCCGAGTACGCGGATGTCAGTGCGCCCCGCCCGGGCGAGTGCATCGGCATAGCGCGCAAGCATGTGATCGAAATATTTGACGTTGCCGTCTTCGGTGCTGGCGTTGTGGTGCCAGCCATGCACGTAGACAGCGACCAGCGTGGCCTGGCCGGCGGCGTTCGCGCTCTCGATGCGCTGCCGGATGGCCTGCAGTTGCCCGGGAGCGAACAACTGGCCCGGGGCTTTGCAGGCGGCGCTTTCCAGCTCGCAATATTCGAGGAAGGCCACGCTGAACTTCCGCTCGATGCGCTGGCCTTCTTCACCACGGCTGCTGTCCGGCGGGCAGGTGGCCTCTCGCCCCGAACCGTTCAACGAGCACGACTTGTCGCGGAAGCCGGCAGTCTGGTATTGCTGGTCCGGCACCGTGCTGCATCCCGTAAGCAGCGCGGCAGCGAACAATATGGCGAGAATGGCGCGCATGATCTCTCCCTGTTTCTTATGATCGTTGTCGGATCGGCGCATTCTGTGCCCGCCAATGGGGCAGGCGAATAGCTCGAATGAGGGGCAGTCGTGCTGTCCGGTTTCGAGCATGCTGTCGGGCTTGACTCGCCTGGTTTCGTCGCGGGTGGCGAGGGGCAGGAAATGGCCGTGTTCACTGCTGGCCATGATCTGTGCCGGTTCTCAACGGCGAACGCGCGTCGCCTCGACAAGGGGGGCGCAAGCTTCAGGACGCCCGCCCGCCGCCCCCCTCACGGATGCCACGTCGCCGGCCGCCCGATTTGCATCGGCTCGCGCTGGCTGCCCGCCATCGCGTACGAGAGCCGGTTGGCGGCGTCCATCACGGTCTGCGCCAGTTCCGTCAGCCGCGTTTCGTCCAGGCGCGCGGTCGGGCCGGAGATGCACATCGAGCCCAGCAGCCGCCAGTGCAGCCCGAACACGGGGGCGGAGACGCTGGAGACTTCGGGCTCGCGTTCGCCCAGCGAGAGGTGGAAGCCGCGCCGGCGGATCATTTCGTAGGGTTCGCCGGATTCGCCGGAGAAGGCCAGGATGACGCGTCCCGGGGAGCCGCTGTCGAGCGGCAGGGCGGCGCCGATGCGCACGTGGTGGCGGATCGCCTGCGGGCCTTCCACACGTACCAGGCAGATGCGCTGGCCGCCTTCGCGCACGTAGAAGGAGGCGCTTTCGCCGGTCTGGATGGCGAGTTCGCGCAGCACCGGCTCGACCACTTCCTGCACGTTGAAGGTGGCCTGGTAGCAGGCGCCCAGCCAGCCGGCGGCGCGGCCGAGGCGCCAGCCGCCGTCTTCGGTCTGCACCAGGTAGTGGTCGGCGGCCAGGGTGCGGGCCAGGCGCAGCACGGTGGTCTTGTGGATGCCGGTGCGCCGGCTCAGCTCGGCCAGCGAGAGTTGCGGGTCGTTCACGCCGAAGGCTTCCAGCACGCGCAGCGCGCGCGTGACGGCGCCGACGCCGCCGGTGCTGTCTTCCTGTGCGGCGGGCCCGGCGGGCGGGGGCGCGGCGGCGGTCTCGGGCGTGCTGCGTGGCGCCCGGGCAGGCCGGGATGGCGGGGCGGGCGGAGCGGCCGTCTTGGATTTCATCGCGCAGAACGTGTTTCGCTGTGGGAAACGGCATTGTAGGAGATGAAACGCACGGCAACAATCCGGGGCATAACCACCCATAAGATCCGGAGACATCCATGCGCGCATCCCGCCGTAGCCTGTTCGCCCGCGCCTTCGGCGCCACCCTGGGCGTTCCCCTTCCTGTGGTCCTGAGTGCGGCCTTGAGTGCAGCCCTGACCGTCTTTCCTGCAGCCGCCTCTGCCAGCGCCGGCGGCACCGCTTATCCGTCCCGCCCCATCCGCGTGATCGTGCCGTTCCCGCCGGGCGGCGGCACCGACATCATCGCGCGCGAGATCACCAATACCGTGGCGATGTCGACCGGCTGGACCTTCGTGGTGGACAACAAGCCGGGCTCGGGCGGCAACCTGGGCGTGGATGCCGCCGCCAAGTCGCGCGCCGACGGCTACACCATCGCGCTGGGGCAGACCAGCAACCTCGCCATCAATCCCACGCTGTATCCGCGCCTGCCCTATGACCCGCTCAAGGACCTGACGCCGATCGGCCTGGTGGCCAGCGCGCCGCTGGTGCTGGTGACGCCGGCCGGCTCGCCCTACAAGACGCTGGCCGACGTGGTGCGCGCCAGCAAGGCGAAGCCGGGCGCGCTCAATTTCGCCTCGCCGGGCAACGGCACGGTGGCGCACCTGACCGGCGAGCTGCTGCAGAAGGCCGCCGGCATCCACCTGACCCACGTGCCGTACAAGGGGGTCTCGCAGGCGCTCAATGACCTGCTGGGCGGGCAGGTGCAGCTCTATATGTCGTCGGTGCCGACGCTGCTGGCCCATATCCAGGGCGGCAAGCTGCGCGCGCTGGCGGTCAGCTCGGCCAGGCGCATCGACGACCTGCCGCAGGTGCCGACCATTGCCGAATCCGGCTATCCCGGCTTCGACGCCACCACCTGGTTCGGCTTCGTCGCGCCCGGCGACACACCCAAGGAGGTGGTGGCGCGCCTGAACGCCGCCTTCAACAAGGCACTGCAGTCGCCCGAGCTGGTGCGCAAGCTGGGCGAGCAGGGCGCCGCGGTGCTGGGCGGCACGCCGGAGCAGTTCGGCGCGCGCGTGCGGCAGGACATCGGGCGCTGGGCCACGGTGATCAAGGAGTCCGGCACCAAGCTGGACTAGGTGGAGCTGCGCAGGCGCCGGTCTACCAGGTGCCTTGGTGCAATCTGGGGCTCACGCGATCCTGCCCGCGATGGATACCATCTGGTCTCTCCGGCCGGCATGGCAGCGTGAGGCACCCGATGCAGACCACGATCACGATCGACGACGAGTTGACCCAGCAGGCGCTGGAGGCGCTGGCCTCGGCCGATCCGCCGATGGACGAGGCCGAACTCTTTCGCGAGGCGCTGCGCACCTTCGTGCGGATCCAGGCAGCCAAGCGGCTCGCTGCCTTGGGCGCGCCGGTGCGGGGCCTGCCTGAGGTACCGCTGCGGGCGACGTCCGCGAAGCGCTGAGCGCCCCCCCTTCGTGTGCGGCGCGGGGCGCTCGGCTATCTCTCCCTTCACCTGATCCTCCGGCCCTGAACCCCGGGCGCCGGACCGGCAAGCGCGGCCGCGCTTCGCCCCTTCGCCCTACCTACCTCTGCAGCGGGCCCGCCAGCTGCCCGATATTCGCCCGCCACATGCCTGCCATACCCCGGACATTCCCTTGGTTGTCAGATTTCGTCAGCTTTGCACTCACGCGAGCGGATAGCATGAAGATCGCTAAGAGGATCGGGGCAGGGTACGGAGGGGTCCCAGAGGAGGCGGCGTTGTCAGCCTCCCGCATGCCACCCTGTGCCGGGTCCCGGGCGTTTCCCGCTGCCCCTCGTTACGCCGCCGCGCGGCCGCGTAACGGGGCGGGCCGGTGGAAACGGCCCGCCGCTTTGCCGGAAGTCCGTCCGCGGCTTGTCCCTTACCTTGCCCGAGAAGAGAGCGAGGGCGGGCGCGCCCCCCCACGGTCGGGCTTCCACAAGCGGCCGCCGGCAGGCGGCGAGTACCGGCGGTGCCGAGGCACCGGCCGGTGGCGCCTGCCGGCGGCGGCTGGTCGCCGGATGGCAGCGGTGCTGCCGGCGGCATCCCCGTCGCGGTGACGCGTCGGCGGGGTCATCCAGCGTGCCTGGCGCGCTGTCGTCGGGCGGCGGTCCCGGCCGTGGTGATATACGGCCGGGGCCGCCTGCTTGCCGGCATGCGGTCCGCGGGTCCGCATGCGGGTCTGCATGCGGGCCGGATGGCGGCTGGCCTGGCCGCATCGGGCCGCTCGCTCTCCCGCGACCCGTTTTCCGGCTTCCGGCCCTTCGGCGACGATGTGGTGAAGTCCGCGCTCTTCATGCTCGGCATGACTTCGGCGGCGATGCTGCTGGTGGACCTGCTGTGGCTGAAGGCGTACCGGCGCGCGGCGGATGCCGGGGCGGCGGGCGTGCACGCCTGAGCTGCGGCTGAGCGGTGAGCCCTGGCGGGCCCCGCCGGGCCGGGGCCTGCCCGCGTCCGCGTGACGGTGTCATGGCGCTGCGGCGTCACGGCGTCACGGCGCCGTGGCAGCGCCGGCCGCATCCGGCGCGCTGCGCTCCCGGCCGCTGAGGAAGACGAACACGGCGATCGCGCACAGGGCGGTCACCACCGCCAGCCCGCGCAACAGCAGGCCGAAGGCGTCGGCATAGCCTTGCCGCAGCGTGGCGCCCGCCACCGACGGCAGCCATGCCGCGGCATGGGCGAAGTCCCCGGCGGCAAGTTGCGCTGCGGCTTGTGCGGCGTCATATGCCGTCCGGCCCGCGTCGGCCGCCGGCATGCCCGCCAGCAGGCGCTGCTGCGTCAACGCGGCCAGCACGGCGCTGACCACCGCCAGCGCGATGCCCTCGCCGGCCACCCGCGTGGTGCTGAAGATGCCGGTGGCCATGCCGGCGCGCTCCTTGGGTACCACGCTGACCGAGAGTCCATCCATCAGGCCCCAGGGCAGGGCGGTGCCGAGGCCGATCAGCAGCAGCGGCGCCAGCGCGGCCGGGCCGGCGCCCGCGCGCAGCGCGAGGCTGAGCCACCAGAGGCCGCCCGCCGCGAGCAGCAGGCCGAGGCCGCAGAGGATGCCGGGCGCGAGCCAGCGCGTGAGCGCGGCGGCCGCCAGCGGTACCACCAGCATCGGGCCCGACAGCGCCAGCATCATCCAGCCGGCATCGATCTCATCGAAGCCCTCGACGCCGATCAGGCGCAGCGGCAGCAGCACCAGCAGCACGATGTAGCCGTAGCAGGTGGCGATCGGCAGCACCTGCACGCCGACGAAGCGCGCATAGCGGAACAGGGAGAGATCCAGCATCGGCCGCGGTGCGCGCCGCTCCACCGCGACGAAGGCGGCCGCCAGCAGCGCGGCGGCGCCGAGCAGCCCGATCACCAGCGGGCTGGACCAGCCGCTCTCGGGCGCCTGGATCAGGCCGAAGGTGAAGCAGGACAGCGCACCGGTGAAGGTGGCCGTGCCGGCGCGGTCCAGCCCGCCGGCGTGCGGGTCGCGCGATTCGCGCAGGCGCGGCACGCCGACGGCCAGCGCCAGCGCGCCGGCTGCCGCGCTGCTGAGGAAGATGGCGCGCCAGCCGACCGTGTGGATCAGCCAGCCGGCCAGCACCGGGCCGAAGGCCAGGCCGATGCCGAAGGTGGTGCCCAGCAGGCTGAAGGCACGTGTGCGCGCCGGGCCGTCGAATTCCTGCGCCAGCGCGGCGGTGCCGCCCGCCAGTGCCGCCGCCGCGGCCACGCCTTGCGCCGCGCGCAGCAGGTCGACCGCCCATAGCGATGGCGCCAGCCCGAGGGCGAGCGAGCACAGGGCGAAAGCGGCCGTGCCCAGCGCGAACAGCCGCTTGCGGCCGTAGCGGTCGGCCAGCGTGCCGGCCGCCATCAGCAGGCTGCCGAAGGTCAGCATGAAGGCATTGGTGATCCAGCGCAGCGCCACCGCGCTGCCGCCCAGATCGCGGCCGATGGCCGGCGTGGCGACGGCGCCGCCGGAAAAGCTGAGGGGCAGGGCGAGCGCCGCGAGGCAGACCGCCGCAAGAATGGCGAGCCGGCGCCGCGCGGGGCCGGCCGGGTGGGGGTGATCCATGGTCGCTCCTGGATGGGTTGGAAGGGCCTGGGGAAGGTGGCCGGCGCGCTGTCGTGCCCGCTGTCGTGCCTGCCGTCGTGCCTGCCGTCGTGCCATATGGCCGGGGCCGCGCCGGGCGAGCGATGAACGATAGAGGGGAATGAATCAGGGAAAAACCACGCCAGCTTCCGCTGACTGCGGAATAGAATTCCGCAATGCATGCGCGGACCGAAGCCGGACCGGCCGCGCGCGGGACGGCCGGGCATTGCCGGCCGGCCTGCCGATGTGCCGGCAATCATCGGAGCGACCATGAATGATCAGGCAGGCGCGGACCCGCTCGGCGGCATCGCCGCCTTCGTCCGCGCGGCCGAGGCGCTCAGCTTCGTGGCCGCGGGCCGCGCGCTGGGCATTTCCGCCTCGGCGGTGGGCAAGACCGTTGCCCGGCTGGAGCGCTCGCTGGGCGTGCGCCTGTTCCATCGCACCACGCGCCGCGTCACGCTGACCGAGGAGGGGCGCCACTTCTACGCCAGCTGCCGGCGCGCGCTCGACGAACTCGACGAGGCGCGCGCCACGCTGTCCGCCGCCGCCGAGCGCCCGCGCGGGCGCCTGCGCGTCAGCCTGCCGGCGATCGGCTACCGCTTCCTGCTGCCGGTGCTGCCGGAATTCGCGCAGCGCTATCCCGAGGTCGAGCTGGACCTCGATTTCAACGATCGGCTGGTGGATGTCATCGAAGGCGGTTTCGACGCGGTGATCCGCAGCGGCACGCTCAGCGACTCCAGCCTGCTGGCGCGCCGCCTCGGCCCCTTCCGCTTCAAGCTGTGCGCCACGCCCGGCTATCTCGCCGCCGCCGGCACGCCGCGCACGCTGCGCGAGCTGGTGGCGCATGCCTGCGTGCGCTACCGCTTCCCGACCACCGGCAAGCTGCAGCCCTGGGCGCTGGCGGACGACGGCGGCGAGCCGCCGGACCTGCGCACGGCGATGACCTGCAACAACATGGAAGCCCTGCGCGGCGCGGTGATGGCCGGCTTCGGCATCGGCTACATGCCCGACTTCCTGGTGCGCGACGCGATCGAAGCGGGGCAGCTCGTGCCGGTGCTGGATGCGCACTGCAAGGCGCCGGGGCAGTTCTCCATCCTGTGGCCATCGAGCCGGCAGCTGTCACCCAAGCTCAGGGTGTTCGTCGATTTCGCTTGTGCGAGGTTGTTTCAGGAGGTTTGAGTGGAGGCGGGTTGGGAGCGCGTTGGCGGCTTCGTCTGTGCGCTCGCGTGCTGGACCACACCGAGGGCTTCGCTGGATGTGGCGCCTTGCTAAACCACCCCTCACCCCCACCCTCTCCCCATGCGGGGAGAGGGAGCCAAGACCTCGTGCTTGGCGCGCGGTGTTGGCGTATCTCGTCGGCTTCGTCCAGCGCGACCTGGTTCGCACCGCGCTGTTTCGCTCCCCTCTCCCGCTTGCGGGAGAGGGGCGGGGGTGAGGGCCGGCGCCCGCACCAAGCGACAACGCGCCGCCGCGCCGCATCGCCGCAGCGCCGCCGCTGTCTCCAGCCTCAGTGCAGCCGGAACCCCCCCACCACGCCCGCCAGGCTGGCGGCCTGCGTCTGCAGTGCTTCGGCGGCGGCGGACGATTGCTCCACCAGCGCGGCGTTCTGCTGCACCATCTGGTCGAGCTGGCTGACGGCCTGGTTCACTTCCTGGATGCCGCGCGTCTGTTCGCCGGCGGCCTGCGAGATCTCGGAGATGATGCGGCTGACCTTGCCGACGTCGCCGACGATGCGCTGCATGGTGTCGCCGGCACGGCGTACCTGGCCGGAGCCGGTGCTGACGCTGCCCACGGTGCTTTCGATCAGGGTCTTGATCTCCTTGGCGGCCTGGGCGCTGCGCTGGGCCAGCGCGCGCACTTCGCCGGCCACCACGGCGAAGCCGCGGCCCTGTTCGCCGGCGCGGGCGGCTTCCACCGCGGCGTTGAGCGCCAGGATATTGGTCTGGAAGGCGATGCCCTCGATCACGCCGATGATGTCCGAGACCTTGACCGCGGCCTGTTCGATGGCGCCCATGGTGACGATGGCGTCCTGGATGGCGCTGCCGCCGTTGCCGGCGCCTTGCGCGGCGGCAACGGCGAGATGGTCGGCCTGCTGGGCGGAGCTGGCGGACTGGCCGACGGTGGCGGTGATCTGCTCCATCGAGGCGGCGGTCTGCTGCAGGCTGGCGGCGGCGGATTCGGTGCGGCGCGACAGGTCGTTGTTGCCGGCGGCGATCTCGTCGGCGGCGGCATGCACGGAGGCGCTGGCGTCGCGGATCTGGCGCATCACGCCGGCGAGCTGGTCGGCGAAGGCGTTGAAGGCCTGGGCGATCTGCGCGGTCTCGTCGCGGCCGTCGGCGGGCAGGCGGCGCGTGAGGTCGGCTTCGCCGCGGCCGATGTCGCGCATGGCATCGCGGATCTGCGTCAGGCGGCGGAAGGAGACCCCGGTGGCGCCGGCCACGATGATGGCGGCCAGTACCGCGATCACCACCAGCGCCAGCAGCGAGGTCCACAGCACCGAGCGCATTCCGGCGCCGGCCTCGGCCTGGTCCATCGCCAGCACGGCGAGCCAGTCGGTGCCCGGCACCGGGCGCGCGAACAGCAGCTTGGCCACGCCGCCCGCCTGCACCGGCAGCGGCGCCTCGGCGCCGGCCAGCGCGGCGAGCTTGCCGGTGTCCAGCGCGGGCACGAGGTCGGTCACGGGCTTGAGCGTGAGCTTGTCGTCCGGGTGCGCGACGATCTCGCCGCTGCGCGCCACCAGCATGCCGAAGCTGGCCGGGGTGGGGCGGATGGACTTGACGTTGGCCACCACGCTGTCCATGTTGACGTCGCCCGAGACCACGCCCTTGAGCTCGCCGTCCTTCAGCACCGGCACGGCGAAGGCCACCACCAGCTTGCCGGTGCCGGCGTCCACGTAGGGCGGCGTCACCACCGGCTTGCCGGCCTTGGCGGCCTGCTGGTACCAGGGGCGCACGGTGGGGTCGTAGCCGGGCGGGATGCCGGTCGGGTTGGAGAAGCGGGCGGTGTGGTCGGCATAGCCGACGTAGACGTTGGTGAAGCCGCCGGCGGCCGCCACCAGCTTGAGCGCGGCCTCGGGCTCGGGCTGCAGCACGGCGTCCTGCAGCGACACGATCATCTGCACGTGGCCGGCCACCCATTCGCCCATGGCTTCCACGTGGCCGCCTTCGATGGCGGACAGCGTTTCGCTGATGGAGGCGTCGTTGTAGCGGTCGGCGACGACGTAGTTGAGGATGGCATTGATGGTCAGCGCTGCCACCACGATGGCCACGGATAGGGCCACGATGCGGGCGCGTAGGGATGCGAACATGGATGAGTGCTCCTGTGCTGTTGCCCGGGTAGGGCGGGGGGCGCGGCAAATCGGAGGGATTTACGGCCCGCCCGGCGCGGACTTGAGGGGCGACGGCGTAATGTCTGGACATTTTTGCGGCTTCGCCTGGATTCGTGCCATATGCGCCACTTGTGGTGTCTGGTGCGGTGCACTTGTGGTGCCGGCTCCGGCACGAGGCGGCAGTCCTGCGGGGCCAGCGTGCAAGTGGCAATTCCGCCATTTCCAGCCGGCGCGGCTGTCGCTAGACTGAGGCTCATCGCAGCGCATCCCGACCGTCGTCGCCACAGCCATCCCCAGGAGCCATCCCCCGCCATGAGAATCCTGATCGCCCGCCTCAACCACGAGACCAACACCTTCTCGCCCATCGCCACGCCGCTGGCATCCTTCCATCCGCGCTACGGCGAAGATGCCTGCCGCGCCAGCCGGGGCACGCGCACGGCCATCGCCGCCTTCATCGACCTGGTCGAGGCGGCCGGCCATACGCCGGTGGTGGCGCTGGCGGCCGGCGCCAACCCGAGCGGCACGGTCGCGGCCGCGGCCTATACCGCGCTGTGCGACGCCATCGTCGCCGCCGCGCCCGGCTGCGACGCGGTGATGCTGGACCTGCACGGCGCCATGGTGGCGGAGAACAGCGACGACGGCGAAGGCGATCTGCTGGAGCGGCTGCGCGCGGTGCTGCCGCAGGCGCCCATCGCGGTCTCGCTGGACCTGCACGGCAACGTCACGCAGAAGATGGTCGACCACGCCGACGTGATGGTCAGCTTCAAGACCTATCCGCACGTCGACATGTACGAGAGCGGTGCGCACGCCGGCCGCCTGCTGCTGGCCGGGCTGCGCGGCGAGGCGCGTCCCGCGCTGGCGTGGCGGCGCCTGCCGCTGCTCAGCCACACCCTGCGCAGCGCCACCGCCGAAGGCGCGATGCGGCGCGCGGTGGAGGCCGCGCAGCGCATGGAGGCGCAGGGCATGCTGGCGGTGTCGGTGCTGGCCGGCTTCAGCCTGGCCGATATCGCCGCGCCCTGCCTCAGCGTGCTGGCGGTGGCCGATGGCGATGCCGCCGCCGCGCAGGCGGCCGCCGACCGCCTGGCCGCGCAGATCTGGCAGGAGCGCGCCGGCTTCGTCTACGAGAGCGAGCCGCTGGCGCAGTCGATCGCGCGCGCGGCGGCGCTGGCCGCGGGCGGCGGCAGCGGCCCGGTGCTGCTGCTCGACCATGGCGACAACTGCATGTCAGGCGGCACCTGCGACGACATGGCGGTGCTGCGCGAAGCCTTGCGCCAGGGCCTGCACGGCATCGCCGTGGGGCCGCTCAACGATGCGCAGGCGGTGGCCGCGCTGGCCGCGGCCGGCGTCGGCGCCAGCGTCACGCTGCCGGTTGGCAACAAGGTGCCGCTGGCGCAGCTCGGCCTGTTCCCTGAGCCGCTCGTGCTGAGCGGCCGCGTCGCCGCCCTCAGCGACGGCGAGTACACCATCAGCGGCCCCACCTATACCGGCGAGCGCATCCGCATGGGCCGCAGCGCGCTGCTCGACACCGGGGCCGCGCTGGTGATCGTCACCGAGACGCCGCAGGAGCACTGGGACCTGGGCATCTTCACCCATATCGGCGTGGACCCGCGCGCGCAGCGCTTCCTGCTGCTGAAGTCGCGCATGTACTGCCGCCCGGTGTTCGTGCCGATCGCGCGCGCGGTGGTGGAGTGCGACGGCGGCGGCGTGACCAGTTCGCGCTATGCGCAGTTTCCGTTCCGCAAGCTGGCGCGGCCGGTGTATCCGCTGGAGGCGGAGGTGGCCGCCGATGCGGCAATCGCTGCGGCAACCGATGCCGCAACCGATGCTGCAACCGATGCGGAACCCGGCGCGGCGGCCGGCCGCTGAAGCGCGCCGCGCGTGGCCTTGACGTTGCGCGAAGCGCCATGCTCCAATCGGAAGCCCTGATTCCATGGGGACGGTGGCAACGGCGTTCCGCCCGCGCAGCCGCCCCGGCCGATGCGAGTCCTGCCGTGTCCCCCAACACCACCACCGCTATCGATGCCGCCACGCTCCAGGCCTACCTGGAGACTCACTACCGCGTGCGCGGCGGCATGCCGTTCACGATGCGCATCGGCGAGCGCTGCGAGGCGCTGGCCGTGCTGCACGCCTCGGCGGGCGTGCGCTGCAGCGCCTTCATCACGGCCTGGAACCCCTATAGCCAGCCCGATCCCGACGCCGCCGCCAATGCCGCCGCCAATGCCGTGCGCCAGCAGGCGCTGGCACAGGGACTGATGCGCACGGGCCTGCGCTATATCGATGGCATCGGCCAGCACCCCAGCAATGGCTGGGCCGGCGAGGAAAGCCTGCTGGTGCTGGGCCTGGCGCGCGAGGCGGCCGAGGCGCTGGGCCGGCACTATGGGCAGAACGCCATCGTCTGGAGCGGCGCCGACGCGGTGCCGCAACTGGTGCTGCTGCGGTAGCGCTGCTGCGCTGGCAAGGCGGCACGGGCCGGCCGCCGATGCCTGCCGCGGCCAGCCACCGTTCACCCGCACCACCATCGCACCACCACCGCACCACCACCGCACCACCACCGCACCACCACCGCACCACCACCGCACCACCGCGCCGCCCGGTGCGACAATGCCCGCCTGACTTCCCGCTGGACTTCCCGCCGCGTCGCCGATGGACAAGGAAACCGAACTCAAGCGCAGCAAGGCGCGCGCCCTGGCCCTGCTGGGGCTGTCGGCGCTGGTCTTCGCCATCACCGCCTGGCTGCCGCCGGGCTTCGCCGTCGGCTGGATCAAGGCCGTCGCCGAGGCCGCCATGGTGGGCGCCCTGGCCGACTGGTTCGCCGTGGTGGCGCTGTTCCGGCGCGTGCCGATTCCGCTGGTGTCGCGCCACACCGCCATCATTCCCGCCCACAAGGATGAGATCGCCGACAACCTGGCGGCCTTCGTCAAGGACCGCTTTCTCGACGATGCCTCGCTGGTGGGGCTGATCCGCAAGCACGATCCCGCGCAGCGGGCGACCGACTGGCTGCAGTCGCCCGACCATGCCGCGCGCCTGGGCACCTATGCCACGCGGCTGCTGGGCGGCGCGCTCGCGGTGATGGACGACGAGCGCATCCGGGGCTTCGTGCGTGCGGCGGTGCGTACCGCCATCGGCAAGGTGGACTGGTCGCGCACCGCCGGCATCGCGCTGGAGAGCCTGACGCGCGGCGGCCGCCACCAGGAGCTGCTGGACGCCGGCATCGAGCAGTTGCTGGCGCTGCTGCGGCAGCCGCAGACCCAGGCCTTCATCGCCGCGCGCATCGTCGAGTGGCTCAAGCGCGAGCATCCGCTCAAGGAGAAGGTGCTGCCGTCGGAGTGGATCGGCGCCAATGGCTCGGAGCTGATCGCCGACGCGCTGCGCAGCGTGCTCGACCAGGTCGGCAACGATCGCGGCCATGTGCTGCGCCAGCGCTTCGACGAAGCGGCGGCGCGGCTGGTCGAGCGTCTCAAGCATGACCCTGCCTTCCTCGAGCGGGCCGAGGCCATCCAGCGCTACGTGCAGGACGATGCCGCCTTCAATGCCTATGTCGGCCAGCTGTGGGACGAACTGCGCGGCTGGCTGCGGCAGGACCTGGAGCGCGACGACTCGCTGCTGCGCGCGCGCGTGCGGGAGGCCGCCGGCTGGCTGGGCGGCGCGCTGGCGCAGGATCCGGCCCTGCGTGCCTCGCTCAACGGCCGGCTGGAGGAGGCGGCGCGCGCCATGGCGCCCGAGTTCGCGCAATTCCTCACGCGCCATATCCGCGATACGGTGCGCAACTGGGACGCGGCCGAGATGTCGCGGCTGATCGAGCTGCACATCGGCAAGGACCTGCAGCGTATCCGCGTCAACGGCACGGTGGTGGGCGCGATGGTCGGCTGCGTGCTGTATCTGCTGTCGCACGCTGCCGAGCTGTGGCGCATGGCGGGGTAGCTACGCGCGGGAGCGACCCGCCGGGCTACTCCACGCCCTGCACCACCACCTTGCCGAAATGCCGCCCGGCCTCCAGGTGGGCATAGGCTTCGGCGGCGGCGTCGAAGGCGAACACGCGGTCCACCACCGGGCGGATGCGGTTCACTTCGACGAAGCGGGCCAGCGCCTCGAGCATGGCGCGGCTGCCGACCAGGATGCCGGCGATGCGCTTGGCGCCGCCGATCAGCGCCAGCGGCGCGAGGGTGGTCTCACCGAAGCCGCTGACGCCGCCGATCAGCGCCACTGTGCCGCCCAGGCGCGTGGCCGCCAGCGAACGCGCGAAGGTGCCTTCGCCGCCGACTTCGAGTGTCAGGTCGACGCCGCGGCCGCCGGTCAGGCGCAGCACCTCGTGCTGCCAGTCGGGCGTGGTGCGGTAGTTGATGGTGGCGTCGGCGCCGAGCGCGCGGGCGCGCGCCAGCTTGTCGTCGCTGGAGGAGGTCAGCACGGCGCGCAGTCCGGCCGCCTTGGCGATCTGCAGGGCCAGGATGGAAACCCCGCCGGTGCCCAGCAGCAGCACGCTGGCGCCGGGCTGCAGCCCGCCGGCGGCGAACAGGGCGTTCCAGGCCGTGGTGCCGGCACAGGACAGCGTGGCGGCCTCGGCATAGTCCAGGTGCGCGGGCATGGCCACCAGCGCCTGTTCGGGCACGACGAAGGCCTCGGCCAGCGTGCCATGGAAGTGCGTGCCGAAGGAGCCCGCGGTCTTGGCCGGGTCGGGCTCGCCGTCGATCCAGCCGGGGAAATAGCTGTGGATGACGCGGTCGCCGGGACGGAAGCGGGTCACGGCCGCACCCGTGGCGACCACCTCGCCGGCACCGTCGCCCAGCGGGACCAGCGGCTCCCACCCCCGGTTCAGGTAGTTGCCGCGCGCGAACATCAGGTCGCGGTAGTTGAGGGCGGCGGCACGCATGCGCACCACGACCTCGTGCGGGCCGGGCTGCGGGGTGGGCAGGTCGATGCGTTCCAGGCCGGACAGGCCGGCGCCGGGGGTGAGTCGATAGGCCTTCATGGGGCGCTCCAGGGTGGGTTTGCGGCCGGGCGGGACGTCATCGGGATGCCATCGGGATGCCATCGGGACGTGCGCCTGCCGTCGATCTGTTGCTACGATATCGGAGCGCTGTACGATGCATTGGATAGATTTTGTCTGCCAATCGGTTCCATAGAAGATGCAATCCATGAATGACAAGCTGGATGGGGTGGGAGTCTTCGTCGCGGTGGCGGAGGCCGGCAGCTTCGCCGTGGCGGCGCAGCGCCTGGGCGTGACGCGCTCGGCGGTGGGCAAGCAGGTCGCCCGCCTCGAGCAGCGCCTGGGCGTGCGCCTGTTCCACCGCACCACGCGGCGCCAGAGCCTGACCGACGACGGCCAGTCCTACTACGAGCACTGCGTGCGCGCGCTGGCCGAACTGGCGGCGGCCGAGGCCGGCTTCGAGAGCGGGCGCTGCGAGCCGTCCGGCCGGCTGCGCGTCGCCGTGCCGGTCCTGTTCGGGCGGCACTGCGTGGCGCCGGTGCTGCAGGCGCTGGCGCAGCGCCATCCCGCGCTGGAGGTGGAGGTCTGCTTCTCGGACCGCATCGTCGACCTGGTGGAGGATGGCTTCGACCTGGCGGTGCGGGTCGGGCCGCTGCCCGATACCACTGCGCTGGCGGCGCGGCGCCTGGGGGTGCAGCACATGAGCATCTGCGCCGCGCCGGCCTACCTGGCCCGCCACGGGCACCCGCGCAGCGTGGCAGACCTGGACGGCCACGCCGGCATTGCCTACGTGCGGGCCGGGCGGCCGATGCCGTGGCTGCTGCGCGGGGAGGATGGCGCGCCGGTCGAGTCGCGCATCGCCAGCCGGCTGCGCTTCGACGACCTGCAGGCCATCGCCGACGCGGCGATCGCCGGCGCCGGGCTGGCCTGGCTGCCCTGCTGGCTGGTCGCGCCCGCCTTGCGCGACGGCCGGCTGGCGCTGGTGAGCGGCGACGATGCCGTGGTGCCGGCCGATATCCACGCGCTGTGGCCGCATTCGCGCCGCCTGCCGCTGCGCGTGCGCGTGGCCATCGACGCCCTGGTCGAGGAACTGCCGCGGCGCCTGGCCCATGCCTGAACGGGCGGTAACCGCCACCGCGAGGTAGCGTTGCGCCGGATCCGGGTGCTATGGTGGAAGCCGGGCAGGCGGAAGGCCGCTGTGCGCTGCGGACCGGCCTGCGACGGACCACAGGAGAGCCGGCCATGGCATACAACGACCTCATCCTTGCCGCCGCCCGGCACGGACATGCCGAGCCGGCGCCGCACGAGCCGTCGCGGCCCGCGCGCATGGCGGTCCAGCGCTGGGGCTTCTCGGAAGCGGAGACGCTGGGCGTGCTGGCCGATTGGCCGGCGCTCGACGGCGCGCTGGAGTGGCAGCTGGCCGAGCGGGCACGCACGCGCTCCGACGCGATGGTGCACCTGGTCGATGCCGCGCGCCTGGCGGGCGCGGCGGGCGCGGCATGGAGCGCGATGGGGCCGGTCGATGCCATGCGCCGCGCACGCACGGCAGGACGCCTCGAGCTGGCGCTGGTGCTGGGGCAGGCCTCGCACCTGCCCATGGTGCGGGCCGGCTGCTGGGTACTGGCCGGCGCGCGCAGCCTGGCCGACGCCATGATGATCCTGGTGCGCGCCACCCTCGGCGAGGCCGCGCCCGCAGGCGCCGCGCGCCAGCGGCTGCATCTGCTGCGCGAACTGGCCGCGCTCGACGCCAGTTGCATCCTGCTGCAGCGCGAGGCGGAAGATGCCGCGCAACTGGCCGATCGCATCCGTACCGATGCCGGCGCCCTGCTGGACGGCTATGCCAAGCCGGCGTGGCTGTGCGCGGCCGGGCCCGACAGCGCGCTGGACGTGTTGCGCAACCATCCGGGCCTGTCGCCGCGCCGGCTGCGCCTGACGCCAGCGCCGCCGGCCACCTGCCGCGTGGACCTGGTGGTGGCGTTTCCCTGGCCGGACCTGGTGCGCTGAGCGGAGCCACCAGAGCCACCAACACCGAGCGCCAAGCACGAGGTCTTGGCTCCCTCTCCCCGCATGCGGAGACGGCGGGGGTGAGGGGTGGTTTAGCAAGGTGGCACATCCAGCGAAGCCCTTGGTGTGATCCCACCCGCCACGGCCTGCCAGCGCCTGCCCTCACCCCCGGCCCCTCTCCCGCAGGCGGGAGAGGGGAGAAAACCAGCGCGGTGCGCGGGCCGCCGCGCGGCACGTTCACGGCACGGCCGGCGTCTGCGGCTGCGCTGCCTCCGTGGCGTCTTCGCCGATGGCGCCGGCGCGGCGGGCTTCGTGGTGGTGGTCGGCGGCCAGGAACATATACATCGCCGGCACCACGAACAGCGTGAACAGCGTGCCGATCGACAGCCCGGTGAAGATCACCAGCCCCATCGCGTGGCGGCCGGCGGCGCCGGCGCCGGAGGCGAACACCAGCGGGGCCACGCCGAGCACCATGGCGAAGGTGGTCATCAGGATCGGGCGCAGGCGTACCGAGGCGGCGTGTTCGAGCGCTTCGCGCTTGCTCTGGCCGGCGCGCTGCAGTTCGTTGGCGAACTGCACGATGAGGATGCCGTGCTTGCTGATCAGTCCCATCAGCGTGACCAGCCCGACCTGGGTGTAGATGTTCAGCGTGGCCAGTCCCAGGTTGATGAAGATCAGCGCGCCGAACAGCGCCATCGGCACCGAGACCAGGATCACCACCGGGTCGCGGAAGCTTTCGAACTGCGCGGCCAGCACCAGGAACACGATGATGGTGGCGAACAGCAGCGTGATGACGAAGCCGCCGGACTCCTGCGCGAACTGGCGCGACGGCCCGGCATAGTCGATCGAGTAGCCGCCCGGCGCCGCTTCCACCGTCATCTGGCGCAGCGCGGCCAGCACCTCGCCCTCGGTGGCGCCGGGCACCGGCACGCCGGAGATGGTGGCGGAATTGAGCTGCTGGAAGTGGTTGATCGACTCCGGCACCACCTTGTGCTCGAGCCGGGCCACGGTGCTGGCCGGCACCACGCCGGCGCCGGGCGTGTTGATGTAGTAGTCGAGGATCTGCGACGGGTTCAGGCGGTCGACCTGCAGCACCTGCGGGATCACCTTGTACGAGCGGCCGGCGATGGAAAAGTAGTTGACGTAGCCGCCGCCGAGCGCGGCGGTCAGCGTGGCGCCGACATCGGCCTGGGTCAGGCCCAGCGAGCCGACCTTGTCGCGGTCGACCACCACCGTGCTCTGCGGCTTGTCCAGCTTGAGGTCGCTGTCGACGAAGAAGAACATGCCGCTGGCGCGCGCCTTGGCCAGCACCGCCTGCGAGACCTCGTTCAGGTTCTGGAAGGGCTCGGTGGTGTTGATGACGAACTGGATCGGCAGGCCCTGCGAGCCGGGCAGCGGCGGGAACTGGAAGGCCGCCACGCGCGCGCCGGCGATGCTGTTCCACTTCTGCTGCAGCACCTGCTGCAGTTCGAGCGCGCCGCGGCTGCGCTTGTCCCAGGGTGTCAGCAGCACGCCGCCGATGCCCTGGTTGAGCGTGGGCGTGCCGGTGAGCTGGAACATCTGCGCATACTCGGGAAGATCCTTGGACAGCGCGAAGACCTGGTCGGCATAGGTCTGCATCTGCTGGATGGTGGCGTTCGGCGGGCCTTGTATCTGCGACAGCACCAGGCCCTGGTCTTCCTGCGGCGCCAGTTCCGTCTTGGAGGTCATGAACAGGTAGACCGTGCCCGCCAGCAGCAGCGCGCCCATCACCACCAGCACCACCCAGGTGTCGAGCAGGCTGGAGAGCATGCGCCGGTAGCCGTGGTGCACGCGGTCGAACTGGCGGTCGATGAACTGCACGAAGGTGCCGGACTCCTGCTCGGCGCTGAAGAAGCGCGCGCACATCATCGGCGACAGCGTCAGCGCCACCACGCCGGAGACCGCCACCGCGCCGGCCAGCGTGAAGGCGAACTCGGTGAACAGCGCGCCGGTCAGCCCGCCCTGGAAGCCGATCGGCACGTACACCGCCACCAGCACCACCGTCATCGCCAGGATGGGGCCGCCCAGCTCGCGCGCCGCGATCAGCGCGGCCTCCAGCGGCGGGCGGCCTTCCACCTTCATGTGGCGGTCGACGTTCTCCACCACGATGATGGCGTCGTCCACCACCAGGCCGATGGCCAGCACCAGCGCCAGCAGCGTCAGCAGGTTGATCGAGTAGCCCAGCGCCAGCATCACGAAGAAGGTGCCGATCAGCGACAGCGGCATGGCGATCACCGGGATGGCCACCGCGCGCAGGCTGCCCAGGAACAGGAAGATCACCAGCGTGACGATCAGCAGCGCTTCCACCAGCGTCTTGATCACTTCGTGGATCGAGGTGGTGACGAACTCGGTGGCGTCGTAGACGATCTTGCCGGTCAGGCCGGTGGGCAGCTGCGCCTGGATCGAGGGGAAGATCCTGCGCACGCGCGCGGCCACGTCGAGCACATTGGCCTGCGGCGCGGTCTTGATGCCGATGAAGACCGAGCGCTTGCCGCTGAAGGCCACGCTGAAGTTGTAGTTGTCGGCGCCCAGCACCACGGTGGCCACGTCCTGCAGCCGCACCAGCGCGCCGTTCTTCGACTTCACCACCAGCTGCTTGAATTCGTCGACGCTGTGCAGGTCGGTGTTGCTGGTGATGTCCACGCTGACCATCTGGCCCTTGGTGTTGCCCAGCGCGGCCAGGTAGTTGTTGTTGCTCAGCGCGGTGTAGACGTCGGCCGCAGTGACGCCGTAGGCGGCCAGCCGTTGCGGGTCGAGCCAGGCGCGCAACGCGAACTGGCGCGCGCCGAGGATCTCGGCGGTCTGCACGCCTTCGACCGAATCCAGGCGCGGCTTGACCACGCGCAGCAGGTAGTCGGTGACGCTGTTGCCGGGCAGCACGTCGCTGTAGAAGCCCATGTACATGGTGTCGGTGGTCTGCCCCACCTGCACCGTGATGACGGGCTGCTGCGCCTGCGGCGGCAGCTGGTTGCGCACCGAGCTGATCTGCGTGCTGATCTCGGTCAGCGCGCGGTTGGCGTCGTAGTTCAGGCGCAGCGTGCAGGTGATGGTGGAGATGCCGGTGGTGCTGGCCGACGACATGTAGTCGATGCCCTGCGCCTGCGCGATGGCGGCCTCCAGCGGCTGCGTGATGAAGCCGGCCACCGTCTCGGCGTTGGCGCCGTAGTAGGCGGTGGTGATGGTGACCACCGCGTTCTCGGTGTGCGGATACTGGCTGACCGGCAGGCTCGCCAGCGAGCGCAGGCCCAGCACGAGGATCAGCAGGCTGACCACCGAGGCCAGCACGGGGCGCTTGATGAAGAGGTCGGTGAGGTTCATCGCGGCACGCTCGCTATGACGATGTAATGGTGTGGCGGTATGGCGGTCGGCGCGCGCGGCCGCGCCTACTGTTCCTGCGGCGCCGGGTTGGGCGCGTCCGCCGGCCGCACCGAGTTGTCGATCACCAGGCGCGTGCCGTTCTTCAGCTTGAGCTGGCCGCTGGTGACCACCTGGGTGCCCTCGGCCACGCCTTTCTCGATGGCGACCTGGTCGCCACGCGTGGGACCGACGGTGACGAACACCTGCTGCGCCACCGGCATTGGCGCGGCGGGCTTGCCGCCGGGCGCGGGCGGCGGCGCTTCGCCGGGCCTGGGCGCGGGCGCCGGCTGCACGACGAAGATGGTGGCGCCGTAGGGGTTGTAGGTGATGGCGGTCTGCGGCAGTGTCAGGCGGCGCTGCGGCGTGCCCACGTCGATGCGCACGGTGGCGTACATGCCGGGCAGCAGGCGGCCATCGTGGTTGTCGAGCAGCGCCTCCACCTGCACGTTGCGGGTGGCGGTGTCGACCTTGGGATTGATCGATGTGATCCTGCCGGGGAAGGGCAGGCCCGGCCAGGCATTGCTTTCGGCGCGCACGGCCTGTCCCACGGCGAGCTGGCCGATGTCCTGCTGCGGCAGCGTGAAGTCGGCGTAGATGGGGTCGATGGCCTGCAGCGTGACGATGGCGTCGCCGGGGTTCAGGTACTGGCCGGGGTTCAGGGTGGTGATGCCCAGCTTGCCGTCGAAGGGCGCGCGGATGGTCTTCTTGGCCACCGTGGCGGTCTGCTGCGCGACCTGGGCGCGCTTGCTCTTGAGATCGGCGGCGTCGGCGTCCAGCGTGGCCTTGGCGATCACCTTGATGTCGTACTGGGCCTTGTCGCGGTCGTAGACCGTCTGCGCCAGCTCGGCGGCGGCCTGCAGCGCCTGCAGCTGCGCCACGTCGGCATCGGCGTTGAGCTGCACCAGCACCTGGCCGGCGCGTGCCTGCGCGCCCGAGGTGAAGTGGACCTGGCGCACCAGGCCGGCGATCTCGGTGGTGACGTCGACGCCGCGCACCGCGCGCAGGCTGCCCACCGCCGACAACTGCGGCTGCCACACCTGGTAGCTCGCGCGCGTGGCGCTGACGGTGGCCGGCGGCGCCGCGTTGCCCGCCATGAACTTCTTGAACATATACGCCTTGAACAGGTTGAAGCCGACCAGCGCCGCCAGCAGCAGGCCGACGCCGAGCAGCATGATCGCCATCCGTTTCTTCATTGCCTGGTCTCCACGGCCGGGCCGGCCGATCTGGCGGATATGGCCGCTGCCGTCGCGGGGGCGCTGCCGGCGGCCGTCGCCCGCGGTGTTGCCAGCTGGGCGGCCTCCGGTGCGACCTCCGGTGCGGCCTCCGGCGCCGGCACGGTGGCGGGCGGCCGTACGTCCGGGTCCTGGCGGGCATTCCACCAGCCGCCGCCCACGGCCTGGTAGAGCGCGGCGGTATCGGCGTAGCGGGCCGCCTGCGCCTGCACCAGGCTCAGCACCGTCTGCTGGTACTGGCGCTGCGCGTCGAGCAGGGTCAGGTAGCTGACCGCGCCCAGCCGGTACTGCTGCCGGCTCAGTTCCAGCGAGGCCTGCGCGGCGGCGGCGGCGTCCGCCTGGGCCGCCAGCGCGTGCGCGTCGTTGTCGAGCGCGCGCAGCGTGTCGGCCACGTTCTGGAAGGCCAGCAGCACGGTCTGGCGGTACTGGGCGTCGGCCTGCTCGAAGGCGGCCTGGGCCGCGCGCCGCTGCGCGCTGAGCTGGCCGCCGTGGAAGAGCGGCTGCAGCACGCCGGCGCCCAGGCTCCACACGGTGTTGGCCGAGCGGAACAGGCCGGCCGGCGTCAGGGCCTCGGCGCCGTAGCTGCCGGTCAGCGTGAGCTTGGGATAGAGCGCGGCGGTGGCCACCCCCACATTGGCGCTGGCCTGGTGCAGCAGCGCGTCGGCGGCGAGGATGTCGGGCCGCTGCCGCACCAGCTCGGACGGCAGGCTGGCCGGCAGGTCGCGCGGCAGCGAGAAGTCGGCCAGCGCGAAGCGCGGCAGCGTGTCGTCGCTGGGCGGCCTGCCGGCCAGCACGGCGAGCTGGTGGCGAGTCTGCTCCAGCGCCTGGCGCAGCGGCGGCAGGGTCGCCCGCGTCTGCGCCAGCGTGGTGCGCTGCGCCAGCACCGCGGCCTGGTTGACGCCGCCCAGCGCGAACTGCCGTTCCAGCAGGTCGAGCTGCTGCTGCTGGTCGGCGGCGATCTGCAGCGTGGCGTCGATCTGCGCGCGCAGCGAGGCCTCCCTGACGGCGGCGGTGACGAGGTTGGCGGTCAGCGCCAGGTAGGCGGCCTGCCACTGGTACTGCTGGTAGTCGATCCGCGCGCGCAGTCCCTCCAGCTCGCGCCGCGTGCCGCCGAACAGGTCGAGCGTGTAGGAGACGTTGACCGAGGCGTTGTAGAGCGTGAACTCCTCGCTGGCGCCGGGCACGCCGAAGCTCAGCCCGGACACGCGCGAGCGCTGCGCGCCGAGCTGGCCGTCCACGCCCGGCAGCAGCTTGCCGCCGGCGGTGGCGCGGTAGTTCTCGCGCGCCTGGCGCAGCGCGGCGCGCGCGGCATCTAGGTTGGGGCTGTTGGCGAGGGCGTCGCGGATCAGGGCGTCGAGCGGGGCGCTGCGGAACAGCGACCACCAGTCGCCGGGGATGGCCTCGGCGGCGACGAAGCGCTGCGCGGCACCGGCATCGCCCGCCATGCCGGGCGTGGCCACGGTGCGGGCGGGCAGGGGTTGCGGGGTGACGCGGTCGCCCGCGGGCGGCGCCGGCGAATGGTAGTCGGGCCCCACGGCGCAGGCTGCCAGCAAGATGCCCGCCGCACCGATCACCGCTGCCTTCCCTGTGCGCTGCCCGAACCGCCGGCAGACGACAACACCCGGCACGTCGTCCATCCGCTTGCCCCCCGCCACGGCATGCCGCGAAGCGGGCCGTGAAAGACACTGCGTTCGGCAAGCCTAGCGCAATTTGGCGGCCCGGGTTAGCTCAAGTCACTCATCGGACGGATTGCGCCGCATCCGGCACGCTGCCCGGCGCAGCGGAGCGTTGCCAGCGGCACACGGCATCGGTCCAGTGTCTCCGTGTGGCGCATGCGGTTCCCCGTGCGCGGTGCGCTGCCTTCAAGCGCCGGCATCGGTGCGCGCCTCGATGGCGCGCACCACGGCCACCATGTCGGCCTGCGCCAGGCCCAGCGCCAGCGTCTCGCCGTAGAGTGCATGGCACACGTCCAGCAGCGGCGAGGCGATGCCGGCGGCGCGCGCGGCCTCGGCCACCAGCCGGTTGTTCTTCAGCACGTCGGGGATCGCGGCCTGCACCTCGAAGTCCTCGGCCACCAGCTTGGCGGCCTTGATGCGCGACACGGCGCTGGCCATCGGGCCGGCATCCAGCACGGCCTGCCAGCGCGCCATGTCGAGGCCGTGGCGGCGGGCGAAATGCGAGGCCTCGGCCAGGCCGGTGACCATGGTGATCAGGAACAGGTTGACGGCCAGCTTCATCAGCAGCGCCGCGGGCACCGCGCCGCATTCCACCACCTGGTGGCACATCGGGCGCAGCAGCGGCAGCACCTCGGCCACGTCGCCGGCCTCGCCCGCCACCATCGCGACCAGCTGGCCGGCCTCGGCCGGCTTGCGCGAGCCGGACACCGGTGCCTCCACGTAGCGGCCGCCGGCGGCGCGGATGTCGTCGCCGAGCGCGCGCGAGTACTGCGCCGAGGTGGTGCCCATATTGACCACCAGGCGGCCGGCCACGCGCGCGGCGAAGGCGGGCGTGGCGCGGCCCAGCGCCGCATCCATCGCCGCGTCGTTGGCGAGCATCAGGATCACGATGGGTGCCTGGCGGAACACTGCCGCGCAGTCCTCCGCCACCGTGGCGCCGGCCTCGCGCAGCGGCGCGCACTTGTCGGCGCTGCGGTTCCACACCACCAGCGGCGTGCCCGCGCGTGCCAGGTTGAGCGCCATGGGCTGCCCCATCACGCCCAGGCCGATGAATCCGATTGCCATGTCTGTCGTCTCCTTGGATGGGCCGGGCCCGGCGCCGCCTGCCCGCATGCTTGCGCCGTGGATTGGCGCTATGCTGGGCAGCCGCGGCGGGCAGACCGTCGAGGACCACTTTAGGCCGGCTTGGAGGAGGTGTCTTGAACGATTGTGCACGGCCGCCCGGCGCGGGCGGCAACCGCATCCGCATGGGCCGCGGCGGCGCCGGCATCGAGCGCGCCGAAGCCTTCTTCCACGGGCAGGCCTTCGCGCCGCACCGCCACGACACCTATGCCATCGGCGTCACCACGGCCGGCGTGCAGACCTTCCGCTACCGCGGCGAGCGCCGCGTCTGCCTGCCGGGGCAATGCCACATCCTGCACCCCGATGAACTGCACGACGGCGGCGCCGGCACCGAGGCGGGCTTCGGCTACCGCATCGTCTACGTCGATCCGGGCCTGGTCCAGCAGGCGCTGGGCGGCCGCCCGCTGCCCTTCGTGCGCGCGCCGGTGGTGGGCGGCGCGCTGCTGCCGGAAGGCTTCTCCAGCGGGGTCTGGGATCTCGACGGCGAGATCGACGCGCTGGCGCGCGTGGAGATCGCGGTGGCGGTGGCCAACCTGCTGGTGGCCGCCTCCGGCGGCACGCCCCTGCGGCCGGGCGCGCGCGCGCTCGATGCCGTCCAGCGCGTGCGCGAACTGATCGCCGCGACCCCGGCCGAACGCCATGCGATGGAGACGCTGGAGCGCGCCAGCGGGCTCGACCGCTGGACCCTCGCGCGCCAGTTCCGCGCCCTGTTCGGCACCAGCCCCGGCCGCTTCCGCACCCAGCGCCAGCTCGACCTGGTGCGGCGCCTGCTGGCCGCCGGCACCCCCGCCGGGGCTGCCGCGCTGGAAGCGGGATTTGCCGACCAGAGTCATATGACGCGGCACTTCAAGCGCGCCTATGGGCTGACGCCGGCGGCGTGGGCGGCGGCGCTGTCGGGGCGGGGGTAGGGTGATGGTGGCTCTGTTGGCTTCGATCAGCACGACAGGATTCGCACCGCGCCGGTCCGCTCCCCTCTCCCGCCTGCGGGAGAGGGGCCGGGGGAGAGGGCAGGCGCCCGCCAGCCGCGCAGACCATCGCGCCACCACCGCCTTGCCCCGTCCACCGCAAACCATGCTTCAATACGCCCCGAACCGTTGTCTTGCGCGCCCGCCGGGGCGCTTGTCGCCATGTCCCTGATCGATCTCCGCAACCTCCAGCAAGCCGCCGCCGCTTTCGGCGAGGCGCGTGGCTGGGGCAAGTATCACAGTCCCAAGAACCTGGCCATGGCCTTGTCCGTCGAGGTGGCCGAGCTGGTCGAGATCTTCCAGTGGCAGACCGAGGACGAATCGCGCGAGGTGATGGCCGGCGCCGAGCGCGAGCATGTGGAGCAGGAGCTGGCCGACATCACGATCTACCTGGCGCAGCTGGTGACCGCGCTGGGGGTGGACCTGGACGCGGCGGTGCGGGCCAAGATGGAGCGCAACGCGCGCAAATATCCCGCCCCCGCCCCCGCCCCCGGCGGCGAGTAGGCCGGGAGGCGCCGGCCGCGCTCGTGCCTTTCAAGCCTCCAGCGCGGCCGCCAGCGCTTCCACCAGCAGGTCGGCGTGCGCTTCGCCGAACACCAGCGGCGGCCGGATCTTCAGCACGTTGCCGTGCTCGCCGGCGCTGCTGACCAGCACGCCGCGCCGGCGCATGGCATTGACCACGCGCGCGGCGGCCGCGCCATCCGGCGCGCGCGCGGCATCGGTGCCGAGCAGTTCGACGCCGGTGAACAGGCCCGCTCCGCGCACGTCGCCGATGGCCGGGTGCAGGCGCGCCAGGTCGTCCAGCCGTGCGCGCAAGTAGGCGCCGACGCGCAGGGCGTTGGCCATCAGTCCTTCTCCTTCGATCACATCCAGCACCGCCATGCCGGCCGCCACCGCCACCGGGTTGCCGCCGAAGGTGTTGAAGTAGCGGCACTGGCTGCCGAAGGCGGCCATCACTTCGGGCCGCACCGCCACGCCGGCGAGCGGGTGGCCGTTGCCCATCGGCTTGCCCATGGTCACCAGGTCGGGCACCACGCCGTGGCGCAGGAAGCCCCACATCGCTTCGCCGGTACGGCCCAGGCCGGGCTGCACCTCGTCGGCGATGAAGAGGCCGCCGGCCGCGCGCATGGCGTCGACGGCTTCGGCCAGGAAGCCGGGCGGGTCGGTCAGGATGCCGTCGCTGGAGAAGACCGTGTCGACCAGCAGGGCGGCGGGACGCAGGCCGCTCGCCTGCAGCTCGGCGATGGCGGCGCGCACGCGGCGCGCGAAGGCCGGGCCGACCTGCTCCGGCGGCAGGCGCGGATCGGGCGCGGGCACGGTGCGCACATGGCTGCCCAGCCGCACCTGCGTGCCCAGCGAGGGCGAGGCCTCGGCCAGCGCGGCGGTGACGCCGTGATAGGCGAAGCGGGTGATGACCAGGCCGTTGCCGCCGGTGTGGGCGGCGGCGATGCGCAGCGCCAGGTCGTTGGCTTCGCTGCCGGTGCAGGTCAGCATCAGGTGGCCGAGCGCGGCCGGCATGGTGCCGAGCAGGCGCTCGGCGTAGTCGAGGATGCCGTCGTGCAGGTAGCGCGTGTGCGTGTTGAGCGTGGCGGCCTGGCGCGCGATGGCTGCGACCACGTGCGGATGGCAGTGGCCGACCGCGGCGACGTTGTTGTAGGCGTCGAGATAGCGCCGCCCGTGCGCGTCGACCAGCCACACGCCTTCGCCGCGCACCAGGTGCAGCGGCTCCTGGTAGAACAGCCGGTAGGCGGGGCCGAGCAGGCGCGCGCGGCGCGCCAGCATGGCCTGCGTCCCGGCCGCTTCGTTGGCTTCGTCGGCTTCGCTGGCTTCGCTGGCTTCGTTGGCTTGGCTTGCTGCGCTTGCGTGGAGAGTTGGCATGGCTTGCATGGTTTCCGTGGCTCGCTTCGTTTCACCGGACGGTTGCGTCCGCTGTATCCGGACCGGCGCCGCTGGGGCGCCGCTCATGCCAGCTCGCAGCGGCGCGCCAGCACGCTGGCCGCCTGGCCCGGGGCGATCGCCGTGCAGGCCTCCAGCCGCTGCCAGGAGATGGCGTTGTTGCGCATCAGGTAGGCCGCGTTGGCCGGCTCGCGCGCGGCGCGCCAGCCGCTGATGGCCACCACCATCACCAGGCGCGCCTGCAGCAGGTCGAACAGCACCGCGACCTCGTCGGCGGCGAGCGGCAGCACCTCGTGGTAGGCGCCGACGAAATCGGCCAGCGCGCCCAGCGTGTCGCCCGCGGGGTCGACCTGGTAGGCCGCCGCCACCGCCAGGTCGTTGACCAGGGGCGCGTGCACCATGTCGCCGAAATCGAGGATGCCGGCGATGCGCGCGTGGTCGGCGGGGTCCACCAGCACGTTGTACAGGTTGAGGTCGTTGTGGATGGGCTGGCGCCGCAGTGTCGGCAGCAGCGGCTTGACGCGCATGCTGAAGCGGTCGAGCACGCGCAGCGCCATGGCGCGCCGCTGCGGATCCGCCACGTGTTCGAGCAGCGCGCGCACTTCGTCGGCGCGCTGGATGTCCCACGGCAGCGCGAGTTCGCCGGCGGGGTGGCGCAGCTCGCGCAGCGCCAGGTCCAGCCGCGCCAGCGTGCGCGCCAGCGCGCGCGCCTGGGCGGGGCTGCGTGCGGCCTTGGGCAGCGGCTCGCCGTCCAGGTAGCTGAACAGCCGCACCACGCGCGCGGTGCCGTCGGGCGCGGTGGCCTGCAGCGAGGCGCGCCCGTCGACGGTGGGCTCGATGCGCTGCACCGGCAGCAGCGGGTCGGTGGCGGCGACATGCAGCAGCGCCTGGGTCTGGAAGTCGGCCACCAGCGCGGACTCCGCCGGGTGCGAGATCTTCAGCATGAAGCGGCGCGCGCGCGTGCCGCCGTGGCCGGCATCGGCCTCGAGCAGGAAGTTGCTGTCGCGCTCGCCGCTCAGCACGCTCAGGCGTCCGGTCAGCCCGTAGTGCCAGGCGGCCAGCGTCTGCGCCCATTCGAGCGGCACCTTGCGCACGGTGTCGCTCAGCACCGCGGTACCGGCCGCCGTGCTTGCCATGCCTGCCGCGCCAGGTGGCCGCGCCGCCGGTCCCGCCGCCTCTGCCACCTCTGCCCGCGCACTCATGCCGCCCCCTCGAAGCCGCGCAGCGCGCTCGACAGGTTGGGGCCGAGATCGTCGGACAGGTAGCCGCCTTCCTGCACCAGCACCGTGGGCAGGCCGAGCCGGGCGATCTCCGCCGTGATGCGGGCGAAGCCCGGCGTGGTCACCGCCAGGGCCTGGTAGGGGTCGCGTTCGTGGGCGTCGAGCCCGAGCGCCACCACCAGCGCGCCCGGCGCGAAGGCGCGCAGCGTGTCGCAGGCGCCGCGCAGCGCGGCCAGGTAGGCCTCGTCGCCGGTGCCGCGCGCCAGCGGCAGGTTGAGGTTGTAGCCCAGGCCGTCGCCCTCGCCCTTCTCGTGGGCGTGTCCGGTGAAGAAGGGCGTGAACAGGCGCGGATCGCCGTGCAGCGAGATGGTCAGCACGTCGGCGCGGCGGTAGAAGATGCCCTGGGTGCCGTTGCCGTGGTGCATGTCGATGTCGAGGATGGCCACGCGGGCGTGCCACTGGCGCAGGTGCTGCGCGGCGATGGCGACGTTGTTCAGGTAGCAGAAGCCGTTGGCGCGGTCGACGTAAGCGTGGTGGCCGGGCGGGCGGCACAGCGCGTAGACGGCGCGCTCGCCGTCGGCGACCAGTTGCGCGGCATGGGTGGCGACCTCGGCCGAGGCGGTGGCCGCGCGCCAGGTGGCGGGCCCGATCGAGCAGGCCGCGTCGCCCATGTGGTAGCCGGCCTGGCCGACGATGCTGTCGGGGTAGGTGAAGGGCTGGCCGGGGAAGGGGTGGATGTTGGGCAGCACCTCTTCGGAGGCATCGCCCAGTTCCTGCCAGCGCGCGTACGCCGTTTCCAGGAAGCGCAGGTACTCGGGCGTGTGCACCGCGGCGCGCGGTGCGGCGCCGTAGGCCGCCGGCGCCACCACGGCGTGGCCGCCGGCCTTCACCGCGGCGAGCAGCCGCTGCGCGCGCTCGGGCTGTTCGTTGCTGCGCTTAAAGCGGCCGCGCACCAGGAACTGGCGCGGATCGTGGTCGAGATGCTGGTCGCTGTAGACGACTTTCATGGGGCGGGCTCCTTGGGGGGGATCGGTGCCGTGCCCTGCTTCTGCATGAACACAGCGCGCAAATGGGTGTGTGCATCCTCGATATGGAAGCGCAGGGCGGCGGCCGCGGCCTGCTCGTCGCGCTGCCCGACCGCGCGCGCGATCGGGCGGTGGGTCTCGGCCACCACGCGCGGATCGGCGTAGACGCGGTCGATCAGCGCCACCACCATGCGGATCTCGGTCTGCATGTTGACGAACACGCGGTGCAGGTAGGCGTTGCCGGACAGCTCGCACAGGTAGGTGTGGAAGCCCAGGTCGCGCGCCACGCGCTCGGACTGGGGCAGCGAGTCGGCGTCGCGCACCATCTCGTCGACCATCTGCATCAGGCGCGCCAGGCCGGCGTCGGAGGCCTGGCGGCAGGCCAGCGACACCGCCATCAGCTCCAGGTTCAGGCGCAGCTGGAACAGGTCGTCGATCTCGCGCGTGGTGATGGTGCGCACCGCGAAGCCGTGGCGCGGGCGCGCCACCAGCACGCCCTGGCGCTCCAGCCGGCGCGCGGCCTCGCGCACCGGCGCGCGGCTGACGTTCATGCGGCGCGCGATCTCGGCCTCGACGATGCGGCTGCCGGGCGGCAGGCGGCCCTCCACGATGGCCTGGGTGAGCTGGGCCTCGACGGCGGCCACCAGGTCGGACACCTCGATCGAGGAGAAGGCGGGCAGGTCGTCAAGCGTTGCGGTAGACATCGTCAATCCTCTCGGCGCGGTGCCAGCGTGCTGCGCCAAGCCAGGAAGCCGCCGGATAGCATGATCAGGGCGATGCCCGCGAGCGCGATGGCATCGGGCGGGCGCTGGAAGACGAAGCTGCTGAGGAGCACCGCGAGCAGCAGTTGAAAGTAGTTCAGCGGCGCCAGCGTGGCGGCCGCGACGCGGCGGAAGGCCGCCAGCAGCAGCAATTGTGCCGCGCCGCTGCACAGGCCGCCGGCGAACATCAGCGCCAGCTCGGGCCAGGGCGGCAGCGGCTCGGGCAGCAGCGCCAGCGCCGGCACGCCGGTCAGCACCAGGCAGGCCAGCGCGGTGGAAGCGTACAGCACCGGCGCCTCCACCTGCGCGGCCAGGCGCCGCGTGAGCAGCTGGAAGACGGCGTAGCAGACCGCCGACACCGCCATCAGCAGCGTGCCCAGCGCCGGCAGGTCGCTGCCGGGGCGCACGATCAGCAGCATGCCGACGAAGCCGGCCAGCACCGCCACCCACTGCGCCGGCCGCACGCGCTCGCCGAGCAGCCAGGGCGACAGCGCCACCATGATCAGCGGCGCGGTGAAGTAGATCGCGGTGGCCTCGGCCAGCGGCATCCACAGCAGCGCCGCCATGAAGCAGGTGGCGACGATGGCCAGCGCGGTGCCGCGCGCCAGCAGCAGCCCCTTGCAGGGAATCGCGCGCAGCGGCGGCATGCCGCTGCGCAGCAGCCAGGCCAGGGCGATGGCGCTGACGGCCAGGTAGCGCGTCAGGTTCATCAGGGTGGCGGCGTGCGTGCGCAGCATCCATTTGCAGAAGGCGTCGTAGCTGGCGAAGGCCAGCAGCGCGCAGAAGAACAGCGCGATGCCCCGGCGGCGCCGCGCCGCGGCCTGCGCCGCCGTCAGCGCGGGCGCTGGCGCGGCGGCACCTGCCACGGCACCTGCCACAGCGCCCGCCACAGCGCCCGCCACAGCGCCCGCCGCCAGCGGGACCGCGCCGCCGTGCAGGCTCGCGTCCGGCTTCACGCCGTGGCTCCGCTGGCCGCTGCCTCCCCGGCGAGGGTGGCCTCGAGCCGGTCCAGCGCGCGCCCGAAGCGCGCCAGCATGTCGTCGATCTGCGCGGCAGTGATGATCAGCGGCGGGCAGAAGGCGATGGCGTCGCCCATGGCGCGCACGATCAGGCCCTCTTCCTGCGCGAGCCGGGCCAGGCGCGCGCCGACCTTGGCGGCCGGCGGGAAGGGCCGTCCGCTGGCGCGGTCCGCCACCAGCTCCACCGCGCCGATCAGGCCGATGCCGCGCACCTCGCCCACCCAGGGCCGCTGCGCCAGCGCGCGCAGGCCCTGCTGGAAGCGCGGCGCCACCTCGGCCACGTGCGCCAGGATGTTCTCGTCGGCATAGACGCGCAGCGTCTCCAGCGCCACCGCGGTGGCCACCGGATGGCCCGAATAGGTGAAGCCGTGGCCGAAGGTGCCGAGGCGCCCGCTGTTGGCGGCGATGGCTTCGTGCACGCGCGCGCTGACCATCACCGCCGAGATCGGCTGGTAGCCGGAGGACAGTGCCTTGGCGCAGGTGAGGATGTCGGGGCGCAGGCCGAAGGTGGTCGAGCCGAACATGGCGCCGGTGCGGCCGAAGCCGCAGATCACCTCGTCGGCGATCAGCAGCACGTCGTGACGGCGCAGCACGGCCTGGATCCTGTCGAAGTAGGTGGCGGGCGGCACGATCACGCCGCCCGCGCCCATCACCGGCTCGGCGATGAAGGCGCCGACGGTGTCGGGGCCTTCGGCGAGGATGCGCGCCTCCAGCTCCTCGGCCAGGCGCGTGGCGAAGGCTTCCTCGCTCTCGCCGGGCAGCGCCTCCCGGTAGTGGTGCGGGCAGCCCACGTGCAGGATGCGCGCGATCGGCAGGTCGAAGTCCTGGTGGTTGGCGGGCAGGCCGCTCAGGCTGGCGGCCGCCACCGTCACGCCGTGGTAGGCGCGCCGGCGCGCGATGATCTTCTTCTTGGCCGGGCGGCCGCTCGCGTTGTGGTAGTACCAGACCAGCTTGACGGCGCTGTCGTTGGCCTCCGAGCCGGAGTTGGCGAAGAACACCTTGGACATCGGCACCGGCGCCAGCGCCAGCAGCGCCTGCGCCAGTTCGATGGCGGCGGGGTTCGAGCGGTGGTTGAAGGTGTGGTAGTAGGGCAGCGTGCGCAGCGCGCGCACGCCGGCCTCGATCACGCGCGCGTGGCTGAAGCCGAGCGCGCTGCACCACAGCCCGGACATGCCCTCCAGGTAGCGCCGGCCCTGGTCGTCTTCGACGAAGATGCCGTCGCCGCGCGTGATCACCAGCGGGCCCACCTCGGGATGCGCCGCCAGGTTGGTGAAGGGATGCAGGTGGGCGGCGATGTCGCCGGCGGCGAGGCTGGCATGCCGGTCGGCAAGTCGGTCGGGGGCGGTGTCCATGCTGGCGGGTCTCCTTGTGGTTGGCATCGCGGATCGTGATCGGTGGTCGTCAGGCGTTACTCGTCAGGACTCAGTCGTCGCAGGCCGCCATCAATAGCCTTGCGCCGGGTCGACCGCGGCCGGCGGGCGCAGGCCGCGGCGCGCCAGCGCGAGGTTGTCCAGCGTCTGGCGCGCGATGACGGCGGCATCGGTGCGCGTGGCCACGTGCGGCGTGACGACGATGCGCGGGTGATGCCAGAACGGATGGCCGGCCGGCAGCGGTTCCTGCACGAAGGCGTCCAGCGTGGCGGCGCCGAGCTGGCCCGTGGCGAGCGCGGCCAGCAGGGCGTCCTCGTCCAGGTGGGCGCCGCGCCCGACATTGACCACGTGCGCGCCGCGCGGCAGCCGTGCGAACACCTCGGCGCAGAGGAAGCCGCGCGTCTGCTCGGTCAGCGGCAGCAGGCACACCAGGGTGTCGCAGCCGGACAGGAAGGCGTCCAGGCCGGCGGCGCCGTGGAAGCACTCGACCTGCGCCGGCGCTGCCGGCCGCGGCGTGCGGCTCCAGCCGCGCACCGCATAGCCCAGCGCCAGCAGCGCGCGCGCGCAGGCTTCGCCGAGCGTGCCGAGGCCGGCGATGCCGACGCGATGGCGCGCCGGCGGCACGATGGGCTCTTCCTGCCAGCGGCCGGCGGCGGCGCTGGCGAGGTAGGCGTCCATGGCGCGCTGGCGGTGGATCACCGCCCAGGCCACATAGGCGGCCATGCCGCCGGCCATGGTGGGGTCGACGATGCGGCACAGCAGCGGCGCGCGCCGCGCCTCCCCGGCGGGCAGGTGGTCGATGCCGGCGGCCAGGGACTGCACCAGGCGCAGGCGCGGCAGCGTGGCCAGCAGGCCCGGCGGCGGATACCAGCACACCGCCGCGTCGATGCGCTCGGGCGCGCCGAGCGCGTCGGCGTAGCGCAGTTCGGTGCCGGGGCAGGCCGCTTCGAAGGCGGGCGCCAGGTAGCGCATGTCGAGCACGCTGCTGAGCAGGGCGATGACCGGCGGCGCGGCGTCGCGCGGCGCGTCGGGCGCCTCGGGCGCCTCGGGCGCGGCGGCGAGGTTCGCGGAGGCCAGCGGGGATGCGATGGCGCCGTTCATGCCGCGGCCCTCTCGCGGTACGGCGCGCCGTCCGCCCGCCCGGACGGCGGCGGCTCGGGCGCCGGGCGCGCCAGGCGCGGGATGGCCTCGATCAGGCGGCGCGTATAGGCATGCTGCGGATCGCCCAGCACGCGCGCGGTCTCGCCATACTCGACCATCTCGCCGCGCTGCATGACCGCGATGTGGTCGCACATCTGCGCCGCCACGCGCAGGTCGTGGGTGATGAAGACCATGGCGAGCTGGAACTGCTCGCGCACCTGGGCGAACAGTTCCAGCACCTGCGCCTGCACCGAGACGTCGAGCGCGGACACCGGCTCGTCGGCGATCAGCAGCGCCGGGCGCATGGCCAGCGCGCGCGCGATGCCGATGCGCTGGCGCTGCCCGCCGGAGAATTCGTGCGGATAGCGTTCGGCGGCCTCGGGGCCGAGGCCGACCAGGCCCAGCAGTTCGACCGCGCGCGCGAGTGCCTGCTCGCGCGGCACGCCCTGGGCGATCGGGCCGGCGGCGATGGCGGCGCCGATGCGATGGCGCGGATTGAGCGAGGCGTAGGGATCCTGGAACACCATCTGGATCTGCCCGGCGGCATGCCGCGGCACGCTGCCGCCGGCCGCCAGGGTGCGGCCGTTGACCACCACGCGTCCGCCGTTGAAGGGGGCCAGCCCGGCGATGCAGCGGCCCACGGTGGACTTGCCCGAGCCCGATTCGCCGACCAGGCCGAGGGTCTGGCCGCGCCACAGCTCGAAGCTGATGTCGCGCGCGGCCTGCACCTCGCGGCCGCGCTGCAGCAACCCGCCGCCGGAGCGGTAGGTCTTGCACAGGTCCTGCACCTGCAGCACGCGGTTGGCGTCGTCGGCGCGCGGCGCCGGCGCGCGTGCCTCGCCGCCGGGGATGGCGGCGATCAGGCGGCGCGTGTACTCGTGCTGCGGGGCGCGCAGCACGCGCGCGGCGGGGCCGCGCTCGACGATGCTGCCGGTCTGCATCACCACCACCTCGTCGGCGATCTCGGAGACCACGCCGAAGTCGTGGGTGATGAACAGCACCGCGGTGCCGCGCCGCTGCTGCAGCTCGCGCACCAGCTTGAGGATCTGCGCCTGGGTGGTGACGTCGAGCGCGGTGGTCGGCTCGTCGGCGATCAGCAGGCGCGGCTCCAGCACCATCGCGCTGGCGATCATCACGCGCTGGCGCTGGCCGCCCGACAGGCGGAAGGGATAGCTGTCGCAGAGCGCCGCCGGATCGGGCAGGCCGACGTCGGCGAGCGCGGCGAGGATGCGCCGGCGCTTCTCGGCGGCGGGCAGGCGCTGGTGCGCGTCGAACACCTCGGCGATCTGGTCGCCGATGCGCATGACAGGGTTGAGGGCGGTCATCGGCTCCTGGAACACCATGCCGAGGCGCTGGCCGCGCAGCGCGCGCAGCGCGGGCTCGGGCAGCGCCAGCAGGTCCTGGCCTTCGAACAGGATGCGCCCGGCCACCGGTTCCACGTGCGGGCGCGGCAGCAGGCCCATCACCGCGTTGGCGATCATCGACTTGCCGGAGCCGGATTCGCCCACCACGCACAGGGTCTGGCCGGCCTGCAGCGTCAGCGAGGCCTCGCGCACCGCCAGCGCGCGGTCGCCGCCGGCGGGCAGGCGGATGCTCAGGCCCTGGATATCGAGCACGGGTGCGTTCATCGTCCTCTCCCGCCCAGGCGCGTGTTGAGCGCGTCGTTGAGTCCTTCGCCGACCATGTTCAGCGCCAGCACCGTCAGCACGATGGCGGTGCCGGGGAACACTGCCATCCACCAGGCCTGGCGCAGCACCGTGCGCGCCTGGCCGACCATATAGCCCCAGCTCATGTGGTTGGGATCGCCCAGGCCCATGAAGCTCAGGCTGGATTCCAGCAGGATGGCGGTCGCCACCATCAGCGAGGCCATCACCACGATGGGCGAAGTGGCGTTGGGCAGGATCTGCGTGAGGATGATGCGCGGCGTCGATTCGCCGGCCAGGCGCGCGGCGGCGACGAAGTCGCGCTGGCGCAGGGTCAGGAACTCGCTGCGCACCAGGCGCGCCACCGGCGGCCAGGAGACCACCGCGATGGCCGTCACGATGGAGGCGATGGAGGGCTCGAAGATGGCCACCAGCACCAGCGCCAGCGCGAAGCTGGGCACGGCCTGGAACAGCTCGGTGAAGCGCATCAGCGCGGCATCGACCCAGCCGCCGAAGTAGCCCGACAGCGCCCCCAGCGTGACGCCGATGGCCAGCGAGACCACGGTGGAGACCAGCCCGATCAGCAGCGAGATGCGCGCGCCGTGGATCACGCCGGACAGGATGTCGCGCCCCATGGTGTCGGTGCCGAGCGCGAAGCCCGGCTGCTGCAGCGGATGCAGGAAGGGCTGCTGCGCCATCTCCCACGGATCGTTGCCGGCCAGCCAGGGACCGAACAGCGCCAGCACGGCCACCGCCGCCAGCACGGCGAGGCCCAGCAGCGCGGCCTTGTTGCGGCAGAAGCGCCGCCAGAATGTGTGGTTCATTTCAGTTCAATCCTCGGGTCGACCAGGGTGTAGACGAAGTCGGTGACGAAGTTGAAGGCCACGGCCATGGCGGCGGTCACCAGGAAGCAGCCCAGCAGCAGGTTGTAGTCGCGCTGCAGCAGCGCATCGAACATCAGGCGGCCGATGCCGGGCCAGGCGAACACGGTCTCGGTCAGCACCGCGCCGCCGATCATGCCGCCGGCCTGGATGCCGGCCAGCGTGACCACCGGCAGCAGCGCGTTGCGCAGGATGTGGGCGCGCTGGATGCGGCCCGGATGCAGGCCCTTGGCACGCGCCGTCTTGACGAAGTCCATCTGCGCCACCTCCAGCATCGAGGCGCGCGTCATGCGGGCGTAGACCGCCATGTAGAACAGCGCCAGCGTCAGCGCCGGCAGCACCAGGTGCTGGCCGATGTCGAGCGCGCGCGCCACGCCGTGCAGGTCGGCGCCGACGGTGGCGTAGCCGAAGCCCGGCAGCCAGTCGAAGCGCACCGAGCACAGCAGCACCGCCATCATCGCCAGCCAGTACAGCGGCGTGGCGTAGAACAGCAGCGACAGCACCGTGATGGCGCTGTCGACCCAGGTGCCGGCGCGACGGCTGGCCAGCGCGCCCAGCACCACGCCGAACAGCAGCGACAGCGCGAAGGCGGTGCCGGTCAGCAGCAGGGTGGCGGGCAGGCGCTCGACGATCAGGTCCAGCACCGGCCGCTGCTGCCGGTAGGAGAAGCCCAGGTCGAGCTGCGCCACGTGCACCAGGTACTTGCCGAGCTGCTGCGGCAGCGGCTGGTCGAGGCCGAACTGCGTGCGCAGCTGGGCCACGAACTGGGCGTCGGAGGCGCCCGATTCGCCGGCCATCACCGAGACCGGGTCGCCTGGCGCGGCACGGATCAGCAGGAAGTTGACGGTGGCGATGATGAGGATGGCGAGCACGCCCTGGATCAGGCGGCCCACGAGGCGTTGCGTGCGTTGCATGGCGTCGCTCCCGCGTACGGTGCCGGCCTCAGGCCAGCCAGGCCCGGCCCAGGCTGTCGTTGAGGCCGATGCCGGAGCTGATCAGGTTGTTGACGCGGCTGCGGTACAGGGTGGGGAAGTTGAGCTCGTGCATCCACACCACCGGCATCTCGTCGAGCAGGATCTTCTGCACCTGCTGGTAGATGGCGCCGCGCCTGGCGGGGTCCATCTCGCGCGCGCCGGCATGGAACAGCTCGTCGACCTTGGCGTTGCGGTAGCCCTCCACGTTGTTGAAGGGCGAGCCCTGGGCGATGTTGTCCGAGGTGTAGTTGCGCGCCACGCCCAGCGCCGGATCGCCGTACTGGTAGACGTAGGTGAAGGCGAGGTCGTAGTCCCACTTGTTGAGGCGCTCGCCCCAGCCGGCCACGTCGGTGGGCGTCATCTCGATCTTGATGCCGGCCTGCTGCAGGTTCTGCCGCACCATCTCGGCCGAGCGCTGCCAGGTCTCGCCGTAGGGCAGCGGCAGCAGGCGCAGGGTCTCGCCCTTGTAGCCGGACTCGGCCAGCAGCTGCTTGGCGCGCGCGAGGTCGCGCGGGTACTTGGCCACGTCGGTGCTGTAGAACTTGATGTGGCTGTTGAAGGGGCCGGTGGCGGTCTTGGCGAAGCCCTGCCAGGCCACGCGCGCGATGGCGTCGCGGTCGATGGCGAAGGCCAGCGCCTGGCGGAACTTGATGTTGTCCATCGGCGCCTTGCGGTGGTTGACCCACAGCCACGAGTGCGGCGCGAAGAATTCCCAGCCCTTGGTGCTGACCTGCACGCCCGGCAGCTTGGCCAGCCGCGCCACGTCGAAGTACTCGACCGCGCCGCCCGGCACCACGTCGACCTTGCCCGACTCGAAGGCGGCGGCGCGCGCGGCGGCGTCGGGGATCACGTGGAAGTAGACGCTGTCGACCAGCGGCACGTCGGCCTGGTGGTACTGCTCATTGCGCACCAGCTGGATGTAGGAGCCGCGCACCCACTCCTTGAACTTGAACGGGCCGGTGCCGATCGGCCTGGCGTTGGCCGGGTTGTTGAGGAAATCGGTGCCCTCGTAGAGGTGCTTGGGCACCATCGGCATCGAGCCCACTTCGAAGATGCCGAGGAAGGGGCTGAAGGGGTACTTCAGCTTGAACTCGACGGTGAGCGGGTCGAGCGCGCGGATGCTCTCCACCGCCGCCAGGTTGGCGCGCAGGCGCGCATGGGTCTTGCGCAGGAACACGTCGGCGGAGAACACCACGTCGGCGGCGGTGAAGGGCTTGCCGTCGTGCCAGGTGACGTTGGGCTTGAGCTTGAAGGTGTAGACCGTGCCGTTGCCGCCCACGGTCCAGGAGGTGGCCAGCGCCGGCAGCGGCTCGAGCTTGTCGTCGTAGCGCAGCAGGCCCTCGTAGATGTTGCCGGAGATGAGCTGGGTGGGGCCGTTCTGCGTGATGCCGATCATCAGCCCGGAAGGCTCCGGCTGCACCAGCGCGTTGATGATGCCGCCTTTCTTGCCGGCGGCCAGGACGTGGAGGGGAATGCCTGCGATCGACAGGCCGCTGGTGGCGGCGCCCAGCTTGAGCAGTTGGCGGCGGTTCATGGCGTGACTCTCCTAGGGGGCTGAGGATGGGGACGATGCGGAACAAGCGCCGCGGCGCGCCCGGATGCTGGCGGGCGCCGCGCGGGGTCAGGCGTGATCAAGCGTGATCAAGCGTGATCAAGCGTGGTAGGGCACCGGGGCGGCCGGCTCCAGGCGTTGCAGCAGCGCGCGCCATTCGCGCGCGTACGGGTCGGCGCTGCCGGCCAGGCGGTTGCTGTCGCCGCTCTCGTACTGCCGCGCGGTCTTCTCGCGGATCGCTTCCGGCACCGCGTAGACCGCTTCGCCGCTGGACTGGACGGCGAGCTGCACGCGGCAGGCGCGCTCCAGGTTGTGCATCAGGATGAAGGCCTCGGCGACGCTGCGGCCCAGCGTCAGCAGGCCGTGGTTGCGCAGGATCATGGCGCGCGCGGAGGGGCCGAGGTCGGCCACCAGGCGCTCGCGCTCGTCGTGGTCCAGCGCGATGCCTTCGAAGTCGTGGTAGACCACGCGGTCGTGGAACTGCAGCGCCCACTGGTTGCACGGCTGCAGGCCGCAGGCCAGCGAGGACACCGCCACGCCGGCCACCGTGTGGGTGTGCAGCACGCACAGGGCGTCGGGGCGTGCCGCGTGCACCGCGCTGTGGATGGTGAAGCCGGCCGGGTTGACGTCCTGCCCGGGCGCGCCGTCGACGATGTTGCCGTCGAGGTCGATGCACACCAGCGAGGAGGCGGTGATGTCGCGGAACAGGGTGCCGAAGGGGTTGATCAGGAAGCGGTCGTGCGTGCCGGGCACGCGCGCGGAGATATGCGTGTAGATGCTGTCGTCCATGCCGTAGTGCGCGACCAGCCGGTAGGCGGCGGCGAGGTCGGCGCGGACCTGCTGCTCGGCGTCGGAGCGGGGGGAGCGCGGGGTGGCGGTGGCGAGTTGGATGCCCATGTCTCGATTCCTTTCTGGTGCCTTGGTGGTGCCTTGGCGGCAGGTCTTCTGGCTCGGTTTTACGTCGATGGTCAACTGTCGACAGGATGATTCAAGACGCTCTGAGCCGAATCGTCAACTGTCGACAGCGTCGCGAAGCAATGCAGCAAGGTTCGGGCCAAGCGTTGCCGGGGTGGCCGCCGGCCCGTTGGAGATTTCCCTTAATCCTTTGATTTGCATGAAGATTCGCGCCAGCAGGCCGACGCCGCCCGGCACGGCCGGCGGGGTGGCGTGCCGGGCGGCGCTGCCTTGCGATGGTGCGATGCACCAGCTCCAGGTTCCGTCATGGGGCGGTCCGCAGGGGGCTGGCGGGAGGTGAAGGGGGACCGCCGGGGGGGCGGCGAAGGGAGCAGCGAAGGGGCAGCGAAGGGGCAGCGAAGGGGGGCGCCGGGAGGGGCTGCGGCGCGGCTACGGCGCCGCGCAGCGGAGGGGGCTGCGCCGGCGGTGGACGGGGCGGGCGGGAGGCTTCCCGCCGGCGCTCAGATCATCGACAGGAACTGCTTCAGCTCCGGCGTCTGCGGGCTGCCGAAGATGCGCTCGGGCGTGTCCACCTCGTGCACCTTGCCCTGGTGCATGAAGACCACGCGATCGCTGACCTTGCGCGCGAAGTTCATCTCGTGCGTGACCATGATCAGCGTCATGCCGTCGGCGGCGAGGCTCTCGACCACGCCGAGCACCTCGCCCACCAGTTCCGGGTCGAGCGCGGAGGTGATCTCGTCGCACAGCAGCACGGCCGGGTCCATCGCCAGCGCGCGGGCGATGGCCACGCGCTGCTGCTGGCCGCCGGAGAGCTGGTCGGGGTAGCTGTCGAACTTGTCGCCCAGGCCCACGCGCGCCAGCAGCGCGCGGGCGCGCCGCTCGGCCTCGGCCTTCGGCATGTCCTTGACCAGCGCGGGCGCCAGCATCACGTTGCGGCCGGCGCTGAGGTGGGGGAACAGGTTGAAGTTCTGGAAGATCATGCCGACGTTCTGGCGCAGCGCGCGCATCGCCTTGGCATCGTCGTGCCGCAGCGGCTGGCCGTCGACGGCCAGCCCGCCCTGCTGGAAGGCCTCGAGCCCGTTCACGCAGCGCAGCAGCGTGCTCTTGCCCGAGCCGCTGCGGCCGATGATGGTGACCACCTCGCGCCGGCCGATGCGCAGGTCGATGCCCTTGAGCACTTCGTTGTCGCCGTAGCGCTTGCGCAGGCCCTGGATGTCGACCAGGGCGAAGGGCGCGGCGGCGGGGACATCGCCCTGCTGCGAGGGGGCGGGGTGCGTGGCGGAAGCGGCCGGGCTGGAGATAGCGTCTTGCATGGGGAAACCTGTCTGCGGATGCGCGGTTGAAGATGGGGGCGAGGGGAGCGTGGGAGGAAGGGGGCGCCGCCTAGCGCTGCGGCCGCAGCCGCCGTTCGAGCTGGCGGCTCCACAGCGACAGCGGGAAGCACAGCGCGAAGTACAGCAGCGCCACGCAGCCGTAGGCGAGGAAGGGCTGGAAGGTGGCGTTCGAGATGATCTGGCCGGCCTTGGTCACCTCGACGAAGCCGATCACCGAGGCCAGCGCGGTGCCCTTGATCACCTGCACCAGGAAGCCCACGGTGGGCGCCACCGCCAGGCGCGCCGCCTGCGGCAGGATGACGTGGCGCAGCTGCTCGCCCAGGCTCATGGCCAGGCTGGCCGATGCCTCCCACTGCCCCTTCGGCACCGCGTTGACGCAGCCGCGCCAGATGTCGGTCAGGTAGGCGCCGGTATAGAGCGACAGGCACAGCGCGGCCGAGAACAGCGGCGAGGCGTCGACGCCGACCAGCGCCAGGCCGAAGTAGGCGAGGAAGAGCTGCATCAGCAGCGGGATGCCCTGGAACAGCTGCACATAGAGGGCCACGCCGCGTTCTGCGCCGGGCAGCCGGGCGATGCGCGCCACCAGCAGCGCCAGCCCCAGCACGCCGCCACCGACGAAGGCGATCAGCGACAGCCCGACGGTCCAGCGCAGCGCCAGCAGCAGGTTGCGCAGGATGTCCCAGAGAGAGAATTCGATCATGCCGGCACTCCTTCAGCGGCGGAAAACGAAGCGCGGCCCGATCCAGTTCAGCAGCTGGCGCAGCGCCGCGGCCAGCGCCAGGTAGGCGAGCGTGGCGACGATGTAGGACTCGAAATTGCGGAAGGTGCGGCTGGCGATCAGGTTGGCGGCGTACGACAGTTCCTCGGCCGAGATCTGGCTGCACACGGAAGAGCCGAGCATCACGATGATGATCTGGCCTACCAGCGCCGGCCACACGCGCGCCAGCGAGGGCGGCAGCACCACCCGCGTGAAGATCTGCCAGCGGTTCAGCGCCAGGCTCTGCGCGGCCTCGATCTGGCCGCGCGGCGTGGCGTCCAGCCCGGCGCGCACGATCTCGCAGGCATAGGCACCCAGGTTCAGCGTCATCGACAGCACGCAGGCCACTTCCGGCGACAGCCGCACGCCCAGCGAAGGCAGGCCGAAGAAGATGAAGAAGAGCTGGATGATGTAGGGCGTGTTGCGGATCAGCTCGACGTAGGCGCCGGCCAGGAAGCGCGCCCAGCCGGTGCCATGCAGGCGCAGCCAGGCGCAGCCGATGCCGGCGAGCGTGCCCAGCAGCGCCGACAGCGCGGTCAGCAGCACGGTCTGCAGCAGGCCGCGCAGCAGCATCGGCCACTGCGCGAAGACGGGGGTGAAGTCGAAAGAGATCATGCCTGGCATCGATAAGGCGGGGCGGCGCGCGGGGCGCGCCGCCGGGGAAGCGGGCGGGGAAGCGCGCTGGCACGCGGGCGCCGCGCCGTGGCCGCGCACCGCTGGCGGCGGTCCGCGCGGCACGGCGCCGCCCGGCGGCGGCCGTGCTTACTCGGGCAGTTCACCGGTACCACGGCCCAGCCACTTCTGCGCGTAGGTGTTGAGGGTGCCGTCGGTCTTGGCCTGGCGCAGGATGTCGTTGACCTTGGCCAGCAGCGTGGCGTCGCCCTTGCGCACGCCGACGAAGTTGGGCGAGTCCTTCAGCAGCAGCTTGTACTCGGCCTGCACCTGCGGGTGCTTCTGGATCGCCATCGCCGCCACCGCCGCGCCGGTGGCGATCAGCTGCGTCTGCTGCGAGACGAAGGCGGCCACGGTGGAGTTGTCGTCCTCGAAGCGCTGGATCTTCAGCGTGGGCGGCGCCACCTGCTGCAGCGCATCGTCCTGGATGGTGCCGCGCGTCACCGCGATGGTCTTGCCGCCCAGGTCGGCGAAGCTCTTGATGGAGAGCGACTTCGGCCCGAACACGGCCTGGTAGAACGGCGCGTAGGCCACGGAGAAGTCGATCACCTTGGCGCGCTCGGCGTTCTTGCCCAGCGCCGACACGATCAGGTCGATCTTCCGGGTCTGCAGGTAGGGGATGCGGTTGGGCGTGCTGACCGGCACCAGCTCGGCCTTGACGCCCATGCGGTCGGCGATCAGCTGGGCCACTGCCACGTCCAGGCCCTGCGGCTTCAGGTCCGGGCCCATGAAGCCGTAGGGCGCGAAGTCGACGGGGATGCCGATCGCGATCGACTTCTTGGCCATCACGGCCTGGAGCGAATCGTCGGCGCGTGCCGGTGCCATGGCGGTCAGCGCGGCACAGGCGAGCAGGCTGGCGGCGACGGTGAACTCTCTGCGTTTCATGAAAGACCTCTTGCGTTGGAATCGGAAGCAACGAAACCGCTGAGGCAAGTTGTGTGCCACTGCCGCAATGCCACCGCTGCGGCGCTTTCCCGCGAGCCTGCGCCTGCCAGGCGGGGCAAGGCCCGGCGGGGAGATGGCGCGCTGCGGCGAGGACTTGGCATCGAGATTGCTTGTACCGCGGCCAGGCGCTGGAACCGGTGTTTCATGCGGAAGAAACAGCGGGAATTCCCGTTTCAGTGCCGCACCGGCGCGTTCCGCCATGGTGCGCGCGCACAGAAATGAGGCGGCGCGCACCAAGGTATGCAGGCGCGGCCGCAGCGCATGCAAGGGTGCCGACGCTGACGCCTTGCGCGCGGCGGCGTGCAGCGGGGGATGCACCAAGGCACGCACCAAGGCACGCACCAAGGCACGCACCAAGGCACGCACCAAGGCGCGCACCAAGGCGCGTACCAAGGCCTGGCATGCGGCAACGCCTGCCAGGCCATCCGATGTCCAACCCAAGAGCCACCAATGAGCCACCCATGAGTACACATGAAGTGCTGGAAGCGCTGGAAGCACGCATCCGGCAACGCTATGGCGACCTCTCCGCGGCCGACCGCAAGCTCGCCGACGTGCTGCTGGCGCGCCAGCGGGAGCTGCTCAGCTACTCCGCCACCGAGCTGGCCGGACTGGCAGGCGTGTCCAAGGCCAGCGCGGCGCGTTTCTTCCGCCGCCTCGGCTACGCCGACTTCAGCGCCTTCCGCCAGAACCTGCGCGACCAGGTCTCGGCGCGCTCGCCGCTGCGCCAGCTGGAGCGTGGCGGGCCGCCGTCGGCGGCGCGCGGCGCGCCGTCGGCTCGGAGCGGGCTGGCGGCGCACGTGGAGCGCGATGCGCTGCGCCTGGCGGCGCTGCCCGAGCAGGTCGGCGAGCGCGCGCTGGGCGCGGCGCTCGACGCCCTGGCCGAGGCGCGCCGCGTCTGGGTGGTGGGCTACCGCAACAGCTACCTGGTGGCGATGCACGCGTGCGCGCTGCTGTCGCAAGGACGGCCCGACGTGGCCATGCTCAACGATGCGGCCGGCCAGGACGCCGAGCGCATCGCCGAGATCGAGCCGCGCGATGTGCTGCTGGCGGTGGACTTCCGCCGCCGCGCGCAGCGGCTGCCGGCGGTGGTCGGGCTGGCGCGCGAGGCCGGCGCCGGCTGCATCCTGCTGACCGACACACCGGTCTCCACGCTGGCGGCCGAGGCCGACGCCGTGCTCGGCTGCGCGCACCAGGGCGAACAGGTCTTCGATTCCTACGTGGCCGCGGTGAGCCTGGTCAATTACCTGGCCACGGCGGTGGTGACGCGCACGCGCAAGCGTGCGCGGGCGCGCATGCAGCGCATCGAACGCGCCCACGCCGTGCTGGCCGACCTGGAGGGACTCGCCTAGCGCGGCGTTACCCGTTCTCCCGTTTTCCCGTTCTCCCCGCTCGACCCGGTTCTCCGTCTTCTCGTTCCTGTCTCTGCCCTAGCCGCAAGCGATACCGATGCCTTCCCTGACTTCCTCGCCGAATCTCTCGCCGAATCTCTCACCGACTTCCTCGCTGCCCCCGCTGCCGTCGCTGTCCCTGGACTGCTTCCCCAACCCGGCGCTGCGCCGCGACCTGCCCTACGGCGCCGCGCGCAGTGCCATCCTGGGCGAGGCGGCACTGGCCGCCGCGCGCGCCGAGATCACGCGCTGGCCCGGCTACCAGCCCACGCCGCTGGTGGCGCTGCCGGCCCTGGCCGCGCGCCTGGGCGTGGCCGCCATCCACTACAAGGACGAAGGCTCGCGCTTCGGTCTCGGCAGCTTCAAGGCGCTTGGCGGTGCCTATGCGGTGGCGCGCCTGCTGGCGCGCGAGGTGGGCCGCCGCGCCGGCCGCGAGATCGCGCCCGCCGATCTCGCCGAGCCCGCGCTGCGCGCGCTGTGCGCCGACCTCACCGTGACCTGCGCCACCGACGGCAACCACGGCCGCTCGGTGGCCTGGGGGGCGCGCATGTTCGGCTGCCGCTGCGTGATCTACATCCACGCCACCGTCAGCGACGGCCGGCGCGACGCCATCGCGGCCTACGGCGCCGAGGTGGTGCGCACCGCCGGCAACTACGACGAGGCCGTGCAGCAGGCCGACCGCGACGCGCGCGCCCAGGGCTGGCACGTGATCTCCGACACCTCCTACCCCGGCTACATGGACGTGCCGCGCGACGTCATGCAGGGCTACCAGCTGATGGTGGAGGAGGCCGCCCGCGCGCTGCCCGAGGCGCCCACCCATGTCTTCGTGCAGGCCGGCGTGGGCGGCTTCGCCGCCGCGGTGTGCGGCTACTTCTGGGAGCGCGCGGGCGGCGCGCGGCCGGTCTTCGTGGTGGTCGAGCCGGAGCGCGCCGACTGCCTGTACCAGAGCGCGCGCGCCGGCCGGCCGGTGGCCGTCGGCGGCGAGCTCGACACGCTGATGGCCGGGCTGGCCTGCGGCGAGGTCTCGCTGCTGGCCTGGGAAGTGCTGGCGCAGGGCGCCGACGCTTTCTGCCGCATCGGCGACGATGCCGCGGTGGCGGTGATGCGCCTGCTGGCGCGGCCGGGCGGCGCCGACACGCCCATCGTCGCCGGCGAGTCCGCCGTGGCCGGCCTGGCCGCCGCCATCGCCGCCATGCAGGACGAGCAGGCGCGGGCCGCGCTGGGCCTGGGGCCGCACAGCCGCCTGCTGTTCATCGGCAGCGAGGGCGATACCGACCCCGCATGCTATGCGGAACTGGTCGGGCAGAGCGGCGCGGCGGTCCGTGCCGCGGCGCGGGGGGCGGCATGATGGAGCGGCTTCCCGAGATCGACGGCGCGCGCCTGCTGCGCAGCCTCGACGAACTGGCGCAGGTCGGCGCCATCGAGGGCGGCGGCGTGTGCCGGCTGGCGCTCAGCGATGCCGACCGCGCCGGGCGCGATTGGACCGTGGCACGCATGCGCGCGCTGGACATGGCGGTCAGCATCGATGCCATCGGCAACATCACCGGGATTTATGCCGGTAGCGATAGCGGCACCGATAGCGGTACCAATGGCCGCACCGGCGCCACGCCGGCCCCCGTGATGACCGGCTCGCACATCGACACGGTGCGCACCGGCGGCCGCTACGACGGCAACTACGGCGTGCTGGCCGGCCTGGAGGTGGTGGCCGCGCTGCGCCAGGCGGGCGTGCGCACGCGCCGGCCGCTGGCGGTGACGGTCTTCACCAACGAGGAAGGCGCGCGCTTCCAGCCCGACATGATGGGCTCCCTGGTCTATGTCGGCGGCCTGCCGCTGGCCGAGGCGCTGGCCACGCGCGGCATCGACGGCGCCACCGTGGGCGAGGAGCTGGCGCGCATCGGCTACCAGGGAACGGCGGCGGTCGGCGCGCCGCGCGTGGACAGCTTCGTCGAGCTGCATATCGAACAGGGGCCGGTGCTGGAGCAGCAGGGCCTGCGCCTCGGCGTGGTGGAGGGCGTGCAGGGCATCTCCTGGAACGAGTACACCATCGAGGGGGTGTCCAACCACGCCGGCACCACGCCGATGGCGCTGCGCCGCGACGCCGGCCACGCCGCCGCGCGCGTGGCCACCTTCGTGCACGACCTGGCGCTGCGCTACGGCGGGCGGCAGATCGGCACGGTCGGCGCCATGCAGTTCGCGCCCAACCTGATCAATGTGATCCCGCACCGCGCCGTCTTCACCGTCGACCTGCGCAATACCGACAACGCCGCGCTGCGTGCCGCCGAGGAAGAGGTGCAGGCCTTCGTCGCGCAGTGCTGCGAGGAGGCCGGCCTGGCATGGTCGCGCCGCGCGCTGGCGCGCTTCGCCCCGGTGGCCTTCGACTGCGCGCTGGTGGACGAGGTGGCGCGGCACGCGCAGGCGCTCGGGCTGCCCGCCATGCGCCTGCCCAGCGGCGCCGGCCACGACGCGCAGATGCTGGCGCGCGCCTGCCCGGCGGCGATGATCTTCGTGCCCAGCGTGGGCGGCCTGAGCCACAACGTGCGCGAATTCACCCGCCCCGAGGACCTGGTCGACGGCGCCCGCGTGCTGATGCGCGTGCTGCTGGCGCGCGCCGACCGGCCGCTCGGCGCGCCTTGAGAGCGCCATCGCCATCGCCTTCACCAGCGCCCTCACCAGCGCAGATCCCTTTACCGCATCACCGGAGATTCCCTTTGACCCGAATCGTCAACCTGGCCCTGGGCCAGCTCGGTCCCATCGCCCGCGCCGACAGCCGCGCCCAGGTCGTCAAGCGCCTGTGCGCGCTGATGCGCGAGGCGCACGCCAGCGGCGCCCACCTGATCGTCTACCCCGAACTGGCGCTGACCACCTTCTTTCCCCGCTGGTACATCGAGGACGAAGCCGAGCTCGACAGCTTCTTCGAGCGCGAGATGCCGGGCCCCGACACCCTGCCGCTGTTCGAGCTGTCGCGCGAACTCGGCGTGGGCTTCTATCTCGGCTATGCCGAACTGGCCGAGGAGGGGGGGCGCAGGCAACGCTACAACACCTCGATCCTGGTCGACCGCGGCGGCCGCATCGTCGGCAGATACCGCAAGGTCCACCTGCCCGGCCATCGCGAGCACGAGCCGTGGCGCCGCTTCCAGCACCTGGAGAAGCGCTATTTCACCGCCGGCGACGGGTTCGGCGTCAACGAGGCCTTCGGCGGCAAGGTCGGCATGGCCCTGTGCAACGACCGCCGCTGGCCCGAGACCTACCGCGTGATGGGCCTGCAGGGCGTGGAGATGGTGCTGATCGGCTACAACACGCCCGTGCACAACGCCCCCGCACCCGCGCACGATGACCTCTCGCTGTTCCACAACCAGCTCTCGCTGCAGGCCGGCGCCTACCAGAACGGCACCTGGGTCGCGGGCGTGGCCAAGGCCGGGATGGAGGAGGGCGTGGACAGCATCGGCGGCAGCTGCGTGGTGGCGCCATCGGGCGAGGTGGTGGCGCGCTGCGTCACCAAGGACGACGAACTCGCCCTGGCGCGCTGCGACCTGGACTTCTGCGCGGTCTACAAGCGCACCACCTTCAACTTCGACCTGCACCGCCAGCCGCACGCCTACGGCATGATCGTGGCGCGCAAGGGCGAGACGCTGATGGCGGACGGCAGCGCGGTGGCGGGCTGAGGCGCTCGCGCGGCCAGCGGCACGCAGGGGCGCGCTTGCGGCTACACTGCCAGCCATCTCCCCGCAGGAGCAGGCGATGGCAGGCAAGGCAGGCAGCGGCAGGGCGGCGGCGGTCACGGCAAGTTCGAAGGAGGCGGCGGCGGCCGCGCGCATCCGCGTCGGCATCGGTGGCTGGGCCTATGCGCCCTGGCGCGACAACTTCTATCCGGCCGGGCTGGCGCAGGCGCGCGAGCTGGAATTCGCCAGCCGGCACCTGAGCGCCATCGAGATCAACAGCACCTACCACGGCACGCAGAAGCGCGCGTCCTTCCTCAAGTGGCGCGAGCAGACGCCGGATGGCTTCGTCTTCTCGGTCAAGGCCTCGCGCTTCGCCACCAACCGCCGCGTGCTCGCGCAAGCGGGCGATTCGGTGGCGCGCTTCCTCGACAGCGGCATCGCCGCGCTGGGCGACAAGCTGGGGCCGGTGGTGTGGCAGTTCGCGCCGGCCAAGCGCTTCGAGGCCGAGGACTTCGAGACCTTCCTGAACCTGCTGCCGGCGCAGGTGGAGGGTGTGCGCCTGCGGCACGTGCTGGAGGTACGGCACGAGAGCTTCGCCTCGCCGGACTACCTCGCGTTGGCACGCCGCTACCGGATGGCGACGGTATTCGCCGATTCGCCCAGGTTCCCCTCGCTGGCGGACCTCAGCGCGGATTTCGTCTACGCGCGGCTGATGGGCAGCAGCGAGAAGCTCAAGCACGGCTATGCACCCAAGGCCCTGGACGCCTGGCGCGAGCGCGCCATGGCGTGGTCCGCCGGCGACGAACCGGCCGACCTGCCGCGCGTCGGCGAGGCACCGGCGCCGCGCCGGCAGCGCGAGGTCTTCGTCTTCTTCATCAACGGCGCCAAGGAGCGCGCGCCGGCCGCGGCGCAGGCGCTGCTGGACCGGCTCGGCTGGCGTGGGCCGGGCTGGCCGCCGGCCTGAGGGGGCGGGGGTGAGGGCGGGCACCGGCGCGAAGTGAATGCCGTCGTGCCAGCGAAGGCCGGCCCTCTCCCCCAACCCCTCTCCCGCAGGCGGGCGAGGGGAGCGGACCGGCGCGGTGCGGACCACGTCGCGCTGGACGGAGCCGACGATGCACCAACTCCGAGCGCCAAGCACACGGTCTTGGCTCCCTCTCCCCGCATGGGGAGAGGGTGGGGGTGAGGGGTGGTTTAGCAAGGTGCCACATCCAACGAAGCCAACGGTGTGATCCAGCACGCGAGCGCAAAGACGAAGCCGACGGTGTGATCCCAGCCACTGCGGCACAGCCAGCGCCCGCCCTCACCCCCAACCCCTCTCCCGCAGGCGGGAGAGGGGAGCAAACCGTCGCGGCGCAAATCCCGTAGGCCGGCCGGAGCCGCCGAAACGCACCCAAGCCGGAGGCATCACAAGACCGGACGGCATATGTGACGCCCTGGCCCAGGCGCCGGGCTACAATCCGGCATGACCTCGAGCCAGACCCCCCAGCCGTCCGACGGCACCCCCTTCTCCCGCCTGCCCCTGCCGCCCGCCACGCTGGCGACGCTGGCGCAGCTCGGTTACCAGGACATGACGCCGATCCAGGCCGCCGCGCTGCCGCTGGCGCTGGCCGGCCACGACCTGATCGCGCAGGCCAAGACCGGCAGCGGCAAGACCGCCGCCTTCGCGCTGGCGCTGCTGCAACGGCTCGATGCGCGCAGCTTCGCCACCCAGGCGCTGGTGCTGTGCCCCACGCGCGAGCTGGCCGAGCAGGTGACGCAGGAGATCCGCCGGCTGGCGCGCGGTGCCGACAACGTCAAGGTGCTGACCTTGTGCGGCGGCACGCCGATGCGCCCGCAGGTGGAGAGCCTGGCCCACGGCGCGCATATCGCCGTCGGCACGCCGGGCCGCATCCTGGACCACCTGCAGCGCGGCACGCTGCAGCTCGACGCGCTCAACACGCTGGTGCTCGACGAAGCCGACCGCATGCTCGACATGGGCTTCTTCGACGATATCGCCATGGTCGCGAGCGCCTGCCCGAAGGCGCGCCAGACGCTGCTGTTCTCGGCCACCTATCCGGATGGCATCGCCAAGCTGAGCCGGCAGTTCCTGCGCGAGCCGCGCGAAGTGAAGCTGGTCGAGCAGCACGCCGGCGACACCATCCGCCAGCGCTTCTATGAAGTCGAGGAGGGCGAGCGCCTGGCCGCCGTGGGCCGCCTGCTCGACCATTTCCGTCCGGCCAGCACGCTGGCGTTCTGCAATACCAAGGCGCGCTGCCGCGACCTGGTCGAACTGCTGCGCGCGCAGGGCTTCCAGGCGCTGGCGCTGCATGGCGAGCTGGAGCAGCGCGAGCGCGACCAGGTGCTGGTGCAGTTCGCCAACCGCAGCTGCTCGGTGCTGGTGGCCACCGACGTGGCGGCGCGCGGGCTGGACATCGCGCAGCTCGAGGCGGTGATCAACGTCGACGTCACGCCCGATCCCGAGGTGCACGTCCACCGCATCGGCCGTACCGGGCGCGCCGGCGAGGACGGCTGGGCCTTCAGCCTGGCCAGCCTGGGCGAGATGGGCCGCGTCGGCTACATCGAGCAGGCGCAGGGCACCGAGGTGGTCTGGCATCCGCTGGCCGAGCTGACGCCGGCCAGCCCCGAGCGGCTGCTGCCGCCGATGGTCACGCTGCAGATCCTGGGCGGGCGCAAGGAGAAGATCCGCCCTGGCGACGTGCTGGGCGCGCTGACCGGCGACGCCGGCTTCAGCAAGGAGCAGATCGGCAAGATCAACGTGATGGAGATGTCGACCTACGTGGCGGTGGACCGCGCCATCGGACGCGAGGCGATGCGCCGGCTCAACGACGGCAAGCTGAAGGGGCGCAAGGTCAAGGTGCGCATGCTGACCGAGTAAGCCGTTCCGGCCGGCGCGCCGGCGCCGCACACTCAGGTGCGGAAACCGATGCGTTTGTGGGTGCCGTCGCAGAAGGGCTTGTTGCCCGAATGCCCGCAGCGGCACAGCCACGCTTCCTCCATGCGGTCGATCAGCCGGCCGCTTGCGCCCACCAGTTCCAGGTTGCCTTTCACGTGCAGCGGCCCGTTCGGGATCGGGTGGACCGCCAGCGGCCCGCCGCTGCTGGCCAGCACGGCGCAGGGGCCGGGCGGTATGTCTCCCGGTGCCTGGAAGCCGTTCTCGGCATGGCTGCCGTCGCACAGGGGTTTGCGATGCGAGCCGCCGCAGCGGCACAGGCTGACGCGCAGGCCGGCTGGCCGGCCGTCGATCAGCACCGGCGCTCGCACGGCCAGCGGGCCGTTTTCGCACAGACGGACGATATTGACGAGCGTGGCTTCGCTCGCGCCGGCGGCCGCTGGCGCGGCCGTGGAGGCGGGCTTGCCCGCGGCGGTTTCGCTGGCCATGGATGGCGTCTCCTGGTTGCCGCGCGGTGGTCTTTCCGTTATAGCGCCTGACCCCGGCCTTGGGGCAGGAGAATTTCGCCCGCGATCACTCGATCGCGACCGCACCACCACCGCACCACCACCGCACCACCACCGCACCACCACCGCACCTCGACCGCGCCACGGTCGTGACACGGTCGTGACATGCGGGGCGCGGCGGTCAGCCGCCGAGCCGCACCACATAGCCTTCGCGCGGCTCCGCGCGCCCTTCGGCCAGGCTGGCGATGCGCTCGCGCGCGGCCGCGAAGCCTTGCTCGCGCACCAGCGTGAGCCAGCCGTGGGCGGGTTCCCTGGCATGGTCGATGAATTGCTGCTGTGCCGCATGGAAACGCCGGTTGACCTCCTCCGGCCCCCAGTCCGCGTTGCGCTTGCGGATCTGCACGGGGGCGAAGAAGAACGCCGGTGCCGGTCCCGGCAAGGCAGCCTCGCGCAGAAAGCCGGTGTTCTGCGCCGAGCCGGCGAAGCAGTCGTAGACCAGCGCATCGCCGAGGTGGCGGTGCACGCGTTCGCGCAGGGCTTCGTCGCCGGAGAAGTCGACGTAGAGCGTGGGCGTGGCGGTATCGATCGATTCGAGCGCGGCATAGTCGCTCACCGCGCCGTAGCAGCCCAGGCCGGCGACGAAGCCGCGGTGGCGCGGCGAGGTCAGCGCGTGCAGCGCGAGGCCGGCCTGTCCGCGCAGGCAGAAGGCGGTGCCGTAGGCGGTCTTGCTGGAGGCGCTGGAGAACAGCAGCCGGGTGGCGCCGAAGAAGCCGTTGTCGGCGAGGAAGTCGGCCAGCATGAAGGAGGTGAGGAAGAGCGGGCGGTACAGCATCTGGTAGTCCTCCAGCTCGCGCCGGTAGGCGGCATCCTGGCTGACCCGGGTGTACTGGTTGTAGGCCGAGGTCAGCGTGCGGCGGTGCGCGCTGGCGTCGTAGAAGCCGCGCGGCGTGACCCGCTCGGGCTGCATGCGCACGTGGCTGGCGATGGGGAAGTAGCCGTAGAAGCGCTCTCCGGCCTCGATGCCCGGCACGCCCGAGGCGACCACGTCGGCGAAGCCCCAGACCGGCATCTGGCCCCAGCCGGCCTGGCCGGTGGGGAAGAACTGCCAGTACTGCATGGCCTCGCCGAAGGCGGCATAGGTGATGTTGTTGGTGGTCAGGGCGAAGCGGTCCAGCCTCAGCAGGACCTCGCCCGCGGCCGCGCCGGCGGGCTCTTGCGCGGCTTCCAGCCGGCTCTCGTTTAAGGCATCCTTGCGCGTGAGCAGCCGCGTCACCTCGAGCTGACCGTCCGTCTGCGCGTCCCTGTGCGCATCCCTGTGCGCATCCCTGTGCGCGGGCGCCTGCACCATCGTCTCCGTTGCCATGCCTGCCGTCATCTCTCTCTCCTGGTTGCCGCGCCCGGCCCCTGCGGCCGGTGCGCCCTGTCATCGATGACTCGACTGTATCGCCGCGCCGGCCGCGCCGGGTTCGGAAACGCCGCGGCCACGGACGGCGCGGCCGCACGCCCGGCCAGGCCGCTCAAGCGGCCGTCCCAGCAGCGCGCGCGCTTCACCGTGGCGGCCATCTACGAGGCCTTTGTTCGGATCTGGCAGGCGCGCGGCTGGGCCGGCGTGACCACGCGCGCGGTGGCGCTGGAGGCGGGGTGCTCGGTGGGCACCTTGTACGAATACTTCCCCAACAAGGAAGCCCTGCTGTCGGGTTTCGTGCGCCATGCCATCGAGCGGCTGCTGGCGCGCATCGAGGACGAGGCGGCGCACGCGCCGGCCGCGGACTGGCGCGAACGGGTGGGGCGCCTGGTGCGCTTGTGCTGCAGCGCGGAGGACGGCGCCTGGACCGCCTACGACCGCGACATGATGGCGCTCGAGGCGCGCATCGCCGAGCCCAAGCACCACCAGCGCTTCTTCGAGGAGCTGTGCGCGGCGTGGCTGCGGGTGCTGGCCGCCTGCCCGGACCTGCCGCGCCAGCCGGACGCGGCCGTGGTGGCCAGCCTGGCGCAGGCCGTCTGGGGCGCGCGCCGCTACCGCCTGCTGCTGGCGCCGGTGCCGCCGGCCAGCGACTGGGCGCTGCAGATGGAGCGCTTCTGTGTACTGGCGCTGGAGCAGGCCTGCGGCATTGGTGCCGGGCCACCCCCCGGGCCACACCCCGGGCCGCACCCCAGGCCGCAATGAAGCGGTGCCCGCGCGTGCCCGCCGGAGCGGCCGGCCGCGCGATGGAGGGGGCCTCCCGCCGGGCGCGGCATCGGGGGGAGCGGGCCACGCACCGTGGCGCGGTTACAAAGAATCGCCTGCGTCACCCTGCAAGGCGGCGCCAACCTTTGCTAATCTGGAGAAACGAGGCGGCGGCACATCGGGGGAGGGCCCCGTCCGCGCTCCGGCCAGGGCCGGGGTGGGCAGCACTACTCTCTGGGCGCGACAACAAGGAGTCGGGGATGAAAACCGCACGACAGGTTCTGGAAGCGAAGTCCAGCCAGGCGATCTTCAGCATCCAGCCGGGGGCCACGGTCTATTCGGCGCTGCAGCTCATGGCGGAGAAGGGTATCGGCGCACTGCTGGTGATGGAGTACGGCAAGATCGTCGGCATCCTCAGCGAGCGCGATTACGCGCGCAAGGTGATCCTGATGCAGCGCACCTCGCGCGATACGCTGGTGCGCGAGATCATGACCACGGCCGTGATCTACGTGCGCGGCGACCAGAGCACCGACGAGTGCATGGCGCTGATGACCGAGCACCGGCTGCGCCACCTGCCGGTGATGCAGGGCGAGGACCTGATCGGCATGCTGTCGATCGGTGACCTGGTCAAGGACATCATCTCCGAACAGCGCTTCATCATCGAGCAACTCGAGCACTACATCACGGGGACGCATAGCTGACGTCCCGGGCGCCGCACAGCGCTGCGCGCAAGCCGGCCGCCAGGGAGCGGCCGGCGGGTCCCGCCGGTTCCTTCCCGCCTGCCGCTCTTTCACACCTCCGTCTTCCGTCTTTCGTCTTTCGTGCTTCGCCCCGTCCCGCGTTTCGTCTTCTGCTGCGCCGCGCCGCCGCCTGCTCGTGGCCGGCTTCAGGGCAGCGTGCCGAAGCGCACCCCGTGCGCCGCCAGGTAGCGCCGGTAGGCGCTCGCCATGCGGTCGGCCGGCTGCGGCACTTCCACGCCGGTGGCCAGCGGCAGGCGGCGCGGCCGCTGCGATTCCACGATGGGCTGGTCCTGCAGGAAGATGGTGTCCTGGAAGGCGCGCAGGCTGGCGTCGTCGTCCTCGCTGACCAGCGACATGACGAACCACACGCGGCTGGCCTCCGGCTCGCGCGGGCAGATGAACAGCGCAATGGCGGCGCGGTGGTCGTCGCCGAGGTCGGGCACCTTGGTCAGCACGGCGGTATAGGGCGCCACCACGCGGTATTCGTACTCGACCATGGCGCCGCCCTCGGCGCTGGCATGCGAGCGCGGCTGCCAGGCGCGGCAGCCGATGGTGCGCAGCGCGTCGGGCGCGCGCGGGTCGCCGCTGGCCTCGACCTCGTAGGGCGGCACCTCGGTGTGCTCGGGATCGCCGAGGTAGCCGTCATGGACGTAGCCGAAGTGGGCCATGTCGAGGAAGTTCTCCACCAGGCGCGGGGCCGAGGTGGCGACATCGTAGGGTCCGGCGATGACCTGCCGGCAGCCCGCTGCGCCGGATTCGGGAAAGGGCGGCAGCGCGGGGGGCGGCGCTGCGCCGTCGCCGGCGCGGGCCAGGCGCACCCACAGCAGGCCGTAGGCCTCGCGCACCGCATGGGTGACGGCGCAGGCGCGCGGGGCGGGCACCAGTCCGGGATGGGCGGGATAGCGCGTGCAGCGCCCGCTGCTCTCGAAGCGCCAGCCATGGTAGCCGCAGCGCAGCAGGCCGTCCTGTACCCGGCCCAGCGTGAAGGCGGCGCCGCGGTGCGGGCAGCGGTCGTCCCAGGCATGCCAGCCATCGGCATTGCGCCACAGCACCAGGTCGCGCTCGAGCAGGCGCACGGGATAGGGGCCGTCGCCATCGGCGTGCTCCAGCGCGAGGACGGGGTGCCACTGATCGTGTTCCGGGCCGGTGGCGTCCTGGCCGGCCGCCACCGCGGCATGTTGCGGGGCGGCTTGGGGGTGGTCTTGCGGACGGTCTTGCGGGTGTGCGCTCATGACGGGATCCTGCCTTCGACGCCGGCCACGTAATAGTTCATCGCCAGCAAGGCCGCGTCGTCGGCGCTGGCGCCCGCGGCGAGCACGGTCTTGCCGGTGTTGTCCTGCAGCGGGCCGCGGAAGATGGCGGCATTGCCCTGCGCGACGATGGCCTGGCGATGGCTGGCCAGGCTGGCGCGGACCGCGGCCGGCAGCTTGTCGTCGAGCGAGACCAGGTCGTTCATCTCCTGCTTGATGCCCCACCAGGTGGTGGCGGGCTGCCAGCGGCCCGCCAGCAGGTCGCCCACGGTCTGCTTGTAATAGACGCCCCAGTTGAAGACCGCCGAGGCCAGGTGCGCCCTGGGCCCGAAGCGCGACATGTCGGAGTCCCAGCCGAAGGCGCGCAGGCCCTTTTCCTCGGCGTACTGCAGCACGGCCGGCGAATCGGTGTTCTGGATCAGCACATCGGCGTGCTGGGCGGCCAGCGCTTCCGCCGCCTCGCGCTCCCTGCCGGGGTCGAACCACTTGTTGACCCAGACCACCTTGACCACCGCCTTCGGGTTGACGGCGCGCGCGCCCAGCGTGAAGGCATTGATATTGCGGATCACTTCCGGGATGGGCACCGCGCCGACGAAGCCCAGCACGTTGCTGCGCGTCATCTGGCCGGCGATGACCCCGGCCAGGAAGGCCGGCTCGTGCATGCGGCCGGCGTAGACGCCCAGATTGGACGCGGTCTTGTAGCCGGTGGCGTGCTCGAAGCGCACCTCGGGGAATTGCCTGGCGATCTTCAGCATCGGTTCCATGTAGCCGAAGCTGGTGCCGAAGATCAGTTGCTTGCCCTGGCTGGCGAGATCGAGGAAGACGCGCTCGGCCTCGGCACCGCTTTCGGGCACGTTTTCCACGTAAGTGGTGCGGATACGGTCGCCGAAGGCCTCGATCAGGGCCTGGCGTCCGCGCTCGTGGGCATAGGTCCAGCCGGCATCGCCGACCGGGCCGAGGTAGACGAAGCCGATCTCCAGCGGCTTGCCGGTGACGGCGGCCGCGGCAGCAGGCGCGGACGCGGCCTCGGCGGCGGAGGCGGAGGCGGGCGCCGCGGCGGGCACGTCTTCCTTGCGGCCGCAGGCGGCGAGGGGGGCGGCGGCCAGCGCGGCGGACCATTGCAGCAGGCGGCGGCGGGTGAGCGTCATGGGGTCTCCTGTGAGGGCCGGGAAGCCGGCGCGTCGGTTACGCCACAGGGCGAGCAAGCGCTGTGCCAGCGCGGCCGCGCGCTCCCGCCTGGCGATGGCACGGCCCAGCCCATGCCGTGGCACCATCCATCCGCCCGGATTGGTACCAACGCGATAGCCGCTGCACGCATATAATTATGCGTTCACTGAATAAGCAGGCGGCCAGCGCCACCGTATCCGCACCCGGATGCGCCGGCGGGCGGGAGATCCCGCGTCTCGCCATGCCTTCGCAGCCGTTGGCTGCATCTTGACGGCAGTTCCCCCGATGTCAACGTCTTCCTCCCCCTCCGCCCCAGCCGCGGAGTCCGCCGCGCCCGTGCACGACCACCAGGCCGTGATGCGCGTGATCGGCGGCATCGTGCTGTGCATCCTGCTGGCCGCCCTCGACCAGACCGTGGTGATCCCGGCGGTGCCGGCGATCGCCGCCGACCTCAACGGTTTCGGCCACCTGTCGTGGATCGTGACCGCCTACCTGATCGTGTCGACGGTGACCACGCCGCTGTACGGCAAGCTGTCCGACCATTTCGGCCGGCGCCGCCTGCTGCTGGCGGCGATCGCCCTGTTCATGCTGGCCTCGGTGGCCTGCGCCATGGCGCAGTCGCTGGGACAGCTGATCCTGTTCCGCGCGCTGCAGGGCGTGGGCGGCGGCGGCCTGATGTCGCTGGCGCAGGCGGCCATCGCCGACGTGGTGGCGCCGCGCCAGCGCGGCCGCTACCAGGGCTACCTGGCCACGGTGTGGGCGGTGGCGTCGATCGCCGGGCCGCTGGTGGGCGGCTGGGTGTCGGACCATATGTCCTGGCGCTGGCTGTTCTGGATCAACGTGCCGCTCGGCCTGCTGGCCATGCTGATGTGCCACCGGGGCCTGGCGCGGCTGGCGCTGCCGCGCGCCGGCGGCCGGCTGCGCGTCGACTGGCTGGGTGCCATGCTGCTGACGGTGGCCATCGTCACCTTCCTGCTCGCCATGAGCTGGGGCGGCGACCTGTTCGACTGGCTGTCGCCGGAAATGGGCGGGCTCGCCCTGGCCACGCTGGCGGCGCTGGCGGCCCTGGCCTGGCAGGAGCGCCGCGCCGCCGATCCGATGCTGCCGCCGCGGCTGTTCGCCAACCGTGCCTACGTGCTGGGCGCGGCGGCTTCGGCGCTGGCCGCCCTCGACATCTTCCTGTGCATCTTCGCCCTGCCGCTGCAGTTCCAGCTGGTGCGCGGCGCCGACGCCTCGCTGTCCGGCCTGCTGGTGGTGCCCTTCCTGCTGGCGACGGTGGCCGGCAATTTCATCGTGGCCTGGCTGGCGCCGCGCCTGGGCCGCCTGCGCGGCCTGCTGGTGGCGGGCCTGGCCGCCGCCGTGGTGGGCCTGGCCGTGCTGGCCGTGGTGCCGGCGACGATCCCGCTGCCGGTGGTGCTGCTGGCCATGGTGGTGGCCGGTGTCGGCCTCGGCGTGGCCATGGTGGGCACGCTGATGAATGTGCAGAACGCGCTGGAGCGCCGCGACATGGGTGCCGGCACCGGCGCCCTGCTGGTGCTGCGCTCGCTCGGCAGCGCCTTCGGCGGCGCGCTGGCCGGCACGCTGCTGACGCTGGAGTTCCGCCGGGCCCAGGCCGCGGCCGGACTGCCGGCCGAACTGGACCTGGGCGCGCTGCGCCACGGCAGCGAGGCGCTGGCGCAGCTTGCGCCGGCCGTGCGCGACGCGCTCGGCGCGGGAGTGGCCTCCGGATTCCACCTGATCTTCGCCGCCGGCGCCGCCGCCGCGCTGCTGGCCCTGCTGATCGCGCGCCGCGGTCCCGACGTGGAACTGCGCAGCAGCGTGACCGAGCACGCCGCCACCCTGGCGATGGAGTGAGGCGGGCGGCGCGCGGCGCCGTCGCGGCTGCCTGGCGCGCCTTGCCTCCTGCGCGGCCGCGCACCGGCCGGCATACACTACAGGGCAAACCGACTTCCGGAGCCCCCGCCATGCACGCGTTCCCCCTTGCCCTGCCGCGCGCGCGCCGCGCCGCGCCCGCCGCCAGCCTGCCGGTCCTGCTCGGCGCCACCCTGCTGGCCCTGGCCGCCGCCGCGCTGCCGCGTGCGGCCGCGGCGGCGGACCAGCCCGCGGCCGCACCTGCCGGCGCCCGTCCGGGCGCCTGTCCCGCCGCCCTGAACTTCCGCTTCCCGCGCCTGCAGGACGAGGCGCCGCAGGATCTCTGCCAGTACGCCGGCAAGGTGGTGCTGGTGGTCAACACGGCCAGCTATTGCGGATTCACGCCGCAGTACGAAGGCCTGGAAGCCCTGTACAGCAAATACCGCGAGCGCGGCCTGGTGGTGCTCGGCTTCCCCTCCAACGATTTCTCGCAGGAGCCGGGCTCGGCCAAGGAGATCGCCGAGTTCTGCTACAACACCTACGGCGTCAAGTTCCCGATGCTGGGCAAGAGCCATGTGCGCGGCAGCGAGGTCAATCCGATGTATGCGCTGCTGGCCAAGGAGACCGGCACCGCGCCGAAGTGGAACTTCTACAAATACCTGATCGACCGCAACGGACGGGTGGTGGCCAGCTTCAACAGCCTGACCAAGCCCGACGAGGCGCCCTTCGTCGCCCGCATCGAGCAGTTGCTGGACGCATCGCGATAGCGCGCGCGGCCGCCGCGCGCGCCGCTTGACCTGCGTCAAGCCGGCGCCGCGCCCGCCGCATTAGCCTCGACGCTTTGCGCGCCACCGGCCGCCCCCGTCGGCGCCGTTCCCCGGGGAGGCGGCGCGGGCGAGGAAGCGAGACGATGGCAATCACGCTCTACGAGGCGGACGGGCACAGCTGCCTGATGTTCGCCGACCTGGTCGAGGAGGAGCACGGCGAGGTCGTGCAGACCAACCAGTTCCTGGTGGTGGACCATGGCCACGGCGCCCTGATCGACCCTGGCGGCCACATGACCTACGGCGAGCTCTATCTCGCCATCAGCCGCTACTTCCCGCCCAAGCAGCTGGACTACGTGCTGGCCTCGCACGCCGACCCCGACATCGTCGCCTCGGTCGGGCGCTGGCTGACCGCGTCCGACAGCAAGGTGCTGATCTCGCGCGTGTGGGCCCGTTTCCTGCCGCATTTCTGCCAGGCCGGCAAGACCGCCGGGCGCATCGTCACGCTGCCCGACCCGGGCGCCGCCATCCCGCTCGGGCATTGCCACCTGCTGGCGGTGCCGGCCCACTTCCTGCATTCGGAAGGCAACTTCCAGTTCTACGACCCGGTCAGCAAGATCCTGTTCTCGGGCGACCTGGGCGCGGCCATGACCAGCGCGGCCGAGGCCGGCACCGTGGTGACCGACTTCGATGCCCACGTCGCCGCCATGCTGCCCTTCCACCAGCGCTACATGAGCGGCAACCGCGCCTGCCGGCTGTGGGCCGGGATGGCGCGCGGCCTGGACATCGAATGGATCGTGCCGCAGCACGGCCCGCCGCTGCGCGGCAAGGCGATGGTGGCGCGCTTCATCGACTGGGTGGGCTCGCTGGCCTGCGGGCTGGACCTGCTGACCCAGGAGCACTACCGGGTGCCGCGCGTGCCCGGCGCCCACTGAGGCCAGGGCCGGCGCCGGCACGCGCTCCGCTTCAGTCCTTGGCCAGGCCCTCGGCCACCAGCGCCTCGCGTACCTTGGGGCGGGCCGCCACGCGCGCCAGGTAGGCCTGCAGCGAGGGATAGGCGCCCAGCGGGAGGCCGAGCATATTGGCCCAGTTGACCACGGTGAAGCAGTAGGCGTCGGCCACCGTGAAGGTATCGCCCATCAGGTATTCGCGCCGCGCCAGGTGCGCGTCGAGCTCGGCGAAGCGCAGCGCCAGCTTGGCCTTGCAGTCCTCGCGCGTGCTGGCGGCGGTTTCCTTGTGCCACAGCCAGGGGCTGAACACCTTGTGCAGCTCGGTGGCCACCAGCGCCAGCCAGCCGACCGCCTCCATGCGCTCGGGCGTGCCGGGCGCCGGCAGCAGGGCGCGCTCGGGCACGCGGTCCGCCACGTATTCGAGCAGGGCCACGCCCTCGGTGTGGCGCGAGCCGTTGTCGAGCTGCAGCAGCGGCACGTAGCCGCGCGGGCTGATGGCATAGAAATCGTCGCTGCCGTTCTCGGGCTCTGCCAGCTTGTGCGTGGCGAGGTCGACGCGGGCCAGCGTGAAGGGCAGGCCGGCCTCGCGCAGGGCGATGTGAGTGGCGAGCGAGCAGGCGCCGGGCGTGTAGTAGAGCTTCATGTCGGGTTCCGGTTGGCGTTGATTGGCGGAGCGGTGGCGCGCGTGCACGGCAGGGGCGGCGCCTGTTCCGGTGGCCGGGCTTGTGGCGGCAACCGGAGCAGTCTAGGATTGCGGGCCCGCAATCGCAATGCGCATCGCCGCAAATCATGGCTGCAAACTCGCAATACCAGCTGACGCCGGCCGACCTCGACGCAGTGCTCGCGCTGGTGCGCGGCGGCACGCTGGCCGAGGCCGGGCGCCGCCTCGGGGTCGACGCCTCGACCGTGTTCCGCGTGCTGCAACGGGTGGAGAAGGGGCTGGGCCGGCGCCTGTTCGAGCGCAGCCGCGCGGGCTACCTGGCCACCGAACTGGCGCAGCAGTTCGCCCAGCATGCCGAGCGCATCGAGGCCGAGCTGGAGGCCGCGCGCGGCCATGCCGCGGGCAGCGCCGGCACCTTGAGCGGCCTGGTGCGCATCTCCACCACCGACACCGTGCTGCATGCGCTGCTGCTGCCTGCGCTGAGCGATTTCGGCCGCGCCCATCCCGGCCTGCGCTTCGAGCTGGCGGCCACCAACGAACTGGCCAGCCTGAGCCGGCGCGATGCCGACATCGCCGTGCGCGCCACGCGCCAGCCGCCGCCGCACCTGATCGGCCGCCGCCTCGGCCCGCTGCGCGTGGCCGTGTTCGCCGCGCGCGGGCTGGCCGAGCAGGTCGCGCCGCTGCCGGCGCAGCAGGACGGCGCGGCGGCGGCGCCCGGCTGGGACGCTGCCGCACTGTCGGCGCTGCCGTGGATCGGGCCCGACGAGGCGCTGCCCGAGCATCCCTCGGTGCGCTGGCGCCGCAAGCACCTGCCGCGCGTGGTGCCGCAGTACGGTGTCAACAGCATCGGCAGCCTGGCCGAAGCGGTGGCGGCCGGCCTGGGCGCGGGCGTGATCTCGCTGGCCATCGCCGCGCGCAGCCCGCACCTGGTGGCGCTGACGCCGGCGCTGGAGCCCTGCGAGACCGACCTGTGGCTGCTGACCCATCCCGAGTCGCGCCACCTGCGCCGCATCGCCGCGGTGGTGACGCATCTGGCCGCGCGCATTGCCGTGCCCGAATAGGGAGGGCGGATCGTCACGCCGGGTAGCGCAGGACAGGCCCGTGCCGCCGTGGCCAGCGGCACGATCGGTCGATCCCGCAGTCCCTCAGTCCCTCAGTCCAGCAGGCGCGCCAGCGCCGGCGGCAGGCCCACGTTCGGCTTGCGCGGCGGCCGCGCGAAACTGCCCTCGCGCGCACCGCGCGGCGCCAGCGCGACCAGCGATTCGCAATGCCGCACCGCGCTCGACACGCCGTCCACCACCGGCACCGGGATGCGCTCCTTCAGCTCGCGCGCCAGACCCGCCAGCGGTGCGCCGGCGACGATGATCACATCGGCGCCATCCTCGCGCACCGCCTGCAGGCTCAACTGTTCCAGCCGTGCGGCGTGGTCCTGCTGCACGCTGCCGATGTCGCGCAGCGGCTCCTGCAGCGAACGCACACTCGCCAGGCGCGACGTCAGGCCGTTGGCCGCCACGCATTCGCGGTACCAGGCTTCGATGCGGTGCGAGATGGCGATGATGGAGAAGCGCTGGCCGAGCAGGCAGGCGCTGGCCAGCGCCGCTTCGGTCATGCCGACCACCGGCACGTCGAACAGCTCCTTGAGCCCGGCCAGGCCGGGATCGCCGAAGGCCGCCACCACCAGGCCGTCGAAGCGGCCCGCATGCTCGGCGGCGGCGCAGGCGGTGGCGTAGCCGCCGACCAGGGCTTCGAAGCGGGTTTCGATGTAGGCGACGCCGAAGGGGGCGGTGGCCATCGTGATCCGGGTGCCTTGGGAGAGGCTGCGCCTGGCTTCGGCTTCGATCAGGTCGGTGACGGATTGGGAGGTGTTGGGGTTGATGATGAGGAGTTGCATGATGGGGGCTCCTTGTTTTGTTTGGGGGCTTGGTTTGCTGGTGTTCTTGGGCTTGGTTTCGGGTGGTGTCGGTTTGCGATTCAACGGCCTGTTTCGGCTCTCGTGACTTGACGCTTGTCGTGTGGGTTCGGGCGGTGTTGGTTTGCGAGACAACGGCCTGTTTCGACTCCCCTGCGGGGAGCCGACCTACTTTCTTTGTCTCGCCAAAGAAAGTAGGCAAAGAAAGGCGACCCGGGTGCGGCGACCCCCCCTCGCGAATGGGCCCCGGCCGCCGCGCCCGTCCGAACTCGCGGCCTGCGGCCGCTCAGACAGCGGACGGGCTTCATCGGCGGCCGGGGCCCATTCGCGAGGCGCCGCACACGGGAGGGAAAGGCCAAACCGTTGGTATGCGAGCGGGCTTGCTCTTGCATGCTGGCTTGGCTGGTTGAGCCTTCGTGTTCGGCCAGCTCGCTGGCCGAACACCCCCCACCCGAAGCGAAGCGAGGCGTGGCGTCTGTTCCCTGCCGTGTGCGGCGCCTCGCGTGCTGAGGCAAAGAGCGGAAAAGAGGGCCCCCTGTCTGAGGATCGCCTTAAGGCGATCCGAGTTGGGGCCCGGCCGCTCTTTGCCTCAGCACGCGAGGGGGTGTTGAGCCGCACCCGGCGCGCCTTCTTTGCCTACTTTCTTGGCAAGACAAGAAAGTAGGTCGGCTCCCCGCAGGGGAGTCGAAACAGGCTTTTGCCTCGCACACCGACATCGCCCCAACCAAAGCACCAAGTCACGAGAACCGAAACAGGCCGTTGCCCCGCAAACCGACACCGCTCGAACCAAGCATCGAACCCCCTCAATCCATCACCGGCACCCCCGCCGCCAAAAACCTCCCCCGCCCCGCCAGGGGCTCCAGATACCTCCCCCCCTCCACCAGCATCTCGCCCCGCGAGAAACAGTGCACCGGCCACCCGGTCACCTCGATCCCCTCATAAGGCGTGTAGTCCACCGCATGATGCAGCTCCGCATTGGCGATGCGCACCTTGCGCGCCGGGTCCCACAGCACGATGTCGGCATCGGCGCCGACCGCGATGGTGCCCTTGCGCGGGTACAGGCCGTACAGCCGCGCCGGCCGGTAGGAGGTCAGGGCGACGAACTGGTGCAGTGTCAGCTTGCCGCGCGCGATGCCGTCGAACAGCAGAGGCAGCCGCGTCTCGATGCCGGGCACGCCGTTGGGGATATGGTCGAAGGACGGGCGTTCGCCGCCAGGCTGCTTGCCGGCCGGGTCGTCGTAGTTGAAGGGCGCGTGGTCGGAGGAGAACACGCTGAACACGCCGCCGGCCAGCGCGCGCCAGACCGCGGCCTGGTTCTCGAAGTCGCGCGGCGGCGGGCTGCACACGCACTTGGCACCTTCATAGCCATGGTCGCCGGACAGGCCCATGTCATCGGCGGTCAGGTAGAGGTATTGCGGGCAGGTCTCGGCGAGGATGCGCAGGCCGCGGCCCTGGGCCCAGCGGATCTGTTCGATGGCTTCCTGGCCGGAGACGTGCACGATCAGGATGGGCACGTCGACCAGTTCGGCGAAGGTGATGGCGCGGTGGGTGGCTTCGCGCTCGACCGCGGCCGGGCGGGCCAGGCCGTGGAAGCGCGGGGCGATGCGTCCTTCGCCGATCAGCTTGTCGGTGAGCCAGGAGATGCAGTCGGCGTTTTCCGCGTGCACCATCACCAGCGCGCCGTTCTCCTTGGCCACCTCGAGCACCGACAGCATCTCGCGGTCGGACAGCTTGAGGTCGTCGTAGGTCATGTAGACCTTGAACGAGGTGTAGCCGCGGCGGATCAGCGCGGGCAGTTCCTCGCGCAGCACCTTCGGCGTGGGGTCGGCGACGATCAGGTGGAAGCCGTAGTCGGCCACGGCGCGTCCTTCGGCGCGGCGGTGGTAGTCGTCCACCGCGGCCTGCAGCGAGCCGCCTTTCTCCTGCGCGGCGAAGGGGATCACGGTGGTGGTGCCGCCGCACACGGCGGCGCGCGTGCCGGTGAAGAAATCGTCGGCCATGCGCAGGCCGTCGGGCATCGGCTGGTCGAGGTGGCAGTGGCCGTCGACGCCGCCGGGCAGCGCGAGCAGGCCGGTGGCATCCACTTCGCGCGCGCCGCGCGGCAGGTCGTGGCCGAGCACCGCGATGCGGCCGTCGCGTACGCCGATGTCGCACTGGAAGCGGTCCGATGCGGTCACCACGTCGGCGTTGCGGATGACGAGATCGAGGGTGTCGTGGGCGGGCATGGTCTGGTCTCCTGTTGCTGTCGTTGCCTGTCTGCGGCGCGGGCCTATTCGACTTCGCGGAAGAGCCGGCCCCAGCCGGCCAGCGCGCGCGTGTCCACGCCGGCCAGGCGCAGCGATTTCCACACCACGGTGGCGATGGTGTCGTACACCGGGATGCCGGTCTCCGCCTCGAGCGCTTCCACCAGGTGGGCCGCGCGCAGGTTGGTGCAGAAGGTGGTGATGGCCTGCGGACGCGTCTGCGCCAGCTCGCGCACCATGCGCGCGATGGTGGCTTCCTCGACCTCGGCGAAGCTGTAGTTGACGTGCAGGTCGAGGTGGCGCTCGGCCACGCAGTCGAAGCCGCTGCGCGCGTAGTTGGCGACGATGCGCTGCTGCACGTCGGCCAGGTAGGGCGTGGCCAGGCCGAAGCGGCGTGCCCCGGTCTTGTCGAGGATCTCGTTGAGCGCCAGCACCGAGGTGGTGGCGGGGATGCCGGTGGCCTCGGTGATCTGGCGGCACAGCGCTTCGTCGCGCTCGAAGCCGAGCCAGCCGGACGAGGTGCCGTTCCAGCCGATCACGTCGACGCGCGCATCGGCCAGCAGTTGCGCCGCGCCCAGGATCTTGTCGAGGTCGAACTGTCCCAGGGCCTGGTCGCGCAGCGAGATCTCGGTGACGGTGAAGCGCGAGAAATGCGCGCTGACACCCGGCAGGCCGCTCACCATGGCGCTGGTGATCGGTTCCAGCGCGGTGTTGGAGGACGGCGTCAGCATGCCGAGGCGGATGGGTTTGCTCATGGTTCTGCTCTCAGGAGGTGGCGCGCGGTCGCGGCCGGGAGGGCCGCGCCGCCGCGTTTGTCGTTGTCTCTGTCGTGGAGGTGCCGGGGGGCGCCGGCCGTGGCCGGCGCGGCGTCACACCGGCAGCTTCTTCTCGTAGTCGATGGCGGTCGAGGCGATCAGCAGGCCCACGCCGGCGGCGGCGAAGAACATCAGCGCCAGGAAGTAGGAGCCGGTGTACTGCACGATCATGCCGACGATGATGGGCACCGAGATGCCGCCGATATTGCCGCCCAGGTTCATCACGCCGCCGAGGAAGCCCACCTTGTCGCGGGTGCCGAGGATGGACGGGATGCACCAGAACAGGCCGCACCAGCGCAGGAAGAACAGCGTGGACGACAGCAGCGCCACCACCACCACCGCGTCCTTGACGTAGGCGACCGAGAAGATCGACACGGTGGCCACCACCGCGGCGATGCCGAATAGGGTGCGCATCACGCGGTTGGGCGAGCCGCCGGCGGCCTTCCACTTGTCGGCGATCCAGCCGCCGATCAGTTCGCCGACGAAGCCGGAGAAGAAGATGATGAAGCTGGCGCCGCCCATGGCCTTGATGTCGAAGCCGTGCACCTTGTTCAGGTAGTTCGGCATCCAGGTCAGCAGGCCGTAGAACACGGTGTTGAAGCACATCCAGCCGAGCGCCATGCACCACACCGAGCGGTACTTGAAGAAGTCGAGCGAGCGGCCCGACAGGTTGGCGGGTTCGGCGCGGTGCTCGCTGGCCTGGGCCTCCTCGATGTACTTCGCCTCGATCTCGTTGACGCCCTTGTGTTCGCGCGGATGGTTGCGGATGTAGTACCAGGCCCACATCCCGGCCAGCACCGTGCCGCCGCCGGCCACCACGAAGGACAGGCGCCACGAGCCCAGCGCGGTGATCAGCCAGGTGATGAGGATGGCGCCCAGCGCCGCGCCCAGCGGCGCGCCGCCGTCGAGCAGGGTGGCGCCGCGGCCGCGCTCGTTCTGCGTCATCCAGATCGCGTTGAGCTTGCCGCCGGCCGGGTATATCGGCGCTTCCGCCGCGCCCAGTCCCAGGCGCGTCAGCAGCAGCGCGGTGGAACTGGTGCAGACCGCGGCCAGGGCCTGGAAGGCACCCCAGAACACGGTGGCGGTGGCGATCACGATGCGCGGCTTGTACTTGTCGGCCAGCATGCCGCCGGGCACCTGCATCAGGGCATAGGTCCAGAAGAAGGCGCTGAGGATCAGGCCCTGCATGGTCGGGCTGAGGTCGAATTCCTTGGCGATCAGCGGCATCGCCACCGAGAGCGAGGCCCGGTCGATGTAGTTGATCGCGATGAGGAACAGCATCATCAGGAAGATCTTCCAGCGCACGGAGCTCCTGGTCTCCGCGAGCGCGCCGGCCCGGCTGGTGGTTTGCATGACGTTTGTCTCCTAGGTTCCTTGGGGTGGAAGGGGGCTGTTATGGAATGGGTGTCGCGCAACAGGCCGGAGTATAGGATACGTAATCTGTAATTACAATCTATGTAAGTTACTGATTTTATTATGATGCAAGCGCACATTTTTGGTGTGTGATAGCCTTGCGCTGGTGCATTCGCCCCGTCTGTCCCCCTTTTGGTGATGTCTGTGACACAAACGCTTGCTTCCACCCCGCGCCTGCGCACGCTCGGCATGTCGGCCGAAATCGCCGCCCGGCTGCGGACCATGATCGAGGAGGGCGAGCTGCCGCCTGGTGCCCGCGTCGACGAGCGCGCCTTCTGCGAACTGTTCGATGTGTCGAAGACGCCGCTGCGCGAGGCACTCAAGGTGCTGGTCGCGGAGGGGCTGGTGCTGCACCGGCAGTACATCGGCTATCGCGTCGCGCCGCTCGACCTGGACGAACTGCGCGCCACCTTCGAGACCCTGCACGGGCTGGAGGCGCTGGCCGGCGAGCTGGCGGCCGCGCGGCTGTCCGAGGCCGCGCTGGCCAAGCTGGAGCGGCGCCACCAGGCCATGGTCGAAGCCCACGCCGCCGGGCGGCGCACCGAATACTTCCGCATCAACCAGGAGATCCACCAGGTCATCATCGACGGTGCCGCCAACCCGGTGCTGGCCGGCATCTATGCCGCGCTGATGAGCAAGGTGCACCGCGCGCGCGGCGCCGCCAACGCGGACACCCTGCGCTGGCAGGAATCGCATGAGGAACACGAAGCCATCATGGCCGCGCTGCGCGAGCCCGGCCGCCCGCGGCTGGCCGCGGTGCTGCGCCACCATTCCGAGAACACCGCAAGAGAAGTGCTGAGCGTGGTCGAGCGCAGCTTGTCCGAGCCCGCCCGACGCCTGGCCAACGACAACCGAGGACAACGATGAAACTAGTACGAGTGGGCAAGCCCGGCGCCGAGCGCCCAGGCCTGATCGACGCCGAGGGCCGCGTGCGCGACCTGTCGGGCGTGACCGGCGGGATCGGCGCGGCCGACCTGTCGCCGGCCGGGCTGGCCCGGCTGGCGCAGGTGGACGTGGGCGCGCTGCCGGTGGTGGAGGGCGAGCGCTTCGGCGTGCCCTGGAGCGGCATCGGCAAGATCGTGGCGATCGGCCTGAACTATGCCGACCACGCCGCCGAGGCGGGCATGCCGCTGCCGGCCGAGCCCATCGTGTTCCTCAAGGCCAACAGCTCGCTGAACGGTCCGGACGACGCTGTGATGCTGCCCTTCGGCTCGGTCAAGAGCGACTGGGAGGTCGAGCTCGGCGTGGTGATCGGCACCACCGCGCGCAACGTGGCGCGCGAGTCGGCGCTGCAGCATGTGGCCGGCTACTGCGTGGTCAACGACGTCTCCGAGCGCGAGTTCCAGATCGAGCGCGGCGGCACCTGGGACAAGGGCAAGGGCTGCGACACCTTCTGCCCGGTCGGCCCCTGGCTGGTCACCCGCGACGAAGTGGCCGACCCGCAGGCGCTCGGCCTGTGGCTGGAGGTCAACGGCGAGCGTGTGCAGCAGGGCAGCACCGCCACCATGGTGTTCGACGTGGCCACGCTGGTCAGCTACGTCAGCCGCTTCATGACGCTGCACCCCGGCGACCTGATCTGCACCGGCACGCCGCCGGGCGTGGGCATGGGCTTCAAGCCGCCGCGCTTCCTCAAGGCCGGCGACACCATGCGCCTGGGCATCGACGGCCTGGGCGAGCAGCGCCAGGGCGTGGTCGCCTACGGCGAACTCTGAGGCCGCGGCCGGCCGGGTTTCCCACCCGGCCGCCGGGCCCGGGCAAGTTCCGCAGCGAAACGTTTTCACACAAAGCCTGAGGTTTCCACACAAAGCGTGCCGCGGCCGCAACAGTCGCGGCATCGGATGCGCCCCAATCGGATAGAAAGCGGGCCGCGGCATTCCCCTGGCGATTTCAGCGTGAAATACTGTGTTCACAAGTCTCGTCAGAAAGAGCATCGCCATGTCGGAACACGCCCCCGAGCTCGAGACGCTTCTCGAGCGCAATACTCGCAACACCCCCGCCCCCGCCACCGATATCCCTGACGGTCCCCCGCTGCAGCAGGCCCTGGCGCGCCACCGCCGCTACTGCGAGCTGGGCGACACGCTCGACAGCCGCGACGAGCTGCAGGCCATCCGCCACCGCATCCACCAGAACCCGGAGCTGGCTTTCCAGGAACTGCAGACCGCCGAACTGGTGGCCAGCCGCCTGGAAGCCTGGGGCTACGAGGTGACACGCGGCGTCGGCGGCACCGGCGTGGTCGGCACCCTGCGCAGCGGCGAGGGCGGGCGCAGCATCGGCATCCGCGCCGACATGGATGCCCTGCCGATCCAGGAACTCACCGGGCTGCCCTACGCCAGCGCCAACGCGGGCCGCATGCACGCCTGCGGCCACGACGGCCACACCACCGTACTGCTGGGCGCGGCGCGCCAGCTGGCCCGCACGCGCCGCTTCCGCGGCACCGTGCACCTGATCTTCCAGCCCGCCGAGGAAATCGGCGCCGGCGGCGGCGCCGAACGGATGCTGGCCGACGGCCTGTTCGAGCGTTTTCCCTGCGATGCCATCTTCGGCCTGCACAACCATCCGGGGGTCGAGACCGGCACCTTCATGTTCCGCACCGGCCCGCTGATGGCCGCCTGCGACACCGTGGTCATCACCATCCGCGGCAAGGGCGGCCATGCCGCCCGCCCGCACCAGTCGGTCGACCCGATCCTGGTGGCCGGCAGCCTGGTGATGGCGCTGCAGTCCGTGGTGGCCCGCAATATCGATCCCAACGAAACCGCCGTGGTCACCATCGGCACGCTGCACGCCGGCCATGCCGCCAATGTGATTCCCGACAGCGCGCGCATGGAACTGAGCGTGCGCTCCTTCTCGCCCGAAGTGCGCGCCGCGCTCGAGAGCCGCATCCGCCAGATCGTCACGGCCCAGGCCGAAAGCTACGGCGCCAGCGCCGAGATCGATTACCAGCGTGGTTATCCGGTGCTGGTCAACAGCGAGGCCGAGACCGAATTCGCGCGCCAGGTGGCGGAGGAACTGGTCGGGCCGGACAAGGTGGTCGCGCCCTGCGCGCGCGTGGCCGGCAGTGAGGACTTTGCTTACTTCCTGCAGCAGCGGCCGGGGTGTTTCGTGCGGTTGGGGAATGGGGTGGGCAAGCCTTTGCTGCACAACGCGGGTTATGACTTCAATGATGCGTTGTTGACGGTGGGGGCGGCGTATTGGACGAGGTTGGTGGAGCGGTATCTGGAGTGAAGTAGGGTCTTTTTGCTTTTTGGTGATATCGGTTTGCGTGGCAACGGCCTGTTTCGGCTCTCGTGACTTGGTGCTTTGGTTGGGGCGATGTCGGTGTGCGAGGCAAAAGCCTGTTTCGACTCCCCTGCGGGGAGCCGACCTACTTTCTTGTCTTGCCAAGAAAGTAGGCAAAGAAGGCGCGCCGGGTGCGGCTTAAAACCCCCTCGCGTGCTGAGGCAAAGAGCGGCCGGGCCCCAACTCGGATCGCCTTAAGGCGATCCTCAGACAGGGGGCCCTCTTTTCCGCTCTTTGCCTCAGCACGCGAGGCGCCGCACACGGCAGGGAAAGGACGCCACGCCTCGCTTCGCTTCGGGTGGGGGGTGTTCGGCCAGCATGCTGGCCGAACACAATGGCTTGGCAGACCAAGGTATTCCGCAAGAACAAGCCGAACCGCATACCGAAGGTTTGGCCTTTCCCTCCCATTCGCGAGGGGGTTTCGCTGCACCCGGGAGGGAAAAGCCAACCGTTGGTCCGCGAGCGGGCTCGCTTTTGCGTAACGGCCAGATTTGCTGAGGCTTTGTGTTCGGCCAGCTGGCTGGCCGAACATCTATCTCCGAAGCGCTGGACAGAGTGCAAAAGCGAAAGCCAAGCCATCGGTCTGCCAACGAGTTCGATATAGCGTGAAGGCTTGGTCTGCTGAGCTTTCGTGTTCGGCCAGCGAGCTGGCCGAACACCCGTCACCCGAAGCGAAGCGAGGCGTGGCATCTGTTCCCTGCCGTGTGCGGCGCCTCGCGTGCTGGGGCAAAGAGCGGAAAAGAGGGCCCCCTGTCTGAGGATCGCCTTAAGGCGATCCGAGTTGGGGCCCGGCCGCTCTTTGCCCCAGCACGCGAGGGGGTGTTGAGCCGCACCCGGCGCGCCTTCTTTGCCTACTTTCTTGGCAAGACAAGAAAGTAGGTCGGCTCCCCGCAGGGGAGTCGAAACAGGCCGTTGCCTCGCACGCCGACATCGCCCGAACCAAAGCACCAAGTCACGAGAACCGAAACAGGCCGTTGCCTCGCACACCGACATCGCCCGAACCAAAGCACCAAGTCACGAGAACCGAAACAGGCCGTTGCCCCGCAAACCGACAACGCCCGAATCGAAGCCCCAAGCCCCAAGCCCCAAGCCCCATTCCCCCTCACCGAAAAAACCCACTAGGCGGCACCCCGAACTGCCTCCTGAACATCGTAGAAAAAGCACTCGGACTCTCATAACCCAGATCCAACGCCACATCCACCACCTTGACCCCGGCCGCCAGCCGCTCCAGCGCCGCCAGCAGCCGCGCCTGCTGGCGCCACTGCCCGAAGGTCATGCCGGTCTCGCGCGCAAAGCGCCGCTGGATGGTCTTGGGATCGACGCCGAGCCGCCCGCCCCACTGCGCCAGCGTGAGCGCGGTGTCGGGCGTGGCGGTGATGGCTTCGCAGATCTGCCGCAGGCCGGCATCGGCGGGGCGCGGCAGGTGCAGCGGCAGGGTCGGCACCAGCATCACTTCGTCGAGCAGCAGCCGCATCAGGCGCCCGTCGCGCGAGTCCGGCGCGTAGGTGGCGGGGATGTCGATGGCGGCCAGGATCAGTTCGCGCAGCAGGGCGGAGATGCCCAGCACGGTGCAGCCCTGCGGCAGGCCGGCCGCGGCATCGGGGCGCACGTAGGCGGTGCGCATCTGCACGCGGCCGACCATGCGGATCCAGTGCACCGTGCCGCCCGGCATCCACATGCCGCGCGTGGGCGGCACGATCCATTGGCCTTCGCCGGTGGAGACCACCATCACGCCGTGCACGGCGTGGATCAGCTGGGCATGGGGGTGCTGGTGCGGCTTGGTCACATGGCCGGGCAGGTAGTCGGCCGCCATGGCGGTGACCGGCATCGGGCCGCGGTCGTAGCGGACGTAGGCGGGGGTTTCGGCGTAGGTGTCGGCGCGGGCCAGGGCGGCCGGGTCGGGGGCGGGGGCGGGCGGCAGGCGGCGGGTGGGACGGGTCATGTCCGTTTCTCCAATGTTCCGGACCTATTCTCGCAGGACAGGCGTCGCGGCGGCAATTAGCATGGCCGTCACGATTCCCTTGAAGCGACCTCAGAGAGCGCCCCCAATGTCCACGCCTGCCCAATCCGCGCCGCCGGGTGCGGCCCAGCCAGCCCAATCGGCCCAATCGGCCCATCGTGCCGCCGATGCCGAGCGTACCGGTTTCCGCGTCCTGTCGGCGATCAGCTTCGCCCACTTCCTCAACGACATGATCCAGTCGCTGATCCTGGCGATCTATCCCATGTTGAAGGGGGGCTTCAACCTGAGCTTCGCCCAGATCGGCCTGCTGACGCTGACCTACCAGATCACCGCCTCGCTGCTGCAGCCGGTGGTGGGCCTGTACACCGACCGCCATCCCAAGCCTTTCTCGCTGGCGGTGGGCATGGGCTTCACGCTGTGCGGCCTGCTGCTGCTGTCGGTGGCACCGACCTACGGCGTGCTGCTGGTGGCGGCCGCCCTGGTCGGGACCGGTTCCTCGATCTTCCATCCGGAGTCGTCGCGGGTGGCGCGCATGGCGTCGGGCGGGCAGCACGGGCTGGCGCAGTCGATCTTCCAGGTGGGCGGCAACGGTGGCAGCGCAACCGGGCCGCTGCTGGCGGCGTGGATCGTGCACCAGCAGTCGAACCTGGCCTGGTTCTCGCTGGCGGCGCTGCTGGCCATCGCGGTGCTGTGGCAGATCGGCGGCTGGTATGCGCGCCAGCTCGAGCACGGCGCGCGCAAGCGCAAGGCCGGCGCCGGCACGCTGGCGCCGCTGCCCACCGCCACGGTGGTGCGGGCGATGGTCGTGCTGATGCTGCTGATCTTCTCCAAGTACTTCTACATGGCGAGCCTGAACACCTACTACACCTTCTACCTGATGGAGAAGTTCGGGCTGGCGCGCGAGAGCGCGCAGCTCTACCTGTTCGTGTTCCTGTTCGCGGTGGCCGCCGGCACCATCCTGGGCGGCCCGATCGGCGACCGCATCGGCCGCAAGCGCGTGATCTGGGGCTCGATCCTGGGCGTGGCGCCGTTCACGCTGATGCTGCCGCATGCCAACCTGTTCTGGACCGGCGTGCTGTCCTTCATCATCGGCTTCATCCTGGCCTCGGCCTTCTCGGCCATCCTGGTGTTCGCGCAGGAGCTGATCCCGGGCAAGGTGGGCATGGTGTCCGGCCTGTTCTTCGGCTTCGCCTTCGGCATGGGCGGCATCGGCGCCGCGGTGCTGGGCCGGCTGGCCGATGCGCAGGGCATCGAGTCGGTCTACCAGCTGTGCGCCTTCCTGCCGCTGCTGGGGCTGCTGGCGGTGTTCCTGCCCGACCTGCGGCATCGGCAGGGCAAGGCCTGACGCCGCTGCGGCGGTCAACGGATCACAGATAACGGAAAACGGGGGCGCCTGCCCCCGTTTTTCTATGCCGGTGCCGGTCCCGCGCGGCGCGTGGCTCAGCGCCCGGTCTTGTCCTGCGACACGTCCATGATCATGCGCGTCAGCAGGTAGAGGCGCGGCGCCACCGAGTTGAGGTCGACGTACTCGGCATCGTTCGAGTGCGCGCCGAAGCCGCGCAGGCCGAAGCGCTCGATCACCGGCGCCTTGGTGGCGGCGGCGGCGAAGGCCGCGTCGGTGCCGCCGCCCTCGGCGGTGTCGAACACCGCCAGCTTCTCGCCGATCTCGGCATAGACCGTCTGTGCGTGCGCGGCCAGCGCGCGCGAGGCCGGCGTGGCTTCCAGCGGCGGGCGGCGGCGCTCGAACCTGACCTCGACCTTGGTGTCGGGGATCAACTGGTTCTTGATGCGTTCCTGCAGCTTGCGCTCGAGCGCGTCGTAGTCGGCCGTGCGCAGCACGCGCACGTCGGCCTGGGCGCTGGCGATGGCGGGGATCACGTTGCGGTTGGTGCCGGCCGAGGCGATGGTCCAGTTGACCTTCAGCCCGCTCGCCGGGTCGGACAGGTCGCGCATCTGCAGCACCTGGTGCGACAGTTCGTAGAGCGCGTTGCGGCCCTGCTCCGGCGCGCCGCCGGCGTGCGAAGCCTTGCCCGTCACCTTGAGCTCGACGGCGCCGATGCCGCTGGTGGCCAGCGACAGGCGGTCGCCGTTGACGCGCGTGGCCTCGCACGAGAACACCGCGTCCTGCTCGGCGCCGAGCCGGCTCAGCATGGCGCGCGCGCCGGGCGAGCTGATCTCCTCGTCGCCGTTGACCAGCACGGTCAGCGTGCCGTAGTCCTGGAAGTTCATCTTCTTCAGCACCGCCAGGGTGTGCAGGATCACCGCCACGCCGTTCTTGTCGTCGGCGATGCCCAGCCCGTAGGCGCGCTCGCCGTCGATGCGGAAGGGTTGCTGCGCCAGCATGCCGCGCAGGTAGACCGTATCCATGTGGGCGATCAGCATGATCTTGCGCGTGCCCTTGCCGCGGAACTGCGCCAGCACCATCTTGCCGACCTTCTGCGGCGTGTCTTCCATGCGGTAGACCTCGCCCGGCTCGACCAGCCTGGCGTCGCCGCCGAGCGCCGCCAGGCGGTCGCGGATCAAGGTGGCGATGCGATCCAGGCCTTCGAGGTCCTTGCTGCCCGACTCGATCGAGACCAGGTCCTTGAGCGTATCGAGCAGGGCCGGCTTCTCCTGCTGCGACAGCTGCCAGGCCGGTTCCACCGGCGCGGCGTAGGCGCCGGCCGCGAGGCTGGCGCACAGCGCGGCGCAGGCGGCCAGCGCGGCGGGGCGCAGGGCGTGGATCAGGCGGGGGGAAGACGAGGGGCGCATGCGTGGGACTCCGTGGGCAGGGTGGAAGGACAGCGGTAAGCAAGAAGCGCGCGCACCCGGCCGCCGCCGCAGCAGCGGCGGCGCGGTCGGCGCGCCGGGGCGCGGCTTCAGGCCGGCGGTTCGAAGGACAGCAGCAGGCGCCGCAGCAAGCCGGCCAACTGCTCGCGCTCGGCCGGCGCCAGGCCGGCCAGCAGGCGGTGCTCGTTGGCCACGTGGATCTCCAGCGCGCGGTCCACCCGTTCGAAGCCGGCCGGCGTCAGTTCGATGCGCAGGCCGCGGCGGTCGTCCGGGTTGGGGCTGCGGCGCACCAGGCCGGCGCGTTCCAGGTGGTCGAGCCGGTTGGTCATGGTGCCCGAGGTGATCATCAGCGATTCCATCAGCGCGCCCGGCGACAAGGCGTAAGGGGCGCCGCTGCGGCGCAGCGTGGCGAGCACGTCGAACTCCCAGCCGTTCAGGCCCGCCGTGGCCAGCGCGGCTTCGACGGCGCGGTCGGTATGGCGGTCGAGGCGCCACAGGCGGCCGATCACGCCCATCGGCGAGGCATCGAGGTCGGGCCGTTCGCGCGCCCATTGCGCCAGGATGCGGTCGACGCGGTCGGCCGGGTCGGGCTGGTGGGGGGCAGGTGCGCCGCCGTCGCGGCGCGCGGCGGCGCGGCGTGCGGGGCCGGCGGGGGAGGGTTTGCTGGAGCGTGTGGCCATCGCGGTGGTGGGCCAAAGGTCGTGGCGACGATATGGGAATCTTGACATCGAGATATTCGCTTCGTAAAGTGGTTTTTATCTTGATGTCGAGATTCTTGATATGAACGAAGATCAACTGACACGCGCCCCGCATTCCGCCGGTTCCGCCGGTTCCGCCGGATCGCAAGACATGGCTGGCACGGACGGGCCGGCGCCGCCGCGCCGCCATGGCCTGGATACGCTGCTGACGGCCCTTGCGCCGGCGATCTGGGGCAGCACCTACCTGGTCACCAGCCAATGGCTGCCGCCGGGCCAGCCCTTGCTGTCGGGGGTGATCCGCGCGCTACCGGCCGGCCTGGTGCTGCTGCTGCTGGGGCGGCGCCTGCCGCGCGGCAACTGGTGGTGGAAGGCGGCGCTGCTGGGCGTGCTCAATATCGGTTTCTTCCAGGCCATGCTCTTCATGGCCGCCTACCGCCTGCCGGGCGGGGTGGCGGCGACGGTGGGCGCGATCCAGCCGCTGCTGGTGGTGGCCCTGGCCTGGACGCTGCTCGGCACGCGCCCGGGCGCGCTGGCCTGGGCGGCCGGCGCCGGCGGCCTGCTGGGCGTGGCCCTGCTGGTGCTGGGGCCGGCGGCGCGCCTGGACGCGGTCGGGCTGGCGGCTGCGGCGGCCGGGGCCGTGTCGATGGCGGTGGGAACCGTGCTGACGCGCCGCTGGCGGCCGCCGGTGGCACCGCTGGTGCTGACCGGCTGGCAGTTGTGCAGCGGCGGCCTGTTCCTGCTGCCCTTCGCGCTGGCGCTGGAACCCCTGCCGGCCAGGCTCGGCGCGGTCCAGCTCGCCGCCTATGCCTGGCTCGTCGTGGCCGGCGCGGGGGTGAGCTACGCGCTGTGGTTCCGCGGCATCGCGCGCCTGCCGATACCGGCGGTGTCGGCGCTGGGCCTGCTGAGCCCGGTGGTGGCGACCTTGCTGGGCTATGCCGTGCTCGGCCAGGCATTGACGCCGCTGCAGATGGCCGGCGCGCTGCTGGTGCTGGCCAGCGTCTGGCTCGGCCAGCAAGGCGGCGCCGCGCGCGGTCCCGCGGCCGCGCCGGCGGCGCGCTCAGCCGCGGCGCCGTGAGACCAGCGGCGCGGCGCGCACGAAGCGGCAGGCCGCCGCCTCGTCCAGCATCCAGCGGGCCATGGCCGCATAGGAGACCGGCAGCCAGGAATTGCCGGCGTCGGCCCAGCCGGTGCCGGCGGCCGGTGCCTCGTCGCGTCCGCGCGCATTGACGGCGGCGCGCACCAGGGTCCAGCGCAGCGAGGACAGGGCGCCGGCGCCCAGGCCATCGACCACCGCCTGCAATTCCGCGGCGCCGCGGCCCATGCGTCCGGGCAGCCGGGCGAAGGCGCGCATCAGCCGGCTGGCCGGCTGGCCGGGCGGTGCGCTCAGCAGGGTGTTGACCAGCAGGATGCGATCCACGCCGGCCGCCTGCATCGCGCTTTCGAGTGTGGCCAGGTGCCGCGATAGCAAGGCCGACGGGTCCTGGCTGGTTGCGGTCACACCGACCGCGCTCAGCACGGCGCCGGCGCCCGCGAAGGCGCGCGCCAGGGCGTCGCCGTCGGCCAGCGCCGGCACCACCGCGATACGGGAACCGGTGGGCACCGCGCCGATGCGCTCGGGGCGCGAGCGCACGATGGCGGTGAAGCCAATGCCCAGGGCGCGGCACCTGGCCAGGATGCCCTGGCCGAGGCCTCCGGCGGCACCGAGGACGGCCACGTGCGCGGGACGCAGTGCACAGGGCGTGACGGCAGGCTTGGCAGGCAGGGCAGGCGGGGTGTCGCGGGTGGCTGTCGTCATCGGTCGGAGGGTGTTGCGCGCGGGCGCGGAGCGCGCATTGTGGCATCACTGTGGCGCACGTGGCACTTCCCCGGCGGCCGATCGGGCGCCAACGGCGGGCAACTGCGGCCAATTTCCCATGCAGGCGCGGTATCGGCCACGGCCCGGGCCGTGGCCGCGTGGATGTTGCGGCGCCGCGTTTTGCGGCATCATGCGGACATGAAGTCAGACGCCCTCCCCACCCCGCCGGCCGCGACCGTGCCCGCCTGCGCCCGCTGCCGCGCGCTGGCGGCCGATGCGCGCCGGCGCGAGCCGCATGCCGGCCTGGCCCTGCAGCACACGGCCCCGGTCACGGAGCAATGCGAGGCCGGCGTGGCCTACAGCAAGCTGACCTTCGTCTGCCGTGACTGCGGCACCGAGTGGCGGCTCTATGACCGTGCCGGCGAACCCTTCGTGGCGTGGGCGCCGGCGCGTCCGCTGACCACGTAGGCGAGCATGCGCGGCGCGGTACGCCCTGCGCGGAGCGCATGATCCCGATCGGCTAAGATAGCGTCCTTGCGCACCGCCGCGCGCGCTGGCCGAGCGCCGCCTGTCACCTATCGCCCAGCGCCCATCGCCGCGCGTCGGCCCCGTCTCCTTCATTCTTGGCAGCATCCTCACCCATGGCTCTTTCCTCCCGCCTCCGCTCGCTGGCCGCCCTGTCGCTCGCAGCCTGCGCGGGCACGGCCCTTGCCGCGCCCGACAATTTCCCCAGCCGCCCGATCCGCCTGATCGTGGCCTATCCGAGCGGCGGCATCAGTGACACGGTGGCGCGCGCACTGGGCGAAAAGCTGTCGGCGCAGCTGGGCACCTCGGTGGTGGTCGAGAACCGCGGCGGCGCGGGCGGCAGCATCGGCATCGATGCCGTGGCCAAGGCACCGGCCGACGGCTACACGCTGGGCTTCTCCTCGACCAGCCCGCTGACGCTGACGCCGCACGTGTCCCACGTCAACTACGATCCGAAGCACGATATCGCGCCGGTGATGAGCGTGATGTATTCCCCGGTGCTGGTGGTGGCGACCCACAGCTTCCAGGGCAAGACCTTCCAGGACCTGCTGGCGCAGGCCAAGGCCAAACCGGGCTCGGTGCGCTGGGCCACCTCCGGACAGGGCACCATCGGCCACGTGATGCTGGAGCAGATCAAGGCCAAGACCAGGACCGACCTGATCATGGTGCCCTACAAGGGTGCGGGCCAGCAGCTCAATGACGCGCTCGGCGGCCAGTTCGAGGTGATGAGCACCAATGCCAGCCCGATGCTGACCCAGCACATGCAGGCCGGCCGCCTGCGGCCGCTGGCGGTGGGCGCGCCCAAGCGCCTGGAATCGCTGCCCGCGGTGCCGACCTTCGCCGAGCTGGGCATTCCCAGGGCCAACCTGACCTCGACCTTCGGCATCTTCGCCCCGGCCAAGACGCCGCCCGCCATCCTCGCCAGGCTCAACACCGAGCTGAACAAGGCGCTGGCCGAGCCGGACGTGCGCGACCGCCTGCTCAAGGGCGGCGTGGTGCCGACCGGTGGCAGCGCAGCCCAGTTCGCCGCGGCCATCCGCGGCGAATACGAGGACAACGCGCGCATCGTGCGCGAGGCGGGTATCAAGGAGGACTGAGTCCGCGCAGCTCCGCCAGGCTGCGCGGCTCGAGCAGGTCGAGGCGGCAGCCGACCGCGCAGATGGCGCTGAGCCGCACGCCGTTGTGCGGCCACAGGCCCAGCTTGGTGCGCACGCGCGACAGGTGGCTGTCGATGGTGCGCGAGGTCTGCGGCACGGCGCGCCGCCACACGCGCTCGCACAGGATCTGGCGCAGCACCAGCTGGCCGGCATGGCGGAACAGCAGCACGGCCAGGTCGAACTCCTTGGGTGCCAGCGGCACGCAGCGGTTGCGCACGTAGGCGCGCCGCTCGGCCAGGGCGAAGCGGAACACGCCCACCACCAGGTCGCCGCAGCCGGCCGCCGGCGCGGTGCGCCGCGCCAGCGCCTGCACGCGCGCGGCCAGCTCGCCATGGCGCAGCGGCTTGGCGACGAAGGCATCGGCCCCGTCGGCGAAGCAGTTGGCGATATGGGCCTCGTCGTCGCGCTCGCTCAGCAGCATGACGGGCAGCGCGGCGCCGAGCGCGCGCCGGATCCACAGCAGCACGTCGCGGCCGGCGATGCCGCGTACTTCCCAGTCGAGCAGCAGCATGTCGAACGACTCCCGGCGCAGCGCCTGCATCAGCGCCTGGCCGCCGCGGAAGCGCACGCAGCTGTGCCCGTTCAGCAGCAGGGTCTGCTCCAGCAGCAGGGCCTGCGTCGGATCGTCCTGCAAGGCAGCGACCTTCATCGAAATCCCTCCTGGCACGCTCGGATCGGTCCGCCATGTTAGACGCGGTCCCGGTGGCGGCCAAAGTCAAAATTTGTCTCCGCAGCCGCGCCACCGGCCTGCCCGGTTCCCCGCAACACAATCGCTGTTCGATTTGAGATTTGTCTCAGTGTGTTTGCCTGGGGCAAGCGCTTGAATGGTGCTGCCCTGCGCCGCCTGCCGTCCGGCGCGCGGCGATGCCGGCGCGGGGCCGGCGCACACGAGGCGGCTGGCAGATGGAGGCAAATCCGATGGAAACGAGAATCGCATCGCTCGAAGACGACCCGGCGCAGGCCGCATGGATCCAGCATGTGCTGCGCAATGCCGGCCTGCACTGCGTCAGCTTCGAAGCCGGGCGCGAGCTGATGCTGAGCCTGCGCGAGCACAGCTTCGATGTCCTGCTGCTCGACTGGCAGCTGCCCGACATGAGCGGCAAGGACCTGCTGTGCTGGGTCCGCGCCAACGTGGACCGGCGCGTGCCCGCCATGTTCCTGAGCTGCCGCGACGCGGAGGAAGACATCGTCGGCGGGCTGCATGCCGGCGCCGACGACTACATGGTCAAGCCGATCCGGCCGGCCGAGCTGGTGGCGCGCCTGCAGGCCCTGCTGCGCCGCGCCGCCGCCGGCCCGCGCCCGGGCAACTCGCCCATCGAGCTGGGCGGCTACACGCTCGACTGCGCGGCCCGCTCGGCCGCGCGGCACGGCCGGCCGCTCAAGCTGACGCCGAAGGAGTTTGACCTGGCCGTGCTGCTGTTCCGCAACGAAGGCCGCATCGTCTCGCGCGACCACATCGTGGCGGCCGTGTGGGGGCGCGAGATCTCGCCGCTGTCGCGCACCATCGATACCCATATGTCACGCGTGCGCGGCAAGCTCGGCCTGCATCCGTGCAACGGCATGCAATTGGTGCCGGTGTACACGCACGGCTACCGGCTGGAGTGGCTGGAGCGCGGCGGGTCCGACGGCGCCGAGGCGATGGCCGCGGCCTGAGCGCGCCCGCGCGGGCGCATCCACCATGAAAAAAGGCACCCGCAGGTGCCTTTCTTCGTGGCTTCCGTGCCGCTGGCAGTGCCAGCCGGGCATCAGAAGATGTGGCGGATACCCGTTGCCACGCCGAGCTGGTTGTTGCGGCCCGGCAGTTCGGTGACGGCGCCGCCGGTCACCTTGTTGTAGTCCACGGTGCCGTACAGCTGGGTGCGCTTGGACAGCGAGTACTCGGCCAGCAGCACGCCGGTGTAGCGGTTGCCGGCGTTGTTCGACACACCGTTCACATTGGTGATGTGGTCGGCGTAGAACACGCCCGTCAGCGCCAGGGCCGGGGTGGCCTGGTAGGTCACGCCGAGGAAGCCGGCGGTGTCCTTGCGCGGGTTGTTCTGGAAGTTGCCGCCGGCCGGGACCCGGTTGCCGCTGATCGACGCGTCGGCGTTCATGAAGCCGTTGTCGATGATGCCGGTGCGGTCCTTGCCACCGATGTAGCCCAGGAACAGCTTGGCAGGGCCGATGCCGTACTTGCCGGAGGCGCCCCACATCTGCTGCTTGTTGCCGTTGATGTCGCGGATTTCCTGGTAGACGCCACCGACGGCGAACGGTCCCATGCTGTAGGACGCGCGGGTACCCCAGTACTGGTTGGTGGTGATGCTGCCGGGCTGCTCGCCGAAGCCGTAGCTGGCGCCGACGTTCAGGCCGCCGAACGCGCCGGAGTAGCTGATGACGTTGTCGCGGCGGAACTGGGTCAGGAAGAACGGCCAGGCGTTGGCGGTGTAGTTGCCGATGGTCAGCGGATCGAAGTCGCCGAAGAAGTTGAAGCCTTCGGTGTACTGGCGGCCCAGCTTGACGGTGCCGAAGTCGCCGGCCAGGCCGACGTAGGCCTGACGATTGAACAGGCGCGAGGAGTCGTTCTTGGCGCCGGTGTCGATGCTGTAGCCGTTTTCCAGCTGGAAGATCGCCTTCAGGTTGTTACCCAGGTCTTCCGCGCCCTTCAGGCCCCAGCGGCTTTGCGTCACGGCGCCGTCGGTCATCTGGAACTGGCCGTCGTTCTTGGCGTTCGAGTTGGTCGTGTAGCGGACGCTGACGTCAGCGATGCCGTACAGGGTGACCGAGGAGGACTGGGCGTAGGCGCTGCTGGCCAGCAGGGCGCCCGCTGCGAGGGTCAGGGCTGATTTCTTCATGGTGCTCCTTTTCTGTCGTTCTGATTGCGTGGCACCGGATCGCGGCGGCACACATGGTTACGTCTTGTCATAACGCCGCCAAAATTTATCAAAACGACGGGAACTTAGGAGCAAACCGGACAATTGAGCGTACATTTCCCGGCCAAAACGTTGTCAGGCCGCGACACCAGGCCGCAGGTGTCCCCGCTGGAACGGGTGGGATATGCCCCAAAGGGGGGATAAGAAGGCACGCCGTGGCGCTGGACACGCCGCAGGCGCCACGACGTGCCGCCGCCGCCACAGCCGCCGGCGGGCGCGCGGGGGAGGGGGAAGCGGGATGGAGGCGGGATGGAGGCGGGAGGGGCGCGGGAGCGGCGCGCGCGGCGGCGCGGGGAAGGCAAAGGGCCGGCCGGGGCCGGCCCGGCCGCCGCGATCAGCCCTGCGGGATCTCGATCTTGACCTCGAGCACTTCGAGGTTGTCCTGGCGCTCCAGGCTCACGCGCAGGTCCTCGTCGCTGATCTTGACGTACTTGGAGATCACCGCCACCAGCTCGCGCTGCAGTGCCGGCAGGTAGTCGGCCGGGGCCGAGTGGCCGGTGCGCTCGTGCGCCAGGATGATCTGCAGGCGCTCCTTGGCCACCGACGCGGACTTTTTCTTCTCCCCCAGCAGGAAGGACAGAATCGACATGGGTACGGTCCTCCTTGGGTTACTTGCTGCCGAAGATGCGGGACAGCAGGCCGGGCTTCTGGTAGTCGGTGAAGCGCATCGGCTTGTCCTTGCCGAGGAAGCGGTCGACCACGTCGGCGTAGGCATCGGCCACGTCGGTGCCTTCCAGGTGGATGGCCGGCGTGCCCTGGTTGGAGGCATGCAGCACCGCCTCGGATTCCGGCACCACGCCGATCAGCTTGATGCGCAGGATTTCCTGGATGTCGGTCAGCGACAGCATCTCGCCGCCATGCACGCGCTTGGCGTTGTAGCGGGTGATCAGCAGGTGTTCCTTGATCGGCTCGCCGCCCTCGGTGGCGCGCTTGGTCTTGGAAGCCAGGATGCCCAGGATGCGGTCGGAGTCGCGCACCGAGGATACTTCGGGGTTGGTGACCACCAGCGCTTCGTCGGCGAAGTACATGGCCATCAGCGCGCCGCTCTCGATACCGGCCGGCGAATCGCAGACGATGTACTCGAAGCCCATGTCGGTCAGGCCGTTGATGACCCGCTCGACGCCGTCACGGGTCAGCGCGTCCTTGTCGCGCGTCTGCGAGGCCGGCAGGATGAACAGGTTCTCGCACTTCTTGTCCTTGATCAGGGCCTGGTTCAGGTTGGCCTCGTTCTGCACCACGTTGATCAGGTCGTAGACCACCCGGCGCTCGCAGCCCATGATCAGGTCGAGGTTGCGCAGGCCGACGTCGAAGTCGATGACGGCCGTCTTGTGGCCGCGCAGGGCCAGGCCCGCCGCAAAGCTGGCGCTGGTGGTGGTCTTGCCGACGCCTCCCTTGCCGGAGGTCACAACGATGATTTTTGCCATGGCTCTTGGTCCAGTAATAGGGTTGCTTGCTTGAGTTCAGGTTCGGCCGGCGGCGCTCACTTCATGCGCAGCGGCTCGAGGATCAGTTTTTCTTGGGCCAGGCGTACCTGGGCGGACTTGCCCAGTACCTCCGCCGGCAGCGTCTGCTCGGCGGTGCGATAGATGCCGGCGATGGAGATCAGTTCGGGCTCCAGGCAGGTGCAGAAGATGCGCGCGTCCGGATTGCCCTTGACACCCGCCAGCGCGCGGCCGCGCAGCGGGGCATAGATATGGATGTTGCCCTCGGCGATGACTTCGGCGCCGTAGCTGACCAGGTCGAGGATGACCACGTCGCCCTGGGCGTAGATCTGCTGGCCCGAGCGCAGCGGCCGGTCGATCACCAGGGTCGGCACCGCCTGCCGCACCGGTTCGGGCGCGGGGGCCGGCGCCGGCGCGGCGGTCTCGGCGGCGGCCGGTGCTGCCTCGTCGGCGTCCTGCGCCGCCCGGGCCGGCTGGCCCGCCCTGGCGCCGCGCCGGCTCTGGCTGTCGAGCAGCGGCAGGCCGAAGGCGCCGGCCCAGCCGCGCTGGTCGGGACGCGCCACCACGCCGATGGCGCGGGCCTTGAGGGTGGACAGCGTATCGATCACCTGTTCCAGCGCGACCGGCGCCTCGTCGGGCAGGCGGCGCAGGTCCAGCGCGACGACGTCGTCGGAGAAGAAATCCGGCGTGGCTTCGAAGCGGGACAGCAGATCGTCCCGGAGCGCGGGCACGTCAGCGGTCTCGAGGGAGAGAAGGAGGGCGTCGACGTTGCCACTGCGCAGCTCGAAGCGTGGCGATTTCTTCTGGGACATGGAGCCGGTGACCGTGGAAATGCCACATTCTAACGTCGTCTGCCGCACGAACTGTAACAATTCCGCCGTGCACGCGGGGCAGTGCCGCAAGCGGCGCGCTGCCGTGCGCTGGCGCAAGGCGCACAACGGGCACAACGTGCGCAACGTACGCAACGTGCGCAAGGCGGGCAGGACCTGACGGCGGCCACGGCCGGCATGTGCGCTGCGGGCGGCGGGCGGCGCACGCCCGGGCCGCCTGACGCGGCACGCGCCGTCTTTATATCTTCTTTACACCCCCCTCCCGCCTCTCTATCCCGTTTTTACCGTTCCGTCCCTAATCTGCGAGGCGTCAACCACGCACGCTTCATATCTGCCATGGACGGGATCTATTTCATCGTGCTGCTGCTGTTCGGCGCGCTGACCGGCGCGCTGCTCATCCTGTGCGCCGCGCTCGGCGCCAGGACGCCGCCGGGCGGCGATCGACAGGGGGGCGGCGACTCCGGCGCGCCGTCGGGAAAACACAGTGCACAGGACAGGGGGCTGTGATGGACTGGGCTGATCTGCTGGGCGGCGCGCTCGCCGTCGTCGTCTTCGTCTACCTCCTCATCGCGCTGTTCCGGCCGGAGAAATTCTGATGTCCACCGAATTCCTGGGCCTGCTGGCCCTCTACCTGGCCATCCTGCTGGCCGCCGCGCCTTTTCTCGGCCGCTATATCCGCCGCGCGATGGAGGATGGAAGCTACGGCCTGACCGCCTGGGGCCGTCCGCTCGAGCGCTTGCTGTACCGCCTGGGCGGCGTGCGCCCGGGCGCCGAGATGGGCTGGAAGCAGTACGCGGTGGCCGTGATCGCCTTCAACCTGCTGGGCGTGGTGGCGGTCTATGCGCTGCAGCGCGTGCAGGGGCTGCTGCCGCTGAACCCGCAAGGCTTCGGCGCGGTCTCGCCGGATTCCGCCTTCAATACCGCGGTCAGCTTCGTCACCAACACGAACTGGCAGGGCTACGCGGGCGAGTCCACCATGAGCTACCTGACGCAGATGCTGGCGCTGACGGTGCAGAACTTTGTCTCGGCGGCCACCGGCATTGCCGTGGTGTTCGCGCTGATCCGCGGCTTCGCGCGCCAGAACGCGTCCACCATCGGCAACTTCTGGGTCGACATGACGCGCTCCACGCTGTACGTGCTGCTGCCGCTGTCGGTGGTGATGGCGCTGGCGCTGGTCAGCCAGGGCGTGATCCAGAACTTCGACGCCTACCGGGATGTCGGCCTGGTGCAGGCGGTCGAATACAGCCAGCCCAAGGTCGACGCGGCCGGCCAGCCGGTGCTCGACGCCAAGGGCCAGCCGGTCACCGAGCCGGCCCGCACCGACAAGCAGACGCTGGCGATGGGCCCGGTGGCCTCGCAGGAAGCCATCAAGATGCTGGGCACCAACGGCGGCGGCTTCTTCAATGCCAACTCGGCCCACCCCTTCGAGAACCCGACCGAGCTGAGCAACCTGATCGAGATGCTGGCCATCTTCCTGATCCCGGCGGCGCTGTGCTTCAGCTTCGGCGAGATGGTGCGCGACCGGCGCCAGGGGGTGGCGGTGCTGGCCGCGATGACGGTGATCTTCGTCGCCATGGCGTGCGCGGCGGCGCTCTCCGAGCAGCAGGCCAATGCCGCGCTGGCCGGCCTGCCGGTCGACCATGCCGCCTCGCTGCTGCAGGCCGGCGGCAATATGGAAGGCAAGGAATCGCGCTTCGGCATCGCCGCCACCGCGCTGTTCGCCACCATCACCACGGCGGCTTCGTGCGGCGCGGTCAATGCCATGCACGACTCCTTCACCGCCATCGGCGGCGCCGTGCCGATGCTGCTGATGCAGCTCGGCGAGGTGGTGTTCGGCGGCGTCGGCTCCGGCCTGTACGGCATGCTGGTCTACGCGGTGCTGGCGGTCTTCATCGCCGGCCTGATGATCGGGCGCACGCCGGAATACCTGGGCAAGAAGATCGAGGCCTACGAGATGAAGATGACCGCGGTGGCCATCCTCGTCACGCCGCTGCTGGTGCTGCTCGGCACCTCGGTGGCGGTGATGAGCGAGGCCGGGCGCGCCGGCGTGTTCAACCCGGGCACGCACGGCTTCTCGGAGATCCTCTACGCGCTGTCCTCGGCGTCCAACAACAACGGCAGCGCCTTCGCCGGGCTGTCGGCCAACACGCCCTTCTACAACGTGCTGCTGGCCGCGGCGATGTGGTTCGGCCGCTTCTGGATCATCGTGCCCATCCTGGCCATGGCCGGCTCGCTGGCGGCCAAGAAGCGGCTGCCGGCGACGGGCGGCAGCATGCCCACGCACGGCCCGCTGTTCGTGGTGCTGCTGGTCGGCTCGGTGCTGATGGTGGGCGCGCTGACCTATATCCCCGCGCTGGCCCTCGGTCCGGTGGCGGAGCAGCTGCAGGGACCCGTGGCCGCCGCCGCGCCGTGAGCGTCGCCGCTCGCGGCGCAACGAGCCAAGCGGAAAGCGCAAAGCGGAAGAACGGAAACAAGACACAACAGGCAGGAATCCGGCTGCCGGCGGGGTGCCCAGGGCGCACGCCGGCAGCTACCAGGTGATTGCGGAGAAACGCATGCAACAAGACTCCATGACCGCGCAAGCCAAGGCCGGCGGCGCGGCTTCCGCCGATACGGCACAGGCCACCGGCGCGCCCACCCACGGCAGGGCGGGCGGCGGCCACCACCGGCCCGGTCCGCGCGGCATGTTCGCGCCCGAGCTGGTCAAGCCGGCGCTGCTGGAATCCTTCAAGAAGCTGTCGCCGCGCGACCAGCTGCGCAACCCGGTGATGTTCGTCGTCTACGTCGGCAGCATCCTCACCACGGTGCTGTACTTGCGCGCGCTGTTCGCGCCGGCGGCGGCGGGCGGGGAGAGCGCCGCCTTCATCCTGGCGGTGACGGTGTGGCTGTGGTTCACGCTGCTGTTCGCCAACTTCGCCGAGGCGCTGGCCGAGGGCCGCAGCAAGCAGCAGGCCGAGGCGCTGCGCGGGCTGAAGACGACGGTGACGGCCAAGCTGCTCAAGAGCGGCGCCAGGCAGGGGCCGGGCGCCGCCACCGAGCCGCGCGCGGCGACCGCGCTGCGCCGCGGCGACGTGGTGCTGGTCGAGGCGGGCGACATGATCCCCGGCGACGGCGAGGTGATCGAGGGCGTGGCCTCGGTCGACGAGAGCGCCATCACCGGCGAATCGGCGCCCGTGATCCGCGAGTCCGGCGGCGACTTCTCCTCGGTCACCGGCGGCACGCGCGTGCTGTCCGACTGGATCGTGGTGCGCATCACCACCAACCCGGGCGAAAGCTTCATCGACCGCATGATCACCATGGTCGAGGGCGCCAAGCGCCAGAAGACGCCCAACGAACTGGCGCTGACCATCCTGCTGGTGGGCCTGACCATCGTGCTGCTGCTGGCCACCGCCACGCTGCAGCCGTTCTCGGTCTACAGCGTGCTGGTGACCAAGGCCGGCCTGCCGGTCACCATCACCGTGCTGGTGGCGCTGCTGGTGTGCCTGATCCCGACCACCATCGGCGGCCTGCTGTCGGCCATCGGCGTGGCCGGCATGAGCCGCATGATGGAAGCCAATGTGATCGCCACCTCGGGCCGCGCGGTCGAGGCCGCCGGCGACGTCGACGTGCTGCTGCTGGACAAGACCGGCACCATCACGCACGGCAACCGCCAGGCCTCGCGCTTCATCCCGGCGCCCGGCGTCACGCCGCAGCAGCTGGCCGAGGCGGCCTGGCTGTCGTCGCTGGCCGACGAGACGCCGGAAGGGCGCAGCATCGTCATGCTGGCCCGCCAGCAGTCGGGCACGGCGCTGCCGGACGGCGTGGACCCGGCCGGGCACGTGTTCGTGCCGTTCACCGCGCAGACCCGCATGAGCGGCGTCGATGTCGGCGCCGGGGCCGTGGGTGGCGCGGCGCAGCGCAGCGTGCGCAAGGGGGCCGCCGACGCGGTGCGCAAGTACGTCACCGAGCGCGCCGGCAAGTTTCCCGACGCCGTGCTGCAGGCGGTGGATGACGTGGCGCGCGTCGGCAGCACGCCGCTGGTGGTGGCCGAAGCCGCGGCGGGCCCGTCCGGGCGCACCGACGCGCCCGACGCCATCGTGCGCGTGCTCGGCGTGGTGGAGCTGAAGGACATCGTCAAGGCGGGCATCCGCGAGCGCTTCGGCGAGCTGCGCCGCATGGGCATCAAGACCGTCATGATCACCGGCGACAACCGCCTGACCGCGGCCTCGATCGCCGCCGAGGCGGGCGTCGACGACTTCCTCGCCGAAGCCACGCCCGAGGCCAAGCTCAAGCTGATCCGCCAGTACCAGGCCGAAGGCCGGCTGGTGGCGATGACCGGCGACGGCACCAACGACGCTCCCGCGCTGGCCCAGGCCGACGTGGCGGTGGCGATGAACAGCGGCACGCAGGCCGCCAAGGAGGCCGGCAATATGGTCGACCTCGACAGCAACCCGACCAAGCTGATCGAGATCGTCGAGATCGGCAAGCAGATGCTGATGACGCGCGGCTCGCTGACCACCTTCAGCGTGGCCAACGACGTGGCCAAGTACTTCGCCATCATCCCGGCGGCCTTCGCCACCACCTATCCGCAGCTCAACCAGCTCAACGTGATGGGACTGGCGACGCCGGGCTCGGCCATCCTGTCGGCGGTGATCTTCAACGCGCTGATCATCGTGGTGCTGATCCCGCTGGCGCTCAAGGGCGTGGTGTACCGGCCGCTCGGCGCCGCCACGCTGCTGCGCCGCAACCTGCTGATCTACGGCCTGGGCGGCATCGTCGTGCCCTTCGCCGGCATCAAGGTGATCGACATGATCCTCGCCGCGTGCGGCTGGGCCTGAGCGACGTCCGCCGTCCGCGGCCGCCTGGTCCGATCCCACCTATCCGGAGTCTCTTATGCATACGCAAGTCCAAGCCAGTCCCGCCGCCGCCGCGCCCGATGCACCCGACGCGCCCGAAGCGCAACGCGGGCTGCTGCGCCCGCTGCTGACGGTGTTCGTCGCGCTGTCGGTGGTCACCGGCCTGCTCTATCCGGGCGCCGTCACCGGCATCGCCAAGGCGCTGTTCCCGTCGCAGGCCGCCGGCTCGCTGATCGTCAAGGACGGCAAGGCCATCGGCTCCGAGCTGATCGGCCAGCCCTTCTCCGACCCGCGCTACTTCTGGGGCCGGCTCTCGGCCACCGCGCCGATGCCCTACAACGCGAGCGCCTCCAGCGGCTCGAACCTGGGCCCGCGCAATGCCGCGCTGACCGACGCCGCGCACGCGCGCATCGAGGCGCTGCGCGCGGCCGATCCGGGCAATGCCGCGCCGGTGCCGGTCGACCTGGTGACCGCCTCCGGCAGCGGCCTGGATCCGCATATCAGTCCGGCTGCGGCCGACTACCAGGCGGCCCGCGTGGCGCGCCTGCGCGGCCTGCCGCTGGCGCGCGTGCAGGCGCTGGTCATCGCCAATACCGACGCGCCGCTGCTGGCGGTGCTGGGTGACCCGGTGGTCAATGTGCTCAAGCTCAACCTGGCGCTGGATGCCGAGCCGCGGCGCTGAGGCGGCTCGGCGGCGGTGCGGCGGCGGCATGGTGCCGCCGCGCGCGTGCGCCGCCGTGGCACAATCGACGGCATCCTCCCCGCTGCCGGGCGATGGGGCCATCCATGTCTGATTCCTCGCTGCGCGACCCCTCCGAACGACCCGATCCCGATGCGCTGCTGCAGCGCGTGCAGGCCGAGGGCGCGCGCGCCGCGCGCGGCAAGCTGCGCGTCTATTTCGGCGCCTCGGCCGGCGTGGGCAAGACCTACGCCATGCTCAGCGCGGCGCGTGCGCTGCACGGCGACGGGGTCGACGTGCTGGTCGGCGTGGTCGAGACCCATGGCCGTGCCGAGACCGAGGCGCTGCTGGCCGGGCTCGAACGCCTGCCGCCGAAGGTGGTGCCCTACCGCGAGCGCGAGCTGACGGAGTTCGACCTCGACGGCGCGCTGGCGCGGCGGCCCGCGCTGGTCCTGGTCGACGAGCTGGCGCACTCGAACGCGCCGGGCAGCCGCCATCCCAAGCGCTGGCAGGATATCCAGGAACTGCAGGCGGCCGGCATCGATGTCTGGACCACGGTCAACGTCCAGCACCTGGACAGCCTGAACCAGGCGGTGGGCGGCATCACCGGCATCCGCGTATGGGAAACCGTGCCCGACGCGGTGTTCGACGATGCCGACGAGGTGATCCTGGTCGACCTGCCGGCCGATGAACTGCTGCGCCGCCTGCAGGAGGGCAAGGTCTACCTGCCAGAGCAGGCGCGGCACGCCGCACGCAACTTCTTCCGCAAGGGCAACCTGATCGCGCTGCGCGAGCTGGCGCTGCGGCGCACCGCCGACCGCGTCGACGACGACGTGCGCGCCTACCGCCATGCCGAGGCGATCCAGCCGGTGTGGCGCACGCGCGAGGCGGTGCTGGCCTGCATCGGCGCCGGCGACGATGCCGAGCAGGTGGTCCGGAGCGTGCGGCGCATGGCCGGCCAGCTCGACTGCGAGTGGCATGTGGTGACCATCGCCACGCCGCGCCTGGCGCCACTGTCCGAGGCGGCGCGCCTGCGCATGCAGGAAGCCATGCGCCTGGCCGAGGAGATGGGCGCGCGCACCGAGACGCTGGCCGGCAATGACATGGTGCGCGCGGTGGTCGGCTATGTGCGCCGCCACAACCTGACCAAGGTGGTGCTGGGACGCGCGCCGGCCGACTGGCGGCGCGGCGGCGGCACCGTGCTCGAGCGCGCGCGCGCCGTGCTGGCGACCTCGCTGTCGCCCTTCCTGGGCGCGCGCGCCTGGCTGTTCGGGCGGCGCAGCTTCGCCGATGCGCTGGCGGCGGCCTGTCCCGAGATCGACGTGATCCGTGTCGCCGCCGACACCACGCGCGACGACCTGCGCGGGCGCAACCCGCCACCCGGCACGCGCCCGGCGCTCGCCGATGACGAGGCGCAGGCCGAGGTGGCGCTGGCGCATCGCAAGGACTACCTGTGGGCGCTGGTCTGGTGCGGGGCGGCGACCGCGCTCTCGGCGCTGACGCGGCCGTGGTTCGATCTCGTCAACATCGCCATGCTGTTCCTGGCCGCGGTGGTGGCGGTGGCGCTGCGCCACGGGCGCGGTCCGGCGGCGCTGGCCTCGGTGGTGTCGGTGGCGGCCTTCGACTTCTTCTTCGTGCCGCCGCGCATGTCCTTCGCTGTCAGCGACGTGCAGTACCTGCTGACCTTCGCCGTGCTGCTGACGGTGGGGCTGGTGATCGGCCAGCTCACCGCCGGCCTGCGCGAGCAGGCCGAGGTGTCGGTGCAGCGCGAGACCGACGCGCGCACCCTGTACGAGCTGGCGCGCGAGCTGTCGGCGGCGCTGATGACCGAGCAGATCGTCTCCATCGGCAGCCGCTTCCTGCATGCCGCCTTCCAGGCCAACTGCGCTTTCTTCCTGGTCTCGGCGCAGGGCCGCCTGCTGCCGCCGCTGGTGGACCCCGCCCATCGCGACGGCAGCCGCGGCGGTATCGACCCGGTGCTGGCGCAGTGGGTGTTCGACCACGGCCAGCCGGCCGGCACCGGCACCCATACCTTGCCGGGCAGCACGGTGCTCTACCTGCCGTTGAAGGCCCCCATGCAGGTGCGCGGCGTGCTCGCCGTGGAGCCGCAGGCCTGGCGCGCCTTCACCGAGCCCGGCCTGCGCCGCCAGGTGGACGTGTTCGCCACGCTGATCGCCATCGCCATCGAGCGCCTGCACTATGTCGAGGTGGCGCAGCAGGCCCTGGTCTCGATGGAGTCGGAGCGGCTGCGCAGCTCGCTGCTGGCCGCCGTGTCGCACGACCTGCGCACGCCGCTGACGGGGCTGATCGGCATGGCCGAGACCCTGCTGCGCGGGGTCCCGGCGCTGGCGCCGCCGGTGGCCGAGACGGTGGACGCCATGCGCGGCCAGGCGCTGCGCATGCGCACCATGGTGGTCAACCTGCTCGACATGGCGCGCCTGCAGAGCCGCGACGTGCAGATGCAGCAGGAGTGGCAGTCGCTGGAGGAACTGGTGGGCGCGGCGCTGGCGGCGATGCGCGACGCGCTGCGCCAGCACCGCATCACGGTGGCCGACCTGTCGGCGCTGCCGCTGGTGGAGTGCGATGCCGTGCTGATGGAGCGCGTGCTGTGCAATCTGCTGGAGAACGCCGCCAAGTACACGCCGCCGGGCAGCACCGTGGCCATCGCCGGCGAAGTGGCCGGCGAAGAGGTGAGGCTGGCGGTAGAGGACGACGGGCCCGGCGTGCCGGCCGGCAAGGAGCGGCTGATCTTCGAGAAATTCACCCGCGGCGAGCGCGAGTCGGCCACCACCGGGGTCGGGCTCGGGCTGGCGGTATGCGAGGCCATCGTGCAGGCGCATGGCGGCCGCATCTGGGTGGAGGGGCGCGGCGATGGCGGCAGCGGGGCGCGCTTCGTGATCGCCCTGCCGCGCGGCAACCCGCCCGCGATCGAGCCGGAGGCGCCCGTCGCCGCGCCGCAGGAGGCGCGGGAACACGCGCCGCACGACAAGAGCTAGCTGACTGAGGCTACACAGGAAAGGATCCGGACCGCGATGCCATTCGATTTTTCCCCCACCGTGCTGGTGGTCGAGGACGAACCTCATATCCGCCGCTTCGTGCGCGAGTCGCTGGAAGGCGAGGGCTGCAGCGTGCACGAGGCCGAGACGCTCAAGCGCGGGCTGATCGACGCGGGCACGCGCCAGCCCGACGTGGTCATCCTCGATCTCGGGCTGCCCGACGGCGACGGCATGACGCTGATCCGCGAAATGCGCACCTGGACCGAGGTGCCGGTGCTGGTGCTGTCCGCCCGCACCGGCGAGAACGACAAGATCGCCGCGCTCGACGCCGGCGCCGACGACTACCTGACCAAGCCCTTCGGCGTGGGCGAACTGATCGCGCGCGTACGCGTGCTGCTGCGCCGCCATGCCCGGCTCAATCCGCAGGGCAGCGCCCAGGTGAGCTTCGGCGAGGTCCAGGTCGATCTCGCCAACCGCCTGGTCACGCGTGGCGGGGAAGCGGTCCACCTGACGCCGATCGAGTACCGCCTGCTGGCCGTGCTGATCGCCAACCGCGGCAAGGTGCTGACGCATCGCGAGCTGCTGCGGCAGGTGTGGGGGCCTTCGCATTCGGAGAGCAGCCATTACCTGCGGGTCTATATGGGGCATCTGCGGCAGAAGCTGGAGGGGGATCCGGCGCAGCCGGTGCATCTGTTGACGGAGGTGGGGGTGGGGTATCGGTTTGTGGGGTAGGGGGTTTTGGGGGCTTTGGGCATCGCGGTTTGTCGAGCGGGGTTGGTGGTTGGACCCAACGGCCAGCCGCTTTCGGACTGCTTGAGGTCTCGCGTTTTGTTGGGCGGTGTGGGCGGTTGCACTCGACGGCCGGCCGTTCTCGGGCTGCCTGAGATATCGCTTCTTGTCGGGTGGCGTTGGCGGTTGCACCCAACGACCGTACGACATCCCCCTGCGGGGGCTGCCGGTCACTTTTCTTTGCGTTCTGCAAAGAAAAGTAACCCAAAGAAAGCAGACCCTGCCGGGGGCAGAGCAATCAGGCTCGCTGGTTTAGTCGCCGGCTATGGTGGGGGTGGCGGCTCTGCTGGTCGCTGCCGCGCCCGGTGCGGACATGGCCGACTCTGCCGATGTCGCGAGCAGGGATGGTGGGCCCCTGATGGCGGGCGGCGGGAGTGGTTCGGCCATCTGCCGTTACCGGGGCGGATCGCCGCGCTCTACTGAGCGGCGCTGGTTTCATTGCCGGGAAGTGGCCCCCGGTTTGAGGTTGAGGGCACTATTGCGATCCGTCGCGATAGGAACGCAAAGTGGTCGACGTGGAGTGTCATTCCTCATGCGTGGGCGCCGCGGGTGTTCCTTCGTCAAAATCTCCCGTATCGGACTGCTTGAGGTCTCGCGTTTTGTTGGGCGGCGTTGGCGGTTGTACCCAACGACCGTACGACATCCCCCTGCGGGGGCTGCCGGTCACTTTTCTTTGCGTTCTGCAAAGAAAAGTAACCCAAAGAAAGCAGACCCTGCCGGGGGCAGAGCAATCAGGCTCGCTGGCTTAGTCGCCGGCCGTGGTGGGCGTGGCGGCTCTGCTGGTCGCTGCCGCGCCCGGTGCGGACATGGCCGACTCTGCCGATGTCGCGAGCAGGGATGGTGGGCCCCTGATGGCGGGCGGCGGGGGTGGTTCGGCCATCTGCCGTTACCGGGGCGGATCGCCGCGCTCTACTGAGCGGCGCTGGTTTCATTGCCGGGAAGTGGTTCCCGGTTTGAGGTTGAGGGCACTATTGCGATCCGTCGCGATAGGAACGCAAAGTGGTCGACGTGGAGTGTCACTCCTCATGCGTGGGCGCCGCGGGTGTTCCTTCGTCAAAATCTCCCGTATCGGACTGCTTGAGGTCTCGCGTTTTGTTGGTCGGCGTGGGCGGTTGTACCCAACGACCGTACGACATCCCCCTGCGGGGGCTGCCGGTCACTTTTCTTTGCGTTCTGCAAAGAAAAGTAACCCAAAGAAAGCAGACCCTGCCGGGGGCAGAGCAATCAGGCTCGCCGGCTTAGTCGCCAGCTGTGGTGGGCGTGGCGGCTCTGCTTGTCTCTGCCGTTCGCGTGGCGGGCCATCACGACACTACGGCCTTCCTGAGTTCTATTGCCTTGCCCCTGATGGCAGGCGGCCTTGGTAGTTCGACCATCTGCCGTTACCGGGGAGGAGCGCCACTTCCCTGGCGGCGTGCCTGGTTGCATTGCAGGCCTGGGGCTCCCGTGCAAGCCGGGCAGCAAGCGCGATTGCCAGCAGGATCTCGACGAAGGAAGGCCCAGGGTGAAGTCCGCTCGGGCCCACCCATGAGGAGTGACACTCCACGTCGACCACTTTGCGTTCCAATCGCGAGGGACCACAACAGCGCCCCTCACGCCAAACCGGGGGCCACTTCCCGGCAATAAGACCAGCGCCATTCAGTAGAGAGCGACCATCCGCCCCGGTATCGGCAGATGGTCGAACCACCTCGCCGCCCGCCATCAGGGGCCCACCATCCCTGCTCGCGACATCGGCAGCGCCGACCACGTCCGCACCGGGCGCGGCAGCGACCAGCAGAGCCGATGCGCCCACCACAGCCGGCGACCCAGGCAGCGAGCCTGATTGCTCTGCCCCCGGCAGGGTCTGCTTTCTTTGGGTTACTTTTCTTTGCAGAACGCAAAGAAAAGTGACCGGCAGCCCCCGCAGGGGGATGTCGTACGGTCGTTGGGTGCAATCGCCCACGCCGCCCAACAAACCGCGATACCTCAAGCAATCCGATCGCGGCCGGCCATTGGGTGCAACGGCCAGCGCCGCTCGATAAAACGAGATGCCACGCGCAGGCCCAATCTCCACCAACCAACCTCACCACACCCCAAAAAACACCCCCGCCTGCTTATAGACATTCGTCTTAGCCGCCACCTCCTCATGACTCACCGTCACGCGTGGCTTGAGCGCAAGGAACCACTCCAGCAGCTTCTGCCGCATGGCCGCGCGCACCGGCTCGTGCCCGGCATCGGTCCCCAGGTCGAAGAACTCGTCGGGGTCGTTGGCGAGGTCGAACAGCTGCGGGCGGAAGCCCTGCCAGTGCACATACTTCCAGCGCGCGTCGCGCACCATCCAGGCACGGCATTCGCCAGGGTGGCGGCCCAGCGCCAGGCGTGCGCCGCGATAGGCGTAGTCGAGCTCGGAGACGACGAAGTCGCGCCAGGCGCCGTCCTGCGCGCCGCGGGCCTGGGTGATGTGCAGCAGCGAGCGGCCTTCGATACGGTGGTCGGCCGGCGGCAGCGAGAGGGCGTCCAGCACGGTGGGCACCACGTCGACGGCGGAGACCATGGCCTCGCTGGCGCTGCCGCGCGTGGCGTCGGCCTGCGGCGAGGGGTCGTAGACGATCAGCGGGATGTTCTGCACGGTGTCGTAGAACTGCTCCTTCTCGCCCAGCCAGTGGTCGCCGAGGAAGTCGCCGTGGTCGGCGGTGAAGACGATCAGGGTGTCCTGCCAGCGTCCCAGGCGCTCCAGCTGTTCCCACAGTTCGCCGAGGCGGTCGTCGATCTGCTGGATCAGGCCCTGATAGGCCGGGCGCACCGTGTCGGAGACTTCGCTGCGCATGAAGTTCGCGCATTCTTCCTGGGTGCGGTAGGCCGACAGCACGGGGTGCGGGTCTTCCAGCTCGGCCGGGTCGCGCTTGAGCGGCAGGCAGTCGTCGAGCGCATAGGCGGCGTGGTAGGGCGCGGGGGCCAGGTAGGGCCAGTGCGGCTTGACCAGCGACAGGTGCAGGATCCAGGGGGCGTCGCCGCGCGTGGCGATGTACTGCATGGCCTGGCCGACGGTGTAGGCGGTCTCCGAATGCGGCTCGGCCACGCGCGCGGGCAGGCCGGCATTGCGCATGTGCCAGCCGGAGACGATCTCGCCCTGGGCGGTCTCGGCGCTGATGACATAGTCGGTCCACGGGTCGGCGCTGTCGTAGCCCTGCGCGCGCAGCCAGTCGGCGTAGGCGCTGCGCGGCTCGGCGTGGTGGCCGTCGTGGCGGTCGACTTCGACGAAGTGGCCGCTGCGCAGCAGCTGTTCCAGTTCGCTGCCGCCGTCCAGGTGCAGGCGCTTGAGGCCGGCGTGGTCGGGCATCACATGGGTCTTGCCGGCCAGCGCCAGCGCGCGGCCGCTGTCTTTCAGGTATTCGCCCAGTGTGACCTCGCCCACCGAGAGCGGCACGCGGTTCCAGGTGGCGCCGTGGCTGCTGACGTAGCGGCCGGTGTAGAAGCTCATCCGGCTCGGGCCGCACACGCCCGAGGTGACGAAGGCGCGTTCGAAGCGCACGCCGCGGCGCGCGAGCGCGTCGATGTTGCGGGTGCGCAGGGCGGGGTGGCCATAGCAGCCGAGATGGTCCCGGCGCAGCTGGTCGCACATGATGAAGAGGACGTTGCGTGTCGTCATGGCATTCGATGGAGGAGCGCGCGCCGGCCGGCCCGGGCCTGCCGGCGCTGGTTCGGCGGGGGCTTCAGTCGCCGGTGTAGCCCGAGGCCTTGACGATGGGGCCCCACTTGGCGCGGTCGTCGGCCAGCAGGCGGGCGAACTGCTCCGGCGTGCCGCTCTGCGGGTCCAGTCCCATCTTGACGAAGCGCTCGCGCAGGTCGGGGGCCTGCAGCGCCTTGACGATGGCGGCGTTCAGGCGCGCCACCACCGGCGCGGGCGTGCCCGCCGGCACGAAGATGCCGTTGCGGCCCAGGCCTTCGATGTCCTTGTGGCCGAGTTCGCCGAAGGTCGGCACCTCGGGCAGCGCGGCCGAGCGTTGGGTGCCCGAGCTGGCCAGCACGCGGATCTTGCCGCTGCGGTGCATCTCGGCGAGGTCGCCCAGGGTGTCGATGGCGGCGGGCACCTGGCCGCCGACCAGCGCCGTGATCTCGGGGGTGGAGCCGTTGAAGGGCACGTGCAGCATGGTCACGCCCAGCTGCTTGCCGAACAGCAGGCCGAAGAAGTGGGGCAGGCTGCCCAGCGCGGGCGAGGCGAAGGAGTTGTTCTGCGGGCTGGCGCGCAGCCAGCTGACGTACTCCTGCAGGGTCTTGGCCGGCACGCCCGGGCCGACCGCCAGCGCGAGCTGGAAGTTGGCGGTCTGGGCCACCGGGGTGAAGTCGCGCACGGCGTCGTAGTGCAGCTTGCTGTACACCAGCGGTGCGATGGTCATCACGGCGCTGTTGGCCAGTACCAGGGTGGTGCCGTCGGCCGGCTGGGTGCGCGCATAGTCCATCGCCAGGCGGCCGCCGGCGCCGGGCTTGTTCTCCACCACCACGGTCTGCTTGAGCGACTCGCGCAGCTTGTCGGCGATCAGGCGGGCGGTCAGGTCCGAGGTGCCGCCGCCGGGATAGCCGACCACGATGCGGATCGGCTTGTCGCTGGCCTGGGCACGGGCGCCGGGCGCGGCGAAGGCGGCGATGGCCGTCACCGTGGCGGCGGTCGCGGCGGAAGCCAGCGCGGTGGAGACGGAGGAGGCGGCAGGGCGGGGCAGCAGGGCGCGCAGCGCGCGCGGTATCAGCGTGGCGGGGGTCATGGTTCCTCTGCGGGTCGGGTCCGGACGGGGCCGGCCAATCTATCGAACGCACCCGATGGCGCCAACGAAGCCTTGTGCAGATCGATCTGCGCAAATCTCATGTCGGCGTCCCGGCCCGGCGGCGCGCGCCGGGCGGGTGCGCCGCTCCCGCTGTCTCCTCGGGTGGCGGCGCCTGCCACGCTAACACCGGCCCATATAATCCACCTAGTCAACTAATTGTGCGGGTGCGGCATGGATCAAGCGCGGCAGGGGCAGGGCGGCGGCGGACCGGCGGACACGCTCCGGCAGCCGGCCACGCTGCGCCAGTTCCTCAACTACCGGCTCTACCACCTGACGCGCGCGGCGCTGGGGGCGAGCGCGCTGCACCTGCGCGCCGCGGCCGGCGTCAGCCGGCGCGAGTGGCGCATGATTTCCTTCCTGGGGGAATGCCCGGGCACGCGCTTGACCGAATTGGCCGCCAGCGCCGGACTGGACAAGGTGCTGGCGAGCCGCGCCATGCAGGCCCTGATGGCGCGCGGCCTGGTGCGGCGCGAGGTCGGCGCCGGCGACCGCCGCGCGGCATCCTTCGCCCTGACCGAGGCCGGACAGGCGGTCTACCGCAGCGCCTTCGCCCGCGCGCTCGACTTCAATACGCAGTTGGCGTCCTGCCTGGACGAGGAGGAGGCCGCGCTGCTGTCGCGCTGCCTGGACAAGCTGCAGGCGCACGCCGCGCAACTGCTGGCCGAGGCGCAGTCGCTGCCGCACGCGGCGCCCGCGCCGGCCGGGCCGGCCGATGCCGCGGCGGATCCGCTGCGGCTCTGGCGCGGGCAGGCTCCGACCGATTTCAGGGATTCGGTGGACTAGTCCATTGGGTCAGAGAAAGCGCACCCGGGAGGCGCTGCCGATCGGGGGTGCCTTTCGAATGACGCAGTGGACTATCTCCGGCCTCCTACACTGGAAGCGGAGGGCGCCGCCGGCGGCCTTCGCCGCCCACGCCCCCGGGGAGCCCGTCATGCGTCACATGTTCCGCCGCCACGCTGTTCCCGCTGCAGGGTGCCCGCCGCGGCACGGCACCAGCCATGCATGGCTGCCATGGTGGCGCCTGCTGGCCCTGCTCGTCCTGATCCTGTTGCTGGTCCTGCTGGCGGCGCCGTCGGCCGGCGCCGCGGCCGGCCCGGCCGTGCCGGCGGCCGCGCGCGTGGTGACCGAGCAGGCGCTGGCGGCCTACCAGGCCGGCCGCTTCGAGCAGGCGCTGGCCGGCTTCGGCCGCGCCGCCCGGGAGGGCGACCGCCTGGCCCAGTACGACTACGCGATGATGCTGCTGCGCGGCGAAGGCACGCCGGTGCGTGCCGACGAGGCCATGGTCTGGCTGAAGAAGGCGGCCGACAACGACATGACCCATGCCCAGTACACCTGGGGCGAGATGTACGAGCATGGCGACCTGCTGCCGCGCTCGCTGGAGCAGGCCAACGTCTGGTATGAACGGGCCGCGCGTGGCGGCCATGTGGCGGCGCAGATGGCGCTGGCCACCAACTACTTCACCGGGCGCGGCGTGGCGCGCGACTACGGCAAGGCGTTCCAGTGGTACCGGCGTGCCGCCGACGCGGGCAACGGGGATGCCCAGTACATCGTGGCCAGCTACTACGAGCGCGGCGAGCCCGGCGTGGTCGGCCAGGACGCCGGCCAGGCGCGCATCTGGTACGCGCGCTCGGCCGCGCACGGCGATCCCGCCGCGCTGGCCAAGCTGCGTTCGATGATCGAGCAGGACGTGCGCGAGCGCCAGGCGCGCCAGGACCAGCTCGACCACCGCGGGGAGCGCGCCGGGGCCGGACCCTAGCCGGGCTCCGGGTCAGCTCTGGATCAGCCGCTTCTGGCGCGAGATGCTCATCAGGATGCCGATGCCCATGCCCAGCGTCACCAGGGCGGTGCCGCCATAGCTCATCAGCGGCAGCGGCACGCCCACCACCGGCAGGATGCCGCTCACCATGCCCATGTTGACGAAGGCATAGGTGAAGAAGATCAGCGTCACGGCGCCGGCCAGCAGCCGCGAGAACAGCGTCGGCGCGTTGGCGGCGATATACAGGCCGCGGAAGATCAGCATCAGGTAGAGCACCAGCAGCATGGCGTTGCCGACCAGGCCGAATTCCTCCGAGTAGACCGCGAAGATGAAGTCGGTGTGCTTCTCGGGAATGAACTCCAGGTGCGTCTGCGTGCCCTTGAGCCAGCCCTTGCCGGTGACGCCGCCCGAGCCGATGGCGATGATCGACTGGATGGTGTGGAAGCCCTTTCCGAGCGGGTCGGTGGTGGGATCGAGCAGCGTACAGATGCGGTGCTGCTGGTAGTCGTGCAGGATCGGCCAGTTGACGCCCGGCGCGCAGATCTTGCTCTCGAAGCTGACCAGCAGGGTGATGGCCACCACCACCACGCCCAGCAGCGGCAGGATGATCTTCCAGCTCAGGCCGGCGAAGTAGATCACGTAGAGGCCGGCGGCCATCACCAGCAGCGCGGTGCCGAGGTCGGGCTGCTTGGCGATCAGGCCGACCGGCACGAGCAGCAGCAGCAGCGCGACCAGGAAGTCGAACCACCGGATCACGCCCTCCCGCTTCTGGAAGTACCAGGCCAGCATCAGCGGCATGGCGATCTTCATGATCTCGGAGGGCTGGATCACCATGCCCACGTTGAGCCAGCGGCGCGCGCCCTTGCGGATCAGGCCGAACATGGCCACCGCCACCAGCAGGGCCACGCCGACCGTGTAGAGCGGTACCGCCACCCGCATCAGCGTCTGCGTCGGCAGGTAGGCGATGACCAGCATCACCGCGTACGACAGCAGGATGTTGCGCAACTGGTCCTCGACCCGGCCCGGCATGTCGATGGCGGCCGAGTAGAGCGCGACGATGCCGGTGGCGAAGATCAGGAAGACGATCAGCGCCAGCGGCTTGTCGAAGCCGGTGAGCGCCGATTTGACGAGCGATATGACGCGGCGGCGATCCATGCGCGTCTCCTTCAACGTGCAGCCTCGGGCGCGGCGGCCTTGGCGCGGGGTTTGACGGCGGGGCGGGGCGCGACGTGGGCGGCCGCCGTGGGCGCCGGCGCCGAAGCGGGCTTGGGCTTGCTGTGCCCCAGGGCCTGCTGCATGCGCTGTTCCAGGGTTTCCTCGGCGTCGGCCGGGGCGATGGCGGCGGGATCGAGCGCCGCGGCCATGCCCGCGCTCGCGCGCTCGGGCACGGCCGGGGCTGACGCCGAGGCCGCCGCGGCAGAAGCGCCGGCCGAAGCGGTGGCGGGGGCCGACGCGCCCGCCACCGCGGGCGTGCCGGCCGGGCCGGAGGCGGCCGCCGCCGAAGCGCCGGCATTGGCCATCACGGTGGCGGTGGCGGCGCTGGCGGTGAGGCCGGTGGTGAACACGCTGGGCGTGTCCACCGGCGGCTGGCCGCCCGCGCGCTCGCTGGCCGGCGGGGCGATGTCGGCCAGCTCGGCCGGCCATTTGCCCTGCAGGTAGTAGTCCATCATCTTGCGCGCGATCGGCGCGGCCTCGGCCGCACCCCAGCCGGCGTTCTCCACGATCAGCGCGATGGCGATCCTGGGATGGTCGACCGGCGCGAAGGCCGTGTACAGCGCGTGATCGCGCTTGTGTTCATCCAGCGCGTGATGGTTGTACTTCTCGTTCTTGCCGAGCGAGAAGGTCTGTGCCGTGCCGGTCTTGCCGGCCGACTCGTAGGCGGCGCCGGCGAAGGCGCGCGCCGCCGTGCCCGCGTGCGTGACGCCCACCATGGCACGCTTGATCACGTCGATGTCGGCCTGCTTGAGCGGGATGCGGTAGCTTTCCTTGGGCACCGTCAGCGCGCGGGCGCGCGAGATCGAGTCTTCCACCGCCTTGACCAGGTGAGGCTTCATGGCGACGCCGTTGTTGGCCAGGATGGCGGTGGCGTTGGCCAGCTGCAGGATGGTGAAGTTGTTGTAGCCCTGGCCGATGCCCAGCGAGATGGTCTCGCCGTCATACCACTTCTGCTGCTCGGGACGGCGGTAGGCGCGCCGCTTCCAGTCGGTCGAGGGCAGGATGCCGCGCGCCTCGCCCTCGATGTCGATGCCGGTCAGCTGGCCGAAGCCGAGCGGCTTCATGAAGTCGTGGATGCCGTTGACGCCCATGTCGCGCGCCAGCATGTAGTAGTAGGTGTCGCACGACTGCACGATGGACTGGTACATGTCCACCCAGCCGTGGCCGCCCGGCTTGTCGTCGCGGAAGGTGTGGTTGCCGAGCGTGAACGAGCCGGGATCGTGGAAGCCCCAGGCCGCGGTGCGCTTGCCGGTGGCCAGCGCCGCCAGCGCCATGAAGGGCTTGTAGGTCGAGCCGGGCGGGTAGGTGCCGCGCAGCGGGCGGTTCAGCAGCGGCTTGTCGGGCGAGTTGTTGAGCTCGTTCCAGGTATTGGTGTCGATCCCCTCGACGAACAGGTTGGGGTCGAAGGTCGGCTTGGAGACGAAGGCGAGGATGTCGCCGGTCTCCGGCTCGATCGCCACCAGCGCGCCGCGGCGGTTGCCGAACAGGGCCTCGCCGAGCTGCTGCAGGCGGATGTCGAGCGACAGGATCAGGTTGTTGCCGGGCGTGGCGGGGGAGGTCGACAGCGTCCGCACCGGGCGGCCGCCGGCGGTCACTTCGACCTCCTCGAAGCCGGTCAGCCCGTGCAGCTCGGTCTCGTAGCTCTGCTCGATGCCGATCTTGCCGATGTAGTTGGTGCCCTTGTAGTTGTCCGCATCCTTGCGCGGGTCGTACTTGGCGCCCTCGGCGTCATTGGCCTCGTCCATCGCCTCGATGCGCTCCTGGTCGCGCTGCGAGATGCGGCCCAGGTAGCCGATCACGTGGGAGGCCGCCTCGCCCAGCGGGTACTGGCGGAACAGGCGCGCGCGCACGTCCACGCCGGGGAAGCGGAAGCGCTGGGCGGAGAAGCGCGCCACTTCCTCGTCGGTAAGCTGGCTGCGGATCGGCAGGCTCTCGAAGCTGCGCGATTCCTCCAGCAGCCGCTTGAAGCGGCGCCGGTCGCGCGGCTGGATGTCGATCACCTTGGACAGCGCGTCGATGGTGTCGTCGAGCGATTCGGTCAGCTTGGACGGCGTGATCTCCAGCGTGTAGGCGGAGTAGTTGCGCGCCAGCACGAGGCCGTTGCGGTCCATGATGATGCCGCGGTTGGGCTCGATCGGCGCCACCGAGATGCGGTTGTCCTCGGCCTTGGCCGAGTACTGGTCGTGCTTGTACCACTGCAGCCAGAGGAAGCGCGAAAGCAGCAGGCCGAAGCAGATCACGGCGAAGAAAGCCGCGGCCGCCACGCGGATGCGGAAGCGGCCGATTTCCTGTTCGACGTTGCGGATTTCGGTCATGGTACTGCGACGGTTGCCTGGGCAGGTTGGCGTGGAGGGCGGGACACGGCGGCGGGCCGGACGCGGGCGGGGGCGCTACAGCGGCCGCGTCTCGTCGACATCGCTCGGCCTGCGCTGCGGCGCCAGCAGCAGCGCGGTGGCCATCGGCCACAGCAGCGCCTCGATGCCCGGCGCCAGCAGCACGGTCCAGTCGGGCAGCGGCGCGCCCATGATCAGCCGGATCAGCACCGGCACCGCGTGCGCGATGAACAGCAGCGGCAGTATGTGCAGCGCCTGCGTGTAGACGGTGAACCACAGCACGCGGCGGTGGATGGTGATGGCGAAATAGGCCAGCAGCGTATAGGCCATGGCGTGCTCGCCGAGCAGGCGGGCATCGTGCACGTCCATCAGCAGGCCGAGCAGGAAGGCCACGCCCATGCCGACCTTGCGCGGCTGGTGGATGTTCCAGAACACCAGCACCAGCGCCACCATGTCGGGGATCCACAGCGTGGTGCCCCACGGCAGCAGGTTGAACAGGAAGGCCAGCACGAAGCTCAGCGCGATGAAGATGGGGTTGACCGGCCGCAGCAGGTATTGGGGATTGGTCAACGCTTGGACTCCTTGTCTGCGGCCTTCTCTGCCTTTTCCGCCTTCTCGGCGGCACGCTCGACCGGGGTGCGGGGCTCGGCGCGCGGGCCGCCGCGCTGGCCGGCCTTGGGTTCGCCGCCGCGCGCGTCCGACTTGGCCTGCGCCGCGGCCTTGATCCCGGCGCGCGAACCCTTGGTGTCGGCGGCGGTGCCGTCGTCCTTGGCCTCCAGGTCGCGCACGCCGGACTCGTAGCGCAGCACCAGCAGCTGGCGGTGCGCGCGCACGCCGGCCACCGGCTCGCAGTAGACGCGCGAGAAGGCGGTGTCGGCCTTGCGTTCGATCTTGACGATCTTGGCCACCGGCAGGCCGGCCGGATAGACACCGTCGAGGCCGGAGGTGACCAGCAGGTCGCCCTGCTGCAGGTCGGCCGAGGCCGCCATGAAGCGCAGGTCGAGCAGGCCCGCGCGGGCGCCGCCGAAGGCGACGCTGCGCAGGCCGTTGCGCACCACCTGCACCGGGATGGCCTGGTCCTTGTCGGTCAGCAGCGTGACCTCGGACTGGAAGGGCGAGACGCGCGTGACCTGGCCGACCACGCCGCGCTCGTCGATGACCGGGTAGCCGGGGCGAAGGCCCTGCTGGCTGCCGCGGTCGATCACGATGCGCTGGCTGTAGGGGTCGCGGGCCTCGTAGAGGATCTCGGCGGCGGTCACCGGCGTGGCGGACTGCTGCTGCAGGTCGAGCAGCTTGCGCAGTTGCTGGTTCTCCGCTTCGAGCTGGGCCTGCCGCACCGCGGTCTCGGCCTCCAGCACCGCGCGCTGGCGCAGTTCGCGGTTTTCCGTGGCCAGCGCGGCGGAGGACTGCGCGTAATCCAGCATGGCGCGGATCGCGTCGCGCGGTACCAGGACCAGGCGCTCGACCGGCATCAGCACGGTGGCGGCGACCTGCCGCGCCACGTTCATCGCATTGAAGCGGGCGTCGACCACCAGCAGCACGAGCGAGATCAGCACGTACAGGACGAGGCGCGCGACAGCCGAGGTGCCCTGCTTGAAGAGCGGCGGAGGGGTGTAATCCATTTACCCGTGCACAGGCGTGGACGCCCCGGCCGCCGGTGTCGACGCGGCGGGCGGGGATCGGTGGGCGGCGCGGCGGGGCACGGCGGGGCCCGGGGTGTCAGGCTGGCCGCGTTCCGCCATCGGTGGCTCCTGGGGGGCTTATTCGTACGAGAAGATGCTGCCGAGCTTGTCCATGCGCTCGAGCGCCATGCCCGAGCCGCGCACCACGCAGGTCAGCGGGTCTTCGGCCACCAGCACCGGCAGGCCGGTCTCTTCCGCCAGCAGGCGGTCGAGGTCGCGCAGCAGGGCGCCGCCGCCGGTCAGCATCATGCCGCGCTCGGCGATGTCCGCGCCCAGTTCCGGCGGGGTCTGTTCCAGCGCGATCTTGACCGCCGACACGATCTGGTTGAGGGGGTCGGTCAGGGCTTCCAGGATCTCGTTGGAGGAGACCGTGAAGGCGCGCGGGATGCCCTCGGACAGGTTGCGGCCCTTGACTTCCATCTCGCGCACCTCGGAGCCCGGGAAGGCCGAGCCGATTTCCTTCTTGATGGCCTCGGCGGTCTGCTCGCCGATCAGCATGCCGTAGTTGCGGCGGATGTAGTTGACGATGGCCTCGTCGAACTTGTCGCCGCCGACGCGCACCGAGCCCTTGTAGACCATGCCGCCCAGCGAGATGATGCCCACCTCGGTGGTGCCGCCGCCGATATCGACGACCATCGAGCCGGACGGCTCGGAGACCGGCAGGCCGGCGCCGATCGCGGCGGCCATCGGTTCCTCGATCAGGTAGACCTGGCTGGCGCCGGCGCCCAGTGCCGATTCGCGGATGGCGCGGCGCTCGACCTGGGTCGAGCCGCACGGCACGCAGATGATGATGCGCGGGCTCGGGCGCAGCAGCTTCGAGTCGTGCACCATCTTGATGAACTGCTTGAGCATCTGCTCGGTGACGGTGAAGTCGGCGATCACGCCGTCCTTCATCGGGCGGATGGCCTCGATGTTGCCGGGGACCTTGCCCAGCATCTGCTTGGCTTCCTTGCCGACCGCCGTGATGGTCTTCTTGGCGTTGGGGCCGCCTTCCTGGCGGATGGCGACGACCGAGGGCTCGTCCAGCACGATGCCGCGGTCGCGCATGTAGATCAGGGTGTTGGCGGTACCCAGGTCGATCGCCAGGTCGTTGGAGAAGTAGCTGCGGAGAAATCCGAACATCAGGAATCCTGTCTTGTGTTGGTTCGCGGGTATGCGAAACGGCCGGCGCCGATGGCGGTGCCGGCCGCTATGTGTGCGTGTACGGGGTTTGGCGCAAGGCTGCCTGCCGGTTCGGCCGCATTCCGCCATGCATTCCAGGGCCGCGGCAGGCGGCCCCGGTGCCGGAAGGCTGTCCGGTGCCCGCGCGACCACGCGCGCGAGGCGTTCTGGAACCTTTGATTAAACGCCGCGCAAAAGTTCTTCAGAAGTTTCACGCGGCATGGCACGACATTGCGCGGCTCGATGCCGCGCCCGCCCGCCGGGCCTAATCAGAGGATCCGTGTGCGCGCCGACGGCGGCTCGGGCGGCACGGCCGGATGGTGACTTGGGCGTCACTGCCAGCGGTGCCTGCCAGCTCGTGTGGCGCAGGCGTTGCCGAAGATCGGCAACAGGTAATGATACCTTATAATTCCCCCTGTTTCGGGGGCATTGGCCTCGAAAAAACCTGTAACTTTGTCCAACCGGGGCGCACTGCCCGGCACCTCCGTGGTGCCGGCCGGCTGTCCGCGCCGCGGTCGGTCCCGCACTCTAGCACGCCATGGCCCTCGACCTTTCCGACGTCAAGCGTATCGCCCACCTGGCCCGCATCGAGATCAGCGATGAGGAGGCCGGACAGACGCTGACGCAGCTCAACAATTTCTTCTCCCTGGTCGAACAGATGCAGGCAGTCGACACCGCCGGCCTGGAGCCGCTGGCCCACCCGCTGTCGGCGGTGCGCGAGATGTCCCAGCGCCTGCGCGACGACGCGGTGACCGAGGCCGACCGGCGCGACGACTACCAGCGCCCGGCGCCGGCGGTCGAGCGCGGGCTCTACCTCGTGCCCAAGGTCATCGAGTAAGCCAGGCCGGCGCCCGCGCCGGGGCCGACCGGCCCGCCGCGTTGCGCCGCCACCCGACCCGGCACGCCCCGGACCCGACCGGGCCGCCAGGCCACACCAGACGCCATCCCGATTGTCATGTCCCTTTCCGTCGATTCCGTGACTTCCCTGCGCCAGCTCTCCGATGCCCTGGCGGCACGCACCGTTTCCGCCGAGGAGCTCGCGCGCGAGTACCTGGCCCGCATCGAGCGCGCCGGCGCGCTGAACGCCTTCGTCGATGTGAATCCCGAGCTGACGCTGGCCCAGGCCCGCGCCGCCGACGAGCGCCGCGCGCGCGGCGAGGCCGGCGCCCTGACCGGCGTGCCCATCGCGCACAAGGACGTCTTCGTCACGCGTGGCTGGCGCGCCACGGCGGGCTCGCGCATGCTGGCCGACTACGAAAGCCCCTTCGATGCCACCGTGGTCGAACGCCTGGCCGCGGCTGGCATGGTGACGCTGGGCAAGACCAATATGGACGAGTTCGCCATGGGCTCGTCCAACGAGAATTCCTACTTCGGCGCCGTGCGCAATCCCTGGGACGCGGCGCGCGTGCCCGGCGGCTCCTCTGGCGGCTCGGCCGCCGCGGTGGCCGCCGGCCTGGCGCCGGCCGCCACCGGCACCGACACCGGCGGCTCGATCCGCCAGCCGGCGTCGTTCTCCGGCATCACGGGCATCAAGCCCACCTATGGCCGCGTCTCGCGCTACGGCATGATCGCCTTCGCCTCCTCGCTCGACCAGGGCGGCCCGATGGCCCGCAGCGCCGAGGACTGCGCGCTGCTGCTGTCGGCGATGGCGGGTTTCGACACGCGCGATTCGACCAGCCTGGCGCCCGAGCAGGGGGGCGTGGACGAGGACTTCACGCGGCTGCTGGGCCGGCCCTGGGCCAGTGCCGACGCCGCCAGGCCGCTGGCCGGCCTGCGCATCGGCCTGCCCAGGGAATACTTCGGCGCCGGCTTGTCGGCCGACGTCGAGCAGGCGGTGCGCGCCGCGCTGGCCGAGTACGAGAAGCTGGGCGCCACGCTGGTCGAGGTGTCGCTGCCCAAGACCGAGCTGTCGATCCCCGTCTACTACGTGATCGCGCCGGCCGAGGCTTCGTCCAACCTGTCGCGCTTCGACGGCGTGCGCTACGGCCACCGCGCCGCCGAGTACCGCGACCTGCTCGACATGTACAAGAAGACCCGCGCCGAAGGCTTCGGCGCCGAGGTCAAGCGCCGCATCCTGGTGGGCGCCTACGTGCTGTCGCACGGCTACTACGACGCCTACTACCTGCAGGCGCAGAAGATCCGCCGCATCATCGCCGACGATTTCCAGCGCGCCTTCGCCCAGTGCGACGTGATCATGGGCCCGGTGGCGCCCACGGTGGCATGGAAGCTGGGCGAGAAGAGCGCCGATCCGGTGCAGATGTATCTGGCCGACATCTTTACGCTGTCGACCAGCCTGGCCGGCCTGCCCGGCATGAGCGTGCCGTGCGGCTTCGGCGAGGCCGGCATGCCGGTCGGCCTGCAGCTGATCGGCAATTACTTCGACGAGGCGCGCCTGCTGCAGGCGGCGCACGCCTTCCAGCAGGCGACCGACTGGCATCTGCGCCAGCCGGCCGAGGCATGATGAAAGCGGGGCGCTGGCCGAGCCGAACGGCGCTGGCGGCGCTGCTGGCGCTGCTCGCCGCGCTGCTGGGCGGCTGCATCCCGCTGCCGCGCATCGGCGGGCCGACCCCGATCGCCTATCGCACCATCGACCTGGCCGGCGATTGCCGCCGTACCGAGGAAGACGGCTTCCGCGAGGATGCGCAGCTGCGCGTGGTCAACAACAATGTGCAGCAGCTCTCGTGGAAGCTGTGGGTGGGCAAGCGCGGTTCCTGCAGCTTCAACCTGGCCGACTTCCACCAGGTCAAGTCGCGGCCGAGCATCGCGCTGCGGGCCAATGACGGCAGCGCCTGCGAACTGATGATCTGGCAGGACCCGCGCCGCGTCACGCTGGCGCACGCCAACTGCCAGCAGCGCTGTACCCCGGGCATCTACGAGGAAGCCTGGCCGGTGCTGTTCGAGCCGGGTGGCGGCGGCTGCGCACAGACGAGGTGACAACGATGGGTGCCCGCCGATCCTGCTTTGCCGCCACGCCGTGGCGCCGCCTGCTCCGCCTGGGCGGGAGCGTCGCCGCGCTGCTGGGCGCGCTGGTGTGGTGGCAGGAGCCGGCGGCGGCCCACGCGCACGCCCATGCCGGCGCGCCGGGGCCGGCCGTGCAGGCGCTGCAGCTGCCCGGCGCGCCCGGCGAGCCGGACCTGCCCGCCTACTGGTTCCGCCCGTCGGAGCCCGAAGGCGTGCATGCGCCGCCGCAGCCGGTGGTGGTCGCGCTGCACGGCTGCGCGGGCCTGTACCGGCGCAGCGAGATGTCGGCGTCGGCGCTGGACGCGCGCTACCGCGACTACGCCCGCTGGCTGACCGCGCGCGGCTACGCCGTGCTGATGCCGGACAGTTTCGGCGCGCGCGGCAAGCCGCGCGGCATCTGCAGCGAGCGCTTCGACAGCCGCGCCATCGACGCCGCCACGCGCCGCGCCGATGTGCTGGCCGCGCTGCGCTGGGTGGCGCAGCAGCCCGGCGTCGACGCCGGGCACATCGTGCTGCTGGGCTGGTCGAACGGCGCGCAGGCGGTGCTGGCCACGCTCGACGGCAGCCGCGGCTGGCCTGTCGGCACGCCGTCGGTGGAGCGCGCGGTGGCGTTCTACCCGGGCTGCAACCAGGCGCTGCAGCAGCGCGACTTCCGGCTGCGCTCGCCGCTGCTGCTGATGATCGGCGGCGCCGACGACTGGACGCCCGCCACCCGCTGCGTCATGCTGCGCGACGCGGTGAAGGCGCGCCAGCCGGATGTGCGCTTCCAGCTGCAGATCTTTCCCGGCGCCTACCACGGCTTCGATGGCAGCGATGCCCTGCACCTGCGCCGAGACGTCCCTGGCGGCGCCCGGCCCGGCAAGGGCGTCACGGTGGGCGGCGATCCGGCCGCGCGCGATGCGGCGCTGCTGCAGCTCGATGCCTGGCTGGCGGCCGAGGAGCCCTGAGCGCCGGCGGCGACGCGCACGAAGACACGAATGAAGACGCCGCGCGGGCGGATGGCCCGGGCGGAACGAACGATAGTCAAGATCAAGATACGAACAGGAATACCGCCATGCAATGGGAAGTGGTGATCGGCCTCGAGACGCACACGCAGCTGTCGACGGCCTCCAAGATTTTCTCCGGCGCCTCCACCGCCTTCGGCGCGGCGCCCAACACCCAGGCTTCGCCGGTTGACCTGGCGCTGCCGGGCGTGCTGCCGGTGCTCAACCGCGGCGCGGTCGAGCGCGCCATCGAGTTCGGCCTGGCGATCGGCGCCACCATCGCGCCGCGCAGCGTCTTCGCGCGCAAGAATTACTTCTACCCTGACCTGCCCAAGGGCTACCAGATCAGCCAGTACGAGATCCCGGTGGTGCAGGGCGGCGCCATCACGGTCCAGGTCGAGGGCAAGAAGGGCGAGTTCTACGAGAAGACCATCCAGCTGACGCGGGCCCACCTGGAGGAGGATGCGGGCAAGTCGCTGCATGAGGACTTCGCCGGCATGACCGGCATCGACCTGAACCGCGCCGGCACGCCGCTGCTGGAGATCGTCACCGAGCCCGACATGCGCAGCGCGGCCGAGGCGGTCGCCTATGCCAAGGCGCTGCACTCGCTGGTGGTGTGGCTGGGCATCTGCGATGGCAATATGCAGGAAGGCAGCTTCCGCTGCGACGCCAACGTCTCCGTGCGTCCGCTGGGCCAGAAGGAATTCGGCACGCGCCGCGAGATCAAGAACCTGAACTCGTTCCGCTTCCTGCAGCAGGCCATCGAGTACGAAGTGCAGTGGCAGATCGCCGAGATCGAGGACGGCCGCAAGATCCAGCAGGCCACCGTGCTGTTCGATCCGGACACCGGCGAGACGCGCGCGATGCGCACCAAGGAAGACGCGCACGACTACCGCTACTTCCCCGATCCCGACCTGCTGCCGCTGGAGATCGGCGCCGACTGGATCGAACGCGTCCGGAGCGGGCTGCCCGAGCTGCCCGCCGCGATGCAGCAGCGCTTCACCGGCGACTATGGCCTGCCCGCCTATGACGCGAGCATCCTGACCGCCTCGCGCGGCATGGCCGACTACTTCGAGGCGGTGGTGGCGGAGGCCGGCGCGGCCAATGCCAAGCCGGCGGCCAACTGGCTGATGGGCGACGTGGCCTCCCAGCTCAACCGCGAAGGCATCGCGCTGGAAGCCGCGCCGGTCAAGCCGGCGCAGCTGGCCCGGCTGCTGCAGCGCATCGCCGACGGTACGGTGTCGAACAACACGGCCAAGAAGGACGTGTTCCCGGCCATGTGGGCGGGCGAGGCGGGCGGCGATGCCGACGCCATCATCGCCGCCAAGGGCCTCAAGCAGATGTCCGACTCGGGCGAGCTGGAGAAGATCATCGACGAGGTGCTGGCTGCCAACGCCAAGTCGGTCGAGGAATTCCGCGCCGGCAAGGAAAAGGCCTTCAACGCACTGGTGGGCCAGGCCATGAAGGCGACCAAGGGCAAGGCCAACCCGGCCCAGGTCAACGCGCTGCTCAAGCAGAAGCTGGGCTGACGGCAACCGGCGCGGCGGCCAGCGCCGCGCGCCGGCACGATATTGCTAAACTCCTGCGAGACCACCAGCCAGAACGCCATGAACGCCCAAGACGTCGCCGCCTACCTGCAAGCCAATCCGCAGTTCTTCGAGGAGCATGCCGAGCTGCTCGCGACCGTGCAGCTGACCAGCCCGCACAGCCATCGGGCGGTCTCGCTGCAGGAGCGCCAGATGGAGATCCTGCGCGAGAAGAACAAGGGCCTGGAGCTGCGCCTGGCGGACCTGGTCCGGCACGGGCACGACAACGACCGCACCCAGCAGCGCCTGCACGGGTGGCAGTTGCGCCTGCTGGCGGAGGTCGACTCGCATGCGCTGCCGTATGCGGTGCAGGATGGCCTGCAGCAGGCCTTCGACGTGCCGGCGGTGGCGCTGCGGCTGTGGGGCCTGGCCGAGCCCTACCAGCACATGGAGGTGGCGCAGGGCATCCACGACGATGTGCGCCTGTTCGCCGACGGCCTGCGCGCGCCGTACTGCGGTCCCAACAGCGGCTTCGAAGCGGCCGCGTGGCTGGAGCGCGACGACATCGCTTCGCTGGCCATGGTGACGCTGCGCGCCCCGGCGCGCGAGGCCGCCGCCGGCCCGGCCTTCGGCCTGCTGGTGCTGGGCTCGCCCGACGCGCGCCGTTTCCACGAAGGCATGGGCACGGCCTACCTGACCCGCATCGGCGAAGTCGCCGGCGCCGCGCTGGCACGCCTGCGCGACTGAGGCGGAGCGGGACGGGCCGCGCCGGCACCGTCCCCGCCCCCATCCCCGCCACCACGCGCTCCCGGCATGGCCACCCGCAAGCCCACCACCCGCGCCAAGGTCCAGGCAGCACCCGAGACCGCGGCGCCCCCCGCCTCCCCTCCCGCCCCGCTGGTCCTCGCCTACCTCGACTGGCTGGCCACCGGCCGCAAGCTGGCGGCCCACACCCTGTCCAACTACGCGCGCGACCTCTCCGTGCTGCAGGCCCAGGCGGCCCGCCACGCGCCGGGGGTGGCGCTGACGGCCCTGCAGACCCGCCACATCCGCGCCATGGCCGCGCGCCTGCACGGCCGCGGCCTGGCCGGCAGCAGCATTGCGCGCACGCTGTCGGCCTGGCGCGGCTTCTTCCATTGGGCGGCGCTGCATGGCCACGGCGTCGAGGCCAATCCGGTCGACGGCGTGCGCGCGCCCAAGATGGGCAAGCCGCTGCCCAAGGCGCTGGCGGTGGACCAGGTGGTGGCCCTGGTCGAGCACCCGGCCGGCGACGGCGCCGAAGGCCGGCGCGACCAGGCGGTGTTCGAGCTGTTCTATTCGAGCGGGCTGCGGCTGTCCGAACTGGTCCAGCTCGACCTGCGCTATACGGAAGACGGCGACTACCGCTCGGCCGGCTGGCTGGACCTGGCCGGCGCCGAGGTCACCGTGATCGGCAAGGGCTCGCGCCGGCGCACTGTGCCGGTCGGCAGCAAGGCGATGGCAGCCCTGCGCGCCTGGCTGGCCGTGCGCGACACGCTGCTGTCACCCGCCGCATCGCCAGCCGACGCCGCCGCCCTGTTCCTCAGCGCGCGCGGCCGGCGCCTGCCGGCGCGCACCGTGCAACTGCGTCTCAAGCAGCATGCCCTGCGGGCCGGGGTGCCGGCCGATGTGCATCCGCACATGCTGCGGCACTCCTTCGCTACCCATGTGCTGCAATCCTCCGGCGACCTGCGCGCGGTGCAGGAGATGCTGGGGCACGCCAGCGTGGCGACCACGCAGATCTATACGGCGTTGGATTTCCAGCATCTGGCCAAGGTCTATGACCGAGCGCATCCGCGGGCGAAGAGGGAGGGGCCGGCTGCGGCGGTGGGGCAGGAGGATGAGGATTGAGTGGGTTGGAGGGCTTGTTTCGGCTCTCGTAACTTGACGCTTGTCGTGTGGGTTCTGGCGTTGTCGGTTTGCGAGGCAAAAGCCTGTTTCGACTCCCCTGCGGGGAGCCGACCTACTTTCTTGTCTTGCCAAGAAAGTAGGCAAAGAAGGCGCGCCGGGTGCGGCTCAAAGACTCCTCGCGTGCTGAGGCAAAGAGCGGCCGGGCCCCAACTCGGATCGCCTTAAGGCGATCCTCAGACAGGGGGCCCTCTAATCCGCTCTTTGCCCCAGCACGCGAGGCGCCGCACACGGCAGGGAACAGACGCCACGCCTCGCTTCGCTTCGGGTGGGGAGTGTGCGGCCAGCTTGCTGGCCGCACACCAATGCACTCGTGACTTGATGCCTTGTCGCTTGTCTTCGGGCGGTGTTGGTTTGCGAGGCAACGACCTGTTTCGACTCCCCCTGCGGGGGAGCCGACCTACTTTCTTGGTCTTGCCCAAGAAAGTAGGCAAAGAAGGCGCGCCGGGTGCGGCTCAACCCCCCCTCGCGTGCTGAGGCAAAGAGCGGCCGGGCCCCAACTCGGATCGCCTTAAGGCGATCCTCAGACAGGGGGCCCTCTTTTCCGCTCTTTGCCCCAGCCCGCGAGGCGCCGCACACGGCAGGGAACAGATGCCACGCCTCGCTTCGCTTCGGGTGGGGGGTGTTCGGCCAGCTCGCTGGCCGAACACAAAGGCTCAGCCAACCAGGCCGTCACGCAAAAGCGAGCCCGCTCGTAGACCAACGGTTGGCCTTTCCCTCCCGTGTGCGGCGCCTCGCGAATTGGCCCCGGCCGCCGATGAAGCCCGTCCGCTGTCTGAGCGGCCGCAGGCCGCGAGTTCGGACGGGCGCGGCGGCCGGGGCCAATTCGCGAGGGGGTTTCGCCGCACCCGGGTCGCCTTCTTTGCTTACTTTCTTGGGCGAGACCAAGAAAGTAAGTCGGCTCCCCGCAGGGGAGTCGAAACAGGCTGTTGCCACGCATACCAACACCGCCCGAAGACAAGCACAGAGTCACGAGAGCCGAAACAGGCTGTTGCCACGCATACCAACACCACCCGAAGACAAGCACAGAGTCACGAGAGCCGAAACAGGCTGTTGCCACGCATACCAACACCGCCCGAAGACAAGCACAGAGTCACGAGAGCCGAAACAGGCTGTTGCCACGCATACCAACACCACCCGAAGACAAGCACAGAGTCACGAGAGCCGAAACAGGCTGTTGCCTCGCAAACCAACACCGCCCGAAGACAAGCACAGAGTCACGAGAGCCGAAACAGGCTGTTGCCACGCATACCAACACCACCCGAAGACAAGCACAGAGTCACGAGAGCCGAAACAGGCCGTTGCCTCGCAAACCGACACCGCTCGAACCCACACGACAAGCCCTAAATCACCGGCGCCCAAACACCCCCGAAACTCACCCCTCCCACCGCTTCAACACCTCCCGAAACGCCGCCATCTCCGGCAACAGCCACTCCCGGAACGCCTTCACCTTAGGCAGTTCCAGCGTGCCCGGCGCACAGACGAAATACAGCAGCCAAGGGCAGGGAATGCTGACGTCGAACAGCCGTACCACCCGCCCGGACAGCAGGTCGTTATAGGCCAGCGAGGAGCGGATCAGGGCGATGCCCTGGCCTTCGGCGGCGGCCTGCAGCAGCAGCGAGGAGTCTTCCAGCAGCAGGCCCTTGCGCGGTTCGGGCAGGTCCAGGCCGGCGGCCTCGAACCAGGGCCGCCATGGATCGCCTTCGCCGCGCAGCAGGGGCATCCCGGCCATCTCGCGCGGCGTCCGCGGCAGCTTGCCGCTGTTGAATTGCGGGCTGCATACCGGGAAGAACACGTCGTCCAGCAGCTTTTCCACATAGAGGCCCGGATAGTCGCCGCTGCCCATGCGCAGCGCCAGGTCGACCTCTTCGCGTGCGAAGTCGACCAGACTGTTGGAGGACAGCAATTCGACGTCGAGTTCGGGATGGCGCTCGATGAAGCTGCCGATGCGCGGCGTCAGCCAGCGCGCGGCGAAGGAGGGCATGGTGCTGATGGTCAGGCGCTTGTCGCGCTTGCCGGCCTGCAGCACGCGGGTGGCGTCGGCGATCTGCAGCAGGGCGTCGCGCACGCGCTCGGCGTAGACGCGCCCGCCGGGCGTCAGGCTGACGCGCTTGCCGTGGCGTTCGAACAGGGGCTGGCCCAGTTCGGCTTCGAGCGCGCGGATCTGGTGGCTGATGGCGCCATGGGTGACGAACAGCTCGGTGGCGGCCCGCGAGAAGCTCTCATGGCGGGCGGCCGCCTCGAAGGCGCGCAGCGCGCCCAGCGCCGGCAGGCGGGGCAGTTCACGATGCCAGCCGCGCGGCAGGTCCTTTTCCGAAGCGCTCTTCCAGGCCATGGCGGTCCCTCTTTTTATGTGAGGAAATTTAGCAAGTAGACGGAAAATATATCGTTTTGAGGGTGCGCCGGCAATCACTAGAATCCAATGCACCGATAGCGAAAATGCCTGGAAAAACTGATCAGGCAAATGGACCAGTCCAGTTTCGGCGCGCTATGCCGGTGCCTGCCGTGCGGAGAACATCATGGAAGCCCTGCTCACAACGACCCAGTTCACACTCGCCCCCGGTGAAGTCGCGTCGCTGTCGATCCACGCCGCCCAGCGGCTGCATGTGGAGGACGCGGCGGGTATCGACCTGTGGCTGACCCGCGAGAACGATTCGGAAGACTATTGGCTGCGCTGCGGCGGCAGCCTGCAACTGGCGCACGGCGACCAGCTCGTCCTCAGCGTCGATCCGCGCGCGGCACGCGCCGTGCGCTTGGCGCTGGCGGCCGAGGCGCGCCAGCCGGCCGCCACCCTGGCGGACGTCGCGCATGCCCTGTACCGCATCGTGCGGCGCCTGGTGCGCGGCACCGAATGGACGCCTTCCCAGGACGATCCGAAGGTCGCCTGAGCCCCGTCTGAGCCTCATGAGCCCCACCTGAGCCCCACCTGAGTCCCACCTGAGACGCCTGGGCCACACCCCCCGGGCCGTCCCGGCCGCCTCGCGCGGTGGCCGGCGGGGCCTGGGCCGGCGCGCCCACGCCCTTTTCGCTACACTGGCGGCATGCACGAAATCCAAGTCATCGAGCGGGGCCGCGAGGACTACCAGCCCTGCTTCGACGCGATGCGCGCCTTCACCGACGCGCGCAATGCCGATACTCCCGACCAGATCTGGCTGGTCGAGCATCCACCGGTCTACACCCTCGGCCAGGCGGGCGATCCTTCGCACCTGCTGGCGCCGGACCCGTCGATTCCGCTGGTGCGGATCGATCGCGGCGGCCAGATCACTTACCACGGCCCGGGCCAGGTGGTGGCCTACCTGCTGCTCGACCTGCGCCGCCGCAAGCTGATGGTGCGCGAGATGGTCCACGCGATCGAGCAGGCCGTGCTCGATACGCTGGCGGCGTATAATCTGGCCGCCGAACGCAAGTCCGGCGCCCCCGGTATCTACCTGTCCGACGGGCCGCACCGCGGCGCCAAGATCGCCGCGCTGGGCCTGAAGATCCGCAACGGCTGCAGCTATCACGGCGTCAGCCTGAACGTGCAGATGGACCTGGCGCCGTTCCTGCGCATCAATCCTTGCGGCTACGCCGGCCTGGAAACGGTCGACATGGCCAGTGCCGGCGCGACCGTCGCGCTGCCGGACGGGCAGGGCGGCGTGCTGCGCCAGCCTGTCGGGGCGGCGCGGCAGGGCGAGGTGGCGCAGCGCCTGGCCACGGCACTGTGCGAGGTGCTGGCAGCGGCACAGGCACGCAGCCTGGCGGCGCAGGCCGTGCCGGCTGCACAGGCGGCCGAGGCCTGAGCCGGATCCCGGCCCCGTGTCACCGACCCGAACCCTGAACCGGCCACAGCGGCCGCAGACCGAACAGAACTGGCACGCCGAATGCGTGCGGAGAACATCATGAGCGACGCCCTGAGCGCCCCTTCCAGCCAGGCCCCGCAAGGCCAGGCGGCCCCCCAGCCCGAAGCCCAGACCCAGTACGATCCCACCCGCAAGCAGAAGTCGGCGGACAAGACTGCGCGCATCCCCATCAAGATCGTGCCGGCCGAGAAGCTGAAGAAGCCGGAGTGGATCCGCGTCAAGGCGGCCACCGGCAATTCGCGCTTCTACGAGATCAAGGACATCCTGCGCGCCAACAACCTGGTCACGGTGTGCGAGGAGGCGAGCTGCCCCAATATCGGCGAGTGCTTCGGCAAGGGCACCGCCACCTTCATGATCATGGGCGACAAGTGCACGCGCCGCTGCCCCTTCTGCGACGTGGGCCATGGCCGCCCGGACCCGCTCGATACCAATGAGCCGGGCAACCTGGCGCGCACCATCGCCCAGCTCAAGCTGAACTACGTGGTCATCACCAGCGTCGACCGCGACGACCTGCGCGACGGCGGCGCCCAGCACTTCGCCGACTGCATCGGCCAGACCCGCGAACTGTCGCCGGTGACCCGCATCGAGGTGCTGGTGCCCGACTTCCGCGGCCGCCTGGACAAGGCGCTGGACATCCTGCAGGCCTGCCCGCCGGACGTGATGAACCACAACCTGGAAACGGTGCCCCGCCTGTACAAGCAGGCGCGCCCGGGCGCCGACTATGCGCACTCGCTGACGCTGCTGAAGGAGTTCAAGCAGCGCTGCCCGGATGTGGCGACCAAGTCCGGCCTGATGGTGGGCCTGGGCGAGACCGACGAGGAAATCCTCGAAGTGATGCGCGACATGCGCGCGCATGACATCGACATGCTGACCATCGGCCAATACCTCGCCCCGTCGAACCACCACCTGCCGGTGCTGCGCTACGTCCATCCGGACACCTTCAAGATGTTCGAGGAAGAGGCCTACAAGATGGGCTTCACCCATGCCGCCGTCGGCGCCATGGTGCGCAGCTCGTACCACGCCGACCAGCAGGCCCACCAGGCCGGCTTCGCCTGATCCCCCGCGCCCCGGCGCGCCGTGTGCGCCGGGGCCTGCCGCCTCGCCGGGCCTGCCCGGTCTCTCTCCCCGTTTCTCGCCGTGCCGGCTGGCACTGTCCGCCGACAGCCGCGATGCCGTGATGCCGCGATGCCGTGATGCACGGTGTCCCTGATCGCACCCCTCATCAGGCACCCCGCCAGATCCCACTCCGCCTTCGGCTGTTGCATTGACGCAACGTCCGCGGCATTGTTTTCCGATTGATCCATCCAGCGCCGTGATCCGGGCCGACCGCCCGGGACATGGGCGCTTGCACCATCCGGGTGCCGTGCGCGCCTGCGCGGGCCCGGGTGGCGAGTCGTGCCCGCGCGCCGCGCACCAGCCCGGTTCGCCCTCCAAGCCCCCTGCACCCACGGCGTGCGCCGTGCCGAAGCGCTGCCCGGACGGCAGGGCCGGGGGCTAGGGTCAATCCCTAGCCCCACCTTGTCATCATTTCGTTATGATTAATTTATCGATAAATTGTCAATTAAACGGATGTGATTCGCTTGGCATGCCGGTCGGGAAGGTGTCCTGCCTGACGACTGCTGTGCTGCCGCCTAGACTGCAGGCAGGCCCTTCACCGCGATGTGCCCATGACCCGATGTTCCGTTCACCGCCTGGCCGAACAGGCGCTGCTGTGCAGCGTGCCGCCGCCGGCTTCCCTCGACGTCCAGCGCCGCATCTGGGCGATGGCGCAGCGGGCGGTCGGCTGGCGCGGCGTGGTGGACGTGGTGCCGGGCATGAACAACCTGATGCTGGTGTTCGATGCCGAGGCCGATGCCGAGGCGCTGGAGCGCAACCTGAAGCTGGCCTGGGCCTCCGGCGAGTCGCGCGAGGCGGTGGGCAGGCTGGTGGAGATCCCGGTGCGCTACGGCGGCGAGGACGGCCCCGACCTCGCCGAGGTGGCCGCCCATACGGGGCTGGCGCCCGAGGAAGTGGTGCGCCGCCACACCGCCGGCGAGTACGTGGTCTATTTCCTCGGCTTCCAGCCCGGCTTCGCCTACCTGGGCGGGCTCGACCCCGCGCTGGCCACGCCGCGCCGGCGCGAGCCGCGCCTGGCGGTGCTGGCCGGTTCGGTCGGCATCGGCGGTGAGCAGACCGGTATCTACCCGGCCAGCGCGCCGGGCGGCTGGCAGCTGATCGGTCGCACCGACAGCGCGCTGTTCGACGCGCGCCGCGATCCGCCTTCGCTGTTCGCGCCCGGCGATACCTTGCGCTTCATCGCCGAGCGGGTGGCCGCGTGATCGAGATCCTGCGCCCCGGTGCGCTCGCCTCGGTCCAGGACCTGGGCCGCAGCGGCTTCCGCCATGTCGGCGTGGGCTTGTCCGGTGCGCTCGACCGCATGGCGCTCGCCACCGGCAACCTGCTGCTGGGCAATCCCCGCGGGGCGGCCGCCATCGAGTTCACGCTGGGCCGCGCGGCGCTGCGTTTCCATGCCGACCTGCGCGTGGCCCTGGCCGGCGCCGACTGCGCTGCCCACCTCGACGGCGAGCCGGTCTGGTCCTGGCATGCCTTCGATGTGCGCCGCGGCGCCACCCTGGTGCTGGCGGCGGCGCAGGGCGGCACGCGCAGTTATCTGTGCGTGGCCGGCGGCATCGACGTGCCGCTCGTGATGGGTTCGCGCAGCACCGACCTGAAGGCGGGCTTCGGCGGTTTCGCCGGGCGCGCGCTGCGCGAAGGCGACCGCCTGGCGGCGGCCGGCCCGGGCCAGCCGGCGGCTGCCGCGCGCGGCGTGGCCGCGCCGGCCTGGGCGATGCCGCGCGCACGCCTGGAGCGGGCCTGGCCGATCCGCCTGCTGCCGGGGCCGGAATACGAGGCGTTCGACGAGGCCGCGCGCGACGCGCTGTGGCAGTCGGCCTGGACCGTCACGCCCAACAGCAACCGCCAGGGCATGCGCCTGCAGGGTCCGGCGCTGGCGCGCACCCCCGGCCGCGACGCCGACCTGCTGTCGCACGGCGTGCTTCCGGGCGTGGTCCAGGTGCCGCCGGCCGGCCAGCCCATCGTGCTGATGGCCGACGCGCAGACCACCGGCGGCTACCCCAAGATCGGCGTGGTGATCGGCGCCGACCTGTGGCGCCTGGCGCAGGTGCCGCTCGGGGCGTCGCTGCGCTTCGTGCCGGCGACGCTGGCGGAGGCTGCCGTGGCGCAGGCGGAACTGGAGCGCTACCTGCAGCAGGTGGCGCAGTCATTGCGCTGGCAGGAGGGCGGCATGGACATTGCAGCGCGCCGCCGCGCGCAGACACGTGCCGCGGCCTGAACGGGGCGCGGCGGATACGGACTGGACGGCGTCGAAGGACGACCGCGGACGACAAAGTACGAAGGAGCAAGGCAATGCAGATCGATTTGAACGCCGACCTGGGCGAAGGCTGCGATAACGACGAGGCGCTGCTCAGCCTGATCAGCTCGGCCAACGTGGCCTGCGGCTGGCACGCGGGCGACGCCGCCACCATGCTGCAGACGGTGCGCTGGGCGATCGAGCGCGGCGTGGCCATCGGCGCCCACCCGAGCTATCCCGACCGCGAGAATTTCGGCCGCACCGAGATGCAGCGCGCCCCCGAGCTGGTGTACGCCGACGTGCTGTACCAGATTGGCGCGCTGGCCGCGATGGTGCGCGCGCAGGGCGGCGAGCTGGCCCACGTGAAGCCGCACGGCGCGCTCTACAACCAGGCCGCGCGCGATCCGGCGCTGGCCGAGGCGATCGTGCGCGCGGTACGCGATTTCGACTCCGACCTGGTCTTCTTCGGCCTGGCCGGCAGCGCCATGGTCAAGGTCGCGCGCGAGGCCGGCCTGCGCGTCAAGGAGGAAGTGTTCGCCGACCGTGGCTACAACCCCGACGGCTCGCTCGTCAAGCGCGGCACGCCCGGCGCGCTGCACGAGGACGAGGCCGTCGCGCTCGACCAGACGCTGACCATGGTGCGCGAGCAGCGCGTGCGCGCCATCGACGGCAGCTGGGTACCGATCCGCGCCGAGACCGTGTGCCTGCACGGTGACGGCGCGCACGCGCTGGCCTTCGCGCGCCGCATCCGGGAACGGCTCGGCGCCGAGGGCATCGCGATCCGCGCCGGCAACTGAGGCAGGGGGCGCGCCAGCGCCTCCCGCCCCGGCTGCCGGGCTCCCCCCGCGGCGCGCACCCCTGCCGGCCCGCTTTGCAGGTCGGGCGGGCGCTGCGCCTGCTTCCTCCCTCCTTACTGGTGTCTCACATGGAACACGCAGTCAATCTTTGGCCCCTGCTCGGGGTCGGCGTCATCATCCTGGGCTTCGTGCTGCGCTTCAACCCGATGATGGTGGTGGCGATCGCCGCGATCGTCACCGGGCTGGCCGCCTCGATGCCGGTCGTGCAGATCCTCAGCGCGATCGGCACTGCCTTCGTCAAGGCGCGCAACCTGCCGCTGATCATCCTGCTGCCGCTGGCGGTGATCGGCCTGCTGGAACGGCACGGCCTGCGCGAGCACGCGCAGGCGTGGATCTCGCGCATCGCCTCGGCCACGGTGGGCCGGCTGCTGATCGTCTACCTCGGCGTGCGCGAACTGACCGCGGCGGTGGGCCTGACCAGCCTGGGCGGCCACCCGCAGATGGTGCGCCCGCTGCTGGCGCCGATGGCGGAGGGCGCGGCGGAGAACCGCTTCGGCGCCTTGCCCGAACCGGTGCGCCAGCGCGTGCTGGCTTTCTGCGCCGCCACCGACAACGTCGGCCTGTTCTTCGGCGAGGACATCTTCGTGGCCTTCGGTGCCATCGCGCTGATGCACACCTTCCTGCTGTCGTCGAACATCGACGTGGAACCGCTGCACATCGCTGTGTGGGGCATCCCGACCGCGGTGTGCGCCTTCCTGATCCACTCGGTGCGGCTCAGGCGCCTGGACGGCTGGCTCGAGCGTGAACTGGGCGGCCAGCGCGCCGCCGCCGCCGCCGCTGGCGGTAACGGTAACGGCAGCGCTGCCAAGCACACGGCCAAGAGCGGGGAGTAAGCCATCATGATCATTTCCATCGACTACCTCTACTGGCTGGCCGGACTGGTGCTGGCCATCACCGCGCTGCTGACCTTCGCCGACCGCACGCATCCGCGCCGCTTCACCACCGGCCTGTTCTGGCTGCTGTATGCGGCCGTCTTCCTGGTCGGCGACAAGCTGCCGCCGGCGGTGGTCGGCGCCGGTGCCGTGCTGATGGCGCTGATCGCCGGTTTCGGCGGCGTGGGCCTGGGCAAGCACGACACGCTGCCCGAGGCCGAGCGCCGCGCCAGCGCCAAGCGCCTGGGCAACAAGCTGTTCGTTCCCGCGCTGCTGATCCCGGTGGTCACGGTGCTGGGCACGGTGCTGTTCAAGGACGTCAAGATCGCCGGCCTGGCGCTGCTCGATCCGAAGAACGTGACCTTCGTCTCGCTTGGCATCGGCTGCCTGGTCTCGCTGGCCGTGGTGTGCTGGCTGACACGCGACAGCGTGGTCCAGGGCGTGCGCGAATCGCGCCGGCTGACCGAGTCGCTGGGCTGGGCGCTGGTGCTGCCGCAGATGCTGGCCATGCTGGGCCTGGTGTTCGCCGACGCCGGCGTGGGCAAGGCGGTCGCGCACCTGACCACGGCCTACATCAACATGGACTACAAGCTGGTGGCGGTGGCGGTCTACTGCGTCGGCATGGCCCTGTTCACGGTGATCATGGGCAACGGCTTCGCCGCCTTCCCGGTGATGACCGGCGGCGTCGGCGTGCCCATCCTGGTCGGCACCTTCAACGGCAATCCGGCGGTGATGGCGGCCATCGGCATGTTCTCGGGCTACTGCGGCACGCTGATGACGCCGATGGCGGCCAACTTCAACATCGTGCCGGCCGCGCTGCTGGAACTGCAGGACAAGAACGCGGTGATCCGGGCGCAGGTGCCGACCGCGCTGGCGATCCTGGTGGCCAACATCGCGCTGCTCTACTTCCTGATGTGATGCGATGTGAGCTGATGTGACGCGAGGCGATGCGGCGGGCGGGTCCCGCCGCATCGCCTCCGTCGCCCCACCCGACATCAGCAGACATCAGCAGACACCGGCCGACATCCCCTGAGACCACCCGACTGCCCAGCGAGGTCCATCATGCCTACCGTCCTGCTCACCGGCTTCGAACCCTTCGAGGGCGAACCGATCAATCCATCCTGGGAGGCGGTGCGCGCGCTGGACGGCGAGCGCTTCGGCGATGCCGCCATCGCGGTACGCCAGATGCCCTGCGTATTCGGTGCCGCCATCGACGCCATGGCGCAGGCCATCGACGCGCTCGATCCCGTGCTGGTGATCGCGGTGGGGCAGGCGGGCGGGCGCAGCGAGATGTCGGTGGAGCGCGTCGCGATCAATGTCGACGACGCGCGCATCGCCGACAACGCGGGTGCCCGTCCCATCGACGAGCCCATCGTGGCGGGCGGGCCGGCGGCCTATTTCGCCACGCTGCCGATCAAGGCCATGGTGCGCGACCTGCGCGCGGCCGGTATCCCCGCCGCGGTGTCGCAGACCGCCGGCACCTTTGTCTGCAACCATATCTTCTACGGCCTGATGCACCTGCTCGCCACGCGCGCGTCAGGCGCGTCAGGCGCGCCAGGCATGTCAGGCGCGCCGCGGGCGCGCGGCGGCTTCATCCACATTCCCTATCTGCCCGAACAGGCCGCCCAGTATCCGGGCCAGCCCAGCATGGCGCTGCCGCTCCTGGTGGCGGGCCTGCGCCGCATGGTGCAGACGGCGCTGGCGACCGAGGTCGACGTGCGCGAGCAGGGCGGCCAGACTCACTGAGCGTCGCGCGGCGGACGGTTCGGCTCGCCAGGCTCGCCCGGGGTGTCCGGGGTGTCCGGGGTGTCCGGGGTGCCGGGTGCCGCCGCCGCGGCCGCGGCCTTGCGCCTGGCCTGGCGCCTGGCGCGGCGCAGCGCGTGGCGGTCCAGGTTGAACTGCTCGAAGCGCCAGACCAGGTAGCTGGCCGCCGCGAAGGGCCAGACCCAGCCCAGCCACTGGGCCAGGCTGTTGAAATGGATCAGGCGGCCCATGCGCCAGCCCTGCTCCGAGATCCAGGCATAGGGATTGGGCGGCAGCAGGTTGGTCAGCAGCACCAGGCCGATCAGCGCCAGCAGGGCCAGCAGGCCACGCAGCCAGCGCGGCAGCTGCAGCAGCAGCGCCAGCACCAGCGAACCCGTCAGCAGCGCGAAGCGGCCGCCTTCGGACAGCCAGTTGAAGGGCGTGTCGTCGGGGAACTGCAATTCCGCCACGGCTGCCTTGAGCAGCAGCGCGCCGGCCAGCAAGGCGGTCAGGATGCGCAGCATCGGCGCATGGCGGCGCATCGCCACCGAGGCGAACAGCCCGGTGCCCACCCAGCTCAGCGCGGTGACCAGCGATTCCAGCAACTGGCGGTTCTGCATGTCGTCGGGGCCCAGGCCGATGTCGGCCTGCCAGTCGGCCAGCGCCGGCACCACCGACTGCAGCACCTGCATCGGCCACGAGTCGGGGTCGGTGAGCCACTCGCGCACGATCGCGCCCATGCCGAACAAGTGTTCCTGCGGGAAGATCTGTGCGAACGGCCACAGCAGGACCAGGATGATGGCGAAGCTGGCATAGGGCTCGAACCAGGCCAGGCGCAGCCGGCGCAGGTTGCTGCGGTCGATCAGCGCGGCGCAGAAGGGGGCGGTCAGGGCCGCGCCCAGCAGCGCGCCCATCGCATTGGTGGCGAGGTCGATATTGGACGGGATGCGCGTCGGCAGCCAGGTCTGCAGTCCCTCCATCACCGCCGACAGCGCCGTGCCTGCCGCCAGCGCGGCCAGCACCGCCGGCACGCCGCGCACGCGCGGGTACAGCGCCAGCACCGCCAGCGCGCCGAAGGGGCTGTAGCCCATCACATTGGTCAGCAGGTCGAAGCTGGTGATGTAGCGCGGCTTGGGTGCGGTCAGGTAGGCCCATGGCGCGATGCCGTTGCCGGTCCAGCCGCTGAACGGGTACAGGCTGGCGTAGATCACCAGCAAGGTGAAGCACAGCAGGCCGACGCGTGCCAGCGGAGAGTGCCGGGGCACCGCGTCGTCGCCGCGCGGCGCGGGCGGCGGGACGGTTTCCATCACGGCATCCTCGGCATCCCGGCCGTCCTCAGTTCAGCGGCAGGGTGGCGACCCAGTCGAGCATGGCCCCGACCAGCGCGTCGGACCCCGCGGCCAGCGCCTTGACCCCGCCGGCGCCGTCCGGCGTCGGCGCGGGCTGCTCCACTACGAAGGTCTTCTGCCCGATCATGCGCTCGCGGTACACGGTGGCGCGCGCGCGGATCAGGCCGTGGCTGGCACTCTCGCCGTCGAAGACCTGCTCGAAGGTGATCAGGTCGACGTGCAGCGCGGGCGCGCCGGTGTTGCCCTGCCAGGCCAGCGTGCCGCGCGCGGCGACCGCCTCGCGCAGGCGTTCGTCGAGCAGGCGCGCCGGCGACATGACCCAGCGCTGCGTGGCATAGGGCTGCAGGCGTTCGACCTGGGCATAGCGCAGCCGGTAGAAGATGGAGTTGCTGTCGAGCCAGGCGGGGCTGTCGGTCTGGGTCACGCGCAGCGGTGGCAGCGCATGCGCGGCAGGGGCCGTGCCTGCCGTCGCGGCCGAAGGCGGCGCGCCCGCGGCAGGTCCGAGATCGTAGCTGATGGTGGGGCGGCCGGGCGTCAGCGCGCAGCCGCCGAGCAGGGCCAGCGCGGCAAGGGCTGCGGCGCCGGTGGCCGGGCGCAGGCTGCCGGCGGGGAAGGGGAGGATGCGCATCATGTCGGGCCTCGGGTCGGTGGCTGGCGGCGGTTGGCAGGCGGCGGTTGGGGGCGGATCAGGGCGCCCGGAAGCCAGGCTCGCCCGGGCCCGGCGCCGGTGCCGGTGCGCCGAACAGCACGCTGCCCGGGCTGTCGTTGAACTGGCTGGCGGCGCGATCGATGCTGCGCACCGCCTGGCGCGCGTCGCGCGCCAGGCCGCCGACCTGCGGCAGCGTGTTCTGCGAGACGTCGCCGGCGGCGGACTGCAGCGATTCGCTGACCGCCTGCACATCGTGCCCGACCTTGTCGACCGTGCGCAGCAGCTGGCCGTTGGGGCTGGCGAGCTGCTCGGCCAGGTGGCGGGTCGCCGCCAGGGTGGCGTTGAGGTTCTCCGCCACCTGCGGCAGTTGCTGCGCGGCGGGCTCCATGGTGCGGGCCAGGTGCGAGTAACTCTCGGCGGCGCTGTGCACCGAGCGGATCGCATCCATCAGTTCGCGGCGGTTGTCGGCCTGGAACATGCTGTTGACCGAGCCCATCACGGAGTCGAGCTGGCTCAGCAGCGAGTCGCCGCGCCGCTCCAGCTCCTCGAAGAAGCCGGGCCGCATGGGGATGCGCGCCACCGCCTTGGCCGAGGTGGCCAGGCGTCCGGCCTGCGTGCCGGCGCCGGTGCGCGCGGCGGTGTCGTCCAGTTGCACGTAGGCGACGCCGGTCACGCCCTGCAGCCCCAGCGTGGCGTAGGTCGTGCCGGTGATCGGCGTGTCGTGGTCGACACTGATGCGCACGATGATCTGGCCCGACACTTCGGGATCGAACTTGATCGACACCACCTTGCCCACGTCCAGGCCGCGGTACTTGACGTCGGCCTGCGGGCCGAGGCCGTTGACGGTCGAGCGCGTGACCAGGTCGTACGGCACGCGCACGGTGTGGTCGCTGCTGAACCAGAAGATGGCGAACACCACCAGGATGGCCAGGCCCAGCGTGAAAACGCCGGCCAGGAAGGCATTCGACTTGTTTTCCATCATGCTTCTCCAGAGGGCGCGTGGGGCGGCGGCAGGGCCGTCAGGGCGCGCCGGGCCCGTTCACCGAGGAAGTACTCGCGGATGAACGGGTGGTCGATGTGCAGCAGCTCCGGGATCGGTGCGGCCGCCAGCACCTTGCGGTCGGCCAGCACGGCCACGCGGTCCGACAGCGCCACCAGCGTGTCGAGGTCGTGCGTGACCATCACCACGGTCAGGCCGAGCTCCTCGCGCAGCTCGCGGATCAGTGCCACGTAGTCGTCGGCGCCCATCGGGTCCAGTCCGGCGGTGGGCTCGTCGAGGAAGACCAGCTCCGGCTCCAGCGCGAGCGCGCGCGCCAGCGCCACGCGCTTGACCATGCCGCCGGACAGGTCGGCCGGCATCTTGTCCGCATCGCGCGCCGACAGTCCGACCAGCTGCAGCTTGAGCAGTGCCGACTGGCAGATCAGATTGTCGGGCAGGGTGCGAAGTTCACGCAGCGGCAGCGCGATATTGTCGATCACCGACAGTGCGGAGAACAGCGCGCCGCGCTGGAACTGCAGGCCCCAGCGGTTGCGCAGCGCCTGCATGCGCGCCGGCGGCAAGGTCATCACGTCCTCGCCGAACACGCGGATGGTGCCCGAGGTCGGGCGCTCCAGGCCGACGATCTGGCGCAGCAGCACGGTCTTGCCGGTGCCGGAGCCGCCGACGATGGACAGCAGCTCGCCGCGGTAGACCTCCAGCTCGAGCCCGTCGTGCACGACGTGGTCGCCGAAGCGCTTGACCAGCTTGTGTACCTCGATGATGGCCTGGCGCCGGGCGGGCGCCGCGCCGGTGCCCGGGACCAGGCCGGCCGGGGCGGGGGCGGTGCTCATAGGCCGATGTCCTTGAACAGGATGGCGAGGACGGCGTCGGCCAGGATCACGGCCGTGATCGACGTCACCACCGAGGCCGTGGTGCCGGTGCCCAGGCTGGTCGTATTGGGTTTGATGCGCAGGCCGAAATGGCAGGCGACCAGGGCGATCAGCATGCCGAACACCACGCCTTTGCCGAGGCCGAACCAGAGATTGGCCACCGGTACCGCGTCGGGCAGCGTGCGCAGGAAGAAGGCGGCGCTGATGCCTAGCTGGGAGTGTGCCGCCAGCATGCCGCCGGCCAGCGCCATCAGGTCGGTCCAGGCCACCAGCAGCGGCATCGAGACCGCCAGCGCCAGCACGCGCGGCATGATCAGCCGGAAGCCGTGCGAGATGCCCATCACGCGCATGGCGTCGAGTTCCTCGGTCACCCGCATCACGCCGATCTGCGCCGTGATGGCCGAGCCCGAGCGGCCGGCGATCAGGATGGCGGCCAGCACCGGGCCGAGCTCGCGGATCACCGCCATGCCGAGGATGTTGACGATGAACAGGCTGGCGCCGAAGGTGCGCAACTGGTTGGCCGACAGGTAGGACAGCACGATGCCGATCAGGAAGCCCACCAGCGCGGTGATGCCCAGTGCCTTGTAGCCGATGCTGTAGATATTGGCCGAGATCTCGCGCCAGGGGCCGAGGTGCGGCGCGCGCGCGAAGCGCAGCAGGTCAAAGGTGAACTGGCCCACCATGGTGACGCCGCTGACCAGCTGGGCCAGCAGCGACAGCGTCGAGCCGCCCAGCAGCGTGACCGGGTTGAAGCGCTCCACCACGTGCTTCTTCCAGCCATCGGGGCGCAGCGACATGATGCGGCCGAACACGCGCCGCTGTTCGGCGCTGACCTCGATGCCGAGCGGCAGCTTGCCGTCCCAGGCCTGCCACATCAGCTGGGCGCCGATATGATCGAGGCGGCCGACGCCGGCCAGCGACCAGCGCGTGGCGCCGTGCGCGCCGGCGCCGTCGAGGCCGCGCATGGCTTCGCGCAGTTCGCCGGCGCGTCCGCATTCGGCCAGCGCGAGCGCCGTCCAGTCGCCGCGCAGTTCCACGCTGGCGGCGCCATCCTGTCGCGTGATGTGGAGGGCAGGCGTGATCAGACTGTCCAAGGCAGGCATGATGTGATGGGACAGTCCCGATTCTAATCCATGCCGCCGGCCAGGCTGCCGCGCTGCAGCAGGGCTACAATGCGGGCTGGATGGCACCCGCCAGGCCGCGAGCGGGCGCCGCGTCTGTCCGGTGGACCGTCGCGCCCGTCCGCGGCGCACGCTACCGGACCGCCCGACTGCCCGACTGCCCGACTGCTCGACTGCTCGACCGCCCGACCCCCCTGATCTCCCGACCGCACCTCCATCCCATGACAGCCCCCAGCCCGAACGATGCCGCGCCGCCCGCCAAGACAGCCACCGAGGCCGCCACGCTTGCCGCCTCCGGCGCCTGGCGCATCGATGCCGCCGCCCTGCGCGCCGCGCTCGATGCCGGCGCCGCGCGCGGCTGGGCCGTGGCGCTGGTCGAGGAGACCGGCTCGACCAACGCCGACCTGACCCAGGCCTGCCGCCAGGCCGCCTGGTCGGATACCGCGATGGTGCGCCTGGCCTATCGCCAGACCGCGGGTCGCGGCCGCCAGGGACGTCCGTGGCAGGGGCAGGCAGGCATGACTTTCTCGGTGGCGCTGCCCTTGCCGCTGGCGCCGGCCCGGTTGAGCGGGCTCAGCCTGGGCGTCGGCCTGGCGGTGGCCGAAGCGCTGGCGGACTGCGATGCCGGCCTGGGCGCCGCGGTCGGCCTCAAGTGGCCGAACGACCTGCAGATCGACGGCCGCAAGCTGGCCGGCATCCTGATCGAATCGGTGCCGTCGGGTCCGCAGCAACTGTGGGCGGTGATCGGCATCGGCCTCAACCTGGTGCGCGATGCCGCCATGGAGGCCGCGCTCGGGCGCCAGCTGTCGGGCGTCAGCGAGCGCATGGCGGCCTTCGATCCCGCGCGCGACCCGACCCGCCTGCTGGCTGCCATCCTCGGCCGGCTGGCGGAGATGCGCCAGGCCTTCGTCGCCCATGGCTTCGCGCCGCTGGCGCCGCGCTGGTCGGCGCGCGATGCCTACCGTGACCAGCCGGTGCGCCTGCTGCACGACGGCCGCGTGCTGTGCGAGGGCATCGCGCGCGGTGTCGACGGCGAAGGTCAGCTGCTGCTGGAGACCGCCACGGGGCTGGAACGCATCAACAGCGGCGAGCTGTCGCTGCGGCCGGCCGGAGGCGCGCAAGGATGAGCGTGCGGTCGTCCAACGCCACGGCGGCCGCGGGCCGGCCGCCGCGCCTGCTGATCGATGTCGGCAACACCCGCCTCAAGTGGGCCTGGAGTGTCGCCGGCGCCGGCACCTTGCCCACGCCCTGGCAGCAGGACGGCGCGGTCGCGCATGGCGAGACGGCGGCGCTGGCCGAGCTTGCCGGGCGCTGGCGCACGCTGGCAGGCGCCGGGCCGGCGCCGGAGGTATGGGCCAGCAATGTGGCCGGCCCGGCCATCGCCGGTGAGGTCGACGCCCTGGTGGATGCGGCTTTCGGGGCCGCGGCGAGTGTGCGCTGGGTGCGCGCCGAACCCCGCCACGACGGCCTGGTCAACGGCTACCGCGAGCCGGCGCGGCTCGGCGTCGACCGCTGGGTCGGCTGTATCGGTGCGCGCTGCTGGCAGCCCGATGGCACGCTGCTGATCGTGACCGCCGGCACCGCCACCACGCTCGACGTGGTCAGCGCCGCGCCGGCCAGCGTCGGCGCGGCGGCGCAGGCGGTGCGCGGGCGCTTCGAGGGCGGGCTGATCCTGCCGGGGCTGGAACTGATGTTGTCGTCGCTGGCGCGCAATACCGCGCAGCTGCCGGCGCTGGAGGTGAGCGAGGCCGAGTCGGCGCCGCCCTGGGCCGACAACACGCACGATGCCATCGCGGCGGGTTGCCTGGCCGCGCAGGCCGGCGCGGTCGAACGCACCTGGCGCGTGCTGCAGGCGCGCGGGCCCACGCGCTGCCTGCTGTCCGGCGGCGCGCGGCACGTGCTGGCGCGCGCGCTGTCGATGCCGTTCGAGATGCACGATAATCTGGTGCTGCTCGGCCTGCACACGATGGCGGGGCATCGTCCCGCGGCCCGCTGAGGCGCGCCGCGCCTGTCCGTCTTGTTCCACCGGGACCCCGATCGCGCCATGCCCTTCCGAGGCCTGCTCCCGACGCTGCTGATCCTGCTGTGCCTGCTCAACGCGCTGCTGCTGGCGGCGGCGCTCGGTGCCTTCGGCCGCGAGCCGCTGGCCGGCCGGCTGGAGAGCCCGCGCGAGCCGCAGCGGCTCGGCCAGCAGGTCCGCGCCGAGCGTTTCCTGCCGGCGGCATCCGAAGCGGTATCCGAAGCGGCATCGGCCGCGGCCGGCGAACCGGCGAGCGCGCCCGCGACCGCGCCGGCAGGCGCTTCAGGTCCGGTCGCGCCGGCGGCGGCCAACCCGGCTGCCCGGCCGGCCGCAGCGGCGCCCTTGGCCGCCTCTGCGATCCAGGCGGTGGCCGCACCGGCCCAGCCGCTTGCGGCGGGGCGTCCGCTGCCGTGCGTGGAGATCGGCGGCTTGAGCGGCGATGCCGCGCGCGAGCTGTCGCAGGCGCTGGCCGGTGCCGGCCGTGTCGAGGCCTTCGAGCGGCAGGAGCAGGTGCGCTGGTGGGTCCACCTGCCGTCGCAACCGAGCCGCGAGCAGGTGCAGCGCAAGCTGGGCGAACTGCGCCGGCGCAACGTTACCGATGTGTCGGTGGTGGCGGCGGGAACGCCGCAAACCTTCACGGTGTCGCTCGGGCTGTTCCGCGAGCGGGAACGCGCCGAGCATTATCTGGAAATCCTGCGTGGCCTCGGCGTACGGACGGCGGTGCTCAGCGACACGCCGCACCAGCTGACCCGGCAGTGGCTGCGCGTACGCGACGTGGATGCGGCGCAGCGCACGCGCCTGGAGGCGATCCGGCGCCGTTTCGGCGCCGCCGACCTGCAGGCCTGCGCCTGAGCGGGCGGCCCGGCGCGGCGGCTTACTGGCCCTGGCGGACCTTGGCCACCAGCTTGGTGGTGGAGCGGTCGTGCAGGAAGGGGATGGCAACCGCATGGCCGCCCCAGCTGCGTACCAGGCGGGTCTCTTCCAGCGTGTCGATGTCGTAGTCACCGCCCTTGACGTAGACGTCGGGGCGCACCAGGCGGATCAGTTCCACCGGCGTACGCTCGCGGAACATCGCCACCAGGTCGACCGAGGCCAGCGCGGCCAGCAGCGCCATGCGGTCGGATTCCTGGTTGAGCGGCCGGTCGTCGCCCTTGCCCAGCATGCGCACCGAGGCGTCGCTGTTGACGCCCACCACCAGGCTGGCGCCCAGTTCGCGGGCCTGCGCCAGATAGGTCGCGTGGCCGCGGTGCAGGATGTCGAAGACGCCATTGGTGAACACCAGCGGACGCGGCAGCGCGGCGATGGCCGCGGCCAGTGCCTGGGTGTCATCGGCGGGGACGAGCTTGGATTCGAAACGGGGTGCGGACATGGCGGAAGGCGGGAAGGCGTTGGCCCGGTGGAAGCCGGGCAAAACAAAGCCCCATCGCGGGATGGGGCTTGTCTGGCTGCCGGCGCGGGCTCAGGCCTGCGCGGGCTGCAGGCGCGCGTTCAGTTCCTTGCGGTAGCGGTTCAGGTCCTGCACGCTTTCGAAGGTGCGCTCCATCAGCAGCGACATATTGTGCAGGATGCGCTCGATCACCTTCTTCTCCCAGCCTTCGTCGAAGCGGATCTGCTCGTCGAGCCAGCGTTCGAGCCAGTCCGGGTCCGGCAGGCGCGACTGGATGGTGTCGTGCGGGAACAGGGACTTGTTGACGTGCAGGTTGGTCGGGTGCAGCGGCTTTTCTGTGCGGCGGGCCGAGGCCATCAGCACGCCGATCTTGGCGAAGGCCGAGCGCGCGCTGTCGCCGAACTGCGTCAGGTACTTCTTCATGTAGCGCAGGTAGGCGCCGCCGTGGCGGGCTTCGTCCTGCGACAGCGTGCGGTAGATATGCTTGATGACCGGTTCGGTGTGCCACTCGGCGGCACGGCGGTACCAGTGGTTCAGGCGGATCTCGCCGCAGAAGTGCAGCATCAGCGTTTCCAGCGGCGGGGCCGGATCGAACTCGAAGCGCACCGCGTGCAGCTCTTCCTCGGTCGGCACGAGGTCGGGGCGGAAGCGGCGCAGGTATTCCATCAGTACCAGCGAGTGCTTCTGTTCCTCGAAGAACCAGATGCTCATGAATGCCGAAAAGTCCGAATCGTGCCGGTTGTCGCGCAGGAACATCTCCGTGGCCGGGAGGGCGGACCACTCCGTGATGGCGTTCATGCGGATGGTCTTGGCCTGGTCTTCGGTCAACAGGCTGGCGTCGAAACTATCCCAGGGGATGTCCTTGTCCATGTGCCAACGCACCGATTCAAGCGATTTGAACAGTTCGGGGTAGAGCATGTTAAGCCTTTGAAATTACGGGCAGATTCTACCAGATGCGAATTATTCTCTATTCCCTTTTTTAGGTGGAAAGCGAGTGAATGCAACCGTTTTGATGGTTTTCTGCGAATTTTCCTGGCAATTGGGTCGACCCCGCCGCTTGCAGCGGGCAGCAGATGCCCAATCGGCGCCTGCCTTGGCGCTGGTGTCTCAGGCGAGCGCGGGCGCCGGCGGCTCCCGGTCCAGCTCGGCCTGCGGCCGGTGCGGCGTCGGGATCACGCCATACAGGAAGGCGGCCAGCTCGTCCTCTTGCGCCGCCGCATCACGCTCGCCCAGGGCCAGCAGCGCCTGAGTGAACTCGGGCTCGAACAGCAGGTAGCTGGCGAAGGCGGCGCCACGCGCCTCGGTGCCGCCGAGCGGTGTCAGCAGCGCACGCACCGTGCGCGGCAACCGCTCCACATGCTCGGCGGCGATGGCCTCGATCGGTTCGCTCGGCGAGACGGTCATCACTTCCACGGGGCGCCAGCCCTCGCTGTCGCTGGCCAGCTCCGGCATGCGCGCCAGCAGGCTGTTGATGTGCTGGAGCCGCTCCAGGTCGGCCGACAGGCCGTCGAGGAAGATGCTCGCCAGCGCCTGTCCGCCGACCTGCGCGAGCGAGGGATAGCCGCCGGCCGGCACGGTGTCGAACCAGCCCGGCCGCTGCCGCGAAGCCGCGCCGATGGCGAGGACGCGCGAGGCGCCCAGGTGGATGGCCGGCGACAGCGGCGACATCTGCCGCATGGTGCCGTCGCCGAACCACTCGTGGTGCCCTTCCAGCTCCAGCGGCATGGCCGGGAACAGGAAGGGGATGGAGGACGAGGCCAGCAGGTGGTCGACGCCGATGCGCGCCTCGACCGCCATGCGCTGGCTGCGCCGCCAGGGATGGATGCGGTGGTGCGACTGGTAGAAGGTGACGTGGCGGCCGGTGGTATAGGACAGCGCGGTCACGGCGAAGGCCTGCAGCGACCCGGCGTCGAGGCTGGCCTGGACCCGCTCGGTGTCGAACAGCTCGCCCAGCATGGCGCCCAGTGGCGCGTTGTCGAACAGGGCGCGCGGGGCGCGCTGCACGGCCCAGCCCAGCGCCAGCGCGGACAGCCAGCGGGCGCCCGACACGCCCACGCGCAGCACGTCGGTGCGGTAGACGTCATCGGCATGGATGCCATGCCACAGGGCGGCCAGCCGTTCGGCGGCCGCCTGGAAGTCGTGGGCATGGATGGCGAGCCCGGCACCGTTGATGGCGCCTGCCGAGGTGCCGCAGATGATCTCGAAAGGAATGCGCACATGGTCGAGCCCGTGGCGCCGGGCGATGCGCGCCAGTCCCCGCAGCACGCCGGCCTGGTAGGCGGCGCGCGCGCCGCCGCCCATCATCACCAGGGCCGTGAGGCGCGGCGCACCGTTGCGGCGGGGGCTGGCCATGCGTGTCAGGCCTTGCCTCCGGCCTTGCCGCCGGCAGGCTTGGCGGCGCTTTTCCTGGCGGCCGGGCGCTTGGCCGCCGGCTTGCGCGCGGCGGTGCCGCCGGTGGCCTTGGCGGCGGGCTTGGCCTTGCCGGTGTCGCCGGCGGCCTTGCCGGCCCCATCGTCCCCCTTGCCCGCCTCGCCCGCGCCGGATGCCGGCGCGGTCCCGAAGGCCGCCAGGTTGCCGAACGGCGCCAGGCTGGCGGCCGCGGCGCTGCTGGCGATCTGGTTGAACTGGTGCTGCAGCATGTCCCACCAGATGCCGGCGTTGGGCGGCGCCTCGCCGTGGGCGGCGCCGTTGCCCTGATGGGCGCCGGCCGCGCCGGGACGGGCGCCGGCTTCGCTGTCAGGCGCCGGGGCGTCGGGCTCGGGAGCGGGCTCCGGCCGGCTTGCGCTGCGGAAGACGGGCGCCTCGTCCCGGCTGGCGTGCTCGGGCGGTGCGGCGCTCGGCGCAGTGGCCGCGCGCGCTACGTTTTCCATGGCGTTCTGCATGGCTTCGGGCGACAGCGCGCTGCCGAAGGTCTGCAGCGCGACCAGTGTCGCGCGTTGCACTTCGAGGCCCTGGATGGTGGTGCGCAGCAGGTTGGTGTTGAGCTGCAGCCAGCTTTCCACGGCCTTCAGGTCGTGGATGCGTTTGTCGAGCTCGTCGAGGTCCATCGGCGGCGTCATGGCCTGCAGGCCGGGCATCAGGCCGCCGGGCAGGCCGCTGGCGTTGCCCCAGAGCTTGCGCAGGAACTCGAAGCCGTTGGTGAAATCGGGAATCTGTCCGAACATGCGCTAACCCTCCTGGTGGGGCGCGCAGCCCGCGCCGGGCTGCGGCCATCGTAGTGTCTCGTGTACCGCTTACCTGAAGCCGGGCGGCCGCTTTTCGCGCAGGCTCGCCATGCCTTCGTGCACATCCGGGCCGGCAAAGCCCATGAATTCCAGGGCCAGCGAGGTATCGAAGGCGGGGCCGGCCATGCGCAGCCAGTTGTTGAGCGCGTACTTGGTCCAGCGGATCGCGCTCTGCGATCCCGCCGCGAGCCGCCGCGCCACCTCGAAGGCGCGCTCGACCAGCTCCGACTCGTCCACCGCCAGCGATACCAGGCCGATCCGCTCGGCTTCCTCGCCGCTGACCGACTCGCACAGCATCAGATAGTACTTGGCCTTGGCCATTCCGCACAGCAGGGGCCACACGATGGCCGCATGGTCGCCCGCGGCCACGCCCAGGCGGGTGTGCCCGTCGACGATGCGCGCGTCCCTGGCCGCGATCGAGATGTCGGCCAGCAGGCCGGCCACCAGGCCGGCGCCGACGGCGGGGCCGTGCATGGCCGAGACCACCGGCTTGTCGCAGTTGATGACGTTGTAGACCAGGTCGCGCGCCTCGTGCCAGACGCGGGTGCGGGTATCGAAGTCGTTGGCCATGTCCTCGACCAGCGACAGGTCGCCGCCCGCCGAGAAGCCTTTGCCCTCGCCGCGGATCAGCGCGACGCGGATGTCCGGGTCGGCCGACACGTCGCGCCAGATCTCGGCCAGCTCGCGGTGCATATTGGCGTCGGCGGTGGCGAGCTTGCGGTTGGCCGATTGCGCCGCGCCCATCACGATCTCGAGGATGGGGCCGTGGCGGCGCAGGGTCAGCGCCTGGTAGCGGTCATAGCGGGGCGACAGCTGGCTGTCGGCGGAAGACGGGGCGGAAGCGGTCATGTCAGCGGGCCTGTGGTCGGGCTTGCGGAAAGCGTGAGGGGAGCCGGGCGGGGCCCGGGGCGTGGCGGTCGCGCACCCCTGGCGGGATTCATCGACCGAACGGTCGGTGAATTATAGGCAATCCCGCCATGTCGTGTCCCGCCCCGACCGGGGCCGCGCTGCCGGCACTCAGCCCTGCGCCACCGCCTGGTCGATCGCGCCGAAGATGGAAGCGCCCTCGGCATCGAACATCTCGATCTTGACCGCGTCGCCGAACTTCATGAAGTCGGTGACCGGCTTGCCGCCGTCGATGATCTCGAGCATGCGCTTTTCGGCGATGCAGCAATAGCCCTTGCTGCGGTCGACGTTGGAGATGGTGCCGGAACCGACGATGCTGCCGGCGCGCACATTGCGCGTCTTGCAGATATGTGCGATCAGCTGGCCGAAATCGAACACCATATCGGTGCCGCAGTCCGGCGCGCCCACCTTCTTGCTGTTCCACCACACCGTCATGGGCCGGTGCACCTTGCGCTCGCGCCAGGCCCCGCCCAGTTCGTCGGGCGTCACCGCCACCGGCGAGAAGGCGGTGGCGGGCTTGCTCTGGAAGAAGCCGAAGCCCTTGCCCAGTTCCGCGGGGATCAGGTTGCGCAGCGAAACGTCGTTGGCCAGCACCAGCAGGCGGATCGATTCGGCAGCCTGCTCGGGCGTGGCGCCCATGCGCACGTCGCCGGTGATGACCGCGACCTCGGCCTCGAAGTCGATGCCCCAGGCCTCGCTCGCACAGACGATGTCGTCCTCGGGGCCGAGGAAATCGTCGGAGCCGCCCTGGTACATCAGCGGGTCGGTCCAGAACTCGGGCGGCATCTCCGCGCCGCGCGCCTTGCGCACCAGCTCCACGTGGTTGACGTAGGCGGAGCCGTCGGCCCACTGGTAGGCGCGCGGCAGCGGCGCCATGCAGTGGGCCGGCTCGAAGGGGAAGGGATGGCGCGCGCGGCCGGCATTGAGGGCGTCGTACAGGTCCTGCAGCTGCGGCGCGTAGAACTGCCAGTCGTCGAGCGCGGTCTGCAGGCGGCTGGCGATGTCGGTGGCGTAGTGGGCAGTCTTCAGGTCGCGCGAGACGACGGCCAGCTGGCCGTCGCGGGACCCGTCCTTGAGGGTGGCAAGTTTCATGAGTGCAAGGCGAGGAGGATCGGATGGCGCCGGGACCGCGGTCCCGGCGCCTGGACTAGTCTACCGTGATGCCCTTGGCCTTGATCAGCTTGCCCCAGCGCTCGGCCTCGCTGCGCGCGTACTGGGCGAATTCCTCCGGCGTGCTCGACACCGGCTCCACGCCGATGCCCTCGAAGCGCTTCTGCACCTCGGGGCTCTTCAGCGCCTTGACCAGCTCGGCATTGAGCCGCGCCACCACCGGGCGCGGCGTGCCAGCCGGCACCACCACGCCCTGCCAGGCGTAGGCCTGGAAGTCGGCCGTGCCGGCCACGCCGCTTTCGGCGACGGTCGGCACATTGGGCAGCACGCCCAGGCGGCGCGGCGTGGCCACCGCCACCGGACGCAGCTTGCCGGCCAGCACGTTCTGCTGCCCCGAGGCGAGGTCGACGAACATCAGGTCGACCTGGCCGGCCATCAGGTCCTGCACCGCCGGGGCGGCGCCCTTGTACGGCACGTGGGTCATCTTCGTATGGGTCTGGTCCATGAACAGCTCCATGGCCAGGTGGTGCGGCGAGCCCGCACCGGGCGAGGCGAAGTTGACCTTGCCGGGATGCTGCTGCGCATAGGCCACGATGTCCTTGAGCGTGTGCGCGGGGAAGCCGGGCGAGGTCACCAGCACCAGCGGGAAGCGCGCCACCAGGCTGACGTGGGCGAAGTCCTTGTCGGCGCTGTAGGGCAGCTTTTTGTACAGCGACGGGTTGGCGGCCAGGGTGCCGGTGTCGGCGGTCAGCAGCGTGTAGCCGTCGGGCTTGCTGTGGGCGACGGCATCGGCGCCGACGATGGTGGCCGCGCCCGGGCGGTTGTCGACCACCACCGGCTGGCCCAGCGCCGGGCTGATGGCCTGGCCCAGCGCGCGTGCCACCACGTCGGTGCCGCCGCCGGCGGGGTAGGGCACGATCCAGCGCAGCGGCTGGCCGGGCCAGTTGTCGCCGGCGGCGCTGGCCGCGCCCGGCAGGCCCAGCGCGAGCGCGCCCAGGGCCAGCGCGGCCGGTGCGGCCAGGCGCCGCGACAGCAACGGAAGGGACAGCAAGGGAAGGAAAGCGGACAAAGGCCAGGGGTGGCGCGTGCGCGTCATCGGTTGTCTCCAGGGAGGGTTGGGGCATCGTCCGGTGCCGCCGCGTGGCGCGGCAGCCGGGAGCCGTTCTTGTGGTGGGAAAGTCTACCGGCGACTTAAAAATTGGTAAATCGGTTTCGCTATAGTAAATTCGATGTGGATGCCAAGCCGCTCTGCTCTGACGACCCGCCCCGGCCGGCCGGCGACCTGGCGCAGGCCGCACCCCGATGCGGCCGGCTCCTCTTCCTCTTCTGCTACTCTCGCGCGCATGAGTGAAATCGAAGACGACGACTCCAAGCTGCGTTCCGGCATCCAGTCCATCGAGGTCGGGTTCAAGCTGCTGCAGGCCCTGGCCTTGTCGCCGCGCGCCATGATGCTGCGCGACCTCGCCGCCGCCGCCGACATGAACCCCGCCAAGGCCCACCGCTACCTGGTCAGTTTCCAGCGCCTCGGCCTGGTGGCGCAGGATCCGGTCAGCGGGCGCTACGACCTCGGGCCCTTCGCCCTGCAGCTGGGGCTGGCCGGGCTGAACCGGCTCGACCCGGTCAAGAAGGCGCGCCCCATCCTGTCCCAGCTGCGCGATGACACCGACCTGACCGTCGGCATCGCGGTCTGGGGCAATCACGGGCCGACCATCGTGCACTGGGAGGAGTCCAGCCATCCGGTCACGGTCAGCCTGCGCCTGGGCGATGTGATGCCCATGCTCAACTCGGCCACCGGGCGCCTGTTCGGCGCCTTCCTGCCGAAACAACAGACGCTGCCGCTGGTCGAACGGGAACTGGCCGCGCGCGGGCAGGACGATATCCCCGACATGCCGCGCACGATGGCTGCCTACGAGGCGATCTGCAGCGAGGTGCGCGAGCACGGCGCGGCGCTGACCCGCGGTGGCGTGCTGCCGGGCATCAATGCCTTTTCGATGCCGGTGTTCGACGCCAACGGCCATGTCGCCATGGCCCTGATCGCGCTGGGCGCGCAAAGCGTGTTCGACGCCGACTGGGGCGGGGCGGTCGATCGCCGCATGCGCGCGATCGCCAGCCAGCTTTCCTCGGAACTTGGCTACCTTGGCGCAGACGCCCGGGCCGGGCAAGACGGCCACTCCTGACGGTTTCCCCCGGCGCCGGCTGCGCTGGGTGGCGGTGCTCGTGCTGGTGCTGGCCGCGCACGCGCTGGTGCTGCTCGGCCTGGTCCACATACCAGGGCCGCTGGTTCCATTGCCCGCGACCGACGTGCCGGCACTCGAGGCCATCCTGCTGCCGCCGCCCGCGCCGCCGCAGCCGCCGCAGCCCCAGCAGCAGCCCGCGCGGCCTGCCCCCCGGCCCGCGCCCAGGCCGGCGCCGCGTCCGGCACCGGTGCCGCGCCAGGCGCCCGAGGCGGCGCCCGCGCCGCCCGTGGCCACGGTGCCCGCGGGTGAGACCGAGACGGCCAGCGCCGGGGGCACCAGCGGCACCGCGCCGGCCGCTACCGAGGCCGCCGAGCCCACCCCCCCGGCACCGCCGGCGCCAGCGCCGGCCCCTGCGGTGCACTACGTCGTGCCGCCCCCGGTCACGCTGCACTACGCCAGCTATGTCAATGGCGTGCGCAACCCGGACGGCCTGATCCGCTGGCAGCAGGACGGCGGCCGCTACCAGCTCGCGGTGGAGACGCGCGTGCTGTGGTTCCGTTTCGCTTTCCACAGCGCCGGGGCGCTGGGGCCGGCCGGACTGGTGCCGCAGCGCTACGAGGAGAGCCGGCGCGGCCGTGTGGAAACCGCGCAGTTCGACCCCGCCGCCGGCACCGTGACCTTCGTCCCCGGCAATCGGCAGGTGCCGCTGCCGGCCGGTGCGCAGGACCGCTTCAGCGTGTTCCTGCAGATGGTCGGCCTGGTGCGAGGCAATCCCCGGCGCTATGCCGTGCCGGGCGTCACCGAGCGCTTCCAGGTGGCGGATACCCGCGACATCGAGCCGATGCAGGTACAGTATGTGGGCGAGGAGGAAGTCGAAACCGGCCAGGGTTTCCTGCGCGCCAAGCACTTCGTGCGCCTGCCGCGCCGGGCCGACGACCGCCGCCGCGTCGAGATCTGGCTGGCCGAGCCGCTCGGCTGGATGCCGGTCCAGCTGCGCCAGACCGAGCCGGACGGCACACAGATCGACCTGATCTACCGCGGCAGCGAGGCTGCCGCCGGCGGCGCCTGAGTCCGCAGCGCGTTTTCCGGCGCCGCCCGTCCGCCGTGATTCATCGATGCCAAGGAGGTTTGCCATGAGCGCCGAATCCACTGTCCAGCCGCTGCGCCGCGTGCCGGTCGACGACATCGAGTTGCAGGTCCGCGTCGATGGCAGCGACGGTCCCTGGGTCGTGATGGTCCATGCCCTGGGCGCCAACCATACCTTGTGGGACGCTGCCGCCCGCCACCTGGCGCCGCGTTATCGCGTGGCGCGCCTCGACCTGCGCGGCCACGGCGGCAGCAGCGCGCCGATCGGCGCCTATTCGATGCTGCGTCTTGCCGATGATGTCGCCGCCGCGATGGATGCCCTCCAGATCCCGCAGGCGCACTACGTCGGCATTTCCCTGGGCGGCATGATCGGCCAGGTGATGGGGGTGCGCCATCCGGAGCGCCTGCTCTCGCTGACGCTGGCCGACACGGTCGACCGCACGCCGCTGGAGGCACACCCGATGTGGCACGAGCGCATCGGCCAGGCCGAGGCGCATGGCATGGCGGGCCTGGTCGAGGCGACGCTGGCGCGCTGGCTGACGCCGGAGTTCCGCGCCGCGCAGCCCGAGGAGAGCGAGCGCATCCGGGCCATGATCCTGGACACGCCGGTGCACGGCTACGTCGGCGCCGCGCTGGCCATCCTGGCCTTCGACATGGCGAGCGCCATCCATCGCATCCAATGTCCGGCGCTGGTGGTGGTGGGTGACCAGGATGCCGGTTCGCCGCTGCCTGGCGCGCGGGCCATGGCCGCGGCGATTCCCGGCGCCCGGCTCGAAGTGCTGCCGCAGGCCGCGCACTTGGCGCCGATCGAGCGCGCCGAGCGCTTTCATGCGCTGCTGGACGCATTTCTCGGCCATTCCGCCTGCGGCGCGCAATGCGACATTCCGTGACCCGGCGCGCGTTTCGAGGCGGCATTCAAGAACTTGCACGCGGCGCCGTTGCCCAATGCATGAGGGATGCGATGGAACGATCGCGAGGGCGCCGGCCCCCTGGACTTGAATTGCCGGCGGGCATCCCCAGTTAGGAGAAGAAATCGCGGAAGGTAGCCAGGCTCGCGCTGGCGGCAGCAGTGAACCCCTTCCGCCCACAAGACGCCAGGAGGTATGCCATGCAAATGATCTACAACAGCGACAACTATTGTGTTGTCGAGTTTGGTGCGGACGTCGAGCATGCGCCTCTCGCCTCGGGCGGCTACGAGATCGTCGACAAGAACCTGAAACGCGAGATCTTTCTCGGCGGCTCTCTGGCCGAGCATTTCCGCGCCGACGTGAAACGTCTGATCGAGAGCGAGCCGTCGGTGGAAGAGGTGGACGATTTTCTCGCCAAGTTCGATACCGTGATGACCCATCCGCTGGTCATGCACTGATCCGGCATCGCGCAGCCGGGGACGCGGCCGCTGCCTGTCCCCGGGGAAGCAAAAAGCCCGCGGCCTGCCGCGGGCTTTTTGCTGGGCGACGCTGGCCCGGCTGTCTCGCCCCGCGCTGCCGGGGCATGCTGATCAGTACTGTTCCCAGGGCAGGCCGTCGTGGCGCCAGCCGTTGATCGTGTTGCGGTGGCGCTGGGTGTCGAGGTCGCCCTCGAAGCCGTGCAGCACGTTATAGACGCTGGCGAAGCCGGCGCCCTCCAGCGCGCGCGCCGCGGCCGTCGAGCGGTTGCCGCTGCGGCAGATCAGCAGCACCGGGCGGGCCGACACGTGGCCGGCCAGTTTCTTCACCGCCTGCACGAAATGCGGGTTGACCTCCCAGTCCGGGCCGTCGTTCCAGGGCACGTTGTGGGCGCCCGTGGGGTGGCCCACGAACAGGTATTCCATCTCGCTGCGGCAGTCGATGAACAGGGCGTCGGGGTTGCCCGCCAGCAGGGACTGGGCGTCCGCGGGGCTGAGGTGTTGCATGGTTTCCGGAATGATGTGCGCGACACATTGCAGTGTAGGCCCGCGACGCCCGCGCCGGCAACCGGCGCACCCGCGGCGGCGGCCCGCAAGGCCTTGACGGGACTGATAAAATCGACTCTTTCCGTCAGTCTTCCCGCCACGAGTCCCGCATGAGCGCCCCCTCTCCTTCCGCCGCCCGTCCCGCCGACCGTGCCGCCAGCACGCGCGCCTATACCCGGGCCGCCGACCTGCCCCGCCTGCTGCGCGAGCGCATCCTGATCCTGGACGGCGCCATGGGCACCATGATCCAGCGCTACAAGCTGGGCGAGGCCGAGTACCGCGGCGAGCGCTTCGCCGACCATGCGGTCGACGTCAAGGGCAACAACGAACTGCTGCTGCTGACGCGCCCGCAGGTGATCAGCGAGATCCACGAGCAATACCTGGCGGCGGGCGCCGACCTGATCGAGACCAATACCTTCGGCGCGACCCGGGTGGCGCAGGAAGACTACAAGATGGCCGAGCTGGCCTACGAGATGAACGTCGAGGCGGCACGCCTGGCGCGCGCGGCCTGCGACAAGTACAGCACGCCGGACAAGCCGCGCTTTGTCGCCGGTGCCTTCGGCCCGACGCCCAAGACCGCCAGCATCTCGCCCGACGTCAATGATCCGGGTGCGCGCAATGTCACTTTCGAGGAGCTGCGCGCGTCCTACTACGAACAGGGCAAGGCCCTGCTGGAGGGCGGCGCCGACGTGTTCCTGGTCGAGACCATTTTCGACACCCTGAACGCCAAGGCGGCGTTGTTCGCCATCGACCAGCTGTTCGAGGACAGCGGCGAGCGCGTGCCGGTGATGATCTCCGGCACGGTGACCGATGCCTCCGGCCGCATCCTGTCCGGCCAGACCGTGGAGGCATTCTGGAACAGCCTGCGCCACGCGCGGCCGATCACCTTCGGGCTGAACTGCGCGCTCGGCGCCACGCTGATGCGTCCCTATATCGCCGAGCTGGCCAAGGTGTGCGATACGGCCGTCTCGTGCTACCCGAACGCCGGCCTGCCCAACCCGATGAGCGACACCGGCTTCGACGAGACGCCCGACGTCACTTCGGCCCTGGTCGACGAGTTCGCCGCGTCCGGCCTGGTCAACCTGGTGGGCGGCTGCTGCGGCACCACGCCCGAGCACATCGCCGCCATCGCGCAGCGCGTGGCCGGCAGGGCGCCGCGCGCCTGGCCCGGCCAGTACCGCGACGCCGACCAGCGCGACGCCGCCTGAGCGTCGCTGCGACGCCCGTCCCGCGCATCCCGAATCCACCAGGCCGCCCGCGCCTCCCGCATTCCAAGACAACGCTATGACCACCGCCAAGCTGCCGCCGCGCCCGATGCGCCTCTCGGGCCTCGAGCCCTTCACGATCGACGAGGGCACGCTGTTCGTCAACGTCGGCGAACGCACCAACGTGACCGGTTCCAAGGCCTTCGCCCGCATGATCCTGAACGGCCAGTTCGACGAGGCGCTGGCCGTGGCCCGCCAGCAGGTCGAGAACGGCGCCCAGGTCATCGACATCAACATGGACGAGGCCATGCTCGACTCCAAGGCGGCGATGGTGCGCTTCCTGAACCTGATCGCCTCCGAGCCCGATATCGCGCGCGTGCCCATCATGATCGACTCCTCCAAGTGGGAGGTGATCGAAGCCGGGCTGCAGTGCGTGCAGGGCAAGGCGGTGGTGAACTCGATTTCGCTGAAGGAGGGCGAGGAGCAGTTCCGCCACCATGCGGCGCTGATCCGCCGCTATGGCGCCGCCTCGGTGGTGATGGCCTTCGACGAGCAGGGCCAGGCCGACACCTTCGCGCGCAAGACCGAGATCTGCAAGCGCAGCTACGACATCCTGGTCAACGAGGTCGGCTTCCCGCCCGAGGACATCATCTTCGACCCGAACATCTTCGCGGTCGCCACCGGCATCGAGGAACACAACAACTACGCGGTGGACTTCATCGAGGCCACGCGCTGGATCAAGCAGAACCTGCCCTACGCGAAGGTCAGCGGCGGCGTGTCCAACGTGTCGTTCTCCTTCCGCGGCAACGACGCCGTGCGCGAAGCGATCCACACGGTCTTCCTCTACCACGCCATCGCCGCCGGCATGGACATGGGCATCGTCAACGCCGGCCAGCTCGGCGTCTATGACCAGCTCGATGCCGAGCTGCGCGAGCGTGTGGAAGACGTGGTGCTGAACCGCCGCGAGGACGCCACCGACCGCCTGCTGGAGATCGCCGACCGCTTCAAGGGCGGCGGCGCCCGCAAGGAAGAGAACCTGGCCTGGCGCGGCACGCCGGAAGCGCCGGTGGCCGTGGCCGAGCGTCTCGCGCACGCGCTGGTGCACGGCATCACCACCTTCATCGTCGAGGACACCGAGGAAGCGCGCCAGCAGATCGCCGCGCGCGGCGGCCGCCCGATCGAGGTGATCGAGGGCCCGCTGATGGACGGCATGAACGTCGTCGGCGACCTGTTCGGCGCCGGCAAGATGTTCCTGCCGCAGGTGGTCAAAAGCGCGCGCGTGATGAAGCAGGCGGTGGCTCACCTGCTGCCCTTCATCGAGGAAGAGAAGCGCCTGCTGGCCGAGGCCGGCGGCGACGTCAGGGCACGCGGCAAGATCGTCATCGCCACCGTCAAGGGCGACGTGCACGACATCGGCAAGAACATCGTGTCGGTGGTGCTCCAGTGCAACAACTTCGAAGTGGTCAACATGGGCGTGATGGTCCCGTGCAACGAGATCCTGGCCAAGGCCAAGGCCGAGGGCGCGGACATCGTCGGCCTGTCGGGCCTGATCACGCCCTCGCTGGAGGAGATGGCCTATGTTGCCGCGGAGATGCAGCGCGACGACTACTTCCGCCTGAAGAAGATCCCGCTGCTGATCGGCGGCGCCACCACCTCGCGCGTGCACACCGCGGTCAAGATCGCGCCCAACTACGAAGGGCCGGTGGTCTACGTGCCGGATGCCTCGCGCTCGGTCAGCGTGGCCTCCAGCCTGCTGTCCGACGAGGGGGCTGCCAGGTACCTCGACGAGCTGAAGTCCGACTACGACCGCATCCGCGCCCAGCACGCCAACAAGAAGGCCACGCCGATGGTGACGCTGGCCGAGGCGCGCGCCAACAAGACTCCGCTCGACTGGAGCGCCTACGTGCCGCCCAAGCCCAAGTTCGTGGGCCGGCGCGTGTTCCGCAACTACGACCTGGCCGAGCTGGCCAACTACATCGACTGGGGCCCCTTCTTCCAGACCTGGGACCTGGCCGGCCGTTTCCCCGATATCCTCAACGACGAGATCGTCGGCGAGTCGGCGCGGCGCGTGTACTCGGACGGCAAGGCCATGCTGGCGCGCCTGATCCAGGGCCGCTGGCTGAGCGCCAACGGCGTGATCGCGCTGCTGCCGGCCAACACGGTCAACGACGACGATATCGAGATCTATACCGACGAGAGCCGCAGCCAGGTCGCGCTGACCTGGCACAACCTGCGCCAGCAGAGCGAGCGTCCGGTGGTGGACGGCGTGCGCCGCCCCAACCGCTGCCTGGCCGACTTCGTCGCGCCCAAGTCCAGCGGCATCGCCGACTACATCGGCCTGTTCGCCGTCACCGCCGGCATCGGCGTGGACAAGAAGGAGGCGCAGTTCGAGGCCGACCACGACGACTACAGCGCCATCATGCTCAAGGCACTGGCCGACCGCTTCGCCGAAGCCTTCGCCGAATGCCTGCACGAGCGCGTGCGCCGCGACCTGTGGGGCTATGCCGCGCAGGAAACCCTGAGCAACGAGCAGTTGATCGCCGAGTCCTACCGCGGCATCCGTCCGGCTCCGGGCTATCCGGCCTGCCCGGAGCACACCGTCAAGGGCCCGATGTTCTCGCTGCTCGATGCCGGCGACATCGGCATGGGCCTGACCGAGGCGCTGGCGATGACGCCGGCGGCGTCGGTCAGCGGCTTCTACCTCGCGCATCCGGAGTCGACCTACTTCTCAGTGGGCAAGATCGGCCAGGACCAGCTCGACGACATGGTGGCGCGGCGCGGCGAGGAACGCGCTGTGCTCGAGCGCGCGCTCGCGCCCAACCTGTAACCGCATGCAAGGGGCCGTGCGGCGCCGTCGGCACGCGCAGCCCCTTGAATGCGCGGGGAAAACGCGCGAAGCGGCGGGTGCGCCATGCGCACGGGCCCCTCACCACTCCTTACACAGCATTACAACTGCTCACAGACCGCCGCCCGGCGCGTCCCTAGACTGAGGGCTCGTTTCCAAGCAAGCCGCGGCGAATCTCTCCCGCGGTGTAGACCGAAAGGAGTCTTCCGATGAAAAAGCTGCTGCTCTCCCTGTCCGCCCTGTCGATCGCTGCCGCCACCTCGCTGGCCATGGCCCAGGGCGCCGGCGCCCAGGCCGAGGCCGGCCTGAACGCGGCGGCCAAGCCCGCCGTGGCCGCCGCCGCCGACCAGCAGGGCCAGGCCGCGCAGGCGCCCGAGGCTGCTCAGGCGAAGCCGGCCGCCAAGGCCAAGCATGCGAAGACGCACAAGGCACACGAAGCGAAGGCCGGTGCCAAGGCCGAGGCCAAGAGCGAAGCCCTGGGCGACGCCAAGGTCGATGCCGGCACCAAGCTGCAGTAAGCCGGCGGGCGCGCGCCGCCCGTGTATCGTGCCGGCGCCGGCAGGCGCCGCGCGCGAGGTGGGAGAAAAAAGGGACGGCAGCGCCGTCCCTTTTTTCTTGCTGGCGGACCTGCCGCGCGGCGGGCACGCCTCGTGTCAGCCTGACACCGACAGAGCCGCGCCGGCAGCCGCACTACAATGCAGTTTGCCCCCGGGCGAGGGCCGAGTCGCTTCGCCGTCGCGCCGCCTCGCGGGCCAGGGGGCAACCACATCAGACGGAGGCAACCATGATCCGCGTCCTGATCGCCGACGATCACGAGATCGTGCGCGCCGGGCTGCGCCAGTTCATTGCCGATGAGCCCGACATCCAGGTGACCGGCGAGGCCGGCAGCGGCGATGAAGTGATGGCCCTGCTGCGCAATGCCGAGTTCGATGTCGTCGTGCTCGACATCTCCATGCCGCAGCGCAACGGCATCGACGTGCTCAAGCTGCTGCGCCAGCGTTTTGCCGACCTGCCGGTGCTGATCCTGTCGACCTACCCGGAAGACCAGTACGCGATCAACCTGATCCGCGTCGGCGCCTCCGGCTACCTGACCAAGGAGAGCGCCGCGGACGAACTGGTCAAGGCCATCCGCACCGTGGTACAGGGCCGGCGCTACGTCAGTGCCGCAGTGGCCGAGCTGCTGATCGGCGGCCTCGGCAAGCCGACCGAGCAGTCGATGCACCAGTCGCTGTCCGAGCGCGAGTTCCAGATCTTCTGCAAGCTGTCGCGCGGGCAGACCGTGTCGGTGATCGCCGACGAGCTGTTCCTGAGCGTGAAGACGGTCAGCACTTATCGCTCGCGCATCCTCGAGAAGATGGGCATGAAGACCAATGCCGACCTGACCTACTACGCGATCAAGAACGGCCTGGTGGAGTAGCCGGCGCGGCCCCCGGCACGCCTCGTCCGCCATGTAGGACGCGCGCCGATAGTGACCCGCCGCATCCCTGCCTATCATCCAACCATGCCTGATCGAGCCACAGTTCCCGCCTTCCCGCCGCTGCGCGTCCTGCTGATCGAGGACTCGGCGATGATCAGGGAGATGTTGCTCGAATATCTGCAGGCGATGCCCTATGTCGAACGGGTGGACTGGGCCGACACGGAACATCTCGGCATCAGCATGTTCGCCGCCGGCGGCTATCAGGTGGCGATCATCGACCTGCAGCTGCGCCAGGGCAACGGTGTCAATGTGCTGCGCGCCATGCAGCGCGCGCGCGCGCCTGGCATCCGCATCGTCTACACCAACCACGCGCAGGTGCCGGCCTACCGGCGCCAGTGTGCCGACGCGGGCGCGGACTATTTCTTCGACAAATCGCTCGAAATGGAAGAAGTGTTTCGCGTCATCGAGGAATACGCCGGCAGCCGGGCTGCCGGCGACCCATCCTGACCGGCCGCGGCGCCGCATCGGGCAGTCGTACCCAGGACGGCGGCAGGAGCCGCCGCATCACAGCAAGGAGGGACCATGAGAAAAGTACTGGCTTGGTTTGCCCTGGCGGGCGTGGTCGTGCTGACCGGCTGCAACACCATGGCGGGAGCGGGCAAGGATATCCAGCGCGGCGGCGAGAAGATGGAGGATGCCGCCCACGATGTGAAGCAGAAGATGTGATGCCTTGATGCCTTGATGCCACCGGGTGCGTCGGTGCGGGCCCGCATGCCGGTACGCGTCGGCGCCCGTCACGGCGCTCCGGTGTTCCGGCCGGCGTTGCCCGCGGTGCCGACATCGCCCTGCCCCTCGCGTTGGCCCTCGTCTTCGCTTTCCCCGGCCTCCTCGGTCTCGGGGGGAGCCACGACGGCATCGGTCAGCGGCACCTCCAGCCGGACGCAGACCCCGGCACCCGGCGGCGACTCCACGCGCAGGTTGCCGCCCAGTGCCGCCACGCGCTGTTCCATGCCGAGCATGCCATGGTGGCCGGCGGTGCGGCGCGCTTCGAAGTCTTCCGGCAGGCCGCGCCCATCGTCGCGCACGACCAGTGTCAGCAGTTCGCCGTGCCGGTGCATGGCGATTTCCACGTGGCGGGCGTGCGCATACTTACTGGCATTGGTCAATGATTCCTGCACGATGCGGAACAGCGCGATGGCGGCCTCTTCGCGCAGCGCCGGCAGGTCGTCGGGAATATCCACCCGGGTCTGCCATTGGTTGCGCGTGCCGACTTCCTCGGCCAGTTGTCCGATGGCCTCCTTCAATCCCAGGTTGAGCAGGATGGTGGGCCGCAGGTCCTCGATCAGGCGACGCTTGATCTGGATGCCCTGGTCCACGTGCAGCATCACGCGCCCGAGCTTTTCCTGGACTTCCGGCACCGCCTCGCGGGTGCGCTGGCGCACCCAGTGCAGGTCGAGCTTGATGGCGGTGAGGATGGCGCCGAGTTCATCGTGCAATTCGCGCGCCAGGCGCGTCTTTTCGTCTTCGGTCACGCGCTGAAGGTGGGTCGCCAGCGCCGAGAGCTGTCGCGTGCGCGCGCGCACCATGTGCTCCAGGCGCGCGCTTTCCACTTCCAGCTCGCTGCGCTCGGCCTCGGCCGCCGCCAGCCGGCGCGCATGACGCAAGCCCAATACCACCAGCAGCACGATATTGGTGGCGGTCAGCAGGCCGACGCCCAGGCGCGCCATGCCGAGGTCGCGGTCCGCGCCCTCGAGGCTGTGCGAGACCGAGGCGGCCTCGCGCGCCAGCAGCTTCTCCAGCCCGCGCCGCGCATTGTCCATGGTCTGCTTGCCGAAGTCGGTGCGGATCAGGTCCAGCGCCACGCTGACGTCACGCTTGCCATAGACCAGGGTGAGGTCCATCTCGTTGAGCTTGCGGCCGATCAGTTGCGAGGTCTCGCCGAACTGCTTGAGCGCCTCGGGGTCGTCGGCATAGTGAGCGCGGATCTGCGCCATCAGCTGGGTGATGTGCGGCAGGGCGCGATAGTAGGGGTCGAGATAGCCTTCCTTGCCGGTCAGCAGGTAGCCGCGCTGGCCCGCCTCGGCATTGACCAGTTCACCGAGCAGCGTGCTGATGTCGCGCTGCACCTGCTGCGAGCGGATCACCTGGGTATAGCCGTCGCGCAGCCGCTGGTTGCCGGTTTCGGAAGTGATCAGCACGATCACCGTCAGCAGGATGCCTCCGGCCAGCAGCAGGGTGGAGCGCAGCGATGAGGACTTGAACATGATGGCTTCCCGTTGGCTGGCGCCGCGGCGCGGACGTGCCGCCCGCCGCCGCGCCTGGTTGGCGGCCGCCGGCCTTGCCAGGCGCCCCCGGCGTCTGCGCGCAGCGGGGATGGCCAGGGCCCGGTTGCGTCGATGGGATCACATTGACGGTAGATGGTCAATTCGTGATCGTTTGCCCGCATCTTGCCGCAAGGCTTGCTTGGTGCAGGGCTCCTTTGACGGCGTAGGACTCCACTGACGCGCGAATCGGTGCCGGGGCGCTGCCGGCGGCCGGCCGCTCTCTCTACAGTAGCCTCATACGCGTGGCCATCCCGGCGGCGCGCTTCATCCTGGCACAGGAGGCGACGATGCGGAAGCGGGCGCTCGTCTTTGCGCTGGCTTCGCTGCTGGCAGGCCTGCTCGGCAGCAGCGGCATCGCGGCCGGCGCGGCGGGCATTGCCAAGTTGCTCTGCCTCATCTTCCTGGTGCTGTTCGCGGTGTGCCAACTGCTCGGGGTCACGGTCTTCAGGGCGCTGAAATAGCGCGGGCCGCGCAGGCGTCCACGCTCAACTGCAGGGAGTCCAACCATGCTGCACTACGCCGTCGTCTTCTTCGTCATCGCCCTGGTCGCGGCCCTGTTCGGCTTCGGCGGCATCGCCGCGGGCGCCGTCGAGATCGCCAAGATCCTGTTCTTCGTGTTCCTGGTGGTCGCAGCCGTCACCCTCGTGCTCGGCCTGGTGAGCCACTGAGGACGGCGGCGCGCTTCGCCTGCCTTTTTCTTCCTGCCACCAAACGAGGTCGACATGCTGAACCGACACCCAGAGATCCGCAAGGAAGTCCGACACCTGGCCGACAGCGCGCAGGACACCGCGCGCGAAGTGCGCCGGGCGGCGCGCGAGGCCCGCGCCGCCGCGCAGCCGGTCTCCGAACAGGCCCGCGATCTGCTGGCCCAGCTCGAGCGCACGATCGCCGTGATGGCCAGCGAGGGCTCGGCCGAGGCCGCGCAGAGCCGCGCGCGGCTGCAGGCGCGCGCGAGCGCACTGGCCGGGCAGCTGGGCGGCCAGGTGCGCGAAGGCGCGCGGCTGGCCGGCGCGCGGGTGAATGATTCGATCGCCGGGGTGGAGCAGCGGGTCGCCACCGCGCCGTGGACGGCGCTGGGGGTGGCTGCGCTGGCAGGGGCCTGCGCGATGCTGCTGCTGTGGTCAGGCCGGCGCGACTGAGCCACGCGCGCCGGCGCCTGCGCTAGACGCCCCACATGACATCCGCGCCTTCGCGCTGGGAGGCGCGCAGCATGTCGAGGAAGGGGAAGGCGCGCTGGCCCAGGTGCAGGGGTTCGTCCTGATCCTCTTCCTGCCCGGGATGGACGGCCGACTCCGCCGGATGCGCGCGCTTGGCGTCGCTGACGGCGGCTTCCAGCTTCTGGATGGCGCGCGGCATCTCTTCGCTGGTGATCACCCCGCGTTCCCCGAGCTGTTTGCCGATGATGCCCAGCAGGGTGATGGCCAGGTCCTTCATCATGATCAGGTCCTGTGCCGCGTGGGATTTGAAGGTGATCAGCATGATGTTTCCTTTCCTGGGGGAGGCGCCCCGGAAGTGCGGCCGGGATGGCTGCGACGGCCGGAGCATGGTGTCAGCATAGCACCTGATAAAATTCCGCGTTCCGCAATTCGAAACCTGCCACGCGACGCGGCGTCCACTTGCCGAGTGGTGCCGCCCAGGGCCAAGACACCCATGCTGCCTGTTCAGACCTCCACTCTCGCCGCCGCGTTCACCGATGCCGTGCGCGCGCTCGCGCCGGCCGACACCGTCCTGCCGGCCGTCGCCTTCGAACGGCCCAAGGCGGCCGCGCATGGCGACCTGGCCTGCAATCTCGCCATGCAGGTGGCGCGCACGCTGAAGACCAACCCGCGCGAGCTGGCCCAGCGCCTGGTCGAGGCCGTGCAGGCCGACCCGCGCGCGGCCGGCCTGGTCGCGGCGATGGAGATCGCCGGCCCCGGCTTCATCAACCTGCGCCTGGCGCCCGCCGCCAAGGCCGCGGTGCTGCGCGCGGTGCTGGACGAGGGCGACCACTACGGCGCGCAGATGCGTGGCGTCAACGGCCAGGTGCTGGTCGAGTTCGTCTCGGCCAACCCGACCGGGCCGCTGCACGTGGGCCACGGCCGCCAGGCGGCACTTGGCGACGCGCTGGCCAACCTGCTGGCATGGCAGGGCTATGCCGTGCACCGCGAGTTCTACTATAACGACGCCGGCGTGCAGATCCAGAACCTGGCCGTGTCGGTGCAGGCGCGCGCGCGAGGCCACAAGCCGGGCGACGCAGCCTGGCCCGAGGCCGCTTACAACGGCGACTACATCGCCGACATCGCCGCCGATTTCCTGGCCGGCAGGACCGTCAGCGCCTCGGATGGCGAGCCGGTCACCGCCTCGGGCAACGTCGAGGACATGGAGTCGATCCGCCGCTTCGCCGTCACCTACCTGCGCAACGAGCAGGACATCGATCTGCAGGCCTTCGGCGTGCGCTTCGACCGCTACTACCTCGAGTCGTCGCTGTACAGCGACGGCCGCGTCGAGGCCGCGGTGCAGTCGCTGGTGGCCAAGGGCAAGACCTACGAGAGCGAAGGCGCGCTGTGGCTGCGTACCACGGACGACGGTGATGACAAGGACCGCGTGATGAAGAAGAGCGACGGTACCTACACCTATTTCGTGCCCGACGTGGCCTACCACACCACCAAGTGGGAGCGTGGCTTCACCAAGGTCATCAACGTGCAGGGCAGCGACCACCACGGCACCATCGCCCGCGTGCGCGCCGGCCTGCAGGGGCTGGACATCGGCATCCCCAAGGGCTACCCCGACTACGTGCTGCACAAGATGGTCACCGTGATGAAGGACGGCCAGGAGGTCAAGATCTCCAAGCGTGCCGGCTCCTACGTGACCGTGCGCGACCTGATCGAGTGGAGCAACGGCGGCGACGAGACCATCCGCGGCTGCCTGGACGCCGGCGTGGCGGAGTGGCCGGCCCACTTCGCGCGCGGGCGCGACGCGGTGCGCTTCTTCCTGCTGTCGCGCAAGGCCGATACCGAGTTCGTCTTCGACATCGACCTGGCGCTCAAGCAGAACGACGAGAACCCGGTGTACTACGTGCAGTACGCACATGCCCGCATCTGCTCGATCTTCGAGTCGTGGGCCGGTGCCGACTGGGAGGCGCGCCTGGTCGAGCTGGCGCGCCTGAGCGACGACGAACTGGCCGCCGTGACCGGCGCCGACGCCGGTCCGCAGGCGCTCGCGCTGGGCCGGCGCCTGGCCGAGTTCCCCGACATGCTGGCCGCCGCCGCCGGCGAGCTGGCGCCGCATGCGGTCGCCTTCTACCTGCGCGACCTGGCCGGCGACTTCCACGCCTTCTACAACGCCGACCGCGTGCTGGTCGACGACGAAGCGGTCAAGCGTGCCCGCCTGGCCCTGCTGGCGGCCACCCGCCAGGTGCTGCGCAACGGCCTGGCGGTGATCGGCGTCTCCGCCCCGCGCCGCATGTAAGGCGCCGCGCCGCGCGGGGCAGCGCGGCCGGTAACGATCTGTCATGATGCCTGCTGCCGGAGTGGCTCTATAATCCCGGCAACATGCAAGAGGACTTCATGCAACAGCAACGCAAGCGCGCCACGCGCCAAGGCCGCCGCGATTCGCAGCGCGGCGGTACGTTCCTGGGCCTGGTGCTCGGCCTGATCATCGGTCTGGCCATCGCGGTGGTGGTGGCCCTGTACATCACCAAGTCGCCCGCGCCCTTCCAGCAGAAGGGGGCGCCGGCGCCCAAGCCCAGCGAGCCGGGCAACGTCGTCAGTACGCTGCCGAGCCCGGCGCAGGCCCCGCAGCAGGCGCCGTCGGACCCGAACACGCCGCTCTGGAGCAAGACGCCGCCCAAGCCGGTCGGCCCCGCCGAGCAGGAGCCGCAGGCCGACCAGGGCAGCACGCCCGGCGCCGGCACCGCTGTGGCGCCGGTGCCCGAGCGGCATGCGCAGCTGACGCCGGCGCGGCCCGCCGACAGGCCTGCCGACAAGCCCGCCGAAAGGCCTGCCGACAGGCCGGTGGAGAAGCCCGCGGAAAAGCCGGCGGAGAAGCCGGCCGACACCCGTCAGGCAGCCCGTCCCGCCGAGAAGCCCGTGGCCGACCCGATCGCCGAGATCGCCATGGCCGACGCCAATCGCTCTTCGGCCGGCTACCTGCTGCAGGTCGGCGCCTTCCGCTCGCCCGACGACGCCGACCGCCAGAAGGCCAACCTCGCCATGCAGGGCTTCGAGGCCAAGGTCACCGACCGCGATGTCAACGGCGTCAAGATGTACCGCGTCCGGCTCGGGCCGTTCAACAAGATCGAGGACATGAACCGCGTGCGCGACCGCCTGCAGGCGGCCGGCTTCGAGGCTTCTGTCATCCGTTTCACCCGGCAGTAGCGTTAGGGGTTTGACGGCGGGGCGCTGAACCGCGGCGCCCCGCCGCTGTCATAGGCTCATCGTCCCAACTCGAGATCCGCGCAACATGAAGAAATTCGCCGCCCTGTTTGCCATGCTTGCCGCTGTCAGCGGCCTGCTGATGTCCGCACCCGCCCAGGCCGTGCCCGTCGAAGGCAAGGACTACCAGGTGCTGAAGAACCCGCAAGCCGCGCCGGCCGGCAAGGTCGAGGTGATCGAGTTCTTCTGGTACGGTTGCCCGCACTGCTTCGACTTCGAGCCCGAACTCGAGGCGTGGGTCAAGCGCCAGGGCAAGGACGTGGTGTTCAAGCGCGTGCCGGTGGCATTCCGCGACGACCTGCTGCCGCACACCAAGATCTTCTATGCGCTGGAGGCGCTCGGCAAGCTCGACGCCATGCACGCCAAGGTCTTCAATGCCATCCACGTCGACCGCAAACGCATGGTCGATCCCAACGAGATCGCCGACCTGATGGCCAAGAACGGCATCGACCGCAAGGCCTTCCTCGACGCCTACAACTCGTTCTCGGTCAATACCAATTCGCAGCGTGCCAACAAGATTGCCGATGCCTACAAGATCGACGGCGTGCCGACCGTGGTGATCCAGGGCAAGTACGAGACCTCGCCGTCCATCGCAGGCAGCAAGGCCGCGGCCATCCAGGCCATGGACTTCCTGGTCACCGGCGTGCGCGACAAGAAGATGTGATGCGGCGCGGGCCGCGCGACGCGGCCCGCTTTGCCGGTCCGGATTCCGGGATCGCCCCGATCCCCCCGGATCCTCCGGAGTACCCGATCCCGATGCGAGCCCAGAAGGTCTTCCTCACCGGTGCTTCCAGCGGCCTGGGCCAGGCGCTCGCCAGGGAATACGCCGCCCGCGGCGCCATTCTCGGGCTGGTCGGCCGCCGCGAGGCGGCCTTGCGGGAACTCGCCGCGAGCCTGCCCAACCCCAACGCGGCGCGCGTCTACGCCGCCGACGTCCGCGATGCCGATGCGATGGCAGCGGCCGCGCAGGATTTCCTCGACCATTTCGGCTGTCCCGACATCGTCGTCGCCAATGCCGGCGTTTCCGTCGGCACCGTGGCCGGCGAGCGAGAGGACCTGGCTGCCTTCCGCCTGGTGATGGACACCAACTGGTTCGGCGTGCTCACCACCTTCCAGCCGTTCCTGCAGCCGATGCGCGCCGCCGAACGCGGCGCCGGTGGCTGGCGCGGCACGCTGGTCGGCATCGCCAGCGTGGCCGGCGTGCGCGGGCTGCCGGGCGCCGGCGCCTACAGTGCCTCCAAGTCGGCGGTGATCAAGCTGCTGGAAAGCCTGCGGCTGGAAGAGCGCGCCAACGGTATCCGCGTGGTCACCATCGCGCCCGGCTACATCCGCACGCCGATGACGGCGCACAACCCCTACCGCATGCCCTTCCTGATGGATGCGGACGTGTTCGCCCGCAAGGCCGTGCGGGCCATCGCGGCGGGGCGGCGCTTCGCCGTCGTTCCCTGGCAGATGGGCGTGGTGGCGGGCATCCTGCACGTGCTGCCGCGCTGGCTCTACGATGCCCTGGCCGCCCGCGCGCCGCGCAAGCCGCGCAAGCCGGACCCGGGCAGCGCGCCGCCACCCGGCGCTTCCGCCTGATGTGGCGCGACGCCGCCGGCCAGGCGCACGGGCGCGCCGGCGCGGGCGCCCGCATCGCCTCGCTGGTACCGTCCATCACCGAACTGCTGTGGGCGCTCGGCCTGGGGCCGCAACTGGTGGCGCGCACGGGCTTCTGCGTCCATCCGGCGCCGCAGGTGCGCGCGGTCCCGAAGGTCGGCGGCACCAAGGACGTGCAGCTGGAGCGCCTGCGCGCGCTGGCGCCGACCCATGTGGTGGTCAATGTCGATGAGAACCGGCGCGAGACGGTGGAGGCCATCCGTGCCTTCGTGCCGCACGTGATCGTCACCCATCCCTGTGCGCCGGAAGATAACCTGACACTGTACCGGCTGCTCGGCGGCATCTTTGCGCGCGAGCGCGAAGCCGAGGCCCTGTGCGGCCGGCTGGAGGCGGCGCTGGCCGCGGTGCGGGCGCAGTCCTGGCCGGCCCGGCGCGTGCTCTACGCGATCTGGCAGGATCCCTGGATGACGGTGTCGCGCGACACCTATATCAGCCGCATGCTGTCCCTGGTCGGCTGGCAGACCTGGCCGCCGGCGGAGCTGGCGGCGGCAGCGGGGGAGGCCTGCGCCGGCGGCGACTGTGCCCGCCCCAATGCGCCCGGCGCGCGCTATCCCAGCTTCCGCTGGAGCGAGGCGCTGGTGCGCCAGTTCGACCTGGTGCTGCTGGCGAGCGAGCCCTACCGCTTCACCGAAGACCACGCCGATGCGCTCGAGCGCCAGCTCGGCATGCCGGTGCTGCCGATCGATGGCGAGATGGTTTCCTGGTACGGCAGCCGCGCCATCGACGGCATCGCTTACCTGGCGGCCTTCGCGCGCCAGGCCTGAGGGCGGCGGGCCTGAGGGCGCCGGGACCGGCCCGGCGCCGGCGCTCACGCCGCGCTGAAGCGGATCACGCCGTCGGCATCGAGCCGGCGCACCACGCGGCCCTCGTGCCATAACAGATGCAGGTGGGCCAGTGCCTCGCCCATGGCGAAGGTCATCTGGTGGATGTCGAACTGGCGGCGGAACATCACGCCGACGATGTCGTGCGCGCTGCACGGCTTGGCGGCGCAGGCTTCCAGGGTCTCGGCCAGCCGCTCGACGTGGTGCTCGCGCAACTGCAGGATGCGCGTGTGCAGGTTGCGGAAGGGGCGGCCGTGCGACGGCAGGATCAGCACCTCCGCGGGCAGTCCCTCGTACTTGCCGAGCGAGTCGAGGTAGAGCTTGAGCGGATTGCCTTCCGGCTCCATGTCGAACACGCTGACATTGGTGGAAATGCGCGGCAGCACCATGTCGCCGGAGATCAGCACCCCGGTGGCGTCGTTGTACAGCGCCACGTGCTCGGGCGCGTGGCCGTAGCCGGTGATCACGCGCCAGCCGGCGCTGGCCGGGTCGGCGCCGATCGCCACGGTGTCGCCATCCATCAGGCGGCGGTATTGGGTGGGCAGGTCAGGCACCAGCGAGGGGTAGTAGCTCTTGCGCGCGCGCAGCTTCTCCAGGCTGTCGGGGTCGTTCAGGCCGTGGCGGGCGAAGTGGCTGGCGGCAAAGTCGCCGCCGGCATTGGAGCCGGCACCATTGCCGCCGCCCATGACGCGCGCGCTCATGTAGTCGCCCAGGCTCATCCACAGGCGCACGTCCCAGCGCTTGCACAGCCAGGCCGCCAGGCCGACGTGGTCGGGGTGGCAGTGCGTGACCAGCACGCGCAGCACCGGCAGGCCCTCCAGTTCGTTCGCGAACACTTTCTCCCAGTTGGCCTGGATGGTGTCGTTACTGATGCCGCAGTCGACGATGGTCCAGCCGTCGCGCCCGTCGAGGCGGTCGCGCAGCAGCCACAGGTTGATATGGTCGAGCGCGAACGGCAGCGGCATGCGCAGCCAGTACACGCCGGGGGCCACCTGCTGCCGCGTGCCGGGCTCGGGCATGGTGTCGCCGAACGGGTATTGGAGTTGGTGTTCGAGTGCGTTCATGGGGAGTCTCGCTGGTCTTGAGCCCTGCGCTTGCTGGGCCGGCGCTTGCCGGCGGGCGGGCTTCTCGTGGTGCTTGCTGTCGTGGCCGCGGCCGATCCGGGTGGGTTGTCTCCCGCGGTTGCCAGCCGCCGGGCTTGACGCTAACGTTAACGTCAATCCGAACGGCGCGTCGTCCATCTTAAGCGAAAACTTCATTACATATCGAACGACCGTTCATTTTTTCGAAGCCTCATGTCATCCAGCCAGACCACGACCTACACCATCACCGAGCTCTCGCGCGAGTTCGAGGTGACGCCGCGCGCCATCCGTTTCTACGAGGACCAAGGTCTGCTGGCACCGGAGCGGACCGGCTCCGGCGGCCGCACGCGGGTCTATAGCGCGCGTGAGCGGACCCGCCTGAAGTTGACGCTGCGTGGAAAAAGGTTGGGACTCACTCTCAATGAGATCCGCGAGATACTGGATCTGTATGAGTCGCCTGGCGATACGGTGCCGCAGCTCGAGCGTTTCCTGCATGCGTTGGCGGACCATCGCGGCGCGCTCCAGCGGCAGCTGGAAGACCTGCAGGCCCAACTGGCCGAGATCGACCAGCACGAGCGCCATTGCCGTGACCTGCTGCAGGAGCAGCTGCGGGGGCAGCGGCCGGCACGAGCCTGATCCGGCTCTTATCGCCCGGCGCAGAGGTTCTCACGCGCTCTCACGCGGATGCCGGAGGATCGCTCCAGGCCGGCTGCGGCAATCAAGTTGACGTTTACGTAAACGTCAATAAAATAGAGCGGCTTCCACGGATGCCGGACGAACCAGGATTTCCCTCATGACCGCCTTGCCCGACGCTTCCATCCCGCCCGAACCCCAGACCCTCGGCGCGCAGCGCGCCGACGCGATCGCCACCAGCTTCGCGCGCCAGGGCCTGATGACCACCTTCGGCGCCACTCTGACACGGGTCGCGCACGGTGAGGTCGAGATCGCGATGCCCTGGTCCGAGCGCGTCACCCAGCAGCACGGTTTCTTCCACGGCGGCGCGGTCGGCGCGCTGGCGGACAGCGCCTGTGGCTATGCGGCGCTGTCGGTGGTGGGCGAGGGCGAGGCCGGGTTGACCGCCGAGTACAAGATCAACCTGCTGTCGCCGGCCCAGGGTGAGCGCCTGGTGGCGGTGGGCCGGGTGGTCAAGCCGGGGCGGACGCTGATCGTGGCCCAGGGCGACGTTTTCACCGAGAGCGGCGGGCGGCGCAAGGCTGTGGCGACCATGTTGATGACCTTGTGCGTGGTGCGCACACTGGATCACGTCTGAGGCAACGCGGCGGACGAGGCGCCGCCGCCGCGCGGGCCGCCGGCCCGGTCCGCACGGCGCGCGCCGGCGCGAAGCCGCGAACGAACCCCATTACAATTCCCGTACCGCCGCCGTTTCCGCGCCCGCCATGTCCCACTTTCCCAAGCTGCTCTCGTCGCAGATCGCCTTCGATGTGGCGCGGACCATGCTCGACGGCTTCGACAAGCATTACCGGCTGTTCCGCGAGGCCGGGCAGCAGGCCAAGGCAAGGTTCGAGGCCGGCGACTGGCAGGGCCTGCAGCAGATCCAGCGTGATCGCATCGACTTCTACAATGAGCGCGTGCGCGAGACCAGCCTGATCCTGGAGGATGAGTACGACGCCGAGCGCATCGAGAACGGTATCTGGCAGCAGATCAAGCTGCACTACATCGGGCTGCTGACCAACCACCACCAGCCCGAACTGGCCGAGACCTTCTTCAACTCGGTGTGCACGCGCCTGCTGCACCGTTCCTATTTCAACAACGACTTCATCTTCGTGCGCCCGGCCATCTCGACCGAGTACATCGAGAACGAGGAGTCGCCGACGCGGCCGACCTACCGCGCCTACTATCCCGGCAGCCGCGAAGGCATGGCCGCCTGCTTCGAGCGCATCGTCCACAATTTCCAGCTCGAGCGGCCGTTCGAAGACCTGCCGCGCGACATCGGCTACGTGGTGCGCGCGATCGGCGAACAGTTCGGCGAATTCCGCATCGCGCCCAATTTCCAGGTGCATGTGCTGTCCTCGCTGTTCTTCCGCCACAAGACTGCCTTCATCATCGGGCGCGTGCTCAACGGCGACCGCAGCTACCCGCTGGTGATCCCCATCGTGCATGGCCCCTCGGGCGGGCTGGCGCTGGACGCCGTGCTGCTGGACAAGGAGCAGGTGCTGATCCTGTTCTCCTTCTCGCACTCCTACTTCCTGGTCGACATGGAGATCCCGTCGGCCTACGTCACCTTCCTGCGTGACCTGATGCCGCGCAAGCCGCGCGCGGAGATCTACACCTCGCTGGGGCTGCAGAAGCAGGGCAAGAACCTCTTCTATCGCGATTTCCTCCATCACCTGCAGCATTCCTCGGACAAGTTCATTGTCGCGCCGGGCATCAAGGGCCTGGTGATGCTGGTGTTCACGCTGCCGTCGTTTCCCTATGTGTTCAAGGTGATCAAGGACTTCTACCCGGCACCCAAGGAAACCACCCGCGAGCAGGTCAAGTCCAAGTACCAGCTCGTCAAGCAGCACGACCGGGTCGGACGCATGGCCGACACGCTCGAGTATTCCGGCGTGGCGTTCCCGCTGTCGCGCTTCGACGAGGCGCTGGTGCGCGAACTGGAGCGGCATGCGCCGTCGATGGTCGAGTACCAGCGCGCCAAGGACGGCGGCGAGGAAATCGTGGTGCGCCACCTGTACATCGAGCGCCGCATGACCCCGCTGAACCTCTGGCTGCAGGAGGGCAGCGACGCGCAGGTGGAGCACGGCATCATCGAGTACGGCAACGCCGTCAAGGAACTGATCGCCGCCAACATCTTCCCGGGCGACATGTTGTACAAGAACTTCGGCGTCACGCGCCACGGGCGCGTGGTGTTCTACGACTATGACGAGATCGAGTACCTGACCGACTGCAACGTGCGCCATGTGCCGCAGCCCCGCAACGAAGAGGAGGAAATGTCCGGCGAGATCTGGTACACCGTGCGGCCGCACGACATCTTTCCGGAAACGTACCGTACCTTCCTGCTCGGCGACCCGCGCGTGCGCGCCGCCTTCCTGCGGCACCACGAGGACTTCTTCGACCCTGCCATGTGGCAGGCGCAAAAGGACCGGCTGCTGGCCGGCCATCTTCATGATTTCTATGCCTACCAGACATCGGAACGCTTCATCAACCGCTATGGCAGCCCGGCGCCCCGCGCCGGCGGCGAGCCGCAGGCAAGGAGGGCAGCATGAGTGAGGCCATCGCCCAGTTGTTCCGCAACAACCGCGAGTGGGTGGACCGCGTCAATGCCGAAGACCCCGCCTTCTTCACGCGCCTGGCCAACCAGCAGGCGCCGGAGTACCTGTGGATCGGCTGCTCCGACTCGCGCGTGCCCGCCAACCAGATCCTCGGCCTGGCGCCGGGCGAGGTCTTCGTCCACCGCAACATCGCCAATGTGATCGCCCACAGCGACCTGAACGCGCTGGCGGTGATCCAGTTCGCGGTCGATGTGCTCAAGGTGCGCCACATCACCGTGGTCGGCCACTATGGCTGCAGCGGCGTCAAGGTCGCGCTCAAGCGCGAGCGCATCGGCCTGGCCGACAACTGGCTGCGCCATGTGCGCGACGTGGCCGACAAGCACGAGGCCTACCTGGGCACCATCCTGCGTGAGGAGGATGCCCATACGCGGCTGTGCGAGCTCAACGTGATCGAGCAGGTCGGCAATATCTGCCACACCACCGTGCTGCAGGATGCCTGGGCGCGCGGCCAGGAAGTGACGGTGTACGGCTGGATCTACGGCGTATCCGACGGCCTGCTGCGCGACCTCGGCATGGCCGCCAGCAGCAACGAGGAACTGCTGGCGCAGACGCAGGCGGCCTACCGCCAGTTCGGCGAGCCGCCGCAGGCGTCGATCCGCTGAAGGCGCTGCCGGCCGCCCGGTCACCCCCATCCCCCATTCCCCATCCAAAGGAGACAGAAGATGCAAGACCCTATCGTCATCGTATCGGCCGTGCGCACGCCCATGGCCGCTTTCCAGGGCGAGTTCGCCTCGCTCACGGCCCCGCAGCTCGGCGCCGCCGCCATCCGCGCCGCGGTGGAGCGCGCCGGCCTCAAGCCGGAGCAGGTCGAGGAAGTGGTGTTCGGCTGCGTGCTGCCGGCCGGCCAGGGCCAGGCGCCGGCGCGCCAGGCTGCGCTTGGCGCGGGCCTGCCGCTGTCGGTGGGCTGCACCACGGTCAACAAGATGTGCGGCTCCGGCATGCGTGCGGCCATGAACGTGTTCGACGGCCTGCTGGCCGGCTCCTTCGAGATCGCGGTGGCCGGCGGCATGGAAAGCATGACCAATGCGCCCTACCTGATTCCCAAGGGCCGCGGCGGCTACCGCATCGGCCACGGCATGATCTATGACCACATGATGCTGGACGGCCTCGAGGATGCCTACGACAAGGGCCGCGCCATGGGAACCTTCGGCGAGGACTGCGCGGCCAAGTACGGCTTCACGCGCGAGCAGCAGGACACCTTCGCCATCGAGAGCGTGCGCCGCGCCCAGCAGGCCACCGAGGCTGGCGACTTCCGCTGGGAGATCACGCCGGTGACCGTGTCCGGCAAGGGCGGCGACACGGTGATCGACACCGACGAAGGCCCGCGCCGCATCAAGCTCGACAAGATCCCGTCGCTCAAGCCGGCCTTCGCCAAGGACGGCACCATCACCGCCGCTTCGTCCTCGTCGATCAATGACGGCGCCTCGGCGCTGGTGATGATGCGCGAATCCACCGCGGCCCGCCTCGGCCTGGTGCCGCTGGCACGCATGCTCGGCCACACCACCCATGCGCAGGCGCCCGGCTGGTTCACCACCGCGCCGGTCGAGGCGATCGCCAAGCTGTACCGCAAGCTCGACTGGAACACCGGCAGCGTCGACCTGTTCGAGATCAACGAGGCCTTCGCGGTGGTGCCGATGGCGGCCATGCACGACCTGGAGATCCCGCGCGACAAGGTCAATATCCACGGCGGCGCCTGCGCGCTGGGCCATCCGATCGGTGCCTCGGGGGCGCGTATCATGACCACGCTGATCGGCGCGCTGCGCAAGACCGGCGGCAAGCGGGGCGTGGCCAGCCTGTGCATCGGCGGTGGCGAAGCCACCGCGGTCGGCATCGAGCTGGTCTGAGCCAGGTGCGGCGCCGGCCTCAGCGGGCCGGCCCCGTGCAACCCCTTCCCTGATCTAGGAGCCCATCCGTGTCCACAGTCCTCATTCTCGGCGCCTCGCGCGGCATCGGCCTGGAGTTCGTGCGCCAGTACCGCGCCGACGGCCATCGCGTGATCGCCACCGCGCGCAGCGAGGCCGGCATCGAGGCCTTGCAGGCGCTCGGCGCCGAAGCGCATCGCGTCGACCTGACGGATCCGGCCGCGGTGGCCGGCCTGGGCTGGAAGCTCGACGGCGAAGCCGTCGACGTGGCCATCTACAACGCCGGCGTGATCGGCCCGCGCAGCGAGGGCGCGCAGCCCGTGCAGCAGCAGGACTTCGACGAGGTCATGCACGTCAACGTGCTCGGGCCGATGATGGCGCTGCCGCTGCTGCTGCCCCTGGTCGAGGCCGGCCGCGGCGGCCAGGGCGGCGTGCTGGCGGTGCTGTCGTCGCGCATGGGCAGCATCGGCGCCATGGACAGCAACCGCAGCTGGCTTTACCGCACCAGCAAGGCCGCGGTCAATGCCGTGCTCAAGTGCGTGTCGCTGGATGCGCGCCAGGCCACCTGTGTCGCGCTGCATCCGGGCTGGGTGCGCACCGACATGGGCGGGAGCGGGGCCGACCTCGCGGTGGAAGACAGCGTGGGCGGCATGCGGCGCGTGCTGGCCGGCGCGAGCCGGGCCGACAACGGCAGCTTCCACGCCTACGACGGCGCCGAGCTGCCCTGGTGAGCCCGGCACGGCGGGGCCGTGACGGTCCCGCCTGCCAGCCGCTCTATTTGACGGACAGCGACCCCAAGCGACCCCAAGCGACCCCAAGCGACCCCAAGCGACAGAGAGCAACATGCTGCTGACCCCCGAACAGGAAATGATCCGCGATGCCGTGCGCCAGTTCGCGCAACAGGAGATCGCGCCACGCGCCGCGCAGTGGGACCGCGACGGCACCTTTCCCAAGGACGTGCACCGCCAGCTGGCCGCGCTCGGCGCCTATGGCGTGGCGGTGCCGGAAGCCTATGGCGGCGCCGGGCTCGACTACCTGTCGCTGGCGCTGATCCTGGAAGAGATCGCCGCCGGCGACGGCGGCACCTCCACCGTCATCAGCGTCAACAACTGCCCGGTGTGCAGCATGCTGATGGCCTTCGCCAGCGAAGCGCAGAAGCAGCAGTGGCTGGTGCCGCTGGCGCGCGGCGAGATGCTGGGCGCCTTCTGCCTGACCGAGCCCCATGTGGGCTCCGATGCCTCCGCGCTGCGCACCACGGCGCGCCGCGACGGCGACCACTACGTGCTCGACGGCGTCAAGCAGTTCATCACCAGCGGCAAGCATGCCGACGTGGCCATCGTGCTGGCGGTGACCGACAAGACCGCCGGCAAGCGCGGCATCAGTGCCTTCCTGGTGCCGACCGGCACGCCCGGCTACGTGGTGGCGCGGCTGGAGGACAAGCTCGGCCAGCATTCGTCGGACACCGCCCAGATCGTCTTCGAGAACTGCCGCATCCCGGCGGCCAACCTGCTGGGCGAGGAGGGCGGCGGCTACAAGATGGCGCTGTCCGGCCTGGAGGGCGGGCGCATCGGCATCGCTTCGCAGAGCGTCGGCATGGCGCGCGCGGCACTGGAGGCGGCGCTGGCCTACGCCAAGGAGCGCGAGAGCTTCGGCCAGCCGCTGTTCCAGCACCAGGCGGTGCAGTTCCGCCTGGCCGAGATGGCCACGCGCATCGAGGTGGCGCGGCAGATGGTCTGGCATGCCGCTTCCCTGCGCGACGCCGGCCGGCCGTGCCTGAAGGAGGCGGCCATGGCCAAGCTGTTCGCCAGCGAGATGGCCGAGCGCGTCTGCTCGGATGCCATCCAGGTGTTCGGCGGCTATGGCTATGTCAGCGATTTCCCGGTCGAGCGCATCTACCGGGACGTGCGCGTCTGCCAGATCTACGAAGGCACCAGCGACATCCAGAAGATCCTGATCGCACGCGCGCTGGCCTGAGGCCGGCGCCGGCATCGCCGTTTTCACAAGCCCCCGCATGCGGAGCCCCTGACATGACAGCTGCCATCGACTTCTACTTCGACTTCTCCTCCCCCTACGGCTACTTCGCCAGCACGCGCATCGACGAGCTGGCACAGAAGTACGGCCGCATCGTTTCCTGGCACCCCATCCTGCTGGGTGTGGTGTTCAAGACCACGGGCAGCGCGCCGCTGCCGCAGCTGCCGCTCAAGGGCGACTACGCCTGGCGCGACTTCGAGCGCACCGCGCGCTTCCACGGCATCGAGTACCACCGTCCGACGCACTTTCCGCTGCCGACCACGCAGGCCGCGCGGGCTGTGCTGTGGCTGCAGAATCACCATGGCGAAGATCTGGCCGCGGCCTTCGCCAAGGCGGTCTATCATGCGTTCTTCGTCGAGGACGTGAACATCGCCGAGCCGGCCGAGCTGGTCAAGCTTGCCGATGCGCTCGGCATCGATGGCCGCGCCATGGATGCCGGCGCCAGCAGCCCGCAGATCAAGGAACAGCTCAAGGCCGAGATCGAGGTGGCGATGGCCAAGGGCGTGTTCGGCTCGCCCTTCGTCATCATCGACGGCGAGCCCTTCTGGGGCTTCGACCGCTTCGACCAGATCGAGGCCCATCTCAAGAGCGGCCGCCCGACCGCGCTGCGTGCGGTGGCGCCGCCCGATACCAGCAAGGAAAAGAAACCGGCATGAATGCAGTAACTCCCCGGCACGCGCGCAAGTTCGATTGCGTGATCTTCGATTGCGACGGCGTGCTCGTCGACAGCGAGCCCATCGTCAACCGCGTGCTGAACCAGATGCTCAATGAACTGGGCATCGGCATCTCGCTGGAGGAATCCACGCGGATGTTCCTGGGCCGCGCTGTGCGCGAGGAACTGGACACCATTGCACGCCTGCGCGGCGCGCCGCTGCCGGACAACTGGCTGTCGACCTGGCTGGCGCGGCGCAACGCCGTGCTGGAGGCCGAGGTCGAGGCCATCGAGCACGTGCGCGACGCGGTCGCGGCCATTGCCGCCACCGGCATGCCGGTGTGCGTGGCGTCGGGTGCCGACCGCATCAAGGTCAAGCTGCAGCTCGGCCGCACCGGCCTGCTCGAACTGTTCCAGCAGGATGCGCGCGAGCATGTCTTCTCCGCCACCGAGGTCAAGCGCAGCAAGCCCGCGCCCGACGTCTACCTGCTGGCGGCCGAGACCATGGGCGTGGTGCCGGCGCGCTGTGCCGTGGTCGAGGACAGCCCGGCCGGTGCCACCGCCGGTGTCGCGGCGGGCATGACCGTGTTCGGCTACGCGGCGCGTAATGACGCCGTGCAGTTGCGCGATGCCGGCGCCAGCGCGATCTTCGCCGACATGCGCGAGCTGCCCGCGCTGGTGCTGTGAGCGCGGCGATGGCGGGCAAGCACGCGCGCCCGGCCGCGGCGCCGCAGCCCTGTCCCTGCGGCGGTGCGGACTACGCCAGCTGCTGCGGGCGTTTCCATCGCGGGGAGGCCTTGCCCGGCGATGCGCAGACGCTGATGCGCTCGCGCTACAGTGCCTACGTGCTCGGCGAGGTCGAGTGGCTGCGGCAGACCTGGCATCCCTCCACCTGTCCGGCCGATCTCGCCGCCGATCCGGCCACGCGCTGGCTCGGCCTGGCGGTCAAGTCGCACGCCCAGGCGGACGCCGACCACGCCGAAGTGGAGTTCGTCGCCCGCTACAAGGTCGGCGGACGCGCCTGGCGCCTGCATGAGCGCAGCCGCTTCGTGCGCGCCGCGCGCGCGCCCGGCGAAGCGCCGCGCTGGCTCTATGTCGACGGCGACATGCTGGGGGAGGGCTGATGGCAGCGCCCGCGGGCCTGCGCCGCGCCTGACCATGTGCCGGAAGCTGGCGATTCCATGACGAGGCGGCGCCGCACCTGTCTTGCACTCTTTGCCTGCGCGGTCCTGGGCTGGGCGGCGGCGGGCGGCGTTGCGCGTGCACAGCCGCCGCGCATCGAGGAGGACGTGGTCAAGGTGCCCAAGCCGGCCGGCCCCTTCATCATCGAACTGGAGGCCACCATCTTCAAGCCGGCGGGCGACGGCCCGTTCCCGCTGGTGGTGATCAACCACGGCAAGACGCACGGCCGGCCGGCCTTCCAGGCGCGCGCGCGCTATGCGGCGCAGAGCGCGGAATTCGTCAAGCGCGGCTACGTCGTGATCCTGCCCATGCGGCAAGGCTTCGCCAAGTCCGGCGGCCCGTATATCGGCGGCGGCTGCAACGTGGCGCGCAACGGCCTGGCGCAGGCCGAAGATGTGATCGCCACGCTCGACTACATGCGTACCCGGCCCTACGTGGACATGAGCCGCATCGTCGTCATCGGGCAGTCGCATGGCGGCCTCACCACGATGGCCTTCGGCACCTTGAGCTACCCGGGCGTGCGCGGCGTCATCAATTTCTCCGGTGGCCTGCGCGACGACGCCTGCCCGGGCTGGCAGGCGGACCTGGTCGAAGCCTTCGCCGGCTATGGCCGCCTGGCGCGCTATCCCTCGCTCTGGTTCTACGGCGACAACGACAGCTTCTGGCCGGCGCCGCTGCCCGCGCGCATGTTCCATGCCTATCGCGCCGAGGCGGAGGGCGCTGGCGCCGATGCGCGCCTGGTCGACTACGGCAATTTCGACGGCGACGCGCACCGGCTGTTCGGCAGCCGCGCCGGCATGGCAGTGTGGCTGCCCGAGGTGGCGCGCTTCTTCCGCGAGCTGGGGCTGCCTTTCGATCCGCTTCCCTGAAAAAAGCTGCCGTGCACGTTGTGCGCAGAAGGCGACGTGTCGCGTCGGCGAAGCATCAACTGCCGATCTTCTTCGCGTAAATCCGAATAAAACGCGTTCAAATCCGCTTTTGGCGAAGGTTTGCCAAGCGCCTGCCGATCTTCCTAACATGGCCCTCCGCAAGCCGTGCGGCGCCGTTCCGGCCGCTGTGCGCGCGCTCAACGAAGGAGGGTCCCCTTGGCACATCCGACAATTCCATCTCCCGCCGCCGCCCCCGGCAGCGACGGCCTGGCGCCGCACCCGACGCTGGGCCAGCGCAGCCTGCAGGCGGTCTGGCATCCCTGCACGCGCCTGCGCCCGGCGCCCGCGGCCGGCGAGCCGCCGCTGGCCATCGCGCGCGGCGAGGGCCCATGGCTGTTCGATGCGCAGGGGCAGCGCTATTTCGATGCCACCAGTTCCTGGTGGGTCAACCTGTTCGGTCACGCGAATCCCGCCATCAACGCCGCGCTGCGCGAGCAGCTCGACACCATCGAGCACGTCATGCTGGCCGGCTGCACCCATGCGCCGGCGGTGGAGCTGGCGGAGCGCCTGCGCGCATTGACCGGTGGCGCGCTCGGCAACGCGTTCTACGCCTCGGACGGTGCTTCGGCGGTGGAGATCGCGCTCAAGATGAGCTTTCACTTCTGGCGCAATACCGGGCTGCCGGCCAAGCGCGAGTTCGTCTGCCTGCGCCACAGCTACCACGGCGAGACCATTGGCGCGCTCGGCGTGACCGACGTGGCGGTCTTCCGCGATGCCTATGCGCCGCTGCTGACGCAGGCCCATGTGGTGATGTCGCCCGATGCACGCCAGGCCGCGCCGGGCGAGAGCGCCGCTGGCGTGGCCGCGCGCGCGCTGGCCGAACTGGAGGCGCTGCTGCGTGAGCGCGGCGGTCAGATCGCGGCGCTGATTATCGAGCCGCTGGTGCAATGCGCCACCGGCATGGCCATGTACGACCCGTCCTACCTGGACGGCGCGCGCGCGTTGTGCGACCGCTACCGCGTGCACCTGATCGCCGACGAGATCGCGGTGGGCTGCGGGCGCACCGGCACCTTCTTCGCCTGGGAGCAGGCGCGCGGCGATGCCGGGCCCGGCGCCGCGCCGCTGGCCGCGCACCTGTGGCCGGATTTCCTGTGCCTGTCCAAGGGCATCAGCGGCGGCTACCTGCCGCTCTCGCTGGTGCTGTCGCGTGACGCCATCCAGCAGGCCTTCGTCGCCGACGACGTGGCGCGCAGCTTCCTGCATTCGCATTCCTATACCGGCAACCCGCTCGCCTGCCGCGCCGCGCTGGCCACGCTCGACCTGTTCGCGCAGCAGGACGTGCTGGTCCGCAACCGCGAGCGCGCGCGCTGGCTGGCCGAAGCGATGGCAGGCCTGGCCGCCGACGCGCGCCTTACGCACGTGCGCCAGCGCGGCCTGATCTGGGCCGCCGACGTGCGCGCCGAACTGGCCGGCGCCGATTTCGCCGCGCGTTTCCACCAGGCCGGCCTGGCGCGCGAGCTGCTGATCCGGCCCCTGGGCCGCACGCTCTACGTGCTGCCACCCTATGTCTTCGATGCCGCGCAGGCCCGTTGGCTGGCCGGGCGGCTGCAATCCACGCTGGACGCCGTGCTGGCGCCCGCTGCCGCCGGCACCGCCCGGCGCGAGCAGAAGGAGAGTCTCGATGCTGCTTGAACACCTGAAACAGGCCGCCCAGGCGCGTGCGGCCAGTGCCCTGACGCGCCGTCGCCGCACCGCGCACAGCGCCTGCGCCCCCTGGCAGGACATCGCCGCTGCCGCCGATGCTGCCGATGCCTCGAACGCATCGGTGGCCGGCCCGGCCCGGCGCCTGCTTACCTTCTGCAGCAACGATTACCTCGGGCTGGCCAACCATGCCGCGGTGGCCGAGGGCTTCATCGACGGCGTGCGCCGCTATGGCGCGGGCAGCGGTGCCTCGCACCTGGTCAGCGGCCACTCGCTGGCGCATGCGCAACTCGAGGCGGAGCTGGCGCGCTGGCTGGCGCCGCACATTCCCGCCGCGCGCGCGCTCTACTTCTGCACCGGCTACATGGCCAATCTCGCCGTGCTGACGGCGCTCGGGAGCGCCGAGGCGACCTTGTTCAGCGAGGCCCTCAACCATGCCTCGCTGATCGACGGCACCCGGCTGGCGCGCGCCGCTGTGCAGCGCTACCCGCATGGCGACCTGGCGGCGCTCGACGCACTGCTGGGCGCGTGTACCAGTCCGCTCAAGCTGATCGTCACCGACAGCGTGTTCAGCATGGACGGCGACATCGCCCCGCTGGCCGGCCTGCTGGCGCTGGCCGAACGGCATGATGCCTGGCTCATCGTCGACGACGCGCACGGCTTCGGCGCGCTGGGCGCGCAGGGCCGCGGCGTGCTCGCCCACCTGGGCCTGGCCTCGGAGCGATTCGTCTACATCGGCACCCTGGGCAAGGCGGCCGGCGTGGCCGGCGCCTTCGTGGCGGCGCACCCGCTGGTGATCGAGCACCTGGTCAATGCCGCGCGTCCCTATATCTATACCACCGCCGCGCCGCCCGCCGTGGCGCACGCGCTGCTGGCCAGCCTGGACCTGATCGCCGGCGCCGAGGGCGATGCCCGGCGCGCCGCGCTGGCCGAGCGCATCGCCGAGCTGCGTGCCGGCCTGGCGCCGCTGGCAGCCGCCGCCGGCTGGCAGCTGCCGCCCAGCGACACGGCGATCCAGCCGCTGATCATCGGCGACAACGACGAGGCGCTGGCGCTGTCCGCCGCGCTGGAGGCCGACGGTATCCGCGTCGGCGCGATCCGGCCGCCTACCGTGGCAGCCGGCACCGCGCGCCTGCGCATCACCTTGTCGGCCGCGCACAGCGCGCAGGACGTGGCTACCCTGCTGGCGGCGCTCGGCCGCCATGCGCGCGCCGCCGGCGCGGTACCGGCACGGGAGGCCGCATGAACGCCAGCCTGCCCGCCGCGCTCCGTCCGGCCTCGCTGGCCTGCTTCGTGACCGGCACCGACACCGGCGTCGGCAAGACCCACGCGAGCGCCACCCTGCTGCACGCGCTGCGCGCCGCCGGCTACCGCGCCGCCGGCATGAAGCCGGTCGCCAGCGGCAGCGAATGGCGCGACGGCGCCTGGCACAACGACGACGTGGCCCGGTTGCGCGCCGCCGGCTCGGTCGAGGTCGCGCTGCACGAGACCTGCCCCTTCCTGCTGCGCACGCCGTGCTCGCCTCACCTGGCCGCGGCCGCGGAAGGCGCGCGCATCGCGCCCGGTCCCATCCGGACCGCCTTCGCCGCCTTGCGCCGCCAGGCCGAAGCGGTGGTGGTGGAAGGGGTCGGCGGCTTCCAGGTGCCGCTGCACCTGCCGGACGGCGGCGACCCGGATGGCGCCAGCGCGGGCTGGGACACCGCCGACCTCGCCGCCATGCTGGGCCTGCCCGTGGTGCTGGTGGTCGGCGTGCGCCTGGGCTGCCTGAACCACGCCATGCTGAGCGCCGCCGCCGTGCGCGCGCGCGGCCTGACCCTGGCCGGCTGGATCGCCAACCGGGTCGACCCGGACATGCTGCTGGCCGAGCAGAACATCGACACGCTGCACCGCACGCTGGGCGCGCCTTGCCTGGGCGAACTGCCCTGGCAGGTGGCACCCGCCGACGCCGCGGCCCGGCTCGACCTGGCGCCGCTGCTGGCGGCCTGGGTGCAGGCCGGCGCGGCGCCACGGCCCTGAGCAAGACATTGCCCCAGGCGCGCGCGCCTGGATCGAAAACCGAACGAGAAAGAGAAAGAAGAGGACCCCGATGAACCCGATCGAGAACACCACCGTCGCCACCATTTCCGCCGACGCGCTGCGCCAGAGCGCGCGCCAGCGCCAGGCCCAGCTGCCGGCCGATGCGCGCTGGAGCGTGGCCGATATCGCCGCGCTGTTCGCGCTGCCCTTCAACGACCTGCTGTTCCGTGCCCAGCAGGTCCACCGCGAGCACTTCGACGCCAATACCGTGCAGCTCTCCACGCTGCTGTCGATCAAGACCGGCGGCTGCGAAGAGGACTGCGGCTACTGCTCGCAGAGCGCTCACCACGACACCGGCCTCAAGGCCAGCAAGCTGATGGCGCTGGACGAGGTGCTGCAGGCCGCGCGCGAGGCCAAGGCCAGCGGCGCCACCCGCTTCTGCATGGGCGCGGCCTGGCGCAGCCCCAAGGAGCGCCACCTGGAGCCGGTGATGGACATGGTGCGCGAGGTCAAGGCGATGGGCCTGGAGACCTGCGTCACGCTGGGCATGCTCGAGCCCGGACAGGCCCAGCAGCTCAAGGAGGCGGGGCTGGACTACTACAACCACAACCTGGACACCTCGCCCGAGTACTACGGCAAGATCGTCAGCACCCGCACCTACCAGGACCGGCTCGATACCATCGGCCACGTGCGCGACGCCGGCATCCATGTCTGCAGCGGCGGCATCGTCGGCATGGGCGAGACGCGCGAGGCGCGCGCCGGCCTGATCGCCCAGCTGGCCAACCTGGATCCCTATCCCGAGTCGGTGCCCATCAACAACCTGATGCCGGTGGACGGCACGCCGCTGGCCGGCGCGGACCGGATCGATCCTTTCGAGTTCGTGCGCACCATCGCCGTGGCGCGCATCACCATGCCCAAATCGATGGTGCGTCTTTCGGCCGGACGCGAGACAATGGACGAAGCCTTGCAGGCCCTGTGCTTCATGGCCGGCGCCAACTCCATCTTCTACGGCGACCGGCTGCTGACCACGGGCAACCCGCAGGCCGAGCGCGACCGCGCGCTGCTGGCTCGGCTGGACATCCGCACCGAAGGCTGGGCCGGATGATGCGCTGAGGCGGGCGGCGGGCGGCCTGGCCGGCGTCCGCCGCAGCTTGGCGGTGGCGCCGGGAGACCGGAGGATGGAGGAAACATGTTCCGCAAGATCCTGATCGCCAACCGAGGAGAAATCGCCTGCCGCGTGGCGGCCACCTGCCGCCGGCTGGGCATCCGCACCGTGGCGGTGTACTCGGACGCCGACGCCGACGCGCGCCACGTGGCCTTCTGCGACGAGGCCGTGCACATCGGCGGCGCCGCCGCGCGCGACAGCTACCTGCGCGCCGACCACATCATCGAGGTGGCGCGCGCCACCGGCGCCCAGGCCATCCACCCCGGCTACGGCTTCCTCTCCGAGAACGAGGGCTTCGCCGAGGCCTGCGCGGCCGCCGGCCTGGTCTTCATCGGCCCGCCGGCCTCGGCCATCCGCGCCATGGGCAGCAAGAGCGCGGCCAAGCAGCTGATGGAGACCGCCGCCGTGCCGCTGGTGCCCGGCTACCACGGCGAGGACCAGGACCCGGCGCTGCTGCGCCGCGAGGCCGACCGCATCGGCTACCCGGTGCTGCTCAAGGCCAGCGCCGGCGGCGGCGGCAAGGGCATGCGCGTGGTCGAGGCGCCCGAGGCCTTCGAGGCCGCGCTGGCCTCGGTCAAGCGCGAGGCGCTGGCCAGCTTCGGCGACGAGCGCGTGCTGGTCGAGAAGTACCTGACGCGCCCGCGCCACATCGAGATCCAGGTCTTCGCCGACAGCCAGGGCCACTGTGTCTACCTGTTCGAGCGCGACTGCTCGGTGCAGCGGCGCCACCAGAAGGTGCTGGAAGAGGCGCCGGCGCCGGGCATGAGCGAGGAACGCCGGCGCGCCATGGGCGAGGCGGCGGTGGCCGCGGCGCGCGCGGTGGGCTACGTGGGCGCCGGCACGGTGGAGTTCATCGCCAACCAGGACGGCAGCTTCTACTTCATGGAGATGAACACGCGGCTGCAGGTCGAGCACCCGGTGACCGAGATGATCACCGGGCAGGACCTGGTCGAGTGGCAGCTGCGCGTGGCCGCGGGCGAGCCGCTGCCGCTGGCGCAGGAGCAGCTGCGCATCGACGGCCACGCGCTGGAGGCGCGCATCTACGCCGAGAACCCGGACAAGCAGTTCCTGCCCTCGACCGGCACGCTGCGCTACCTGCGCACGCCGGCGGCGGTGCAGTTCATGCGCGGCGGCGCGGTCGACGGCAACCCGCACGGCCCGGCCGGCGTGCGCATCGACGCGGGTGTGCGCGAGGGCGACACCATCAGCCCCTACTACGACCCGATGATCGCCAAGCTGATCGTGTGGGGGCGCGACCGCGACGAGGCGCTGGCGCGCATGCGCCAGGCGCTGGCGGCCTACCAGGTGGTGGGGCTGTCGACCAACGTGGCCTTCCTGCAGCGGCTGGTGGCGTGCGAGGCCTTCGCGCAGGCGGACCTGGACACCGGGCTGATCGAACGCAACCGGGCAGTGCTGTTCCCGCCGGCGGCGCCGGTGGGCATGGAGGCCATCGCGCTGGCGGTGGCGGCGCTGCAGGCGCGCGAGGCGACCGAGCGCCGCGTCGACGAGGCCGATCCCCACTCGCCCTGGGTGCGTGCCGGGGCCTGGCGCCTCAATGGCCGGGCCCGGCGCGAACTGCGCCTGGCCAAGGCCGACGGGACCATCCTGGAGGTCGCGCTGGTCGAGCAGGGCGGCCGTGCCACGCTGTTCTTCGCCGACCAGGCCGCGCCGTTCGCGGCGGCCTGTGCTGCCGCGGACGTCCGCGTGGACCTGGGCACGCGCCGGGTGCACGGCCAGGTGCACGCCGACGGGGAGCGCTTCCACCTCTTCCATGATGGCCGCCACGACGTCCTGACCCTGCTGGACCCGCTCGCCCATGCCGGCGAGGGCGAGGGGGAGGGCGGCAAGCTGACCGCGCCGATGCCGGGCAAGGTCATCGCCGTGCTGGTCGAGGCCGGCGCCAGCGTCGTGCGCGGCACGCCGCTGCTGGTGATGGAGGCGATGAAGATGGAGCACACCATCAGCGCGCCGGTCGACGGTACCGTCGGCGAACTGCTGTACGCGGTCGGCGACCAGGTCAGCGAAGGGGCGCAGCTGCTGACCTTCGCCGGACGTGCCTGATACATGCCCGCGGCGCGCGCCGGCGCGCCAGGGCTGCGTCTGCGGCGCGGGTCTGCCACAATAGCAGGCGGTACGGCGCGCGGCCCGCGGCAGCGCGCGCCGTGCCGGATAGCCCACACAGACAAGACAGGGCGGCGCGCCTGGCTGCCCGGACACGCGTTGGAGAGCCCCAGATGAAGTTGCAGTTGTATGTGCCGGACGGCCGGTATGCACCGTGGATCGAAGGCTTCGCCCAGGCCCTGCCCGAGGCGCAGTGCCTGACCTGGGAAGGCAGCCGGGGCGAGCAGGCGGACTATGCCGTGGTGTGGCGCCCGCCGCTGGAGATGCTGCGCGGGCGCACCGACCTGAAGGCCGTGTTCAACCTGGGCGCCGGCGTCGACGGCATCCTGCGCCTGCGCGACCAGGATCCCGCCGCGCTGCCCGCAGGCGTGCCCATCGTGCGCCTGGACGACGCCGGCATGGCCGCGCAGATGGCCGAGTACGTGACGCATGCAGTGCTG